>NZ_MUNZ01000152.1 GCF_002001205.1 Hydrogenophaga sp. A37
CATGTCGGGTCGCCACCTGTTGCCTTTGCTGCTCTTCGCGCTGGCCTTGCTGGGCATCGGACTGCGTTACCAGGATCGGATGGCGGACATCGATGTCGAGGTCGAGCAGCTGGAGGTCATGCGGCTGCGCGACCGGCTGAACATTGAACAAGCCCGCATCGATGTGCGGCTGGGTGACACCGATGCGCTGTGGTTGCGCCGCACGGTGGGCACGCTGGGCTTGCACGACGGGCTTGATCACGCCTACCTCACAGGTCCCGGGTCGGCGGTGCTGGCCTCGTTGTCGCGCCTGGACCTGGGGCGGTCCGTCCCTCTCGTGATGCAGGACACCGCGGTTCGGGCCTGGATGGAGCCCCTGCTCACCCGGCCACTGCCATGGGCCATTGCGGTCGAGCGGGTGGCGGGGCAGCCGCTGCTGACCGGCCTGGTGCCGCTGCTGGACGGCCATCGGCTGGGGGTGCTCGTTGACTTCAGCCATGCGCTGGCCCTGCGCCGGACCAGCGTGCAGCGAGAAGTGGCCCGCGAGGCCACCGCCGCGCTGCTCGTCACCGGTGCCCTGGCGCTGCTCTTGCACCTGTTGTGGTTCCGGCGTGCCCACCGGCTGGCCCGAGCACTCAAGGCCATGGGGGAGGGCGATCTGGCGGTGCGCACTGGGCTGGGTGGCCGCGACGAGCTGGCGCTGATCGGCAAGGCCGCCGACCGCATGGCCGAGCAACTGCAGGCGGACCGTGCCCTGGCGCTGCACATGAACGAGCTGGTCAACCGCTCGCCACTGGTGGTGATCGAGTGGCGCAACCAGCCGGGCTGGCCCGTGAGCTACGTGAGCAAATCGGTGGCGCAGTGGGGCTATCGCCCGGCCGATTTCCTCGACGGCAAACTGATCTACAACGACCTGTTTCACCCCGACGACGTGCAGCGCGTCAACGCCGAAGTCGCGACCTACCTGGTGCAGGGGCCAGACGAGTACCGGCAGGAATACCGCATCCGCCGCGCGGACGGCGGCTGGGCCTGGGTGGACGACCGGACCTCGCTGACCCGGGGCGCAGGCCATGAGGTGGTGTCCATCAGCGGCATCCTGCTGGACACCACGGCACAGAAAGCGGCCGAACAGGCGCAACGCGAGCAGGCCGAGCGCTTGCACATGTTCTACGAGCTGCCTTTCCTGGGCATGGCCGTCTCGTCACCCACCGACAAGCGCTGGCTGCAGGTGAACGACCGGCTGTGCGAGATCCTCGGCTATTCGCGCGAAGAACTGCTGCACATGACCTGGGCCGAGATGACGCCGCCCGGCGACCGCGAGCGCAACGTGGCGCTGTTCGACGAACTCATCGCTGGCCGGCGCAGCGGCTACCGCATGGCCAAGCGCTTTGTGCGCAAGGACGGGCGGTTCGTGCACGCCGAGATCGACGTGCGTGCCTCCCATGACGAGGTGGGACAGGTTAAGCAGCTGTTCGCCACCATCCAGGACGTGACCGAGCGCAAACAGGCCGAGGCCGCGCGGCTGAGCAGCGAACAGCAACTCCGTGAGGCGCAGCGCATCGGGCGCATGGGCAGCTGGGCGTTTGACATGGAGGCGAGCGAGACGGTCTGGTCGGATGAGATCTACCGCATCCTCGAAACCGATGCCGAGCGCTTCGAGCCGACCTACGAGAACTTTCTCGCCATCGTTCACCCCGACGACCGCGAAAGGGTGCACGCGGCCTACCGGGCCTCAATCCGACAGGGCTCGGTGTACGACACCAGTTACCGCATCTGCCTGCCCGGTGACCGCATCAAACACCTGCGTGCCAAAGGCGAGATCCGGTGGCGAGACGGGCGACCGGTGGGCTCGGTGGGCATGGTGCTCGATGTGACCGACATCACCCTCGCCCAGCAGGCCCTGCAGGAGAAGGAGACCCTGCTGACCGAAGCGCAGGAGGTGGCCCGCTTGGGCAACTGGAGCGTGGACCTCAGGGAGCACAAGGTGATCTGGTCCGATGCCATGTTCCGTTTGCTGGGCTACGACCCCGCCAATGACGAACCGGGGGAAGCCCTGTTCATGCGCCGCGTCCACCCGGGCGACCTGCAGCGGGTGCGTGAGCACATGCAGCAGCATGCCGCAGGCGAGCCCGGCGAGCTGCGGGTGATGGAGCACCGCATCGTCACACCCGCTGGCCTGCGCCATGTCGAGCTGCACGCCCGTCTGGCATGTGATGCCGACGGCGTGCCCCTGCGCCTCTATGGCACCACCATGGACGTGACCGAACGCCGGGAGGCCGCGAGTGCCTTGCAGGCATACAAGGAAATGCTCGAACAGGCGGAGGCGCTGGTCAAGCTGGGCAGCTGGGCGATCGAGGTGGACACTCAGCACCTGACGATTTCGGCCCAACTGTTTCGCAACGTCGGTCTCGACCCATCGGAACGCCCGCCCAGCGACGCGGAATACCTGGCCCGCATCCACCCCGAGGACCGGGCCATGGTGGTGGACGACATGCAGCGCATTCGCAACGCCGAGGAAGTGGGCGAACTGCTGTTTCGCACCGACCCGGCCTGGGGGCCGGTGCGTTGGCTGCGCCGCACGGTGCACCGCATCTCGGGTGAAGCCGAGGGCCGTGGGCCGCGTTACATCGGGACCCTGCTCGACGTCACCGACACCCTGCAGGCCGAAGAGCGGCTCAAGCACCTGAACCAGGAGCTGGAGCGCCGCGTGGCCGAGCGCACCGAGCAGCTGAGTCAGGCCAACCAGGAGCTTGAGGCGTTTTCCTATTCCGTGTCGCACGACCTCAAGGCCCCGCTGCGCGGCATCGATGGCTACAGCCAGCTGCTGGTGGACGAATACGGCCCACGGCTGGACGAGGAGGGACGCCAGTTTGTGCACCGCATTCGCCAGGGCGTGCAGCGGATGGGGGCGTTGATCTCCGACCTGCTCGAGTACTCGCGCATGGAGCGTCGCGACATGGCGCTGGAGCCGGTGGCGCTGCTGCCGCTGGTGCAGCAGATCTTGGAGAGCCACGAGGCCGACATCCGGCGCGACGGTGTGCGCTTGCAGCTGGACATGGAGTCCTTCACCCTGCCGCTGGACCGCGAAGGCATCGCCGTGGTGTTGCGCAACCTGATCGGCAACGCGCTCAAGTTCAGCCGTGGCAGAACGCCACCCATGGTGGTGATCGGCACCCGCAGCGAGGCTGGCCGGCGTATCCTGTGGGTTCGCGACAACGGCGTGGGTTTCGACATGAAATACCACGATCGCATGTTCGGCATTTTCCAGCGGCTGCACCGGGCAGAAGACTTTCCCGGTACGGGCGTGGGCTTGGCGCTGGTGGCCAAGGCGGTGCACCGCATGGGCGGTCGGGTCTGGGGTGAGAGCACCCTTGGCGAGGGCGCCACGTTTTTCCTGGAGTTTCCCGAATGAGCTCTGCTGTGAACCTTCCCCCGATCCTGCTGGTCGAGGACAACCCGATGGATCTGGACCTGACGCTGCGTGCGTTCAGCAAAAGAAAGTTCTCCAACCACGTGCAGGTGGCGCGCGATGGCGAAGAGGCGCTGGCCTTCATGCCTCGCTGGGAGGCAGGTGAAGCCTTGCCGGCGGTGATCCTGCTCGACATCAACCTGCCCAAGATCAACGGGCTGGAGGTGCTGCGCCAGCTCAAGGCGCACGAGCGCTTTCGCCGCATTCCGGTGGTGGTGCTGACCTCGTCTCGGGAAGACAAGGACCTCAAGGTCGCCTACGACCTCGGCGTCAACTCCTACATCGAAAAACCGGTGAGCTTCAGCAAGTTCATGGAAGTGGCCGAGCAGATCGAGCTGTACTGGTGCGTGCTCAACGAGCGGCCTGATCGGCTGTGACTCGGGTGCTTTGGCCGGGTGGTGTCCCGGTTGAAGCCAACGCCTTGTGGGATGGCCTCGCCACGGATGGCTGGAGGCCTCTCCCTCACTCCTCCAGCATCGCCTGCTGCCACTCCGGCAGGTTGAGCAGCTCCACCTCGCCGTAGTGCCGCTTGACCAGACCCTGCAGCTCCAGCTCGCGCAGCGCCTTGTTGGTGGTCTGCCGGGTGACGCCCAGCGTGGACGCCAACCGATCCTGAGACAGGCGCAACCGGGTTCGGGGTGCGTCGTCCTTGAAGCCGTGGCTGTGGGCGACCAGCCAGAGCCGCTTGAGCAGGCGGGTTCTGGCCGGCAACGGCACGTTCGCCGGGATCAACTGGTAGACACTGCGCAGCTTGCTCACGGCCAAGCAGGCGATGTCGCGCCAGCACCCGGGGTGCTGATCCAGAAACGGCAGCAGGTCCGCGCGGGCGACACATAGCAACAGGGCCTGCTCGTGGGCCACGGCCGTGTGTGAGCGGGGGTGCGCGTCGATGAACGACATTTCACCGAACCAGTGCGAGGGCTGCAGCATGCCCAGCGGGGAAATGACGTCCGAGGGGTCGGGGTGGTACGCCTGTACCTGGCCGCTCAGCACGCAATAGAGCGTCAGGTCGGTCGCTCCGTGCTCGAACACCGCGCTGCCGGCGGCGGCGTCGCGCAGGTGGCCGTGCCGGAGCAACGCGTCCTGCAGCACCTCTGGGCAACTGGCGTACCAGGCGTTGCCGAGAAGGGTCGGTTTCCAGAGGGCGATCTGTTCGGAGTGGGATTCCTGGGGCATGGATCGGATGGACAAGGTGCCGGTGGAGGTGTTTTCGGGAAGTGGCGCTCAGCCGCATGCGGCTCAGGTGCCAGCTTAGTGCTTTCCTCTCCCTTCTGACCGCTCTCATCCTCGGCATGGACCACTTATTCTTAACAACCATAAGGCGAAAGTGGTTCTTCCGGTTTGTTTTTCCGATTCAAGCCCTCTTCAAGACCAACCGTACCTGCGCCGCAAGCCCCTGGGGTGTCAGGCCAGCCGCGCGCGAAGCCATCCGGCGAGGTCGGCCACCACCTCGGCGCCCACCGGCGACACCGCCGTGAAGTGGATGCAGGCGTGGATGGCGCTCGGGTAGTGGCGGTGCTCGGTGGCGACGCCCGCCTGTTCGATGCGTTGCGCCAGCGCGTGCCCGTCATCGCGCAGCGGGTCGTGGCCCATGGTGGCGACCCAGCTTGGCGGCAGCGTGGCCAGCGTGGGCGCGCTCAACAAGGCGAAGTCCGGGTGCCGGGTGAGCTCGCTGCGGCCTCCCAGGTAGCTGTCGATGAACCATTGCATGACGCCGAAGGTGAGGAACTTGCCCTCGCCGTTCTCGGCCATCGAGGCGCTGGGCTCGCTGTAATGCTGTGCCACTGGGTAGATCAGGCCCAGGGCGCGTGGCTTGATCGCACCGGCCGTGCGCAGGCAGGCGGTGGTGGCCAGCTGGGCCCCCGCGCTGTCGCCCGCCAGCGCGATGCGCGACGGGTCGGCGCGCAGTTCTTTGGCATGCGCGGCCAGCCATTGCAGCACGCAGACCACGTCGTCCAGGGCGGCAGGAAACGGGTGCTCGGGCGCAAGCCGGTAGTCCACCGCCACCACCACGGCACCCACGCCGTGGCACAGGGTGCGGCACACCGCGTCGTGGGTCTCCAGGTCACCGATCACGAAACCGCCGCCGTGCACATAGAACAGCGCGGGCAGCGGCCCGGTGGCATCGGGGTGGTAGATGCGCAACTTGAGCGGCCCACCGGGGCCCGCAATGCTGCGGTCTTCTGTGGCTACCGCTGGCGGCGGCAGGCCCAGACCGGCGGCCAGGTCGCGGTAGATCTGGCGCCCGATCTCGGGCGGCAGCGATTCCAGCGGCGGGTTGCCCTGCGCGGCGGCCTGGGCCAGAAAACCGGCCAGGCCGGGGTCCATGGGCGTGCGTGGGAGCGTGGTGGTGACGGTCATGGTGTCTCCTGTGTCAGATGGGGGTGGAAGCGAGGCCGCTGACCGGCAGGTGGGTGCCACCCACCGGCGCGAGGCCAAGACGTCTCGTGGTTTACAGAAGCCACTTGCGCAGCAGCGCGTTGAACACCTTGGGTTGTTCGAGTTGGGGGGTGTGCCCGCAGTCCTGCAGCCGCACCAGCTCCGAACCGCTGCACAGGCCATGCGCGGTGACGGAGTGGGCGATCGGCAACACCACATCCTGCTCACCGTGAACGATGCGCGTCGGCACCTTCAGGCCTTTCAGGATCTGATGGGACCGCGTCCACACCGCCTCGCGCTGGCCGCGCAGCGTGGTCATCCCGCGAAGCTGCTTCAGAAAGTGGGCCGCCGCGCCGGGTCTTCGCACATTGCGCTCGATGGCGGTGCGCACCTGTGGCGTGATCGCATCGGGCCGCAGGACGATGGCCTTGATCTGTTGCGCCACCGCTGTGGGGCCGGGCTTGTTCATGAGCTCACCCAGCCAGCGCAGAGTCATCAGCTTGAAGGCGCCGAACACTTCGGGGCCCAACGCGGCCGAGTTGGCCAGCACCAGAGAGCCGACGCGGGCGGGCATCTGGTCGGCCATGCGCAAGGACATGGCCGCGCCGAGCGAGTTGCCCACCAGGTGCACCCGCTCAACCCCCAGTTGGTCCAGGAGCTGCCAGGCCACGCCGGCCTGCCCTTCCAGGCTCATGGCGTCGGCGGACTCATCCGACAAGCCATGCCCCGGCATGTCCCAGGCGATCAGGCGCAGGGACGGGGCCAGGTCGTCGAACTGCCGGTGCCAGAACTCCAGCGACTCGCCGATGCCGTGTGTCATCAGCACCGCTGGCCCCTGGCCGCCACTGTCCCGGTAGCGGATTCGGACACCCTTGATCACAAAGAATGAATCGGTCATGGTGACGCCTTCAGAACGGGATGGTGGTTTTGATCCAGAACTGCGTGCCCTCGCTGCGCGAGCGGACGCTGAACTCCTTGGCCAGCTTGGCGGTGATGAACCAGCCCTTGCCGCTGTCGTATTTCAGGTTCGGGCCGGCGGAGTAGGCGCGCCCCTTGGAGCCGGGCACCGACTGTCCCTGGGCCTTGTCTTCGGACAGTTGCTGGTAGACGTTGCCGCCGACGCCCACCACCCAGCCGTTGCCCAGCCCCCAGCCCAGGGCGTAGTCGATGTTCAGCTCGTTGCCCGAGCGGTAGCCCGTGTCCTTGTTGGTGCGGTTCAGGTTCAGGCCGATCTTGGCGTCGGCATTCAACCCGTTCGGATCGATCCACGAGACCAGGTAGGCGGGCTGGACCGACGCGTAGTTGCGCCCCACGTTGACGGGTCGCGCGGCATCGTAGCGGCCCACCGGCAACACGATGTCCAGCGCCGCCACGCTGTGCAACTGGGGCGAGTGGTGCCAGGCCACGCCGGTGCCCAGGCTCACGTCGCCCAGACCCGAGCTTGACGACGACTGCCCGGCGGCGCTGACCTTGACCTTGACCAGCGGCAGGATGGCGTGGGCCACCAACTGCCCGCCCAGCACCGGGGTGTTCGTCACCCAGGCGATGCGGGTGGCCGCTGCGACGGCATTGACCTTGAAGCCGGGGATGGGCACGGCGTTGCCTTGACCATCGTTCAGGCGATCGGCGCTGTAGACGTTGACGTACTCCAGCACATAGACACCGGGTGGCGGTGCGGCGCCCGCCAGGTGGTTCTCGGCACCGACCGGATAGGTCGATCCGCCGCCTTCGGTGGCGAACGAAGCCGAGGCGGCGGTGAGCAGGGCGGCGCCCAGAAAAAGCTGAGTGTGTTTCATGAAATCTCCTCTTGGTGGTTGAAAAAAACAGTGATGGTTCAGGGACGGCTCAGGGCTTGTCCGAGGTCAGTGGCGGCGCCTGTATCCAGACCGGGGACGCGATCTTCCAGAGCCCGTTGCGCCAGGTGACGGGCAAGCTGGAACGGTTGGGGGCATGGGCCTGTGCCTGCCCGACCTGAAACGGCATGCCCAGAAACGAGAGGTCGGTCGCCGGCAAGTCGCGCAAGGCCTGGGCGAAGGTCGCGCGGGTGATCGGCCCCTGGATCTGGCGGGCCACGCGCACGAACACCTGCGCCGACACATAGCCACCTTGCGACAAGGCGCTCAGCGGCAGACCGCTTTCGCGCATGACGCGCTTCCAGTCCAGCATCGCCAACGAGGCGCTTTGCCAGGGCTCGAACTCCGCCATCGCATGCACGCGCGCCTGCGGTGAACGGATTGCGTTGGCCACCCGGTCGGTGTAGGCCGTTGTGAGAAAGATCCAGTCGATGTTCCCCATGCCCTGCTTCTGCGCCTCGTCGAGCCAGCGCAGCACAGTCGGCTCGTGGCCGGTGAAGACCACGGCACCGCAGCCTCGGGCCAGGTGCGCACGGATGGCGGCGGCAAAGTCCGCGTCCAGCCGGATGAAGCTCACATCGGCCAGCGCCGACTTCAAGGGCGCTTTGAGGCGGTCCAGCGAACGGCGGTAGCCGGTGGCCATGCCGGGCAGATCGAGAACGGTCAGGCAAACCTGCCGGTGCTTGAGGTGCTCGACCGCGAAGGCGACGGCATTTTCCAGGCCCAGGTAAGGCCCGTTGTTCATGGGCACGATGTGCGAGGCGGCGAAACACTCAGGCGCCACCGAGGCCCCTTGCAGCGACATCAGGCCCGCCGCCGCGTAGGTGGCGGCGTTGACGGCGCAGTCGAGCAGGCCCGAGCCACCCACCAGCGCGACCACCTCGGGATCGGCGGCCAGCTTTCTGGCGGCGCTGGCCGCGGTCTGTGGGTTGGGGCCTTCGTCCAGCGACACGTATTCGATGCGGCGCCCGTTCACGCCACCGGCGGCATTGACGGCGTCAAAGTAGCGCGCGGCGGCCCGGGACGACTCGGGAAAACCGATCTGCGCGGTCAGCGCGCTGACCGCGCCCACGCGGATGGTTCGCTCGCTCTGGGCGAGGGCGGTCGTGGCACAGGCAGCGGCCAGCACCGCGCCGGCCACCGACCGCCATGGGAAACATCCGGGGTTGAGCGACAGCACGCCGGTCTCCGCTCAGATGTAGGTGGAGGCCAGGCCGCCGTCGACCGGCAGGTTGATGCCGCTGACCCAGCGCGATGCGTCGCTGCACAGGAAGGCGATCACCGGCGCCACCTCGTCGCTGAAGGCGGGGCGCTTCATGCGGTGGGCGTCTTTTTCCACGCGCTCGTTGCCCAGCATCTGCACGAAGTCGCCCAGGATGGGCGTGAACACCGGGCCGGGCGCGACGCAGTTCATGCGAATGCCGCGCTCCAGGAACTGCTTCTGCGACTGGGTGTAGGTCCAGACGATCAGCGCTTCCTTGAAGTACTGGTAGCAGGTCTCCTGCGGCACCGGGTGTTTTGCGAGCCAGGCGGCGCCGGCCTCGAAGCTGGCGGTGGCGCCCAGTTCGCGGTGCGGTTCCAGACGGGCGGGCCATTCGGCGCCCAGGATGGACGCGATGTTGACCACCGAGCCGCCTTCGCCCATGCGCTCCATCACGCGCTGCGTGAAGTGGCGCAGGCCCAGGTAATTGACCTGGCCCACCAGCTCGGCGGGCGCCGTGCCGGGCACGCCGGCGATGTTGGCCAGCGCGTCGATGTGCGCGGGCAACTGGGCCATGGCGGCGTCGATGGCGGCGGGGTTGCCCAGGTCGATCTTCACGAAACCGTCCAGCGTGAGCATGGGGTCGTTGCGGTCCACGCCGATCACGCGCGCGCCCTGCAGGCGGGCGAGCTTGGCGAAGTCCGAACCGATGCCCGAGCCGCAGCCCGTGACGACGATGGTTTTTCCTTGGAGGTTCATGGAGCAGTCCTTTCTTGGGGGGTGGAGAGGGAAGAAGAAACGTGAGGCCGGGTGAAGAGCCGTGACAAGCGGGGGCTCAGCGCGCCCCACAGCCCTTGCGGCAGGAACAGCGCACAGCCGGCGGCGGCCGCGCCCAGGCCGGCGAGGTACCAGGCGCCGAAGTCGCCCATGACTTCTTGCAGTGCAAACAGCAGCAGCGCGCCGATGTAGGGGCCGGGCCCGCTGCGCAGACCACCCACCAGCACCATGAACAGCATCAGCACCGACCACTGCACGCCGAAGTTGGTGCGTGGCAGGAAGGTGATGGCGCTGGCCAGCCAGGCCACACCGGCCAGGGCCGCGCCGAAGGCGGCCAGCACGTAGATCGCCTGCCGGGTGCGCAGCACGCGCACGCCCAGCGAGGCGGCGGCCTCGTCGTCGTCACCGATGGCCTTGGCCGCGGTGCCCACGTGGCTGCGCAGCAGCACCGCCATGGCCAGCGCCATGCCGGCCAGCGCGGCCAGCGCGAACCAGTAGCCGATGCTGCGGCGCAGTTCGGGCTCCACCGCGTTGAGCGCGATCAGCGAGGTGCCGGTTTCGCCCTGGATCAGCGGGTCCAGCATCACCAGGATGCGGATCACCTCGGCCACCACCCAGGTGCCGATGGCGAACTCGCCGTCCTTCAGGCGCAGCACGTAGAACGACAGCAGCCAGGCCAGCAGCGCCGCGCCCAGCGCACCGGCCAGCAGCGCCGGGTAGGCCGGCAGGCCGCCGTCCACCAGGCGCAGCGCCAGGTAGCCGCCGAGGCCGAAGAAGGCCTGTTGGCCCACCGACACCAGGCCCGCGTAACCGGCCATCAGGTTCCAGGTGGTGGCCAGCAGCATGTAGATGAGGAGCGTGGTGAGCTTGTCCACCACCGAGGCGCCCGCGAAGGCCGGCACGCAGGCCAGCAGCAGCACGGCGGCGAGCGCCAATCCGATGTGTTTTTTTGCGTTCATGCGCGTGCCACCTTTCGTGTGCGCGGGAGGCGCCAGCCCGGCAGCGCGGGGCGGCCCAGCTGGTGGCGGTGGTTGCGCCACAGGCGCGCGCCCAGCACGGCCAGGAACAGCAGGTGGCCGGCGAGCTGAAAGCCCTGCGGCGCCCACAGCGCGCCCAGGCTCTGCGCCACGCCCAGCAACACGCCGCCGAGCAGCGTGCCCCACAAAGAACCGATGCCGCCGATGACCACCGCCTCGAAGGCCTGGATCAGCAAGGTCGGCCCGCCATAGGGTTCCACCGTGGCCTGCATGGCCAGCGCCGCACCGGCCAGGCCGGCCAACGCCACCGCGATGGCTGCGGCTGCGCGGTGCACGCGCCGCGCGTCCACACCGCACAGCGCGGCGGCCTCGGGGTCGCTGGCGGCGGCGCGGATGGCGCGGCCCAGGGCGGTGTGGCTGAGCAGCAGTTGCAACGCGCCCAGCACGGCCACCGCGATCACGAAGGTGATCACCGGCAGCTGGCCCACGACGATGCCGCCCGGCAGCTCCCAGCTGGCCCAGGCCAGGTCGCCCAGCGCGCTGCCCAGCGAGCGGGCCTCGGAGCCGAACACGCCGTACAGCGTGTTCTGCAGCACCGCGCTCAGGCCGAAGGTGACCAGCAGCGGCAGCAGGATGCCGGCGCGCAGCGTGCGCGCAAACAGCCAGCGCTGCAGCGCGATACCGATCAATCCCATCACCGGCAGCACCAGGGCCAGCGCCAGCCAGGGCGAGAGGCCGAAACGCTCGGTGAGTGCGATCACGCCGAAGGCGCCCACGATGGCCAGGTCACCGTGCGCGAGGTTGATGATGCGCATGACGCCAAACATCAGGGACAGGCCGGCCGCGAGGATGGCGTAGAAGCCCCCCAGCAGCAGACCCTGGATCAGGGCTTCGGTCATGCGTGTGTCTCCATGGGGCGCTCGGCCTGAGCGCTTGCTTCGGCGCCTGCTTCAACGCCGAAATAAGCCGCCGTGACGGCTTCGCGGGTGAGCGATGTCGCAGGGCCTTGCAGCACGATGCGGCCCTCGCGCAGGCACAGCACGCGGTCGGCAAAGGCCATGGCGCGTGACAGGTCCTGCTCCACCAGCAGCAGGCTGGTGCGGCCGACCTCGCGCAGGTGGGCGAGGTTGCGGTAGACCTCTTCCACCGCCAGCGGCGACAGGCCCAGCGACACCTCGTCGAGCAGCAGCACGTCGGGGTTGGTCATGAGCGCGCGGCCAATGGCGGCGGCCTGGCGCTGGCCACCGGAGAGCGCGCCAGCGGGGCGGTCGATGATGGGTGGCAGCGCGGGCAGCGCCTCCAGCACCTTGGGCAATGTCCAGTCACCGGGCCGGCCGTTGTCGCCCGCCACGCGCAGGTTTTCGCGCACGCTCATGTCGTCAAACAGGCGACGGCCCTCGGGCACCATGGCCAGGCCGCGGCGCACGCGCTGGTGGGCCAGCAGCGCGGTGATGTCCGTGCCATCGAGGGTCACTCGCCCCGCCGCGCTGGGGTGCACGCCCGCCAGGCAGCGCAGCAGCGTGGTCTTGCCCGCGCCGTTGGCGCCGATCAGGGCCACCACCTCGCCGCGTGCGATGGAAAAATGCAGGTCGCGCACGGCGACCAGCTGGCCGTGCGCCGCGCGCAGGCCTTGGACTTCGAGCAGGTCTGCGCTCATGCTGCGACGCCCCCAAGGTAGGCGCTCATCACCAGCGGGTTGGCCATCACCTCGTGGGGCGTGCCCTCGGCCAGCACGGCCCCCGCGTCCATGCAGACCAGGCGGTCGATCACACGCAGCAGCGCGTGCAGCACGTGTTCGATCCAGACGATGGTCAGACCGTCGTCGCGCAGCGTGCCGATGAGGTCCACGAGCTGGTGCAGCTCGCCTTCGGTGAGCCCGCCGCCGATCTCGTCGAGCAGCAGCACGGTGGGCTGCGTGGCCAGGGTGCGCGCGAGTTCCAGGCGCTTGCGATCCAGCAGGCCCAGCGTGGCGGTGGGCCTCGCCGCCAACGCGCCCAGGCCCACGCGGTCCAGCGCGTCTTGCGCCTGTTTCAGCGCCGCCGCACCGCGCATGCCGGCGCCGTGCTGCGCAGCCACCAGCGTGTTCTCCAGCACCGACATGCCCAGGAAGGGACGCGGCACCTGGTGGGTGCGCGCAATGCCGTGGCGGCAGCGCGTGGCCGCGGGCCAGGCGCTGATGTCCTGGCCTTCAAAAAACACCTGGCCTTCGCTGGCCGGCAGCGTGCCCGCCAGCACGCCAAACAGCGTGGTCTTGCCCGCCCCATTGGGCCCCACCACGCCCAGCGCCTCACCGCGCCGGATGGTGATGTCCACCCCGCGCAGCACAGCCAGGCTGCCGAAGCGCTTGACGATGCCTTTACCGCTCAAGAGATCCATGATGGCTTTCAGGAAGAGGAACGAAGAAACAAAACCGGAGGAGAAAAATGCCCGCGCGGCCCATAGGCCACCCTCAGCCATCCGCGCGGGCGGAAACAGTCGAGCGATGAAGCTGCGATTCAGCGAGATCTGTCTTGACTCCTTCCCCCTCTGGGGGAAGGTGGGGATGGGGGCCGTTGCCGCTCTACAAAACTGGCCATTGGCAAGCACGTCCGCGTGCATGCCCCCATCCCAGCCTTCCCCCAGCGGGGGAAGGAGAAAGTCAGGGAACACATTACGTTGAATCGCCCCCGACCAACCCGTCAGCCCTTGCCCATCGCGTAAGCCTTCATCTGTGAAGTCACCGCCACACGCGGGTGGTCCGCGTTGGAGACGATCTCGATGTCGAACTTCGCTTTCGAGCCCGGCTTGGCGCGCACCCACTGCACGCCGACCAGACCGGTGGGGGTGCAGTTGGGCACGGGGCCGGCGGTGAAGTCCACCAGGCCCACGGCGGTCTCGGTTTTCAGCGTGGACAGCGACTTCGCCATCGCCGCGCGGTCCTTGGGGTTGGGGCAGGCGCGCACGGCGGCCAGCGCGGCGTCGAACAGCGAGGCGGTGGCGCCGAGCTGCTGGTTCCAGGCTTTGCCGCTGGCCTTCTCATAGCTGTCTGCCAGCTGCGCACACGACAGGCCGGTGGCCGACGACTGGAACGGGAAGCTGCGGTGCCAGTAGGCCCCGGCGTGCAGGCCGTGGCCCAGCGTGCCCAGCGCGTCCATCTCGGCGGCGAACAGGCCGGCCTTGGCCAGTTGCACGATCTTCATTTGCTGCGCCAGGCCGCGCTGCGCCGCCTGGCGCCAGAACACCGCGAAGTCGGGCGGGAAGGGGAAGGTGTTGAAGATCTCCACGCCTTCCTTCTTGAACAGCGCGATCTGTGCCGAGAAGTCGGCCACGCCGTTCTGGTACGGGCCGGCATCCACCATCGTGAAGCCGGCCTTCTGCAGCGCCGGGATCAGCAGGCCACGGATCGCGTTGCCGTCGGCATCGGCCGGCAGCAACATGCCCACCTTCTTGTTGGTGGCGACCTTGCTCCACTGGTCGGTGTAGAGCTTGGCGAAGTTGCCCACACCGAACGAGAAGTGGTAGGTCCACTTGAACGGCGAAGGCTCGCCCGGCTTGGCGCCGCGACCGAAGTAGAACGCCTCCCACGGCGAGGTGGTGGACAGCGCCGGAATGCCCGCGGCCTCGCAGGCGTCGGCCACCGGGTTCACCGTCTCGGGCGTGGAGGTGGAGAGCACCAGGTCGACCTTGTCGCTGTTGATCAGCTCCTTGGCCACCTGCGCGGCACGCACCGGGTTGGACTGCGTGTCCTTGTGGATGAACTCCACCTTGAGGCGCTTGCCGCCAGCGTCGATGCCGCTGGCCACGTTCTTGCGCACCAGCTCCAGCACATGGCCGTCGCCCTCGCCAAAGATGCCCAGCGGGCCCGAGGTGGGGCTGACCACGCCGATGCGCAGCGTGTCGCTCTGGGCGCGTGCCAGCATGGGCAGCGCCGCGCCAGCGGCGGTGGCCACACCAGCGCGCAGCACCTCGCGGCGGCCAAGGTTCGATTGTGTTTTGTTCATCTTTGTCTCCTCGTTTTGGGTGGATAGCGGGGCTTCAGAACGGGAAGGGTGGAGGGGCGTTCTTCACGGTGATCCACTGCCACTGCGTGTACTCGTCGATGTCGGCCGGGCCGCCCACGCTGCCGCCGTTGCCACCGATACCGGGGCCGCCGAAGGGGTTGGTGCACTCGTCGCAAACGGTCTGGTCGTTGATGTGGACCATGCCGGCGCGCAGGCGCTGGCCGATGGCCAGGGCGCGACCGATCGAGGGGCTGATCACCGCAGCGGCCAGGCCACCCTGGCTGGTGTTGGCCAGTTGCACGGCCTCGTCGTCGGTGCTGAACGTGACCAGGTTGACCACCGGGCCGAAGGGCTCTTCGTCGAACGAGCGGATGCCGGGCTTCACGCCCGAGAGCACGGTCGGCTTGTAGCAAAGGCCCTCGTAGGTGCCGCCGGCTTCGAGCACGGCGCCCTGTTTGATGCTGTCTTGAATGACGTCATCAAAATGCTTCAGTTGCTTGGCGTCGATCATTGGGCCCAGGGCCACCTGACCGCTGGCGCCGTCGCCCACCGGCAGGTGCGTGGCCTTGCCGACCATGCGCGCCTTGAAGCCTTCGGCGATGGACTCGTGCACCAGGATGCGGTTGGAGGCCATGCAAATCTGGCCCTGGTGGAACCAGGCGCCGAACGCGGCGGCACTGGCGGCGGCGTCGAGGTCGGCGTCTTCCAGCACGATCAGGTTGTTGGCGCCGCCCAGCTCCAGCGACACCTTCTTCAGGTGTTCACCGGCCAGCGCGCCGATGCGGCGGCCCACGGCGGGCGAGCCGGTGAAAGCGATCATGGGCACGCGCGGGTCGACCACCAGCGCCTCGCCGGCTTCGGCGTCGCCCGGCAGCACCTGCAGCACACCCTTGGGCAGGCCGGCTTCTTCGAACACGCGGGCGATGATGAAGCCGCCGCTCACCGGGGTGCGCGTGTCGGGCTTGAGCACCACCGCATTGCCCAGCGCCAGCGCCGGGGCCACGGCGCGCAGGCTCAGGATCAGCGGGAAGTTGAACGGCGAGATCACGCCC
This sequence comes from Hydrogenophaga sp. A37, assembly GCF_002001205.1. Lineage (GTDB taxonomy): Bacteria > Pseudomonadota > Gammaproteobacteria > Burkholderiales > Burkholderiaceae_C > Hydrogenophaga. The sequence goes on from NZ_MUNZ01000152.1 coordinate 15,668, forward strand.
ACCACGCCGTGCGGCACGCGCCGCGCAAACGACAGCCGGCCGGGCCCGCTGGGCAGCACCTGGCCCTGCGCCTGCATCGGCAAGCCGGCGGCGAGGTGGCACAGCGTGATGGACTCGTTCACCTCGTGCTGACCCTTGGGCAGGATGCCGCCGGTTTCACGGGTGACGGTCATGGCCAGCTCGGCGAAGTGCTGCTGGAAGATCGCGGCAGCGCGGTGGAACACGGCCGAGCGTTCGCGCGGGCCCATGGCGGCCCAGGCCGGCTGGGCGGCGTGGGCGCGGTCGATGGCGGCGCGCATGTCGGCTGCGCTGGCAATGCCCACTTGCGAGAGCACCTGGCCAGTGGCCGGCTCCTTCACGTCGCGCACGCCGGTGAGCGTGGTGGACCATGTGCCGTCGAAGGCTTTGCCGGAGGTGAGGCTGCTGTCGAGCCAGACCGGATTTTCGGAAACACCCATTGTTTTGCTCCTGAGGTTGTTGCTGCACACCAGGCGGTGGCTGCGCTCGGTGTTCGCAACGGCTGTACCAGGCACCGCCGCACATGGCCGCTGGAGCCACCGGGAGGGTGGGTTTTTCAGAGGGAAAGATCAGGACTTTCCCTAGGGCGAAAAATGGCCGGATCACCTAGCCTGCGCCCGGCCATTTATTTATGATTGGTAACCAATTTTGATGTTCACGTTTTCACCAGACATCAAAAAATTCACCCAACACCATGCCCAAACAACGGATCTCCCTGGCCGATCTGGCCCGCCTCGCGAACGCCAGCCACGCGGCGTCCGGGCTGGCGCACGAGCGCAGCGCCGGGACGTTCCCCAGTGAGCTCGAGCCGCAGCCCGCTGGGCGGAGGTCCTCCAGTGAGCCGCACCCGCTGGCGGGTTTTGACGCCAACGCCAACGCCATCAGCCAGGCGGCCCACCCCACGGTGGCCGACCTGAGCGAGTGCCTGTTCTTTTCGCCGGGCGATGGCCGCATCTGGCTGCAGGACCAGCGCATGGTGCTGTTGCACTCGGAATCGCTGGGCTCGCTGCGCCGCGAACTCATCGACAGCATCGGCCTGGACAAGGCGCGCGGGCTGCTCACGCGGGCGGGTTATGTGAGCGGTGCGCGCGATGCGCAACTGGTGCGCAAACAGTGGCCCGAAGCCGACCCCACCGCCGCCGCCATGGCGGGCACGCGCCTGCACGCGCTGGAGGGCGTGGTCAAGGTGGAGCTGGTGCACGCCAGCTACGACGCGACCGCCAGCGCGTACGAGGGCGAGTTTCTCTGGCACAACTCCAGCGAAGACGACGAACACATCGCCGCCTACGGCGTGGGCGGGTCGCCGGCCTGCTGGATGCAGGTGGGCTATGCCACCGGCTACGTCAGCACGCTGTTCGGTCACCTGGTCGTCTTTCGAGAGGTGAGCTGCCGCTCGTCGGGCGACGCCCATTGCCGTGTGATCGGCAAGTCCGTCGACCTGTGGGACGACGTGCAGCAAGACCTGCGTTACCTGAACGCGCAGGCCTTTGTGGGCAGCACCGCGGCAGCCGAGAATGGGGTGGTGCCGGTGGCCGATCTGGAGGCCTACGCGGCCGCCAACCCCGGGCCGGACCAGACCATGGTCGGCGCCTCGTCCGCGTTCAACGCGGCCTGCCACATGCTCCAGCGCGTGGCGCCCACCACCGCCACCGTGCTCTTCACCGGCGAGTCCGGCGTGGGCAAAGAGATGTTCGCCAGCACCCTGCACCGCATCAGCCCGCGCGCCGCTCAGCCCTTCGTCGCGATCAACTGCGCGGCCATTCCCGAGACCCTGATGGAGTCGGAGCTGTTTGGCGTGGAGCGCGGCGCATACACCGGCGCGGGCACGTCACGCGCCGGGCGCTTTGAGCGGGCCCACGGCGGCACGCTGTTTCTCGACGAAGTTGGCACCCTGAGTTTTGTGGCACAGGGCAAGCTGCTGCGCGCGCTGCAGGAAGGGGAGGTGGAGCGCGTGGGCGGCAGCAAGACCATCGCCGTGGACGTGCGCGTGATCGCGGCGACCAACGTGGACCTGCGCCAGGCGGTTCGCGAGGGGCGGTTCCGCGAAGACCTGTTCTTCCGCCTGAACGTGTTCCCCATCCACCTGCCCCCGCTGCGCGACCGGCGCGACGACGTTCCGCTGCTGATGGGCCACTTCCTGGCGCACTACAACAAACGGCACCGCCGCAGCGTGGCGGGCTTCAGCCAGGCCGCCGTGAAGGCCATGTACAACTACGCTTTCCCCGGCAACATCCGCGAGCTGCAGAACCTGGTGGAGCGCGGCGTGATCCTCGTGGGCGACGGCGAGGCGATCGAGGTGCACCACCTCTTCAGCAGCGGCGAGTCGCTGGCACAGGACGTGCTGTCGCTGGCGTGGCGCGATGGGGGTCCGGCCACGCTGAGCCTGCTGGGCGCCCGCCCGGCGCCCGCACCAGACGCGGCGTCGGGCACGGCACCAGGCGCTTCGCAGGGCGGTCCGCTGGAGCAGGCCGAACTGGCCCTGCTGCGCCAGGCCATCAGGCGCTGTGGGGGCAACCTGTCGGCCGCAGCACGCGAGCTCGGGGTCAGCCGCGCGACGGTGGCGTATCGGGCGAAGAAGTTCGGTCTGGCGGTTTGACGCCTGGGTCCTGATCTCAGCGAGCCTGCCTTCACTCCCTCGCCCCTCTGGGGAGAGGGCTGGGGTGAGGGGCAGGCATGAGGTCATCCCCCCGCGCCGCCTTCGGCGTCACCCCCCTGGAAGGGGGGCGCACCCAGTGGCCCGGCAAAGCCGGTTCCACGGGTGCTCTGGATGGGGCGCGCTCGCTCCACCTCCATTCGCGAGCGCGGTGTCTTACTCCCTCGCCTCTCTGGGGAGAGGGCTGGGGTGAGGGGCTGCTGCGCGCAGTCACCCCGCCCATGGCAAACCGCGATCAGACCGCAGACGATCTCACTGCCCCCAGCGCCGCCTTCACGATGCTCGCCGCATCGACCTGAAAGTACGCACGCAATGCCGCACGCGTGTCGCTGCGGCCAAAGCCGTCAGTGCCCAGGGTGGCGTAGCGCCGGCCCTCAGGCATGAAGGCGCGTACGCTCTCGGGCACGGCGCGCACGTAGTCGGTGGCGGCCACGATGGTGCCGGCGCTGCTGGCCAGCAATTGCGTCAGGTACGCACCGGCTCCGCTCGCAGCCTGCGCCACCCCATCCCGCGCCAGCTCGCTCCAACTGGTGATGCTGAACACGTCCACCCCCACACCTTGCTCAGCCAACTGCTGCGCAGCTTTGACCACCTCGGTGAAGATCGCGCCCGAGCCGAGCAGGGTCACGCGCTGTGCGGCATCCGCCGGTCCGAAGCGGCCGAAGCGGTAGCCACCCTTCAAGACCCCCTCAGCCGCGCCCTCGGGCAGGTCCGGGTTGGCATAGTTCTCGTTCATGAGCGTGACGTAATAAAACACGTCCTTCTGCTCCACCAGCATCTCGCGCATGCCAGCGTCCACGATCACGGCCAACTCGCCCGCGAAGGCCGGGTCGTAGGCCTTGCAGTTGGGAATGGTGGCCGCGACCAGGTGGCTGCTGCCGTCCTGGTGCTGCAGGCCTTCGCCGCCCAGCGTGGTGCGGCCCGAGGTGGCGCCGAGCAGGAAGCCGCGCGAGCGCTGGTCCGCCGCGGCCCAGATCGCGTCGCCCACGCGCTGGAAGCCGAACATGGAGTAGTAGATGTAGAACGGCAGCATGGCCAGGCCGTGCACGCTGTAGCTGGTGGCCGCCGCCGTCCAGCTCGCCAGCGCGCCGGCCTCGCTGATGCCTTCTTCCAGAATCTGGCCTTCCAGCGCCTCGCGGTAGCTGAGCACCGAGCCAATGTCTTCCGGCGCGTAGCGCTGGCCCACGCTGCTGTAGATGCCGACCTGCTTGAACAGGTTGGCCATGCCGAAGGTGCGCGCCTCGTCGGCCACGATGGGCACGATGCGCGGGCCGAGCGCCGGGTCTTTCAGCAGCGTGCCGAGCATGCGCACGAAGGCCATGGTGGTGCTCATCTCCTTGCCATCGGCCTTGAGGGCGAACTGCGCGTAGGCGTCGATGGCTGGCACCGGCACCACCTCACACGCGGTCTCGCGCCGGGGCATGGCGCCGCCCAGCGCCGTCCGGTGCTCGCGCAGGTAGCGCATCTCGGCGCTGTCGTCGGCGGGCTTGAAGAAGGCCAGGCCCTTGGTCTGCTCGTCGGTCAGCGGCAGGTTGAAGCGGTTGCGGAATTGAATCAGGTCGGTCTCGTCGAACTTCTTCTGGCTGTGCGTGGTCATCTTGCCCTGACCGGCCGCGCCCATGCCGTAGCCCTTCTTGGTCTGCGCCAGGATCACGGTGGGCTGGCCGGTGTGCGCGGCTGCGGCGGCATACGCGGCGTGGATCTTCACCAGGTCGTGGCCACCGCGCTTCAAGCGGTCGATCTGCTCGTCCGTCATGCCCTGGGCCAGCGCCGCGAGTTCGGGGTTCTGGCCGAAGAAGTTGTCGCGGTTGAAGCGGCCGTCTTTGGCGGCGAAGGTCTGCATCTGGCCGTCCACCGTGTTGGCGAAGGCGCGCACCAGGGCGCCGGTGGTGTCGCGCGCGAACAGGCCGTCCCAGTCGCTGCCCCACACCAGTTTGATCACGTTCCAGCCCGCGCCGGCAAACAGCTTTTCCAGCTCGTCGATGATGCGGCCGTTGCCGCGCACCGGGCCGTCCAGCCGCTGCAGGTTGCAGTTGACCACCCAGACCAGGTTGTCCAGCTTCTCGCGCGCGGCCAGCGTGAGCGCGCTCATGCTCTCGGGCTCGTCCATCTCGCCGTCGCCGAACACGCCCCACACTTTGCGGCCTTCACAGTTCAACAACTGCCGGTGCGTGAGGTAGCGCATGAAGCGCGCGTGGTAGATCGAGCTGATGGGGCCGATGCCCATGGAGCCGGTGGGGAACTGCCAGAAGTCGGGCATCAACCAGGGGTGCGGGTAGCTGGAGAGGCCACGCGAGCCGCTGGCCGGTGCGGTGATCTCTTGGCGGTAGTGCAGCAAGTCGGCCTCGCTCAGGCGGCCTTCGAGGAAAGCGCGGGCGTAGACGCCGGGCGCGCTGTGCGGCTGGAAGAACACGAGGTCGCCGCCGTGGCTGTCGCTGCGCGCGTGGAAGAAGTGGTTGAACCCGGTCTCAAACAAGTCGGCCGCACTCGCGTAGCTGGCAATGTGCCCGCCGAGTTCACCATACGCCTGGTTGGCGCGCACCACCATGGCCAGCGCGTTCCAGCGCATCAGCGAGGCCAGGCGCTCCTCCACCGCGAGGTCGCCGGGGAAGGCGGGCTGCTCTTCCACCCCGATGGTGTTGATGTAGGGCGTGTTCAGCTCGGGCTGCCAGCCGATGCGCTGGTTTCGTGCCACGCGGGCCAGCTCGTCGAGGATCTGGCGCACACGCGCCGGGCCATCGCTGGCCGCCAGCGACAGCAGGGCGTCACGCCACTCCTGGGTTTCGTCGGGGTTGGTGTCGGCGTTGGCGGTCAGATGCCAAGCGGGGGTCATGTTGTTCATGGCGAAGGTCTCCTGATGGCGTGACTGTAGGCACAAGGCGCAGGCAGTTGGTGTGGATTTGTGGGGTGTTGTGGCAGATGTGACCCATAAAATGCCGCTGAAATGAACAACCAAAGCACAAACCACCTCGACGCCACCGATCTGAGGATTCTGGAAGAGCTCCAGACCGACGCCAGCCTGTCCAACGTGGAGCTCGCCCGGCGCGTGCACCTCTCGCCCTCGCCCTGCCTGGCGCGGGTGCGTGCGCTGGAGGCGCGGGGCCTGATCCGGCAGTACGTGGCGCTGCTCGACGCGAAGCAGCTGGGCCTGCACCTCAACGTGTTCATCTCCATCAGCCTCAAGCAGCAGAGCCGCGAGACGCTGCAGGCCTTTGAAGAGCGCATCACCCTGCGCGACGAGGTGATGGAGTGTTACCTCATGACCGGCGACGCCGACTACCTGCTGCGCGTGGCCGTGCCCGACATGCCCGCGCTGGAGCGCTTCATCCTGGAACAGATTTCACCGATTGCGCAGGTGGAGAAGATCCGCTCCAGCTTTGCGCTCAAGCAGGTTCGGTACAAGACGGCGTTGCCGCTGCATGCGGCTTGAGTGACCTGTCCCTCCCCCTCTGGGGGAGGGCTGGGGTGGGGGCCTGCGGCTGGAGCAGAGGCGCTTCTTCTGTGCGGTGTCATTGACTTGCCCTACACCAGCCGTACCAGCCTGAAGTTGGCGAAGTTCGTCAACCACCAAAGGGCGGCTTCATGGCGCTGCCTTGTACTCACGCTGCCGGCCAGGAGCCGCCGGATGGCCAAGGGAAAAGCAGTCGCTCAACGACTAAGGCCAGCGGACGCCGCAGACGATCCGATGGGCCGGCATGTTAAGCCTCGAACTCGGCATGATCAGCCTGCATCTTTTCAATCCACTCGGCCTCGCTTGCAAACATCGAAAAGGTAGGCCAGCGAACATCTGTCTCGACCTGAAAGGTCAGATGAACAGCCGCGAGGCGACCCGTTCCATCTTGCAGAGCAAAGAGCACGTCGTCCTTATCGTCTCGGTACCCCAGGGCGGTGACCGGAATGCCGTGCAAAGTATGCCCTTTCGGCACTTCCCTTTTCAATTCAGCGACAAGCGCAGCGTCCTTCTTCTCGTACCAAGGCGCGAGGAACTTCATAGAGGTTTAACGTTGCCGCTGTTCGGCACAAAGCAAGCGCCGCACAGCGGCATCCAGCTGCTGCGTGTGCGCGACGAGCAACAGTTATGCGTCGGGATCACTCGGTGCTGCCTCTTCAATAAATTCACCATTCTCTGCTTTCGCGAACGCAGAGCCAACTGAAGCAGTCAAGTGCTTTGCAATGCTTGCGTCATAGTTGGCGATCGTGTTCACGTCATATATTGAAAGATGATCTGGATTGTCTAGATACTCTTGTGTTTCAAGGCCAGAAAGAAACCGCCAGCCGCTGTCCAGCTCGTTGTCTGGCGCCTCTCGATACATGAAACCAACCTTGCGCCCCTCAACAGTTATGTGATCTGAGGCAAAGCACGATCCGAATCCGGTAGCTACTGGTCCGATCTCATCGGCGCTCAGTTTAAATTTTTTGTTCATTCGCAAGCTTGTTCTGCAGACGTATAACGAGTAAGGCCAGCGGAGGCCGCAGGCCGTCCGATGGGCCGACATGTTAAACATGACGCTCCACCACTAGCGCAAGATCGTATTCGCGAGGAGCTTTGGCGGAGATGGTTAAGCGAACGCCCTGACCGAGCAACCTAAACGCTGATGGCCCAACCCAGTACGACTGCACTCGCTTGAAGTGCTTTCCAATTGCATAAGCGAAAGTGCGGTGAAGCACAACTGCCACCTCATCCTGGGAGGCCGTACCGACTACACCAGGGAGCAACACAGTATTGCTGACCATACCCCCAGGGCGGAGCGTGATACTTGACGGATTCTTGAGCGCATCGATTGCGTACAAAGTCCCGCCTTTACGTTGTGGGACCGATCGTGCCTCAACTTCGAGACTGGCAGGCGTGACCAGATACCCATCATCTTTGCAATGCTTGCTGGCTGTGAGCACAGCGCCAAGGTCGATTTGCACCGGTGTAGAGGATGCAAATAGCCCAGCCGCGAAGTATTTGATCGCATGCTTGCGTTCTACTTGCTCAAGGACTGGAATCAAGTCCACGTTTGAAGCGAAGAAGTTGCACTGCATGGGGAGAAGTGATGTTTAAGTTTGATCTAAAGGGCAAGGCGCCGGATACCCACAACCGCTGCCGTAAAACAAAGTCTCATGACATTCCCAAAGTGCGTTTGTAATCAACTCAGTAGCGTCACACACCGGTTGAATGAACAGGTTTAACAGATCCGACAAACCCGACTGGACTCTCTGTGCCTGAGCGGCTTGACAGATCGGGCGCGCGAGCCGTTGGGCAGTTTACTGGGAAGCACGCAGTTGCAGCGTCAGAACCTGCCGACCGCTGCAACCGGGATGGCTGCAATGAGGGCCACTGCCGGACGACCGCAACGGGTCGCGAGCACCAGTTCGCAACTGGGGGCAGCGGACGTTCAAGATGAAGTTCCGTTCGGGCATGGTCCGATGTCGGCCATGCAACTCAAACCGACCATCGTTCCTGCGAGGATCGCTGTCGTCTCGGACGACCGCTGCTGGACACAGCCCCTGTCAGGTCGCGTTGCGCTCACTGCCGAGGAGCCAGTCAGGCACACGCATCGCTGAGCACGCTGGGCCTGAAAAGCATGGCTCAAAGTCTTTGGCGCGAGGGGGCGTATGGGCAGGCGTGGCCCCTCACCCCAGCCCTCTCCCCAGAGGGGCGAGGGAGTGAAGGCACGTCCTGCCCCGTGAAGTCACCTGCAACGGTGGCCTGCCGGGCCAGGAAGTTCGGGGTCGAGGTTTGATCACCGGCCCCGCACGGGGCGTGATGGAGCATCAACTGGGTGTGGCATCAGGGGCTTGCGATCCAGGGCCGTGCAATTCCACGATGCCGTAGGTGCGAGAAATCAGGCCTGCGTCTTCCAGGGATTTCAGCGCCCGGTTCACGCTCTGCCTGCTCACGCCCATCATCTGGGCGATCACTTCTTGAGGCACCCGCACCCGTTTCTTGGGCGTTGTTCGGCTTCCGTACCCCGAAGCGATGCGCTCCAGCCGCTTGAGAATTCGCTGATCCAGCGTCAGGAGTGACACCTCCTGAAGCGCGTCCAACGCCACCCTCAGCTTGCTGCAGGCCAGGACACCGATGTCCCTCCAGCACAGGGGGTGCGCGTTGAGCCAGGGCTCCAATGTTTCACCTGCAACGCACAGGACTTTGGAGTCTTCATTGGCGTGCGCAGTGAAGTGCCTCGGCCCACGGTCAATGGTCGCTATCTCTCCAAACCATTGGCACGGTTCAACCTGTGACAGCACGGCCACCTTGCCCTCCTTGCTCACGTTGCTCACCAGCAGCGCACCTTCGAGGACGCAGTACAAGCCGCTGCCACCCTCCCCCAGATGAAAGACCGCTTCCCCCTGTGTCAGCTGCACGGGCCTCGACAACTGCATCAGCGCCGTCTGCAGTTCGACCGGGCAGGATCGGTACCAGCGGTCTGAACTGAGGGTTCGATGAAGCGTGACGGTTTTCATAAAGACACCGAGATTCGGAGAAATGTATGCAAATGTAGTTGGCATCCGTTCACAGAGTGTCAAATGTTTGACACTCCGATGGAATCGATTGCATCAAAGTCCTGTCGACAGACAACTGGATGCAATGTGCTTTCGAAACTTTGCATGTTGCTGGTTCCAGTGAACGCGTGACAACCGGGGTGTTCCCTCCGCTTTTCCCCCTTACGAACATGGCCTATCGATCATGAGCACCTCGCCCTGCGTTCCGCGCACCGTTGCGCTCCCTGTCTCGCCTGCCAGCGTGTTGGTTCTTGGAAATGGTGCGTCTGCTGTGCAACTGGGCCGAGCACTGCAGTCACAGGGCGTGCAAGTCAGCTTCGCTTCCGACCTGGAGTGCCACTGCGAGAGGCCGAAGGCTCGGTGTTCGGTTTGCAGAGGGGTCGCCAGTGCCGACCTGGTCCTGTTTGGCGTGGAGCCGGACCAAGCGCTCCCCATGGCGCGGCAGCTGCAGGGGCGGGTTCCTGTGGGCACGCCGGTGGTGGCCATGCTGCCGGGCATCCGTCGACTGACATGGGCCGCCCATGCCGCGCCTGGGTTGCACTGGGTTCGGTGTGTCGTCAGACATACCGGGTGGTCGGATCCCACGAAAAACGCCGTTGCGGCCGATCGGCCTTGTTTGTACCTGTCGGAAAACATCCGCGTGCGGCGCTGGCGAGCCAGTCTGGAGCGTGCAGGCTACTCGGTGGATTTTCGGCATGACATGGGCGCTGTGTTGTGGGGCCAAGCGCTCCTGCAGCTGGCCTCATTGATGGCGCTCGCGTCGGAGCAGTCCTATCCGCAGTTGTTGAAGGACCGTTCAGGGCGGACCGGACTGTCCCAACTGTGGGAGGAGGCGCTGAGGCTCTTGAACATGTCGGGGATCGATCCGATGCCCATGCTGGGCGTTCCTTGGCGAGTGGCCCCGCTGATGCTGAAGGTGAGCGATGCCCCTTTTGCGTGGTTGGCCACCAGGCACTTCCTGGCCGTGGAACGCGAGGTCGAGGGGCTGATCCCATTGGACGGGCATGCCCTGGAAATGGCGGTGGACGCCAGCTGCGGCGAGGTCATGCGACTGGCGCTGGGCCTTGGGGAGGACGCGCCTTGCGCCGTGGGTCTGGCCCAACAGCTCAGGGCCGCCAACAACTTTTTTGCCAGCCCACTTGAACTTCACTCGGTCTAGATTGTGATGAACACGCCTGTCAAACTGCCCTCGCTGCGCAAGAACGCGACCTTGGACGACTGTCCCCGCTTTGCCACCCGCACCGAGACGATCGAGCGGCTGGAAGGCGACTTGGACAGCCTGGTCGTGGGTGTCCTGGATGACCTCAGCTATGAAATCATCAAGGCCTACCGGTATTCACCCCCCAAGGGGTTTCTGGAGTGGATCGGCACGTCGGCCACCAATGGCATTCGCAGGCTGGTCAGGGTGGTGTATTCGAGTGATGAGCCGATCTGGATGCTCTCACAGGAGCTGGGCATCAACAACCAGCTGGACGTGATCAGGTTCCTGGCGTCTTGTTGGTTGCTGCCCCAGATGGAGCACAGATTCGGCCCAGTGCCGGAGACGGTTTGCACCGTGCTTTTCGATTTGATTGCCTCCACCAAGCGGCGAAGCCCGGAACCGGCCCGGAACTGCGATGCTTTTTGATGGATCGCCGAAGAACGCTCCGCCTACGCTCCCAGATCAACCCCCGATGAGGGCGGAAGTCTTGGTGCGCGGCTGTCTGATGCCCCAACCAATGCCCAATTGAGACGCCTTTCAACATGAACAAGTCATACCAGTCGATCTGGAACGAATCATTGGGTGCGTACGTGGCCGCCTCAGAGCAAACGAGCGGATGCGGGCGCTCCACGCGGACACGCACGACCGTGATGGCGTCACCGGTTCGCGCCTCGAGCCACGCGATGTTGCTGGAGCAGCGCATTGTGTTTGATGCGGCCGTGTTGGGGACCGTGATCGAAGTTTCCGACGAGGGCTCAGCGGCCGACCTCCCCGATGAGCCAGCCGTGGGTGCCGATGATCCCGCTGAGTCCGGGGATGAACGTGTGGGCGATGTCGAGCAGGGCGTTGTGAATGAGCCGGCAGAAGGCGTCGAGACAGGAGAAGACGATCCGGCCTCAACCACTGACGATGCAGAAGAGGTCACCGAGGCGCAGGACAGCGAAGACGCGACATCGGACGGGGGGCCGGATGTGGCCGCGACCAGCGAGGAAGACACACCGGTGGCGGACGAGCAGGCCACGGTGACTGAGACGGTGGAGGATGAGGACCAGTCCACGACCTCTGACACGGCAGAAGAAGTCACCGAGTCGTCGGTTCGGCGGGAGGTCATTTTTGTCGACGCGGCCGCTGTCGACCTTCTGGATGAGCTGGATCTGACAGCGTCCGAAGTCTGGGTTCTGGACGGCGCTTCAGACGGCGTCGAGCAAATGGCCAGCCTTCTTCAGGGGCGCACCGGCATCGATGCCATCCACATCCTGAGCCACGGCAGCGACGGCCAGTTGGAGCTGGGGAATGGGGTATTGAACCTGTCTTCCGTGTCCGGTGAATACGCGGACGAACTGACGGTGATCAGGTCGGCACTGTCGGCAGAAGCCGACCTGCTGCTCTACGGGTGCGATGTGGCGCAGACGGGCGACGGTCAGGCGTTTGTGCAGGCCTTGGCTGAAGCGACCGGTGCCGATGTGGCTGCCTCCATGGACGATACCGGTGCTCTGGCTCGGGGGGGCGACTGGCAACTCGAATACCAGGTTGGTGAGGTTGAAGCCGAAGGGCTGGCGGCCGACGACTGGGATGGCTTGCTGGCCACGACAGTGCTCCCCCAGACGTTGAGCTTCACCGACGTTGCCACCCTCAACGGTATCGTGTTCACCGGAGTCGTCACGGTGGTTGCGGGCGATGTGGTCCGGTTTGAGAACGTGTTCACCATTCAAGGGCAAGCGGTGGATCTGCTGCTGACCGTGCTCTCGGTCGAGAACGTGACGAATGGAGCGTCGGTCAGCGATGTTGCCGGCATTTTCTTCGAATCGTCTGCAAACATCGATCCCAGGATCGAGGTTCAGTTCTCGTTTGTTGAGGCTGGAACCAGCGACCTATTTGCCCTGCCGAGCACAGGCCGGTTCGTGTTCAATGACGTCGACAGCCAAGACACCTTCGACATGACCGAGTTGGTGGGCATGTCGCCCGATTTCTCTTCGGTGGTGATCGGCGACGACCTGGAGTCTGGCGGCTTTTCGAACACCCCCAATCCAGCGGGGTACGACTTCTATCGCGTGGACCCCACCGTCGCGGGAGATCCAACCAACTGGCTCGACGAGGTCAACGTGTTTGGCGATCCTGCGGCCAACACGGTCACAGCCTACACAAGCACAGGCTTCAGTTCGGCGCAGTTCGTCTATGGTTCGACCGGGACCGATGCCGTTGCGAGGCCCAGGGGCATCAACCTGGGCAGCTTTCTGCTGGACTCTTTTGTCACCAACGACGCCCCTGTCGATGGTGACGAAAGCAACACCGTGACCGAGGACACGACGCTGACGGTCGCCGATGGCGATGCCGACGACCTGTTGGCCAACTCCAGCGATGGCGACAGCGACACCCTCACCATCACCCAATACACCGTGGCTGGCGATGCCACCGTACACGCGGCCGGCAGCACGGCCACCATCGGCGGCGTGGGCGCATTGACCATCAACGCCAATGGCAGCTACAGCTTTGCGCCAGTGGCCAACTACGTCGGGTCCATCCCGGTAGCGACCTACACGCTGTCAGACGGGACGGTCACAGACACCTCGACATTGACGCTGGACATCAGTCCCGTCAACGACCCCCCGGTGGCGGTGGACGAGTCGATCACGGTGACCGAAGACACGCCGTTCACCTCGGTGGTCGATCTGGACGCCAACGACACCGAACTGGACGGCGGCACCCTGACGGTGGTGCCGGGCACGTTCACGACCACCCAAGGCGGCAGCATCGTGATCGCGGCCAACGGCAGCTACACCTACACGCCCCCGGCCAGCTTCTCCGGCAGCGACAGCGTTGCCTATAACGTGACCGATGGCACAGCCTCGGACACGGGCATTCTGAACATCACCGTCATTGCCGACTTCGACGGTGATGGCGTCAACGACGACGACGACGACATCGACGACGACGACGACGGCATCATCGATTCGGTGGAGGCAGGGACCCCCCTTGTCGCCATGGTGTCTCCCACCACGGTGCAGGCCGACGTGCTGGAAAACGCGCCATTCAGCCACACCTTCACACTCGACCCCCCGGGCTCAGCCACCCTCCCGAACGGTGGTGTCACTGTGAGCGTGCTGTCGGGTGACGTGGTGGGTGGCGACCAGTGGCGGGGGTTTCAGCCACCCATCACCTCGATGACGGTCGAGATGTATGGCGCCTCCGTGACCATGCCGACGCAGTACCTGGACGTGATCGGCTCGATTCCGCGCGTGATCGAGATCGACTACGGCGCGACGGCCGACAGCCTCAATACCGCTGATCATGAATACCACTTCGTGATCGGTATCGCCGGACTGGCGCAGGAGTTCGGCGGAACGGCGTTCACCACCATCACGTCCAGCACCAACCTCACCGTCCTGGCCAACGCAGACGTCTTTGGATCCAACCAGTATTCCCTGCTTGATGGGGTGGAATCCACCACGCCGGGCATGACGGGCACCGTTGTCAGCTCCAACCTGTCTACCGTGGCGAACGGCTACACCTTCTACGAGATCACCGGGGACATATCCAGCTTCACACTGACCTACACCGGCAACGACCCGCACGGTCTGGTGTTCGGGGTGGTGGCGGTTCCGCTGGGCACCTCCCGGGACATCGATGCCGACGACGACGGCATCACGGACAACGTCGAGGCACAAACCACAGCGGGATACATCGCTCCCTCGGGCACCGACAGTGATGGCAACGGACTGGATGACATTTACGAAAGCTCACCGGGCGCTGGCGAGGGATTGACCCCGGTCGACACCGACGGTGACACCGCGGAGGACTATCTCGACTCCGACAGCGACGCCGACGGCACGGCGGATGTGGCCGAGCGTGGAGACGGTGGCCCGACCTCTGTCACCAGCACCACCGATACAGACGGGGATGGCCTGTTCGACACATTTGAAGGGAGCGATGTCAACGATGGCGTCGACCCCAACGACGAAAACCTGACGGGCACCACCTTCAATCTGGAAGGTGTTCCTGCGTTGGCGGCCGATGGCTCCAATGCGGTTCCGTTGACGACAGACTTGTTGTTCAGGGATGTCAACGACGCACCGGTGGCGGTCGACGATGCGATCACGGTCCCCGAAGACACGCCGTTCACCTCGGTTGTCGATCTGGACACCAACGACACCGATCTGGATGGCGACAGCTTGACGGTGGTGCCCGGCACCTTCCCGACGGCGCAGGGCGGCACGATCGTGATCGCCGCCAATGGCAGCTACACGTACACGCCGCCAGTGGGCTACAACGGGACGGATTCGGTGAACTACACCGTCACCGACGGCACAGCCTCCGACGTGGGCACGCTGAACATCACGGTCGGACCGGGCAACGTACCGGAAACCCATGCGCCGCCCATCGCCTCCACCACCGAGGACACACCTGTGGTGTTCTCCAGTGCCAACGGCAACGGCATTTTCATCACCGACCCTGACAACACCGATGCCGTGGTCGAGGTAAGACTTGAAATCCCTGGCGACATCGGCAGCTTGCAGCTCTCGGGCACCGCGGGTCTGATCAGCGTCAGCGGCAATGGCAGCAACCAGATCATCCTGACCGGAACGATCACTTCGGTGAATGCGGCCTTGAACGGGCTCACGCTCACTCCAACGGCCGACTACAACAGTGCGACCACGGCCGACCTGGTTGTCACGCTCAAGCGACCCCTGGACCTGGGGTTCATCAACCCCGGTTTTGAGAATCCAGATTTCGCAGACCTCAACGCCTTCCATTCGTTGAACGAAACGCTGGTTCCAGGCTGGGACACGTCAGCCAGCGACAACATGATCGAAATCTGGGACGCCGGTCACAATGGCGTGGAAGCTTTTGAGGGCGACCAGTTTGCGGAGCTCAACGCCAACCTGGTGTCCACCCTGTCGCAAACCTTCACCCCCTCCATCTCAGGCGGGGACCTTGAGTTGTCTTTTTCACACCGAGGCCGTTCAGGTGACGACACCATGAACGTCAGCGCCATCGATCTGGGTGCGGATGGCGTGCTGGGAGGAGGCGACGACACCGTGTTGTTCAGTCAGAACTACACCACCGGCAATACCGCCTGGCAGCAGTACCAAGCCAATCTGGGACCGGTCACTGGCCATGCCGTGATCCTTCAGTTCAACAGTGTCAGTGCGGCGGGTGGCAATCCCACCTTTGGCAACTTCCTTGATGCGATCAACGTCTCCGGCTCTGCGACCACCACCGACATCGTGCAAGTCACGATCACGCCGGTCCGGGACACCGTCACCGACAACGTCAGTACCAACGAAGAAACACCCATCACATTCAATGTACTGACGGGCGGTGCCAATGCGGACAACTTTGAAGGTTCGCCGATCGTCTCCAGCAACACGAACCCCAGCCATGGCAGCCTGGTGTTGGGCGCGAACGGTGAGTTCACCTACACACCCGATCCGAACTACACCGGCCCAGACAGCTTCACTTACACCGTCACCAGCCCTAGCGGCGTAACGGAAACTGAAATCGTCAACATCAATGTGGTTGGTGTGAACGAACCACCTGATGCGGTGAATGACGCGCAGGCGGTGGTGCCCGAAGTGCCGACGGTGGTGAACCTGTTGGACAACGACACCGACCCCGAAGGAGGCCCGCTGACGGTGACGGTGGCCACGCTGGCCGACCCCGCGCTGGGCACGCTGAGCAATGTGGGCGGTGTGTGGACCTTCACCTCGGCCCCGGGTGTCTCCGGACCGGTGGTGATCAACTACACCATCGTGGACCAGGACGGTGCGAGCGACAGCGCGACACACACGGTCAACGTGGCGAACCAGCCACCGGCGCCCGCGCCCCAGCCGGCGCCGCCACCGGCGCCCGCGCCTGCGCCTGCACCCGCTCCCGTGCCACTTCCGGAAGATCCGTCCCCACCGCGTGAGGGCACACCGGTCCCGGTCACTCCGCCAC
>NZ_MUNZ01000154.1 GCF_002001205.1 Hydrogenophaga sp. A37
GGCCTCGCAAAGGCCTGAGCGTACGATCACCCTTGGCGGTCTATCGAGAACTCCTGCTCAACAGCCCGCAGCATTCCACCCTCGTTCATTGAACCCCAGGGTGTTGCACTTCAGATTTGAATCCGCCGAGGATCAACCAACGCAGCGTCGCGGGCGTCAAACGTACCAACCGGCTGGCAATGCAACCACCGGCAACTAAGCCCGTGGCCTCCGTCTGAAGCAAGCGTCTTTTGCGTTGGGCCTTGTCCCATCCAGGTCCCTCAAAGGGGGAACTTATAATCGTCGGTTGCCCGGGACGGGCTGCCGGAGTGCCGGCTGGGGTCTTCGTCCACGGACTTGACCTGCCCCTGCCGGGCTCTCGAAGACAGGAACACTGGTGACATCACATACCGCTTGGTCTGCTCAGGCGCCCATCGGGCAAGTGGACTGGCCCATGAGCGTGCCGGCAGGCATCCAGGTCGTGGTGGCCATTCGCCCGGACCTGAAACACTTTGACCTTCTTCGTGTACAGGACCGCATCGTCTTCTACGTCTGGTGGGAGCGCAGACTGCACCTGGAATACCCAGAAACCGAGTGGTGTCTGAGTGACGCAGACCGCGCCTTTCTCTCCTCGTACAGCGTTGACCGCTTCCTGGAAGAAGGCGGCACAGGCCTGTCGTATGCGCTGCAGGGCAACTGGCCGACGGCGCTCGATCTCATGCCCGGTTTCCGGAAACACAGCCGTGAAGCGGTTATCGGCAGCGAGGCATTCACCGATGGCCTGCCCAAGCCGCTGTGCCTGATCTGGGGTGACCGCCCCGATCTACAAGCCTCGCACGACATCGCTAGCGCGGAAGGTCGCATTGGCTTCCTGCGCTGGTGGTTCAACTTCGGCCATAAAGAGCACTTGCGCGTCGATTGGCGACTGGCGCCCGAGCTGTTGGTCGTCGATGCCCACGGCGCCGACCAGTGGCCCTGGCCTCATGTGCTGTCGCTGATCGTTGCGGGGCGCAGCGACCTCGACCCGTCTCAGTTCGCCCCGGTGTCAGAAAGGAACGGGTTCAACGGCCTGCTGTGGTGGCACCGCAGCGGTTGCGCGGAATTTGCTGTGCCAGCGTGGTCGCTGATGAACCATACCGGCCTGCGCCGGCAACTGCATCAGCGGGCCGCCGGGTTCAACGCTCTGCAGGCGCCGGGTGGTGCTTGCGCCATGCCCTTGCCCTACCCGGTCTACATGGTGTGGTGCACGCGTGGCGACCTGCAACAGGCCTTTGACCTGCGCCAAAAGCCGGGCTGTGAGCAGTTGCTGGCCTGGTGGGCGCAGCATGGGAACACCGAATACGCCGGCGTGTCCGAGCTCTTCGCCGACCCGTCGGCCGAACAGCCGGGCATCAACATCGTCGGCTACGCCCGCAGCGTGATCGGAATCGCGGAAGACGTGCGCATGGCTGCGCGTTCGGCGCAACTCGCGGGCGTTCCGCACGCCGTGATCGACGTGCCCATCCCCGGGCCCGACAAGCTGGACCACTCGCTGGACTCGCTGATCGTCGAGCAGCCGCGCTGGCCGGTCTCGCTGTACTGTCTGCCGCCCACGGAAATCATCCGCCTGGGCATGGAGGGCGGTCGCCAGTTGCTGAATTCGGGCACCTACAACGTCGGGGCCTGGCACTGGGAGCTGCCCGTCTGGCCCGAGCACCTCATGGGTGTGATTGGTTCGGTGGACGAGATCTGGGTGTTCAGCGAATTCGTTCGCAACGCCTTTGCCGGACGCACCGACAAGCCGGTGCGCAAGATGCCCCTGGCGGTGGAAGTGCCCGCACCGACCGGCGCCAACCGTGCGCAGTTCGGGTTGCCGGCCAACCGCTTCCACTTCCTCGTGATGTTCGACGGCAACTCCTGGCTGTCGCGCAAGAACCCGATCGCGGCCGTGCGCGCCTTCAAGTCGGCCTTCGGCACCGAGCGTGGCGTCGGTCTGGTGATCAAGGCCATCAGCCTGGACCGCACGTCGGCCGCCTGGTTGGCCCTGGAGGCTGAGCTCAACGGCGATGACCGCGTGGTGGTGATCGACCGCACGATGGGCCGTGTCGAGCTGACCCAGCTCATGGCCTCGTGCGACGCCTATGTCTCGCTGCACCGCTCCGAGGGCTTCGGCCGCATCATCGCCGAGTCGATGTTGTTGGGCCTGCCCACCGTGACCACCAACTTCTCTGGCAACGTGGACTTCTGCACCCCGCAGACCAGCTTCCTCGTGGATGGCCCCCTCGTCGCATTGACGCCGAGCGACTACATCCTCCATGAAGGCCAGTACTGGCGCGACCCCGATGTAGACCAGGCCCGCCAGCAGATGCGCCGGGTGTTCGAGCAGCGCGACGAAGCCCGGGCCGTGGCCCAGGCGGCACGCCACAACATCCAGACCCACTACTCCATCGAAGCGGTGGCCGCGGCCTACCGCAGCCGCCTGCGCGAGCTGCGCACAGCCGACCTGATCTGATCGCCCCCATGCAAAGCAACGACTCCACCGCCACTTCCTCGCCCAGCGCCCTGCCCGCCGAAGACGAGCGCCTGCAACTGGCAGAAGAACTCAAAGACCGCGAGCAGCAGTTGCTCGACTTGCTGCAGGACTACACCGATCGCAACCTGCAGCTGATCGTCGCGCAACAGCGCATCTCCGTGCTGACCAACGAAGTGCTCGCGCATCAGGAAGCGGCCAAGGTGCACAGCGCGCACATTCAGAACATGTACCGGTCCAGCAGCTGGCGCGTGACGGCGCCGCTGCGCAAGCTCAGCGTGCTGGCGCAGGACGTGACGTACTCGGTGCGGGTGTTCCGCGAAGCCATGGCGGCCGGCAAGGGATGGCAAATGGCCTTGCAGCAGGCTCGCCACGCCGCCACGCCCGATGCGCTCGCACCTGACGCCGCGGTGGCCGACCATGCCCCGAAGGCCTTCGACCCTCGCGACTACCAGGAGTGGGTGCGCCGCTACGACACGCCCGATGCCGCGGCGGTCGGGCTGATGCGCCAACAGCTGGCGGCCTTGCCCAACCAGCCCCTGGTGTCGGTGGTCATGCCCACCTACAACGCCAATCTCGACTGGCTCGACCAGGCGGTCCAGTCGGTCAAGGACCAGCTCTACCCGAACTGGGAACTGTGCATCGCCGACGACGCATCGCCCGATCCGGAGGTGCGCCCCTTTCTGGAGAAGCTCGCCGCCAGCGACCGCCGCATCAAGATCGTGTTCCGCGAGAAGAACGGGCACATCTCCGCCGCCACCAACAGCGCGCTGGCACTGGCGACCGGCGACTGGATCAGCTTTCTCGACCACGACGACGTGCTGCCCGCGCACGCGCTGCTGTACATGGTCAAGGCCATCGCCCAGCACCCGGACGCGCGCCTGCTGTATTCGGACGAAGACAAGATCGGCGACGACGGCAAACGCTACGACCCCTACTTCAAGTGCGACTGGAACCTCGACCTGTTCTATTCGCACAACCTCGTCACGCACCTGGCCTTCTACCGCCGCGACCTGATGAACCAGGTGGGTGGCCTGCGGGAAGCCTATGCCGGCGCGCAAGACTACGACCTGGTGCTGCGCGTGATCGAGCACGTCACGCCCGCCCAGATCGTGCACGTGCCCTTCATCCTCTACCACTGGCGCGCCCACGCCGGCAGCACCGCCACGGCCGACCTCACGATCAAGCCCTACGCCATGCTGGCGGGCGAGCGCGCGCTCAACGACCATTTCAAGCGCACCCAGGTCAGCGGGCGAGCCCAGTTCATCGGCCACGGCTACCGCGTGCGCTACCGCGTGCCGACGCCCGCGCCCAAGCTGAGCATCATCATCCCGACGCGCAATGCGCTGCAGCTCGTCAAGGTCTGCATCGAGAGCATCAAGACCAAATCCAGCTACAAGAACTACGAAATCCTGCTGGTGGACAACGGCTCGGACGATCCGGCCGCGCTCGCCTATTTCGCAGAGCAGGCGCAGGCCGACAACTTCAAGGTCATCCGCGACGACTCGCCCTTCAGCTATTCGGCCATCAACAACCTGGCGGCGGCCCAGGTCACGGGCGAGGTGCTGTGCTTCCTCAACAACGACATCGAGGTCATCGCGCACGACTGGATGGAAGAGCTGGTGAGTCAGGCCTGCCGCCCCGGCATTGGTGCCGTGGGCGCCAAGCTGCTGTACCCCAATGCCACCATCCAGCACGCGGGCGTGATTGTCGGCATTGGCGGCTGGGCGGGGCATTCGCACAAGGGCTTCTTCAACCAGTCGCACGGCTACGTGGGGCGCGCCTCGCTGGCCAGCAACTTCAGCGCCGTCACTGGCGCCTGCATGGCGGTGCAGAAGAAGCACTTCGATCGCGTGGGTGGCTTCGATTCGGTCAACCTGAAGGTGGCCTGCAACGATGTGGACCTGTGCCTCAAGTTCATCGAGATTGGCTTGCGCAACCTCTACACGCCGCATGCCGTGCTCTTCCACCACGAGTCGGCCACGCGCGGCTACGAGGACACGCCGGAGAAAAAAGCCCGTTTCAAGAGCGAGGTGGACCACATGTGGAAACGCTGGCCGACGCTGATGGCGAACGACCCCGCCTACAGCCCCAACCTGACGCTGGACCACGAAGACTTCGGTCTCGCGTGGCCACCCCGCGTCCGGCACGCCGAGCCCGTCTGACGTGCGCCAACGCCATCACCCGACCGACCGAACATGATCAAGCGCCTGCTTTCAGTCTGTGCCCAGGGCTACCGCACCTGGGCCCACATGCCGCTGGCGCTGTTCATGCTCGTGTTCATCGTCCTGCAGAGCGTCGTGATGGCCTACAACACGCCCTACAGCTACCCGCCGGACGAGGTGCCGCACCTGTCCTACATCCGCGACAGCATCCAGTCGCCCGCCGCCCTGCCCGATTTCAAGACGGGCAAGCTTATGGGCTTTGGACAGTCTCCCAACTACCTGGCGCACCCGGCGCTGTACTACAGCGCCCTGGGCGTGGTGGGCAAGGTCTTTTCGCTCAATCCGAAAGCGAATTACCTGGTGTTCCGCCTGTTCGGGGTGGCTTTTGTCGGCCTGGGCCTGATCTTCACGGTGCTGACCGCGCGCGAATTCAAGATGCAGCCCGGTGCGGTCGCGCTCACGCTGTTCGCCTGCGCAGGCATTCCCATGTTTGCCTACCTGGCCGGCAGCGTCACCAACGACACCCTGCTCTACACCGGCATGGCCATGGGGTTCTACGGCCTCGCGCGCGCCATGAACCCAGCCCGTGCCGGACGCCACACGGGGTCGTACACCGTCTTGTTGCTGGGCCTGCTCATCACCTTTCTCACCAAGGCCACCGGAACGGCCTTCATGGTGTTTTTCCTCGGCGCCCTGGCGGTGTTGAACCTGCGCCGACTCCACCCCGTCATGCTGCTGCAGAGCACCTGGCGCCACGGCGTGGTGTTCGCGGCCGTTGTGGGCGGGTACTACATCGCCATCCGGCTGACGCACGGCTCGTTTTTCCCCAAACCTGCCGATCTTTATGCGCTCGTGGCGCCTCTGGCGCCACTGGACTTTCTGGGCTACAGCCAGGAGTTCGTCTACACCATGTGGCGGCGTTTGCCAGGCATCCTGTCTCACTTGAGCGTGGCGCCCATCGAAGAGAAGTGGTTGCCGGTTTTTTACGCCATGGTCTGCCTGCCTCTGGTGGGCTGGCTGGTGGTGAGGTTCAGCACACCGTTGCTGACGGCGGACCGCATGGCCGTCCGCTTCTTCGATGCGGTGGCGCTGGCCACGCTGGCCACCCTGACCTTGCACCTGGTGTTCGGCTACCGGGCGTACCTGGGCAATGGCATGCTGTCTGGGTTGCAGCCCCGCTACTACGCCTACCTGCTGCCCGTGATCTGGTTCCCGTTCTTCGTGCTGTGCCAACCGGGCTGGTTCAAGCAGACGGTCACCGCCCTGTTTGCGGCCAGTGCCCTCGGGGTCTTCTGGGCATCGTCGCCGCTCGTCCTGCTCAAACAGCAACAGGCACTGCAAGACCTGCCACAGAATCTCAACTACACCGACCGCAGCCCCCTCAAGACCGAGCCGCTGCAGATGCCCTTGCGCGAGACCGTGACCGGGCGGCTCGAAACCCTCACCCTCACCAATGGCGAGTTGCGTGCCAAGGGCTGGGTGTTTGACGCGCAGCGCGGCGACAAGGTGCAACGCCTCTGGATTCTCGCGAAGAATCAATTCGTTGCGTCGATGCCAGTGCAGGTGAAGCGCGAGGATGTCGCTGCGGCCCTGGGCACGCCCAACGCCATGAACGCGGGCTTCGCCTTCACCGCCCGCCGCCTCCCCGGCACGCTGGTCGCCTGCGACATCCGGTTGATGGCCGAGTTCCGGGATGGCAGCTTCGGCCACCTTCGCACCGACGGCTGCCCACCCTAACCCCGCTCCATCACGCAGGTTGCTGAAGCCCCCTACACAAGATCAACCAGATCAACATTCAACGGAGTCCCACTTGAAACTCATCATTCAGATCCCCTGCTACAACGAAGCAGCCACCCTGGGCATCGCCTTGGCCGCGCTGCCGCGCCAAGTGCCCGGATTCGACCAGGTGGAGTGGCTGATCATCGACGACGGCTGCACCGACAACACGGTCGAGGTGGCCTTGGCCCATGGCGTGGACCACGTGGTGCGTCACACCAGCAACCAGGGCCTCGCGCGCGGCTTCATGAACGGTCTGCAGGCCTGCCTGGAGCACGGTGCGGACGTGATCGTCAACACCGACGCAGACAACCAGTACAACGCCGACGACATCCCCGCGCTGACCCGGCCCATTCTGGATGGCAAGGCCGACATCGTGGTGGGCGCCCGCCCCATCGAGGCCATTGAACACTTCAGCCCGGTCAAGAAGCTGTTGCAGAAGCTGGGCAGCTGGGTCGTCCGCGTGGCCAGCAAGACCAACATCCCCGACGCCCCCAGCGGCTTTCGCGCGATGAGCCGCTCGGCCGCGCGCCGTTTGACCGTGTTCAGCGACTACACCTACACGCTGGAAACCATCATCCAGGCCGGACAGAAGAACATGGCCATCACCTCGGTGCCGATCCGGGTCAATGGCGACCTGCGACCTTCGCGTCTGGTCAAGAGCATTTCTTCATACATCCGCCGAAGCATCATCACCATCATCCGTGTGTTCGTGATCTACCGGCCGTTCCGGTTTTTTGCGTCCATCGGGCTGACCCTCTTTGCACTGGGTTTTCTCATCGGCCTGCGTTTCCTCTACAAATGGCTGACCGAGGACTACGACGGTCATGTGCAGTCGCTGATCCTGGCCAGTTCACTGCTCATCATGGGCTTCCACACCATCCTGATCGCCTTCGTCGCCGACCTGCTCTCAGCCAACCGCAAGCTGATGGAGGAGGTCCGCTCGCTGACCCTCGAAAACCGGGACCAGAAGCGGTAAATGACTGGAACGATAGCGGTCACCGGCGCCAGCGGCTTCGTGGGTCGGGCCCTGTGCGCGCGCCTGCGGGAACAAGGGCGTTCCGTGCTTCCTTTGGTGCGAACCGCGACGTTGGAGCAGGCGGATGCCCGTGTGGTCGGCGATCTGGGCCCCGAGACCGACTGGTCCCACGCGCTGCAAGGTATCGACTGCGTGGTGCATTGCGCGGCGCGGGTGCATGTGATGCGAGATGACGAACCTGATCCGCTGGGTGCATTTCGACGGGTCAACGTCGAGGGAACACAAGCGCTGGCTCTGGCGGCCGCAGCAGCCGGCGCCAGGCGCCTGGTGTTTGTGAGCTCGTTGAAAGTGCATGGCGAGCAGACGCTGCCTGGCGTCCCGTTTCAGGCGCACACACCGCCGGCCCCGCAAGACGCCTATGGGCAATCCAAATGGGAGGCCGAGCAGGCTCTATGGAAGGTGTCGGCCACCACCGGGCTGGAGATCGCGGTCGTGCGACCTCCGCTGGTTTACGGACCTGGTGTCAAAGCCAACTTCCTGAAGTTGATGCAACTGGTGGCCAAAGGTCTTCCGTTGCCATTCGGTGGCATTCACAACCACCGCTCTTTGCTGGCTCTGGGCAATCTCACCGACTTGCTCCAGATCTGCACCGACCACCCCAATGCGGCGGGTCAAACTTTTCTCGCGTCCGACGACCAGGACATGTCCACACCCGAGCTGATCCGGGGCTTGGCGGCGGCCATGGGGCGCCGTGCGACTCTGTTGCCAGTGCCCGTTTCTTGGCTCCGTCTTGCGGGTCTTCTGACGGGTCAGACCCCTCAAATCGAGCGGCTGATGGGGTCTCTGCAGGTCGACATCGGGCATACTCGGGAAGTTTTAAGCTGGTCGCCGCCTTGGTCGGTGCAGCAAGGCCTGAAGCTCGCGGTGCAGGATGTCATGAGATGAAGCGCGCCTTCGATCTCTTTTTCGTGGTCTGTGTCGGCTTTTGGCTGTTGGTGCCCATCGGGTTGATCGCCCTGCTTGTCCGCTGGACCTCCCCCGGGCCGGCGCTTTATTGGAGTGATCGGGTGGGTCGGAACAACCGCATTTTTAAGATGCCCAAATTTCGAAGCATGCGACTGGACACGCCCGCCGTGGCCACCCACCTGCTGTCGGAACCCGACCAATACCTGACGCCTGTGGGCCCGTTTCTCCGAAAAACCAGTCTGGACGAATTGCCACAACTCTGGAGCATTTTCAGGGGCGACATGAGCCTGGTGGGTCCCAGGCCCGCCCTGTTCAATCAGCAAGACCTGATCCAATTGCGCACCGAGGTGGGCGTGGAGCGCCTGGTGCCCGGCCTGACGGGCTGGGCCCAGATCAACGGGCGCGACGAGCTGCCGATCCCGGACAAAGTCTGCCTCGACGCCGAGTACCTTCGGCGTCAATCATTTGGGTTTGACCTGAAGATCATTTTTCTCACAGTGTGGCGGGTGCTGCGCCGCGATGGTGTCAACCACTGAATCACCCCAGACCTCGAAAAAGACACCCATGCTCAACCGTTTTGCCCTGCCCATCCTGGCCATGCCCAGGCCCGCCAAGCGCGTGGTGGTGCTGTCTGTCGATGCGGCGCTGTGCGTGCTGACGGTCTGGCTGGCGTTCTATCTGCGACTTGGTGAGTGGGTGAGGCTCGCGGGCGACAGCTACTGGCAGCCGCTCTGGGCAGTGGTGGTGTCTCTCACCGTGGCCTTGCCCATCTTCGTGGTCAACGGCTTTTACCGCGCCATCTTCCGCTACTCCGGCCTGTCTGCCCTGATGACGGTAATGAAGGCCGTCGCGGTGTACGCATTGCTGTTCGCTTCGGTGTTCACCGCTTTCGGCGTCGATGGCGTGCCCCGCACCGTGGGACTGATCCAGCCAATGTTGCTGCTGCTCACGGTGGGCGCCTCGCGAATGCTGGCGCGCTTCTGGCTCGGCGGCTTGTACCGCAACCAGCTCAAGATGGTGGCGCTGCCCCGTGTGTTGATTTATGGCGCTGGCAATGCAGGGCGGCAACTCGCTGGCGCCATGGCCAACAGCCACGAGATGCGGGTGGTCGGTTTTCTGGACGACGACGACCGTCTGCACGGCCACGTGCTCAACGGGCTGTCGATCTACAGCCCCGCCGACCTGCCGGGCCTGGTGAATTCGCTGCAGGTCAGCACCGTGTTGCTCGCCATCCCCTCGGTGAGCCGGCATCGCCGCAACGAGATGATCGCGCAGATGCTCCGCGCTCACGTGCAAGTGCGCACCTTGCCGGCCGTGAGCGAACTCGCTCAGGGCATGGTGAGCACTTCCGATTTGCGCGAGCTGGACATCGACGACCTGCTGGGCCGCGAGCCGGTGAGCCCCAACCACATCCTGTTGGGCAAAAACATCTCCGACAAAGTGGTGCTGGTCACCGGTGCCGGTGGTTCCATCGGCAGCGAGTTGTGCCGCCAGATCCTGGCGGTGGCGCCCACCACGCTGGTGCTGGTGGAACAAAGTGAATTCGCGCTGTATGAAATTCAGCAGGAACTGCAGGAGAAGGCCGACACCGACCACACCCTGCTGGTCCCTGTGCTGGCTTCGGTGCGCGATGCCCAGCGCCTGCGCGACATCATGGCCGACTGGAAACCCGACACGGTCTACCACGCTGCGGCCTACAAGCACGTGCCCCTGGTTGAGCACAACCCGATCGAAGGCATCCGGAACAACACGCTGGGGACCCTGACCGCCGCCCGCATCGCCGCCGAAGTTGGCGTGACCGACTTCGTGCTGATCAGCACCGACAAGGCCGTGCGCCCAACCAACATCATGGGCGCAAGCAAACGGCTCGCGGAGATGGCGCTGCAGGCGCTGGCCGCCACGGCTCCCAAGACCCGTTTCTCCATGGTGCGCTTTGGCAATGTGCTGGGCTCTTCAGGCTCGGTGGTGCCGAAGTTTCGGCGTCAGATCCGCGATGGTGGCCCGATCACGGTGACCCACCCCGACATGACCCGCTACTTCATGACCATCCCCGAGGCGGCCCAGTTGGTCATCCAGGCCGGCGCCATGGCCAAGGGTGGTGATGTGTTCGTGCTGGACATGGGCGATCCCGTCAAGATCTTCGATCTCGCCACCCGCATGATCGAGCTCTCGGGCTTGTGTGTGCGGAGCGAAAACAACCCCGACGGCGACATCGAGATCGAAATCACCGGACTGCGCCCCGGCGAGAAGCTGTTTGAAGAACTGCTCATCGGCAACCACCCGCGTCCGACCTCCCATCCCCGCATCATGAAGGCCCATGAGGAATTCCTCGCTTGGCCGGTGCTTCAGGACAAGTTGCAACAACTCGAAGCCATGCTGGACCGGCGAGATGTAGAAGGCACCAAGGAGCTTCTCATCGAGCTGGTAGCAGGCTACACACCCAACGACCAGGGCCTGGTAGCGGCCGGCCCTGACAGCCGCCTGCGCTACAGCGTGTAGCAGCGCCCGCAGGTCCTCGGTGGGCTGGGCGCGCATCTGCTTGGCGCCATCCACCGACCGCCACGGCGGCCCAACCTCACCCTTATCGATCAAAGGTCTGACAGACATGAACAGCTCAAACAAACAACGCATTGGCCTGGTGGGCACGGGATTCATTGCCAGCGGCTTTGCCCGCCTGGTCCACAACCACGCACCCGATCTCGACCTGAGCGTGGTGCTCACGCGCCGCCCTTTGGGGCAGACAGACGGGTTTCCATTTCCCGCGAAGCTCACCCCATCGGTGCAGGAACTGCTGGACAAGTCGGACCTGATCGTGGAGTGCAGCGGTGACGTCCTGCACGCCACCAGCGTCATCGACGCCGCCCTGCGCGCCGGCAAACCGGTGGTGACCATGAACTCGGAGTTCCACGTCACGACCGGCTCCTGGTTCGCTGACAAGGGTTTGCTCACCGAAGCCGAGGGTGATCAGCCCGGCTCCATCGCAGCCCTGCGTGAAGAAGCGGTGATGATGGGCTTCAAACCGCTCGTGTACGGCAACATGAAGGGCTTTCTGAACCACCATCCGAAGCCCGAAGAGATGGCCTACTGGGCCGGCAAGCAGGGCATCAGCGTCGAACAGACCACCTCCTTCACCGACGGCACCAAGATCCAGATTGAGCAGGCGCTGGTCGCCAACGGCTTTGGCGCCACCATCACCCGCCAGGGCATGGAAGGCCCCAAGGCCATCGATGTGACCAAGGCGGCCATCGAGCTCGCCCGCACGGCGTCAGGGGTGGGACAGGCCATTTCGGACTATGTGCTGGCGCCCGGCAACGCCGGCGTGTTCGTGGTGGGTACCCACGACCAATCGGAGTGGAAAGCGCTGAACTACCTCAAGCTCGGCGACGGTCCTTACTACGTGCTGGTCCGCCCGTTCCACCTGTGCCAATACGAAATCATCAAGACGGTGCGTCGCGTGCTGCACGGAGGCGGTGTGCTGCTCAACAACTCCAGCCAACCCACGTTGTCCATCGTCGGGATTGCCAAAACCGACCTGCCAGTGGGCACACGCATCCATCGCGCGATAGGCGGGTTCCAGGTGCGCGGTGAAGCTGCCCGCATCGGCGATGTGCGCGGGCATGTGCCGATCGGCATGATTCAGGACGCTGTGATCACGCGGCCCGTGAGCGCCGGACAGACGCTGAGCTTCGACGACGTCGAACTCCCGGACACCCTCGCACTCGCCATCGCGCGTCAACTCTACGCCTGAGCGTCAGGCCTGGGGGCGGCCCCAAGGCCCTGCCCCGCTGCAGCGTTCGAGCCACATGACGCGTCCAGCGTTGCCTCGTCCGACTCATGTCCGCTGACATCCCACATGCCCCATACCGTCCGGACATCGACGGTCTGCGTGCGATTGCCGTGGTCTCGGTCGTGCTGCACCATGCGTTTCCCGAACAGATCCAGGGCGGCTTCGTCGGTGTCGACATTTTCTTCGTCATCTCGGGCTACCTGATCAGCTCGATCATCCTCGCCGGGCTTCAGAAGCAGCGCTTCAGCTTCATCGACTTTTACGCTCGGCGCATCAAACGCATCTTCCCGGCTTTGCTGCTGGTGCTGACCACCGTCATCGTGATGGGCTGGTTCCAGCTGCTCCCGGTGGACTACAAACAGGTCGGCAAACACATCCTGGCAGGCAGCGCCTTCATCTCCAACTTTGCGTTCTGGAACGAAGCGGGCTACTTCGACGCTGCGTCGGCCAACAAGCCCCTGCTGCACCTCTGGTCGCTGGCGATCGAAGAGCAGTTCTACATGCTGTGGCCATTGACGCTGTGGGCGGTTCACCGCTGGCGCCTGAACGCCGTGCGCTGGATCGCCGTGTTGATGCTGGTCTCTTTCCTGATCAACCTCTACCTGGTGCGCGGCCAGATCACCGCCGCCTTCTACAACCCCGCATCACGCTTCTGGGAGTTGCTGGTGGGCGCCATGCTGGCGGCCATGCACGTGCACCGTGTCGGCCTGGGGGCCTTGTTCAAACCACGGCTGTGGACCGATCCGCCCGGGTGGCCGGCGTCAACCCCACAACACAACAACCTGCTGGCATGGACCGGCGCTGGTCTGTTGGTGCTCGTGCTGCTCACCGTCCACCCAGAGCGACGCTTCCCGGGCTGGTGGGCGCTGCTGCCGGCACTCGGGTCGGTGCTCCTCATCGCCGCCGGTCCGCACGCGTGGTTCAACCGCCATGTGCTGGCCAGCAAGCCGTTGGTGTGGATCGGCCTCATCAGCTACCCACTCTACCTGTGGCACTGGCCCCTGCTGTCTTTTGCACACATCGAAGCCGGGGGCCTGCCCCGTTGGGAGCACCAAACGGGCTGGGTCTTGCTCGCGGTGGCATTGGCGTGGCTGACCTACCAACTGGTGGAAAAGCCCATCCGATTCGGCGGCTTGAACCGCAAGGCCATCACCGCCTCCCTGTGCGCGGCCATGGCCCTGATGGCAGCCGCGGGATACGCCACTTACCGCAACGACGGTTTTGACCACCGTTTTCCCGACATCGTGCGAGACATGATGTCCAAGGGCGGACGCACGGCCATCATCGAAGGTTGGCGCGATAAAGACTGCATGCTGGACTACAGGCTGCCGCCGTCGCACTACAAGGCCTTCTGCATCGAAAAGAAGCGTCCGCTGGTCTTCATCTGGGGCGACTCTCACGCGGGCTCCCTGTACCCGGGCTTCAAGGCGCTGCAAGCGTCGGGCAAGTACCCGTTTGGCCTGGGAGAACGCACCGCCGCGATCTGTCCGTCGGTGCTGGGCATTGAGCCGAGACCCTTGTGCAGGAGCCTCAACGACGACACGATCCAGGCAATCCGTGAGGCCAGGCCCGACGTCGTGATCCTCTATTCGTGGTGGCACAACAAACGCTACGACCTTCGCAACCTCGAAGCCACGGTACAGGAGATCAAGAAGGCCGGCGTTCCTCGCATCATCATGCTGGGCGCCGTACCCTACTGGAAAAAGCACCTGCCTCAGATTCTTCTGGAAGAGTGGAAAAAGGGCCCGGTGCAGGCCAGGCCTCCTTTGCGGTTGCCGGAAGCGTTCCTCGACCCCGAAGTCAGAACGGCGACCGTCCAGATGCGCGCTCGCGCCCAGAAGATGGGCATCGAGTTCATTTCCGGTATGGACTTCTTCTGCAATGCGCAGGGCTGCCTCACCCGCCTGACCGACGACGCCGTTCAGCCACTGTCCTACGACTACGGCCACCTCTCCACCAGCGCCATGGTCTATTACGTGGACCAGTTGGCCCCATTGATCTTCAGAAAGCCCTGACGCACCGCTCGCCGGGTGGATATGCCAGCGAGCGATCGGCAGACGTGAAAAAGCCGCTCCGAGGAGCGGCTTTTTTTGGGTGGCACAGAAGGCACCCAGTGCCTTTTCGAAACCACCTATCGATCAGCGCGGCTGGCGGCGAGCGACCGGACGGGCCGGGCCACCTTCGGTACGGCGCTGAGGAAACTCGCCACCGCGCAGGGCGGCACGCTCGGAGTTGCCACGGTCGCTGAAGCGGTCGCCGCCACGGTCACCACCGTTGTCGCTGCGGCCGAAGCTGGAGAAACCCTGCGGCTTGGCGCCTGGACGCGGTGCCTGCGGACGATCTCCAAAACCACGGCCGGGACCACCCGCAGGACGGGCATCACGCTCGAAACGGTTGTCTGGACGGCTGTCGAAACGCGGCTCACTGCGCGGTGCAGGACGACCTTCAAAGCGACCGTCGCCACGCGGGGCTTCACCCCGGTTGTCGAAACGGTTGCCCTCAAAACGCGGTGCGTCACCCCGACCTTCGAAGCGCGGCGCATCGCCACGACCTTCGAAACGCGGGCCGCGCGGAGCGGGTGCACCACGGCGGTCAGCAAAACGGTCGTTGCCACCACGACCCTGCGGACGGCCGCCAGGGCCACCGCGACCAAACGGCTCAGCCATCGGGGCGCGCTGGCGCGGCTCCAGGCCGGGCACGGTTTCCACCGCAATGCGCTGGCGCGTGTAGGCCTCGATGTCACCGATCTTGCGGCGGTCGCGCAGCTCGGCAATGGTCACGGCCAGACCGTCGCGGCCAGCACGGCCGGTGCGGCCAATGCGGTGCGTGTAGTCCTCAGCCTTCATCGGCAAGCCGAAGTTGAAGACGTGGGTGATGGTGGGCACGTCGATGCCGCGAGCAGCGACATCGGTGGCGACGAGGATCTGCACCTGGCCGGCGCGCAGCGCCATCAGGCGGCGATTGCGGATGCCCTGGCTCAGAGCCCCGTGCAGCGCAACGGCCGCAAAGCCCACTTGCTGCAGGTCGGTGGCCAGGCCGTCGCACTCGATCTGGGTGCTGCAAAACACGATCGCCTGGTTGATGCCGGTGTCGCGCAGCCAGTGGTCCAGCATCTTGCGCTTGTGATCGGCGTTGTCGGCCCAGAACAGCACCTGCTTGATGTTGGCGTGCTGCTCTTGCGGGCTGTCGATCTGGATCTTTTGCACGTGCTTGCCACCGTCGTGCATCACGCGCATGGCAAGCTGTTGGATGCGCGGCGCGAACGTGGCGCTGAACATCATGGTCTGGCGGCGCTGGCTGGTCATGTCGTTGACATCGGCCAGGTCGTCGGCAAAGCCGAGGTCCAGCATGCGGTCGGCTTCATCGACCACCAGGAACTGCACCTGGTCAAGCTTGATCTGCTGCGAGCGCTGCAGGTCGAGCAGGCGGCCAGGCGTGGCGACCACGAGGTCAGCGTTTTGCAGCTTGGCGATCTGGAGCTGGTAGGGCATGCCGCCCACCACGTTGGCGATGCGCAGGCCACGGCAGTGACGCACCAGGTCGATGGCGTCGTTGGCCACTTGCTGGGCGAGTTCGCGCGTCGGGCACAGGATCAAGGCGCCAGGGGTGGCTGCCTTGAAATTGCGCGGGTTGGTCGGGTCCTTGCGCTTGGCGCGCTTGGGAGCGACTTCGCCGCGGGACAGGGCGTCGGCAACGCTCCGCTCAAACTCGGCTTTTTCATTGGCTTCGGCCTGGGCCTGTTGTTGCAGCAAGGTGTGCAGCACGGGCAGCAGGAAGGCGGCGGTTTTGCCGCTGCCGGTCTGGCTGGAGACCATCAGGTCGGCAAAGCGCTTTTCGCCTTCGCCGAGCATGGCCTTGGGCACCACGTTGTTCTGCACTTGGGTCGGGCTGGTGTAGCCGAGGTCCACACAGGCTTGCACCAGCTCGGGCGCCAGACCCAGCAGCGCGAAGCCGTTGGGAGCGGTGGGCTCGACGATGGTGATGGATTCGTCTGCCACAGCGTCGGCGGGCAGGGTGTCGGGCGTGAATTCGCCGCGGGCTTCAAAAGAGTCGCTCATGTTCGTCCTTGCGCTTGATGCGCAATTGATCGAAGCAAAACGGTCAGGAAAGCTGCGCCCAACGTGGGGCGTGCGCTCCTGGCGCTTGATCCGTTCGTGGTTACAAAACATCAACCATCAAACGGTCAACGCGCCGTGGGGCCTTCAATCAAACGAAGACACCCGGAACGATTGGCCTCATCCGTTGCACCGCAGTGAAACTGTGGTGGGCTGAAGCCCCCTAGGGAGAACAGCGCAAATACGGGAGGCCTGGTGTGTGAGGCAGATGCACAAATCAGCACAGTTTTCTGTGCAGCCTGCGATTATTGCAGACTTTCAGGGAAAACCCTGGTTTTTTTTATCCGACCGTCTCAGACCACCAAAAGGGCCGCCACGACCTGGTACAGAACGGCCGCCAACGCCGCGGTGGCCGGCACAGTGACGATCCAGGCCGCGACAATGCGCAGCACCACCGCGCGTTTGACCACTTCTTTTTTGTAGGCCTTTTTAAAGGCCTTGCGCTCGTCCTTGTCGAACACCGCGCCGTCGAACCCTTCGCGCTCCTTGGCTCTGCGCTTCATCTCGGCCAGCATGCGCTTCTTCTCGTCGATCTCTGCCACCTCGAAACGCTGCAAATAGGCTTCGACTTCGGCGCGAT
The DNA here is from genome assembly GCF_002001205.1 of Hydrogenophaga sp. A37. Lineage (GTDB taxonomy): Bacteria > Pseudomonadota > Gammaproteobacteria > Burkholderiales > Burkholderiaceae_C > Hydrogenophaga. The sequence goes on from NZ_MUNZ01000154.1 coordinate 16,857, forward strand.
CATGGCCTCGATGACCGGCAAACACCACCGCCTCCATCTTGGCGTGGTTCACCTGCAGCAACTCGCGCAGGAAACCCACGCCAAACACGGCGCCGATGGCAATGTGCGTCGTGGAAACGGGCAGGCCCAATTGGGAGGCCGCGATCACGGTCAGCGCGGACGCCATGGCAATCGCGTAAGCCCGCATGTTGTCCAGCTCGGTGATTTCCTTGCCCACCGTGCGGATCAGGTGAGCACCATACAACGTCAGGCCGATCGAGAAGCCCAGGGCACCCAGCAACATCAACCACAGCGGGGTGGTGGACTGGGCATGCACCGCGCCCAGGCTGATCGCCTCGTAGATGGCCGCCAATGGACCCACGGCGTTGGCCACATCATTGGCGCCATGCGCAAAACTGAGCAGCGCGGCCGAGCACACCAGGGGCCAGATGAACAGGCGGTTGACACTCTCCTTGCTGTTGGCATGCTGAAGGGCCTGCCGCGCAATGGGACGCCGCACCGCCGCCCAGACCGCCAGGCCCAGGATTGCACCGGCGAACATTGCTGGCCAGAATCCGATCGAGACCCGCTGCCCCATGCCCTTGAGCAGCATGTAAGTACCAAAAGCCCATGTCATGGCGGCAATCAGCCAGGGCACCACGCGGGCCGCCGCTTCGGTCATTTCACTTCGATAGGTGATCTGGCGCTTGATCAGATAGAGCAGCCCCGCCGCAATGAGTCCGCCCAGCAGGGGTGAAACGACCCAGCTCACCACAATGGACGTCATCATTCCCCAGTTCACCAGCTCCCAGCCGCCGGCCGCGATTCCGCCCCCCATGATGGCGCCGATGATGGAGTGCGTGGTGGACACAGGGGCACCGACAGCAGTGGCCAGATGCAGCCACAACGAGGCGGACAGCAAGGCCGAAAACATGACCCAGGCGAGCAGGGTCGGATCGGCGATCAGGGTGCTGTCGATGATGCCGTCCTTGATGGTCCCCACCACCTCATGGCCCGCCACCAGCGCGCCCACGGCTTCAAACAAGGCCGCCACCAGGAGGGCCCACCCCATCGACATGGCACCCGACCCCACCGCGGGGCCCATGTTGTTGGCCACATCGTTGGCGGCGATGTTCATCGCCATGTAGGCGCCCACCACCGCAGAAGCAATCAGCAACCAGACCGAGGATCGAGACAGGTTTGCAAAGTGAACCTCGTTCAACGCAGCATACAAACCCACTGCCACGAGAAACACGACGGCCACGCCCAGCTGCAGTGATTCCAAGTGGCGTTGAAAAAAACTGGTGCGGTGCTTGTGGGTCATGTCCTCTTTCGTGAAAGACCGGGTGCTTCTGTGCGATCTGGCGGGTGAAGTGTGCCGTTCGTCAACGCAAAAAGTGGGTCCGGTAGTGCACCAGTTCGTCGATGGATTCGTGCACATCGGCCAACGCCGTGTGCTTCTGGTGCTTTTTGAAACTGCCGTACACCTCAGGGCGCCAGCGTTTGGCCAGCTCCTTGAGCGTGCTCACGTCCAGATTGCGATAGTGAAAATACGCCTCCAGCTTGGGCATGTACTTCACCAGGAAGCGCCGGTCTTGCCCGATGCTGTTGCCACACATCGGTGAGCCGTTCTTCGGCACGTATTTGCCGATGAAGGCCAGGAGCTCGGCAGCCGCCTCGTCTTCGTTCAAGGTGCTGGCCTTGACCTTGTCGATCAGGCCACTCTTGCCGTGCGTGCCCTTGTTCCAGTTGTCCATGGCGCTCAGCACCGCATCACTCTGGTGGATGACCAGCACAGGTCCCTCCACCCGAGGCTCCAGGTTCGGGCCGGTGATCACCACAGCAATTTCAAGCAGTCGCTCTTTTTCAGGGTCCAGGCCACTCATTTCACAATCGAGCCAGATCAGGTTCTGATCGCTCTTGGTCAGCGTGGAAGGGTTGGCGGTGGCGGCTTCGGCCGGCAGGTGGGTGTGTTGAAGGCTCATGCGCCGATTTTCACCGATACGCCGACCAGCGCTCAAAGCGCCACGTCGTCAAACCCATGCCTTGTAGCCGCCCGCAACACTTCGATAGACTCCCTCACCATGGATGCAAGCGCCTTTTCTTTCACCGCGGTCTTCTGCGCCGCCCTCGTGCTCGGCCTTGTCGTGCGCACCGTGCTCACCAGCCGGCAGATTCGCCACGTGGTGCGTCACCGGGACCGTGTGCCCGAGCCATTCGTTGCAACGATTGGCCTGGACGCTCACCGAAAGGCGGCCGACTACACCGTGGCCAAAGCCCGTTTTGGCATGCTGGAAGCGGCGCTGGAAGCTTTTCTGCTGCTGGGCTGGACGCTGCTGGGGGGCCTGCACTGGCTCAATCAGACCTTGCTGGCCTGGATGGGCCCGGGCATGTGGCAGCAGCTCGCCCTGCTGGGCAGCTTCACCCTGATCGGCGCAGTGCTGACATTGCCAATGGGCTGGTGGGCCACCTTCCGGCTGGAAGAGCGGTTTGGCTTCAACAAGATGAGCCTCGGCCTGTGGCTGGCGGACATGATCAAGGGCGGGCTGGTGGGCGCCCTCATCGGGTTGCCCATTGCTGCGCTGGTGCTCTGGCTCATGGGGGCCGCCGGTCCCGCGTGGTGGCTCTGGGCCTGGGGCTCATGGATGGCGTTCAGCCTGTTGCTTCTGGTGTTCTACCCCACCGTCATCGCCCCGCTCTTCAACAAATTCGAGCCATTACAGGACGAGGTACTGAAGAACCGGGTGAACGCGCTCATGAAGCGTTGTGGCTTTGCTGCCAAGGGCTTGTTCGTGATGGACGGCAGCAAACGCAGTGCCCACGCCAACGCCTACTTCACCGGCTTTGGTGCGGCCAAGCGGGTGGTGTTTTTCGACACCTTGCTGCAGCAGCTGACGCCACCCGAGATCGACGCTGTGCTCGCACATGAGCTGGGTCACTACAAACGCCGCCACATCCTCCAGCGCACCGTGATGATGTTTGGCCTCAGCCTGCTGGGCTTCGCGCTGCTCGGATGGGTGTCGCGTCAAGCCTGGTTCTACAACGGCCTGGGTGTCTTGCCATCCTTGGACGCGCCCAACGACGCCGTCGCGCTGTTGTTGTTCCTGATGGTGGTCCCTTTGTTCACCTACTTCCTTTCGCCCCTCATGGCCCAGCTCTCGCGCCGTCACGAGTTCGAAGCTGACGCCTATGCCACCGCCCACACCGACGGCCAAGACCTGGCCAGTGCGCTGCTCAAGCTCTACAAAGACAACGCCAGCACGCTCACGCCCGACCCGGTGTACGCGCGTTTCTATTACTCGCATCCACCGGCCAGTGAGCGCATTGCACGGTTGCAAGGCGCAGCGGCATGAGCCAAGCCCGGACCCGTGGCGCCCATGTCGTAGATGCCATGGGGGCGCCAGGTGGTCTGGATGAAGGCCTGGTGGTCGCTGCCTACGGGCGTCATTGCCTTGTGGAAAGCCCCGATGGGCAACGGCGCATCTGCCACCCGCGGGGCAAGAAGAGCCAGTCCGTCGTTGGCGACCGCGTGCGCTGGATGCCCACCGGCGATGAGGGCAGCATCGAGCGCGTGGAAACACGGCGCAACCTGTTCTACCGACAAGACGAACTGCGCACCAAGTCGTTCGCGGCCAACCTGGACCAGATCCTGGTGCTGGTCGCAGCCGATCCCGAATTTTCAGAGCGCCAGCTGGCGCGTTCACTGATTGCGGCCGAAGCCGAAGGCATTCCGGTGCTGATCGTGCTCAACAAGAGCGACCTGCAGCCCGCATTCGATCACGCGTGGGCGCGGCTGGAACCTTACCGTCGCATGGGCGCTGACGTGCTGCCGCTGCGCCTGAAAGGCGATACCGCCGCCGGCAGCGAAGCCGGTCTGGAGATGCTCCTCGAGCGACTGGCCGGCAAGACCACCCTGGTGCTGGGACCGTCAGGGGTGGGCAAAAGCACACTCGTGAACCGGCTGGTGCCGCACGCCAAAGCCCTCACAGGCGAAATCTCTCGCGCGCTCAACTCGGGTAAACACACAACCACCAGCACCACCTGGTACTGGGTGGACGACACGCGGCGCACGGCGCTGATCGACTCGCCCGGTTTTCAGGAATTTGGTTTGAACCACATCGAGCCCATGCAGCTCGCGCACCTGATGCCCGATCTGCGCGCCACGCTGGGCCACTGCCGCTTTTACAACTGCACCCACCTGCATGAACCCGGTTGTGCGGTGTTGAACCACGTGCAGAAAGCGGCTGAAGGATCGGGTGTCGACGGCAGCGGTTCCATCGCAGAGAACCGATACCGCATCTATCAGGAACTCTTTGCCGAACTCTCGGCGCGCAGAGCCTACTGAGCCCAGGCTCAGCCGAGCAGACGCGCCAGCGTCAGCAGCGCCAGTAAGAGCATCCACAGCACAACGCTGCGCCACACCAGGCCAACCGCACTCGCGAGGTGCGCCAGTTGCGGTTCAGGACGCGCAGCGACACCGTCCCCCTCTTCGACAACGCCCTCGCGCGAACTCAGTCGCACGTTGAGCGCGCCCGAGGTCGCCGCGAGCACCACGCCGTCGCTGCCTGGTGCAAACAACTCGGCCTCGCCGCGCCAGCTCGCCACGGCCTCTTCGAAGTTGCCGACCACGGCGAAACCGAGTGCAGTGGCCCGCGCGGGCAGGTGATCCACCCACTCCCAGGCTCGGGCACTGGCCTTCTGCAGCGGCACGCTGGGCGTCCCATCGGGCCGGGCCTTCCAGTTGCGAGACAGGTACTCCGCCATGCGGTACAGCACCGCACCCGCTGGTCCCAGTCCCAACAGCCAGAACACCACGAAGGCCGCCAGCACCCCAAACACATGGCGGTGTGCGGCGAGCACCGACTGTTCGATCACCTGCCTCAGCAACTCGGCTCGCGGCAGGCTGACCGTGTCCACGTGCAACCACTGCGCCAGCTTCTCGCGCGCCCGGGCGTCATCCCCCTCTTCCAGCGCCTGGCGAATGTCGGTGAAATGGTGGCTGAACTGGCGGAACCCCAGCGTCACGTACAAGACGATCACCAGCCACACGAACGCCAACACGCTGCTGAACTGCCACAAGCCCCAGTACACCAGCGCAGCACCCAGCGCAGGCGCACCCGCCGCCAGCGCCCAGGCCAGCCAGCCGTGTCCCGGCTGTCCGGTGTCGAGGTTGCGCCGGACCATGCGGGCCCAGCCACGCAGACCGGCATGCACCGGGTTGTCAAACCCCAGCGGGCGGGTCTGCTCAATCAGCAAAGCGATGAGGATGGCGAAAAAACTCATGGCGCCATCATAGCGACGGGGCGTGAAGCCTCAGGCGATCAGCAGGCGGTAGAGGTTGCGCAACATGCCGGCGGTGGCGCCCCAGATGAAGCGCTCGTGGGCGCCGTCCTGATAGGGCATGGCGTACCACTCCCGCATCACACCGTCCCACTCAAACCCATGTCTGTGGTGATTGGCCGGGTCCATGAGGAAATCCAACGGCACCTCAAACACATCGTCGACTTCATGTGGATTGGGCTGAAGCGCGAAACCCGGTCGCACCAGCGCAACCACCGGCGTCACGGTGAACGAGGTGCCAGTCACGTACTCAGGCAGATGTCCCAGCACCTCGATCCAGTCGGCCGACAGGCCGATTTCTTCTTGCGTCTCCCGCAAGGCCGCGGCGGTCGCATCGGCATCGGCCTCATCCAGCTTGCCACCTGGAAAAGCGATCTGCCCGGAGTGGGTCGACAGGTGGGCTGTGCGCTGGGTCAACAACAAGGTCGGGCGCTCGTGCATGACCAGCGGCAGCAACACAGCGGCATGGGCAGGCGCGCGGTCGGCGAACCTCTTTTCTTTGATCAGCTCCGGGGTCCAGATCGGCGGGCTGTTGAACAACGCACGCAAGCCCGGCACCGTCAGGCGCTGTGGAGCCGGTGGACGCAACCCCGAATCACCGGCGCCCTTCAGCACCGGCACCTGGCGCGGATCGAACGAAGGGGGGAAACGCTGGGGCAAGGGATCGGACATGGTTTCGAAGCATAGGGCACGACACAGCGTGCGGCGATCAGGCACAAAAAAGCCGCTCCTTGGAGCGGCTTTCTTTTCAAGGCAGCGGGAGCGGTCAGACGCCCTGCTGTTGTCCGTTCGCTTACGCGCCCAGCTTTTCCTTGATGCGGGCCGACTTGCCGCTGCGCTCGCGCAGGTAGTACAGCTTGGCACGGCGCACGGCACCGCGGCGCTTGACTTCGATGGCGGAGATCAGCGGGCTGTACAGCGGGAACGTGCGCTCCACGCCTTCGCCGTTGGAGATCTTGCGCACGATGAAGCTGGAGTTCAGGCCACGGTTGCGACGGGCCACCACCACGCCTTCGTAGGCCTGAACGCGCTTGCGGGTGCCTTCGATCACGTTCACGCTGACGATCACGGTGTCGCCAGGGGCAAACGCCGGGATGGTTTTGTTCAAGCGAGCAATTTCTTCTTGCTCAAGGGTCTGGATGAGGTTCATGGTTTCCTGATTTCACGATCATGCCCGCGCTGCACTAAAGGCCACGAATCCGGCAGGGGCCCTGTCCAACGGTTGCCAACGGATTGGCGCTTGCTGCGGGCTGGCCCGGTCACGGCGGCCGGTCAGAGGATCGAAAAGCTTTTGATTATAGCTTTTTTGGCTGGCGCAGGAAAGCTTCATCGGCTTTGGTGAGCCTGCCAGCCTCCCTGGCCTGCACCAGCAAGTCGGGCCGCTGGCGCTCGGTCAGCGCCAGGCTCTGCTCGCGGCGGTAGCGGGCGATGCGTTCGTGGTGCCCTCCCAGAAGTACCTCTGGCACGGCCATCGGCCCCTGGGGGCCTTGCCAGACCTCAGGCCGGGTGTGGTGCGGACTGTCCAGCAGACCATCCAACGCGGGGTTGAAGCTGTCCTGCTGGTGGCTGCCCTCGTCGCTCAAGACGCCGGGCATCAGACGGGCCACCGAATCCAGCAGGGCCAGCGCAGCGATTTCGCCGCCCGAGAGCACAAAATCACCCAGGCTGATCTGCCGGTCCACACAGGTGTCGATGAAGCGCTGGTCGATGCCTTCGTAGCGGCCGCACACCAGTACCGCGCCTGAGCTGGCCGCCCACCCGGTGGCGCTCGCGTGATCCAGCCGCTGGCCGATGGGAGAAAAGAGCACCACCGGAGCGCGGGCGTCCCCAGGTTCGGCACGGTCGGCGCGAATGGCCTGCAGGCACTGCCACAGTGGCTCGGCCATCATCACCATGCCCGGACCACCGCCAAACGGCCGGTCGTCCACGCGGCGGTAGTTGCCCTCGGCGAAATCGCGCGGGTTCCACAACTGGACATCAACCTGTTTTGATTCGAAAGCGCGGCGCGTGATGCCGCTCTTGAAGAACGGCTCGAAGAGCTCTGGAAACAGGGTGATGACGTCAAAGCGCAAGGCGCGCTCCGTCAATAGTCGGTCTGCCAGTCGACGGTGATCCGGCGGGCCTTGAGGTCCACATCGTCCACGTAGGCGCCGACAAAGGGAATCATGCGTTCGGCAGTCTGCTCCTGACCGTCGATGGTTTCGGTGTACTCCATCACCAGCACGGAGTTCGGTCCGGTGGGCATGAGGTCGCGCACGACGCCCATGTGCAGGCCTTCGCGGTTGACCACCTCCAGGCCGATCAGGTCGACCCAGTAGTACTCGCCCTCGGGGGTGGCGGGGAAGGCGCTGCGCGGCACGTTGATGCGAACGCCCTTCAGGGCTTCCGCACCGGTGCGGTCGTCCAGGCCTTCCAGGCGGGCGACGATGCCGTCGGAATGGGCCTTGATCTCGGCCACACCGATGCGAACGACGCCCGAAAACGCAGAAAAGCCGCGCGCGAAGCGGGCTTCGGGCGGCTGGAGAAACCATTCGGAAGTTTCAAACAGGGCCGAGGTGTCGGCGCTGTGCGGCAGGATGCGAACCCAGCCTTTGATGCCCCAGGCTTCCTGAATCCGGCCCAGTTCGATGGCATCGTCCGGCAAGGACGCGGCGGCGAATGGGCTGTTGGACATGCGGAAAGAGGCAGACCGGCCAACCCTGGGCGGGCTGGCCAGGCCGATCAGGCAGCGACGGCCTTGGCGGCGTTTTGCTTGACCAGGCGGACCACGGTGTCCGACGGCTCGGCACCCACGCTGGTCCAGTAGGACAGGCGATCCTGAGCGATGCGCAGGGGCTCTTCACCACCACGGGCCAGCGGGTTATAGAAGCCGATGCGCTCAATGAAGCGGCCATCGCGGCGGTTGCGCTTGTCGGCAACCACGATGTTGTAGAACGGGCGCGACTTGGAGCCGCCGCGGGAGAGTCGAATGACGACCATGATTTATCCTTCGGGTGGAGAAGCCCCAAGATCGGAGCTTCAGTGGGTTTTTTTGGCTGAATAAACCCAATTCATTGCGGCGCCTGAGACACACGACTGACCACCCGGCCAGCGAAACGCCACAAAACCCGCGATTATAGCCCGTGTGGCACACCTCGCAGCACCAACTCTTCAATCCATCTCCTTGCCCGACATGCCCCTGATCCGCCCCAGCCGCGAAGACGACCTCGACGCCATCACCCACATCTACGGCCATCACGTGCTGCACGGCACCGGCACCTTTGAAACCACCCCGCCCAGCGTGGCCGACATGGCCGTGCGGCGTGCGGACGTGCTGGGCAAGGGCCTGCCCTGGCTGGTGATCGAGGAAGGCGGGCAGGTGCTGGGCTTTGCCTATGGCAACTGGTTCAAGCCGCGCCCGGCGTACCGTTTTTCGGTGGAAGACTCGATCTACCTGGCACCGGACACCGCCGGCAAGGGCTTGGGCAGGGCCCTGCTCGCGGAGCTGATGGCCCAGCTGGAGCGCAGCGGCGTGCGCAAAGTGATGGCGGTGATCGGCGACTCGGCCAACGCCGGATCGATCGGCGTGCACCGCGCGCTGGGCTTCGAGCAGGTGGGGGTGGTGCCGTCCTGCGGCTGGAAGTTCGGCCGCTGGCTCGACATTGTGATCATGCAGCGCAGCCTGGGCGCAGGCGACAGCACCCCGCCTGAAGACAGCGGGAGCGCCGCATGAGCGCAGCGCCGGGCCGCCCCAAGCAAGCTCGCACCGCAGCTCGAAGAGCGGAGGTCTCCTTATGAGCCGCCCCAAGAACAAGACCCTGACCGTGTGGCTCGCGTTGCTGGGCGGCAGCATGGGCCTGCACCGCTTCTACCTGCGCGGACTGGGCGATTGGCTCGGCTGGCTGCACCCCATCGCCGCGGCGTTGGGTTGGTGGGGCGTGGAACGGGTCCAGACCTACGGGCAGGACGACCAGTTGTCCTGGGTGCTGATCCCGTTCCTCGGCGCGAGCATCGCAGTGGCCTGCCTGGTGGCCATCGTCTACGCGCTGAGTGATCGTGCGAAGTGGAATGGCTGGTTCAACCCCGGGCTCGACAGCGAGTCGGCTGCGGGCGGCACGAACTGGCTCACCATCGGCGCCCTGGTGCTGGCGCTGCTCGTCGGTACCACCGCCTTCATGGGCAGCCTGGCCTTCGGCATCCAGCACTACTTCGAATACCAGATCGAAGAAGCCAAGAAAATCAGCCAGTAGCGGACTCCCCCCGCGCCGCACCTGCGGTGCGTCACCCCCCGAGGGGCAACGCGAGCGGCCTGGCAAAGCCAGTTCCACCGCGTTCTGGTGGGAAGACACTTCGCTCCGGAACGTCAGCTGATTGCGGCCATGACCAGCATCACCAGACTGAGGGTGAACAGCGCCAGCACCGTGGACAACCCCATGGCCGCCGTGGTCAGTCCCTGGTCCACCTCGTAGCGCTGAGCGAACAAAAACACGTTGGCACCCATCGGCAAGGCGGCGGCCACGACCATCACGGTCAGTGGCAGGCCGGTGATGCCCCAGGCCCAGGCTGAGGCGCCCACCAGCAAGGGCAACACCAGGTTCTTCGACGCCGTGATCCACATGGCGGGCTTGAGGTGTCCTCCCAACGGCGTGCGCGCCAGCGTGACGCCCACCAGCACCAGCGCGATCGGCCCGAAAGCGCTGCCGAGCAGTTGCAGGGGCTTGTCGACCACGGTGGGCAGCGTCAGCCCGGTCTGGGCGAACAGCAGGCCGCTGATGATGGGCAGGGGAATGGGATGGATCAGCGCGCCCTTGAACGCGGACCACGCGGTTTCCAGCACGTGAGGGGCACGCTCACCCCCGTCTCGCGCCTCGCGCGCCACCACCAGTTCCAGCACCACCGAGCCCACCGTGAGCAAGATCAGCGCGTGCACCGACACCAGGGTGAGCAGCGTGACCAGCGCATCCTTGCCATAGGCCAGCTCCACCAGCGTGATGCCGATCATCACCATGTTGGAGAACACGCCACCGAGCGCCATCACCACGCTGCTGCGGGTGAAGCCACGCCAGGCAATCGAAGCGAACAGCAACAGCAAAGCCGCCGGGAAATAGGCCAGCAGCGGGCGCAGGTCCAGCGTCTCCACATGCACAGCACTCATGGTGCGGAACAGCAGCGCCGGGATCAGCAGCAGGAAGACCAGGTTGGAGAGGTCCTTGACAGCGGACTCGCGTATCCAGTTCAGCCGCCCAGCCAGGTAACCGAGCGCGATGAGCAGGAAGACCGGGGTGAGAGAAACAACGACGGGGTGGGTGCTGAGGTTCACCCGGGAATCGTACCGTGAGGGCCTTGCCCTTTCAGCTCGACAGAGGACGAACAGCCTTCATGCTGCACGAAGCAGCGCCCACTCAATTCACCCCAACAGCTTCGGTGATCCGGTAGTACAGGCCATAAGGATCGTCTTGCAGGACGTGGAACTTGCCCTCGACGACCACGGCGTTCAGGCTGTATTTCACCGGCTCCCGCGTGCGCACCTCGACCATGCTCTCGGGCCCCCCGGGCGTGCAGAACGAGCAGGTCGGCGGCACCGAGGCCAGCAGGAAATGGCGCTGCTGCTCACCCGGGCCGAGCGGCACCATGAAGCCCTGCAGGCGCTGCGTCTTCTGGTTCAGCGCCGCCACAGCCGGCGTGTACACCGGCACGATGCGGCGGTTCTGGATCTTCGTCTTGATGTCGGTCAGCACCGACCAGGCCACCACATCGGCGCGGGCAGCGAGCGGCGCAAACGGCGACAGCGGGCTGTGCACCCCCGGCCCCTGCCCCGCCACATGCGGCACGGCGGGTGTTGTCCCCGAACCCGACTCCGATGACGGCTTGCTGGCCGGAGCGGTACCCAGCGGCGATGACAGCTGAGCGCCAGCCAGCCCGGAACAACAAGCCAACAGCAACAAGGCGCCACGAAAGAGAGGATTCATATAAGAAGAGAGGAAATTCACGAACCAGAACGCGGTGGAACCGGCTTCGCCGGGCCACTCGCGTTGCCCCCTTGAGGGGGTGACGCGCGCAGCGCGGCGCAGGGGTGGACCATCAATGTCAATGGCTGTGTTTCATCCCACAGTATTTTCCAATGGCCAGGCCCTTGCAAGCGGTCTGAAGTTCCGCCATGCAGACCTTTTCACCTTTGCCCGCTTCCATGCATTTGGCGGCGGCCTCGTGGGCGGCGGCCATGGCGCGGTGGCGCGCAACGTCTTCCTTGATCTCCTGGTCAGAGTGCTGGGCCATGGCGGCCGTGGCCATGAAAGCGCAAAGAGACAGGACCAGAGCGGATGGCTTCATTTCATTCACCTCGTGTTCAACAGTTGGGTCACATCGACCCGGTAGGCGCTGACGGCCGGCACCAGCGCCGCCACCACCGCCACGACAAAGGCCAGCACCGGCACCCACCCTTCAGCGGGAACCCATTGCCAGCCCGAAATGGCGAGCGACTGCTCGGCCATCAACAACGCGCCCATCAAGGCCGTGAGCCCGTGCGCAGCCAGCAGGCCCAGCGCACAGGCCAGCGCAGCCAGCCAGAGCGATTCACACAGCAGCAAGGCTCCCACCTTCAGCGGCGGTGCGCCCAGCATGCGCAGCATGGCGAGGTCGGCGCGGCGCTCGCGCACCGCGCTCCACAGTGCAATGAAGACCGACAGACCCGCCACACTCAGCAGCACCGCGCCCAGCCCCTGCAGCACCCGCGTGCCGACGCCAACCATGCTCAAGAGGCGCGTGATCTCCAGCGCGGGCGACGCCGCCTGCATGGGCGTGTTGTCGTTGATGAAGCGCGGAAAAGCCATGGCCGCGAGCGGGCTGTTGTAACGGATCAGCGCCATCGTGACCTCGCGGTCGGCCTCAATGGCGGCGCGGTCTTCTTCGTCCATGTCCTCGGTCGCGTGCATCTCGTCGTGCAGCTTCCAGACCGACTCGGTCGCGGTCAGCACCAGCCGGTCGAGCACGCAGCCGCAGGGCGCGAGCACGCCGGTCACTTGGTAGAGCGCCTCGCCGTGCTCGGCGCCGCCGTTGCCCAGGCCGTGAGCCCCCGCGAAATCCTGCCCGACCACCAGCCCGGTGGCGCGGGCCACCTGCGCGCCCAGCACCGCCTGCATGGGCTGGGTCCAGAGCGCGCCCTGCGCCAGCGTCGTGCCGTAGTGAGCGGGGTAATCGTGCGTGGTGCCAACGATGCGAAAGCCCTGCAGGTTGTCGCCCAGGCTGAGCGGAATCACCTGCGCCACCTGCGGGTGCGCCTGCAGCTGTTTCATGTCGTCGAGCGCGATGTTGCCCGGCGGCACGTCGAGGTGGAACACGCCCGCCAGGATCAGTTGCATCGGGCTGCCCTTGGCGCCGACCACCGCGTCAATGCCCTGCAGGTCGCGCTCGAAGGCGCGGTCGATCTGGTCTTTCGCGATCAGCACAAAGGCCATCGACGCCAGCCCCAGCGTGAGCAGCAGCAGGTTGAGCACCGTGGCCAGCGGCCGCGACCAGAGGTAGCGCCAGGACAGGCTGAGCACGTTCATGCGGCGGCCTCCTGATGTATCGCACGGAAGTTGAGCACCGGCGCGGCTGGAAGGGCGTTCACCACCCGCGCGTCGTGGGTGGCGATCACCAGCGTGGCGCCGGTCTGGGCCGCGCCATGTTGCAGCAGGGCCAGCGCGGCGGCACACGCTGCGTCGTCGAGGCTGGCGGTGGGCTCGTCCACCAGCAGCACCGGCGGGCGCAGCAACAAGGCCCGCGCCAGCGCGACACGCTGCGCCTGCCCGCCCGAGAGCTGCGAGGGCTTGCGCGCGGCGAGCGCGCCCAACTCCAGCGCCGCCAGCGCCCGTTGAATGGCCGCCCGGTCCACCGGCTGGCCGCTGGCGAAATACACCAGCGCCAGGTTTTCGGCCACGCTGAGCGCTTCGCTGAGAAACAGTTTCTGCGGCAGAAAGCCGATGCAGCGCGCGCGCCAGCGGTCGCGCTCGCCGGGCTTTTGCAGCGCCACCGCCTGACCCGCCACGATCATCTCGCCCGCCTGCGGCGTGAGCAGGCCGGCGGCCAGCGCCAGCCAGGTCGACTTGCCACTGCCCGAGGCGCCGCGCAGCAGCAGCGTGCCGCCCTGCGACACCGCCACATCCTCAAAACGCAGCGCCGGACCACCGGGGTGGGCGTGGCTCAAACCCCGCGTTTCGATCACGGCAAGGGCTCCCCGCCGGCGTCTGCGCCCGGCACACAGCTCGCGCAGGTGCCGTGGATCGACACATCGACGCGCAGACCCTGGTGGCCCAGCCCGGCCAGCGTGCGAAACAGGTCGCTCGCCACGGCCTGCGTCGGCGCGCTGGCCTCGGTGAGGCGGAACTGGCGGTGACAGGCGTCGCACTCAAAACGGGGCGCCGTGCCTTCGCCGGTGTCGGCCAGACCGTAGCGCCAGGTGCGCGCGCCGTCGTCGGCGTGGCGCTGCAACACGCCGCAGGCGGCCAGGCGGTCGAGCAGGCGGTAAAGCGTGACGCGGTTGATGTCCAGCCCGCGGGCGGTGAGCGAGGCCAGCGCCTGTGCATGGCTCAGCGTGCCTTGCGGATTGGCGAGAAACAGGCCGAGCACGGCGCGCGTGGCCAGGGTGCGGCGCAGGCCCGCCGCTTCCAGCCGGGTCTGGATCTCGGGCGGCACGGCGGCGGGTTCTTTGGTGGGACGGGTGGACATGGGTTCGCCTCGATTATTGCAACAAAGTTGCGTTAATATCGCCATCCTTGCGAATTAACGCAATTCAGTTGCAACAGTTTAAA
>NZ_MUNZ01000157.1 GCF_002001205.1 Hydrogenophaga sp. A37
CTGCAGGCTCCAGCCCACTACCTGACGGCTGAACAGGTCGATGACCGCAGCCAGGTACAGCCAACCCTCGTCGGTGGCGATATAGGTGATGTCTCCACTCCACAGCTGCTTGGGTGCCTCGGGGGTAAAGCGCCGCTGCACCAGGTCTGGTGCCACCGGCAGACTGTGGCGGCTGTCGGTGGTGACCACAAACTTGCGCTTGGTTCTGGCACGGATACCGTGCTGCTGCATCAACTTGCGCACCCTATCCTTGCCCACCCGGATGCCCCTGGCCAGCAGTTCCTTGTGCATCCGAGGCCAGCCGTATTCCCCCTTGACCTCGGCGTGGATGGCGCGGATGTGTGCCAGCAGAGCTTCATCGCTGTGGCGCCCGCCGGGCCTGCCAGCGATGTCCTGCGGACGGCGCAGCCAGTTGAAGTAACCGCTGGCGCTGACCTCCAGCACGCTCTCCCCCGGCGCCGCTCAATACCCCTGGCTGCCTGGCGAACCCAGTTACCCAGGCTGGCCTTGGGGATGCCCAAGACCTTGGCCACCACCGCAATGGCCTGACCGGCGCTCACTTGACGGACCGCCTCCAACTTGAACTCCTGCGTGTACTGCGCACGCACCTGCTTTGCTGCTGTCATTCCTTGACTCCTTGTCGGTATTTTCAACAAGGCCAACAACTCCACTTTTCAGGGGCAAGGTCACTTGATGGCCACACGGGTGACGGTACTGCCGTTGTACACCTCGATCTTGCGCAACAACTCAGGCAGCTCCTTGCCGTCCAACCTCGCGTAGTTTTCCTTCTTGTGCGAGGCCAGCACATCGCTCGGGCGAATCTCCACAGCCGGGTTACGCTTGGCCACACCATGTGCGATGGCGTAGCGAAAGATCTGCGAGGAAGTTTGGAGGGAGCGTTTGGCGATGTCGAGCGCGCCGCGTTTTTCGATGGCCTTCATCATGGCGACTAGGGCGTGTTAACACTAATGGCGATTACATCCACTGCGGCGGATACTCCGGGGCATGGAGATCACACCCGAGCAATTCGCCACGATTGAACACTGTCTGCCCAAGCAGCGTGGCAACGTCAGCCTGAGCAACCTGCAAGTGGTCAATGCGATCCTCTATGTGGCTGAACATGGCTGCAAGTGGCGCGGACTGCCCAAGCGGTTTGGCAACTGGCACACCATCTACACGCGCATGAACCGCTGGACCAAGGCCGGTGTACTTGACCGCATGTTCGAGGAGTTGCAACGCGCGCAGGTCGTGCGCATCAAGATCGAAGCGGTATCGCTGGACTCCACGAGCATCAAGGTCCATCCCGATGGCACAGGGGCGCTAAAAAAAACGGTCCGCAGTCCATCGGAAAGTCCAGAGGTGGATGGAACACCAAGATTCATATGGTTGCCGCGGATGCTCGAACGGCCGTGACGTTCTGCCTCTCGCCTGGGCAGGCGCACGACGCACCCGAAGGCCGGCGTCTGCTCAGCAGTCTTGGGCCGACCAGCAGACCGGTGCATTTGTTGATGGACCGTGCCTACGAAGGCAACGAGACACGGCAGTTGGCACTGGATCTGGGTTTCATCCCGGTGGTGCCGCCAACGAAGACGCGGATCGAACCTTGGGAGTACGACCGCGAGATGTACAAGCGCCGCAATGAGGTCGAACGTCTGTTCCGTCGGCTCAAAGGCTATCGCCGGATCTTCTCGCGCTTCGAGAAACTGGTTCTCAAGCGTATGTGTTCGAGCTTCTGCAGCAGCTGCTACTGCTACGGCCCGCGCTGTCTTTTCGGCGGCCTTGATGGCGATGTGGCCGCCCTTGTCTCTGTGCTCGTGGTGGCGCTGGGCCAGTGTTTCAGCGGCCCGAATAGCGGCTTGAATGGAATTGGAGTTGGAGTTCGACCCCCGCACGTCCCACCAAATCAAAAAGCCCCGATCGAAAGACCGGGGCTTTTTTCATGGTTCTTCGTGTTCTGGCATGGTCTATCGGATGGCCACGACCCAGCAAGCCGATTAGGGTTTACTTTTTCTTCACGAAGCCATAGATCACCAGCAGGATCACGGCACCCACCACCGATGCAACAAAACCAGCGATCTGGCCCGGTGCGTACAGACCCAGTGCGGCTCCGCCGTAGCTGGCGAGAAACGACCCCGCCACGCCGAGCAAAGCGGTCATGATCCAGCCCATGCCATCGTCGCCGGGTTTGATGGCGCGAGCGACGAAGCCCGCGATCAGGCCAATGAACAGGGTTCCCAGAATGGACATCATGTAGAAATCTACCTTTCGAAGTGGATGGTTGAACAACAGCCGGGGACTTTATCGCGAAGTTCAAAGTCCTGCCGCGTGCCTGCGACCGCAAGCGCAGCGTGAATGACACCTGTCACTTGCTGTCGTGGTTCACGCAACGCTATTGGCCGATTCGATCGCATCGGTCAGCTCCAGCCAACGCGCCTCCAGCGCTTCGATGTCGTCGTTCACCGCTTTGAGCTTGCGCCCGGCATCGGCCATGGCCGCAGGCGCGGTCTGCTGGCTCAGCACCGTTTCCAGCGCTGATTTTTCATTGGCGAGCGTCGCCATGCGTTTTTCGTTTTGCTCCAACTCTTTCTTCAGAGGGCGCAGCTGTTCGGTCAATTGCTGCCGGCGTTGTGCATCCTGTTTGCGTTGTTCCGGGCTGCGATTGGCCACCGGCGCCGGTGAGGGCGCTGCCACGACTGCAACCGGTACCGTAGGGGGGGCGTTGCGCTGGTCCTTCTGTTCCTGTCGCTGGGCTTCGCGGGCCTGCTTGGCCACGTCCAACAGGTAGCGCTGATAGTCGTCCAGATCGCCATCGAACGGACCGATGCCACCGCGCGACACCAGCCAGAATTCGTCGCACACGGCGCGCAGCAGGGCGCGGTCGTGGCTGACCAGCATGACGGTGCCTTCGAATTCGTTGAGCGCCATCGACAAGGCTTCGCGCGTGGCGAGGTCCAGGTGGTTGGTGGGCTCATCGAGCAGCAGCAGGTTGGGGCGCTGCCAGACGATCATGCACAACACCAGGCGCGCCTTTTCACCACCGCTCATGCTGCCCACGGCCTGCTTCACCTGGTCGCCGGTGAAGTTGAAGCTGCCGAGGAAGCTGCGCAGGTCTTGTTCGCGGGTGGCCTGGCCCGAGAGGCGGCCTTGCGCGGTGCATTCGCGTACCAGGCGGATCATGTGCTCCAGCGGCGTGTCGGCCGGACGCAGCACATCGAGCTCCTGCTGGGCAAAGTAACCGATGTTCAGGCCCTTGCCTTCGATCACCTCGCCACTGATGGCCTTGAGATCGCGCGCGATGGTCTTGACCACCGTGGACTTGCCTTGGCCATTGGCTCCCAGGATGCCGATGCGCTGACCGGCCAGCACCGAGCGGCTGACGTTGCGAACGATCACGGTGGGCTCGCCGCCGTCTTCCGGGGAGGGGTAGCCAAAGCTGACGTCCTGCATGGCCAGCATGGGGTTGGGCAGGTTTTGGGGTTCGCTGAACTCAAAGGTGAAGTCGGCATCGGCGAGCACCGGGCCGATTTTCTCCATGCGTTCCAGTGCCTTGACGCGGCTCTGCGCCTGCTTGGCCTTGCTGGCCTTGGCCTTGAAGCGGTCGATGAACTTCTGCAGGTGCGCGACTTTCTCCTGCTGCTTGGAATACGCCGTGGCCTGCAGCGCCATTTGCTCGGCGCGCATGTCCTCGAACTTGCTGTAGTTGCCGCCGTAGCGGGTGAGCTGGGCGCGTTCGATGTGGATGGTGACGTTGGTCACAGCGTCCAGGAATTCCCGGTCGTGGCTGATCACGAGCATGGTGCCGTTGTAGCGTTGCAGCCAGGCCTCCAGCCAGACCAGCGCGTCCAGGTCCAAGTGGTTGGTGGGTTCGTCGAGCAGCAGCAGATCACTGGGACACATCAGCGCGCGCGCAAGCTGCAGGCGCATGCGCCAGCCGCCCGAGAAGCTGTTGACTGGGCGGTCCAGCTCGTCCATGCGGAAGCCGAGACCGAGGATCAGGGCTTGCGCGCGGGCCGGGGCGTCGTGCGCACCGGCGTCGTGGAGCGCCATGTAGGCGTGGGCCATGCGCTCGCCGTCATCGCTCTCTTCCGATGCGGTCACTTCCTGCTGGGCAGCGAGCAGGGTCACGTCGCCTTCGATCACGAACTGCGTGGCAGGCATGTCGGTCTCGGGCATGTCCTGCGCCACCTGTGCCATGCGCCACTGTGCGGGCACATAGAAGTCGCCCTTGTCTTCGTGCAGGGTCTTGTTGAGCAGACCGAACAGGCTCGACTTGCCGGCACCGTTGCGGCCGACCAGGCCGACCTTTTCACCGGGGTTGATGGTGGCGGAAGCGCCATCGAGCAAGACCTTCGTGCCGCGACGAAGGACCAGGTTTTTCAATGTGATCATGGAAGGGGCGTTGGCGGGGAAGCCAGTGCCGAAAGGGAATCGGAGGTGAGAAGAAGAACCTGATCGTCGCCGGCGCTGGTGGACAGCCACACGACTTCGAGTTGCGGAAACGCGGCTTCGAAGTGTTCGCGTTCGTTGCCGATTTCAAGCACCAGCACGCCGTTTGCGCCCAGGCGGGAGGGGAGTTCATGAAGCAGTTGGCGGATGAAGTCCATGCCATCGGCTCCGCCGGCCAGCGCCAGTTGAGGTTCGGCGCGGTACTCGGCGGGCAGGGCGTCCATGCTCTGTGAGTTGACGTAGGGCGGGTTGCACAGCACCAGATCGTAGGGGCCGGTGCAGGCCATGAGCCCGTCGGACTCGACGAGGGAGATGCGGTCTTGCAGCCCGTGCTGATCCACGTTGATGCGGGCCACAGCCAGGGCGTCGGTGGAAATGTCGGCACCGGTCACTTGCACATCGGGGTAGGCCAGGGCCGCGAGCACGGCCAGGCTGCCGTTGCCGGTGCACAGGTCGAGCACTTCTCGGGTGTCTTCGGGCAACCAGGCGTCAAAACTCCCGTCGGCGATCAGTTCGGCGATGAAGCTTCGCGGCACGATGGCGCGCTCGTCCACGTAGAACGGCACGCCCTGCAGCCAGGCTTCGCGTGTGAGGTAGGCCGCGGGTTGGCGGGTCTGGATGCGGCGGGTGATCAGGTCGGCCACGGCCAGGGCTTGTTCGTCGCTGACCGGTGCCTCTGCCATCTCGTCCAGCTCACCGTCGAGTGGCAAATCGAGTTGCCAGAGCACCAGCCAGGCAGCTTCGTCCCAGGCGTTGCTGGTGCCGTGGCCATAGGCCAAGTGCGCGGCTTCGAGGCGCGCCGCCGCCCCGGCCATAAGTTCTTGCAGGGTCATGGTGTTCAGCGGCTGGCGACCTGCTGGGACAGGTTGTCCAGCACGCGGCGGTAGATGTTCTTCAGCGGCTCGATGTCGGCCAAGGCCACGTGTTCGTCGATCTGGTGGATGGTGGCGTTGGGCGGGCCGAGTTCGATCACTTGCGGGCAGACCTGGGCAATGAAGCGGCCGTCGCTGGTGCCGCCGGTGGTGGAGAGCTGGGTCTCAATGCCCGTTTCGCTCAGGATGGCGGCGCGCACCACATCCACCAGCGTACCCGGCGTGGTGAGGAAGGGCCGCCCGCCAATGGTCCATGCCAGCTCGTGGTCGGCGCCCGCCTGCAGACCGTGGCGCTGCAGAATGTCCAACACGCGCTGCTGCAGGCCTTCAGGAGTGGACTCGGTCGAGAAGCGGAAGTTGAAATCGATCACCACGCTGCCGGGAATCACGTTGCTCGCGCCCGTGCCGCCATGGATGTTGCTCACCTGCCAACTGGTGGGTGGAAAGTAGGCGTTGCCCTGGTCCCAGACGGTGGTGGCCAATTCGGCCAGTGCGGGTGCGGCCAGGTGGATCGGGTTCTTTGCCAGGTGCGGGTAGGCAATGTGGCCCTGAATGCCTTTGACCGTGAGCTTGCCGCTCATGGTGCCGCGACGGCCGTTCTTGATCATGTCGCCGGTGCGCTCGACCGAAGTGGGTTCGCCGACGATGCACCAGTCCAGCCGCTCACCACGCTGTTGCAACTGCTCGCAGACGATCACCGTGCCATCGTTGGCTGGGCCTTCTTCGTCGCTGGTCAGCAGGAAGGCGATATCGATGCCGGGGTTCGGGTTCGACGCGATGAATTCTTCGCAGGCCACCACCATGGCCGCCAGCGAAGCTTTCATGTCGCTGGCGCCCCGGCCGAAAAGCTTGCCGTCACGGTGCGAAGGCACAAACGGGTCGCTCGCCCAGGCGTCCAGCGGGCCGGTGGGCACCACATCGGTGTGCCCCGCCCAAACCAGCGTGGGTTGCTGACCGGCGCCACGGCGTGCCCAGAGGTTGCTGACCCGAAAGTCGGCGGGGCCACTGTCGATGCGCTCACAGGCAAACCCGATGACCGCAAGGCGACCGGCGATCACGTCCAGGCAACCTTCGTCGGCGGGCGTGACCGAGGGGCGGGCAATCAGTTCTTCGGTCAGGCGCAGCGTGGCGGTCATCAGAATTTGACGTCGAGCGTGAACTCGGTGAAGGTGGCGGCGTCGCTTTGATCGTCTTCGCTGGGCATGGCGCTCTGGTTCGACTTGGACGCGTTGAAGTCGTTTTGCAAACGCCACATGAGGTTGTTGGGTGAATCGGAGTGCGCCAGACCTTCGTTGCGGGACACCAGGCCATCGCTCACCAGTCGGGCCAGGTCTTGCTCAAAGCTTTGCGAGCCCACGGCGAGGGACTTTTCCATGGCTTCGCGCACCCCAGAAAAATCGGCCTTCTGGATGAGGTCGGTGACCAGGGCGGTGTTGAGCAAGACCTCCATGGCCGGCACACGGCCGCCGGTGTGCGTGCGCAGCAGCCGTTGCGAAACGATGGCGCGCAGCGCAGCGGCCAGGTCACCCAACATGGTCGAGCGCACTTCCACCGGGTAGAAATTGAGAATCCGGTTGAGCGCCTGGTAGCTGTTGCTGGCGTGCAGCGTGGCCATGCACAGGTGGCCTGACTGCGCATAGGCAATCGCGGCCGACATGGTTTCGCGGTCGCGGATTTCACCGATCAGGATCACGTCCGGTGCCTGGCGCAGCGCGTTTTTCAGGCCCACCTGCAGCGACGCGGTGTCGTTGCCGATCTCGCGCTGGTTCACCACCGAGCGCTTATTGCGGTAGACAAACTCGATGGGGTCTTCAATCGTGAGAATGTGACCGGTGGCGTGTTCGTTGCGGTGATCGATCATGGCGGCCAGCGTGGTCGATTTGCCGGCCCCGGTGGCGCCCACCATCAGCACCAGGCCACGCTTCTCCATCACGATGTCGCTCAGGATGGGCGGCACGTTGAGTGAGTCCAGCGGCGGCACATCGGCCGGCACAAAGCGCACCACCAGCGCGTAGTTGCCGCGCTGGCGCATGGCACTGACGCGGAAGTTGCCCACGCCTTCGAGTGGCACGGCCATGTTGAGCTCACCACTTTCCACCAGCTCTTCGATGCGCACGGGCGGCACGATTTCGGACAGCAGGTTGCGCGGCGCGTCCGGTGGCAGCACCTGGCTGTTGATCGGGATGGTCTGGCCGTTGATCTTGATCATCGCCGGCGCATGCGCCGACAGGTACACGTCCGAGGCCTTCTTCTCGGCCATCAGGCGCAGGATGCGCTCCATCGTTCCACTGCTCATACCATGTCTTTCAACGTTGTGTGAATGCCGCCGATGCGCCCAGAAGTTAATCAGTCGCGCAACAGATCGTTCAGGCTGGTCTTGGAACGTGTTTGCGCATCGACCTTTTTCATGATGATGGCGGCGTAGGTGCTGTATTTACCGCCTGGCTTGGGCAGGCTTCCGCTGATCACCACCGAGCCGGCGGGCACGCGGCCGTAGCTCACGGTGTCGGTTTCGCGGTCGTAGATCGGGGTGCTCTGACCGATGTAGACGCCCATAGAAATGACCGAGTTTTCTTCGATCACCACGCCTTCGACCACTTCGGAACGCGCGCCGATGAAGCAGTTGTCTTCGATGATGGTCGGGCCAGCCTGCAGCGGCTCCAGCACGCCACCGATGCCGACACCGCCGGAGAGGTGCACGTTCTTGCCGATCTGGGCGCAGGAACCGACGGTGGCCCAGGTGTCGACCATGGTGCCTTCATCGACATAGGCGCCGATGTTCACGTAGCTGGGCATCAGGATCGCGCCCTTGGCGATGAAGCTGCCACGGCGCGCCACGGCTGGCGGTACGACGCGCACGCCGGTGGCCTTCATTTCGGCTTCGCTCAGGTGAGCGAATTTGGTCTGCACCTTGTCGAAAAAGGCTAGGTCGCCGGCCTTCATGACGACGTTGTCCTTCAATCGGAAAGACAGCAGCACGGCCTTCTTGATCCACTGGTGCACCGTCCACTGGCCCACCGCCTCGCGCGTGGCCACGCGCAGTTGGCCGCTGTTGAGCTGGCTGATGACGTGCTCAACGGCGTCCAGCACCTCTTTGGGGGCGGAGGCGGGGGAGAGTTCGGCGCGGTTGTCCCAGGCGGTTTCGATCAGGGCTTGCAGTTGTTGGGTCATGTTGTGAAGTGAAGTTGCAGGGAGTGCGTTGAGCGGGGCCGCCCAGACGGGCAGCTCAGCGGTTGTTTTGACAGAACTGAACGATGCGATCCGCAGCTTCCAGACATTCGGCGGGCTCGGCCACCAGGGCCATGCGCACCCGGCCTTGGCCCGGGTTCACGCCTCGGGCCTCGCGCGCCAGGTAGCTGCCGGGCAGAACCGTGACATTGTATTGAGCCAGCAGCTCGCGCGCGAAGGCTTCGTCAGCGCCCAGGCCGGGCACGAGGCCTTCAAACGCGGCCGGAACACCCGCCCAGAGATAGAACGCGGCGTCGGGCAAGGCCACATCCAGCACCGCGGCGAGCCGGGGCGTGACGGCCGCGAACTTCTCGCGGTACTGGCGGCGGTTGTCGATCACGTGGTCTTCGTCGCTCCAGGCGGCCACGCTCGCGGCCTGCACTGCCGGGCTCATGGCGCCACCGTGGTAGGTACGGTAGAGCAGAAAGGCCTTGATCAACGCCGCGTCGCCAGCCACGAAGCCGCTGCGCAGCCCAGGCACGTTGCTGCGTTTTGACAGGCTGGTGAACATCATCAGGTTCTTGAAGTCGCTGCGACCCAGCTTGACCGCCGCTTCCAGCCCGCCCAGAGGCGGTTCGTCGCGGAAGTAGATCTCGCTGTAGCACTCGTCGGAGGCGATCACGAAACCGAAGCGGTCGCTCAGCTCGAACAGCTTTTGCCACTCATCCAACGGCATCACCGCGCCGGTCGGGTTGCCGGGCGAGCAGACAAAGATGAGTTGTGTGCGTGCCCAGACCTCGTCGGGCACGCTGTCCCAGTCCACCGCAAAGTTGCGCGAGGGCACGCTCGGCACGTAGTACGGCTGAGCGCCGCCGAGCAGCGCGGCACCTTCGTAGATTTGATAGAACGGATTGGGAAAGGCCAGCGTGGCACCAGGCTTCGTCGGGTCCAGCACCGTCTGGGCAAAGGCGAAAAGCGCCTCGCGGGAGCCGTTGACCGGCAGCACCTGGGTGGCCGGGTTCAACGCCACGCCGTAGCGCCGCTGCATCCAGTCGGCGCAGGCCTGGCGCAGCGACGGCTCGCCAGCGGTGGCGGGGTAGCCGGTCAGGCCGGTGTCGAGCGCTGCGGCCAGCGCGTCTTTCAGCATCTGCGGTGTGGCGTGTTTGGGTTCGCCGATGCCCAGGCTGATCGGACCGTGGGAGGGAGAGGGCGTGACGCCCGCAAACAGCTGGCGCAGCCGCTCGAACGGGTAGGGCTGCAGAAGGGACAACTTGGGATTCATGGCGCCGATTATCCCAAGGCCGCTTCATGCCCCACTGGAGCGGGTTCGGGTCAGAACGGACACGGTATCATGCGCATGGCGATCCGGACCCGATCGGGGGCGGATTCTCATTACAAATCAAGCAGTTAGCTTCCACAGACCGAATTCCCGTGCGCCTCAATTCGATCAAGCTCTCGGGCTTCAAGTCTTTCGCCGAGCCGACCAACTTCCTGCTGCCGGGCCAGTTGGTGGGCGTGGTGGGTCCCAACGGTTGCGGCAAGTCCAACATCATGGATGCGGTGCGCTGGGTGCTGGGCGAATCCAAAGCGTCTGAGCTGCGTGGCGAATCCATGCAGGACGTGATCTTCAACGGCACCAACAACCGCAAGCCGGCCAGCCGCTCCAGTGTGGAGCTGGTGTTTGACAACGCCGACCACCGCGCGGGAGGCCAGTGGGGCCAGTTCCTGGAGATTGCGGTCAAGCGCGTGCTCACGCGCGACGGCACCAGCAGCTACTACATCAACAACCAACCGGTGCGCCGCCGCGACGTGCAAGACGTGTTTCTCGGCACCGGCCTGGGCCCACGCGCCTACGCCATCATCGGCCAGGGCACCATCAGCCGCATCATCGAGAGCAAGCCCGAAGAGCTGCGCCTGTTCCTCGAGGAGGCCGCTGGCGTCTCCAAATACAAAGAACGCCGCCGCGAAACGGCCCACCGCCTGGCCGACACGCGCGAGAACCTGACGCGCGTCGAAGACATCCTGCGCGAACTCAACGCCAACTTGGACAAGTTGGAAAAGCAGGCCGAGGTCGCCGCGCGCTACAACACCTTGCAGACCGGGGCAACGCTGAAACAGCACCAGCTCTGGTTCTTGAAGCGCAGCGAGGCCGAGGCCGATCAGATCAAGGTCAAGACCGACGCCGCACAAGCCATCAACGACCTCGAATCCCGCACCGCCGACCTGCGGCGGGTCGAGTCCGAGCTGGAAACCATCCGCCAGGCGCACTACGCGGCGGGCGACCAGGTGAACCAGGCGCAGGGCAAGCTGTACGAGGCCAGCGCCGAGGTGGGCAAGCTCGAAGCCGAGATCCGCTTCGTGATCGAAGGCCGCACCCGCGTCGAACAACGCCTGTTGCAGCTGAAAGAGCAGATCGCCTCATGGTCCACGCGCAGCGAGGACGCCGGCGTGGAGCTGGAGCAGTTGGCCGAAGCCATGGTGGACGCTGAAGAAAAGTCGGTCGTGCTGGCCGCGCAGGGCGAAGAGCAGGCCAACGCGCTGCCGTCCCTCGAAGACAGCCTGCGCCAGGCGCAGAACGCCGCCAATGAACAGCGCGGCAGCGTGACCCAAGTGCAGCAACAGATCCAGGTGTTGGCGGCCGAACAACGCAACATC
Organism: Hydrogenophaga sp. A37; assembly: GCF_002001205.1. Taxonomy (GTDB): domain Bacteria; phylum Pseudomonadota; class Gammaproteobacteria; order Burkholderiales; family Burkholderiaceae_C; genus Hydrogenophaga. Next base: position 11,142 of record NZ_MUNZ01000157.1, read on the forward strand.
GAAGAACAAAGCCGGCAGCTGACCCAGCGCCGCGAGCGCCTGGCGACCGACCGCAATGCGCTGGCTGCGCCCGACGAAGCGCGCCTGCTGCAATCAGAAAGCAGCTTGCAGCTGGCCCAGCAGGCCGCCGAAGTGGCCGACGCCGTGCTCCATGAGCTGCAGGACAGCGTGCCCGAGCTGGACGAGCAACGCCGCGCCGCGCAAACCGCCGTGAACCAGGAGTCGGGCAAACAGGCCGACCTGTCGGCCCGCATGGAGGCTTTGAAAGCGCTGCAGGAGAAGGTCAAGACCGACGGCAAGCTCAAGCCCTGGCTCACCAAACACGGCCTGGACGGCTTGCAGGGCCTGTGGAGCCGCATCCATGTGGAAAACGGCTGGGAAAACGCGCTGGAGGGCGCCTTGCGCGAGCGCCTCGGAGCACTCGAAGTGTCGCGACTGGAGATGGTGCGGGCGTTTGGCAACGACGCACCGCCCGCCAAGTTGGCGTTTTACAGCCCGCCCGCAGCCCCGACGAGCGCGCCGGTGCGCGACGGGCTCAAGCCACTGGCCGATTGGCTGCGCCTGAACGACGCAGGCCAGAAAGCATTGCTCACCGACTGGCTGAGCGGCTGCTGGAGCGCGGCCAACCTCGACGAAGCCCTGGCCCAGCGCGCCCAGCTGCAACCCGGTGAGGCCATCTACGTGCCTGCGGGCCACGTGGTCACCGCCCACAGCGTCAGCTTCTACGCTCCCGACAGCGAACAGGCCGGCCTGCTGGCCCGGGCGCAGGAAATTGAAAACCTCGACAAAAGCGCCAACGCCCAGATCCTGATCGCCGAGCAGGCGAGGGCGGCCCTGATCCGCGCCGAAGCCGCCTACACCGACGCCTCGCAGCGGCTGGTGAGCGCCCGACGCGAAGGCGCCGAAACCCGCAGCCGCGCGCATGAATTGCAGGTGGAGACGCTTCGCCTGACGCAGCTGGCCGAACAAACCCGCGCCCGCAGCGAGCAGATTGCCGCCGACCTGGCCGAAGTCGACGCCCAGTTGGACGATCTGCAGGAACGCCGCGTCACCGCCGAAGCCCGCTTCGAAGAGCTGGACATGCAGCTCGCCGACAGCCAGGAGCGCCACGCCCAGCTCGACGACAAGGTGATCGCCGCCGAACGCGCGCTCAACGCCGCGCGCGAGCAGCAGCGCGGTCTGGAGCGCCAGGCGCAAGAAGCTACCTTCAACCTGCGCAGCCTGCAGGCACGCCAGGGCGAGCTGCAGCGCTCGCTGGAAACCGCCGCCTCGCAGGAAAAATCGCTGGCCGACGAAGAACAGCGCGCCGCCGACGAACTGGCGCGCCTGAGTGCTGCCGCTGCCGAGGCCGGGTTGCAGAACGTGCTGGCCATCAAGCTCGAACGCGAGCAGACCCTGAGCGCCTATCGCAGCGAGTACGACGGCCTCACCGCCCAGCTCCGCGCCAGCGACGAACACCGCCTGAAGCTGGAGCGCGAGCTCGATCCGCTGCGCCAGCGCATCACGGAGTTCCAGCTCAAGGAACAGGCCGCGCGACTGGGTGTGGAACAGTACAGCCAGCAACTCGAAGAGGCGCAGGCCGATCTGGCTGCCGTGGCGCAGAGCATCACCGAAGGCAATGTGCGTCTGGTGGGGCTGCAAGGCGAGATCGACCGCTTCCACCGCGAGATCCAGTCGCTGGGCGCCGTGAACCTCGCGGCGCTCGACGAACTCACTGCGTCGCGCGAGCGCAAGACCTTCCTCGACGCGCAGACGGCCGATCTGGTCGAAGCCATGACCACGCTGGAAGATGCGATCAAGAAGATCGACGCCGAGACGCGCGACCTGCTGGGCAGCACCTTCAACACCGTCAACGAGCACTTTGGCCGCATGTTTCCCGAGCTGTTCGGCGGCGGCAACGCCCGACTGGTGATGACCGGCGAAGAAATCCTCGATGCGGGCGTGCAGGTGCTGGCGCAGCCGCCCGGCAAGAAAAACCAAACCATCCACCTGCTGTCGGGCGGCGAAAAAGCGCTCACTGCCATCGCGCTGGTGTTCGCCATCTTCCAGCTCAACCCGGCACCGTTCTGTCTGCTCGACGAGGTGGACGCGCCGCTGGACGACGCCAACACCGAACGCTATGCGCGCCTGGTGACCAGCATGAGCAAGCAAGGCACCCAGTTTCTCTTCATCAGCCACAACAAGATCGCCATGGAAATGGCCGAACAATTGATCGGCGTGACCATGCAGGAGCAGGGCGTTTCGCGTATCGTCGCGGTGGACATGGAGTCCGCCGCCGGCATGCTCGAATCCGCCTGACCCACCGACCCACCCCCTCGCAAGCCACCACCCCATGAGCACCTTGCAGATCAGTCTGGCCATTGTTGGAGGTCTCATCCTCGCGGGCGTGGTTGCCTACAACGCCTGGGTCACCAGCCGCAATGCGCCACGCACAGCGCGTGAACAGCCAAGCGCTGACGCACCCGCGGCGATGGCGAACAGAGAGGATGATCGATCCCTGAACGATGTCCCCGATGCAGGAGAGCCAGGGGAGGCCGAGCGCATCGAGCCAGTGTTTGTTGACGCGCCCGTGTCCGCCGTGTCGGTGCGCGAAGAAGCCCGTCCCATCCCCACCGTGGCCGTGACGCTCAACCATGTGGTGACTTCACCGGAAAAAAAGCCCGGGCTGGATGCGCTGATCGACGTGATCGCGCCGCTGCAGCTTGAAGGCGAGGTGTCGGGCGAGGCCTTGCTGGCCGCACTGCCGGGCACGCGCCGCGTGGGGAGCAAACCTTTTGCGGTCGAGGCGTCGGTCGATGACGGCGGCGAGTGGGAGAGTCCGCGCCCCGGGCAGCGCTACCGGGCCCTGCAGGTCGGCGTGCAGTTGGCCAATCGCGCTGGTGCGCTCAACGACATCGAGTTTTCCGAGTTCGTGGTCAAGGCGCAAGCCTTTGCCGACGCGGTGGGCGCCATGCCCGACTTCCCCGACATGCGTGGCGAGGTGGCCCGCGCCCGCGAACTCGACGCGTTTGCCAGTGGCCACGACGCCCAGCTCGGTTTCACCCTGCGTGCACGCCGCGTCGCCTGGAGCCCGGGTTATGTGTCGCAGAACGCCGCCCGTTTCGGGTTCGTGGCTGGTGTGCTGCCAGGACGCATGGTGCTGCCGGGCAGCGTGGCCGGTCAGGCGCCGATCCTGAGCCTGGCCTTCGATCCCCAGGCCGCCATGGCCGAAGACCCCGAGCAGAGTGCCCTGCGCGAAGTGGCGCTCTCGCTGGAAGTCACCCACGTGCCGCGCAGCGAGCAGCCCTTCGTGCGCATGCGCCAGGCCGCCGCCGCGCTGGCCGAAGCGATGGACGGCGTGATCACCGACGACGCCGGCCAGATGCTCTCGACCGACACCATGGACGCCATCGGGTCCGACCTTGAAAGCCTGTACGACGCGTTGGACAGCCACGATCTGTCGGCGGGTTCGCCGCAGGCTCGAAGGCTTTTTAGTTAACCCCCCGCCACGCTTCGCGTGACCCCCCAGGGGGCGATGCTGGCGGCCCGGCAAAGCCGGTTCCGCGGCATCCTTGCAAAGATTCCCCTCTTTCTGACTGTTGCCTTCTGATCATGAGCACTTCTGATCTGTTTTCGTCTGAACCATCGCCGGCCGAGCTCGCGGCCGAGTTGCGCGCGGTGTTGCACCACCACGCCCACCGCTACTACACATTGGACGACCCGGAGATTCCAGACGCGGAGTACGACCGGCTGTTTCAGGAGCTGCAGGCGCTGGAAACAGCGCACCCTGAACTGCTGACCCCCGACTCGCCGACGCAGCGGGTGATCGGGACCGTGCTCGACGGTTTCACGCCGGTGCGGCATGCGGTACCGATGCTGTCGATCAACACCGAGACCGACACCGAACCCACCGGCGCGCGCAATTTCGACACCCGTGTGCGCCGTGCGCTCGGTCTGACAGCCGCCGATGGACCCGTCGGCTATGTGGCCGAACTCAAGTTCGATGGCTTGGCCATGAGCTTGCGCTATGAAGCGGGTGCGCTGGTGCAAGCGGCGACTCGGGGTGACGGTGAGGTCGGTGAAGATGTGACGAACAACATCAAGACCATCGGACAAGTGCCGCTTCGTCTGCCTGCCAAGGCGCCGCCCGTGCTCGAAGTGCGTGGCGAGGTCTACATGCGTCGCGATGATTTCGACGCGCTCAATGAAAAGCAGCGTGCCAAGATTGCGGCCGGTGCCAAGGGGGAAAAGACCTTCGTCAACCCGCGCAACGCGGCGGCTGGCGCCGTGCGCCAGCTCGACTCCCGCATCGCCGCCCAACGTCCTCTGAGCTTTTTCGCCTACGGTCTGGGCCAGATCACGCTGCCGGAACAGGGTGGCCCTGTGTTTGACAGCCACTTCGACCTGCTCATGCAGCTCAAGGCCTGGGGCTTTCCTGTGGCCGAACAGACCACGCTGGCTCAGGGCGCCGACGAACTGATCGCGTTCCATCAGCGCATCGGTGCGGCGCGCGACCAGTTGCCCTACGACATCGATGGCGTGGTCTACAAGGTCAACTCGCTCGCGCAACAGCGCCAGCTCGGCTTTGTCACGCGCGAGCCGCGCTGGGCCGTGGCACACAAGTACCCGGCGCAGGAGCAACTGACCACGGTGCTCGCCATCGACGTGCAGGTGGGGCGCACCGGCAAGCTCACGCCGGTGGCCAAGCTCGCGCCGGTGTTCGTGGGCAACGTGACAGTCACCAACGCCACGCTGCACAACGAAGACGAAGCGCGCCGCAAGGACGTGCGCGTCGGCGACACGGTGATCGTGCGCCGCGCGGGCGACGTGATCCCTGAGGTGGTGGCGGTGCTGCCCGAAAAACGGCCCGAAGGCGCCCAGGTCTTCACCATGCCGCAGGTCTGCCCGGTGTGCGGCAGCGATGCCGTGCGCGAAGAGGGCGAGGTCGACCACCGCTGCACCGGCGGCCTGTTCTGTGGCGCCCAGCGCAAAGAGGCCTTCCTGCATTTCGCGCACCGCCGCGCGGTGGAGATCGAAGGACTCGGCGACAAACTGGTGGAGCAGCTCGTGGACGCGGGCGTGGTCAAGACCTTGCCCGACCTGTACCGCCTCGGTTTCGCCGCGCTCGCCAGCCTGGACCGCATGGCCGACAAATCGGCGCAGAACATCGTGGCCGCGCTGGAGAAGTCCAAGCACACCACCTTGCCGCGCTTCCTGTTCGGTCTGGGCATCCGCCACGTCGGCGAGACCACGGCCAAAGACCTGGCGCGCCACTTCGGCCGGCTGGACGGCATCATGGACGCCAGCGTCGAACAGTTGCTTGAGGTGAACGATGTGGGCCCGGTGGTGGCGCAGAGCGTGCGCACCTTCTTCGATCAGCCGCACAACCGAGAGGTCGTGGAACAGCTCCGCGCCTGCGGCCTGACCTGGGAAGAGGGCGAACCGGCCGAACGCGCGGTGCTGCCGCTGGCGGGCAAGACCTTTGTGCTGACCGGGACCTTCCCCACGCTCAGCCGCGATCAAGCCAAAGACCTGCTCGAAGCCGCTGGTGCCAAGGTGGCCGGCTCGGTGAGCAAAAAAACCGACTACGTGGTGGCTGGTGCCGAGGCCGGCAGCAAGCTGGACAAGGCACAGGCGCTGGGCGTGCCTGTACTGGACGAAGCGGGCATGCTGGCGCTGTTGGGGCAGCCGCAGGGTTGAACGACCTTCACTTGAACTTGTAGTGGTCGCGGTTCAACACCGCCGCCACGGCGCTGACCTCTTCCGGGAACATCCCCAGGTTCATGGTGGTGTTGCACATTTCCACCATGCCACGCAGCAGGCCGGCGCTGTTGATTTTGCCCATCGGCTTGTACATGGCACTGCCGTCGCCACCGACCTTGCTCACGTGGCAGGCCACACATCGGTGTTCCGCGATCAGTTTTTCGCCCAGCGCGAGATCGGTGCCTTTGTAAATCTCGGCGCCCTGGGCGCTGGCCGCTCCGGAGAACAGGAGGGTGAACAGAGCGGTGCCAATCAGCGTCGTTTTCATGGGTCCTCCTGACAACGGGGTGTCAGCAATTACGGTGGCGGGTATTGAGCCCCACTGTAGCTGCGCCACAATCGCGCGCCATCCGGGCAAAACCCCAAATTCATCTCACCCATGGCCATTCACACGATCCTCAAGATGGGCGACCCCAGGCTGTTGCGGCCCGCGCAACCCGTCACGGCCTTCAACACCCCCGAGCTGCACGGGCTGATCGCCGACATGGAGGAAACCATGGCGGCCGCCCATGGCGCCGGACTGGCCGCGCCTCAGATCGGCGTGGACCTGCAGCTGGTGATCTTCGGCACCGGTGCGACCAACCCCCGTTATCCGGAGGCACCGGTCGTACCGCGCACGGTGCTGATCAACCCGGCGGTCGTGCCGTTGGGCGAGGAAGAGGAAGAGGGCTGGGAGGGCTGCCTGTCGGTGCCCGGCCTGCGCGCCGTGGTGCCCCGCTGGAAGCGCATCCGCTACCAGGGCTTCGCCCCCGATGGCAGCCGGGTGGACCGGGAGGCCGAGGGTTTTCATGCTCGCGTGGTGCAGCACGAATGCGACCACTTGTTGGGCGTGCTCTACCCGATGCGGGTGCGTGATTTCAGCCGCTTTGGCTTCACGGACGTGCTGTTTCCTGGCCTGGACCCGGCCGACGACGACTGAAGTGAAACACCCCCCGCGCCGCTCCGCGTCACCCCCCTCTCTCGCCTTCGGCGGGAGGGGGACGGCACTGGCCGTCCGGCAAAGCCGGCCCGGCGGTGCCCCTGGGTTGCACCGTTTCATGCGTCGGGGTGGCGCTCCGGCGCCGTGAAAAACGGATGCGGCCTGTGTGCCGCCAGCAGATGGTGCTGAAACAGTTGCAAAAAAGTTACCAAAAGAAGATCGAAACCTGTCTGAAACAAACCGACACGTTCGTCGTGTGAAATCAACTAGAGTGTTTTCCCTTACCCCTACCGACCAAGGACCTGAATTGATGATGCGAACGTTTGCCGTGGTGGTCAGTGCGGCCGTGCTGAGCGGGTGTGCGGTGACCCAGCCGCCGGACCAACCGGCTGAGCCGCTGCCGGGTGCGTGGTACGCGCCGCCCCTGCCGCACCAGGGGCAAGCCGCCTCCCTCACCGACTGGTGGACCCAGCTCGGTGACCCGGCGTTGGCTGGGTTGATCGCCCAGGCGCAGGCGCGCAGCGCCAGCGTGGCGTCGGCCCGCGCTCAGGTGGCGTCGGCACGCGCCGCTCTCGCCGGTGCCGACAGCGCGGCTGGCCCACAACTCGCCGCCGTGGCGAGCGCCTCTCGTGGCGTGGCGCAGGGCACTCCGCTGGGCACCGCCTTGGGCGCGGGTGTTCAGGCGTCGTGGGCGCTGGATGTGTGGGGGCAGAACGCCGCCAGCGTGCGGCAGGCCAGCGCCCAGCAAGACGCGGCCAACGCCGGCTGGCACGAAGCGCGCGTGCTGGTGGCGGCCGAAACGGCGCGCCTCTACCAGGGGCACCGCGCCTGCCGCGTGCAACTCGAGATCACGCGGGGCGATCAACAATCGCGCCGCGCCACCGCCGACAGCGCTGGAGTATCAGAGCGCGCTGGTCTCACCGCGCCCGCCGTGTCGGCTCTGGCCCGCGCCAGCAACGCCGACGCCGAGGGCCGCCTGGCCCAGCAGACCAGCCAGTGCGAACAACAACTCAAGGCGCTGGTGGCGCTCACGGGCGAAGCCGAGCCCGCGCTGCGCGAGCGCCTGGGCGCCACCAGCGCGCTCTCGGACCCTCAGCGCATGGCCGAGCGCCTGAGCGTGGGCGCCGTGCCGGCCGACGTCATCCGCCAGCGGCCCGACGTGGCGCGCATTCAGCGCGAGCTGGCGGCGGCCGCCGAAGGGGTGGGCGTGGCGCGCGCCGCACTGTGGCCCAGCCTGAGCCTGTCGGGCAGCTGGTTGCGCAACCGCTTTTCCACCAGCGCGGGCGACACCACGTTCAACACCTGGTCCGTCGGCCCGCTCACTGTGAGCCTGCCGCTGACCGGGCGCGGTGGGCTGAACGCCGCCGCCGACGCGGCCCAGGCGCGCTACGAAGCGGCGGGCCTCGCCTACGCCGCCACGCTGCGCCAGGCCGTGGCCGAGGTGGAGCAGTCGCTGGTGGCCCTCTCGGCGTTGCAGCAACAGCAGTCGTCCAACCACGACGCGGTGTCCGGCTACACCCGGTCCTTCGACGCCACGCAGGCGCGTTACCGTGTCGGCCTGGCCAACCTCAACGAGCTGGAAGAAGCGCGCCGCCTCAAGCTCAACGCCGACAGCAGCGCGGTCACGCTGCAACTGGAACAGCTCAATACCTGGATTGCTTTGTACATCGCCCTGGGTGGCGGCTTTGATCCCCAGGTCACCCCCGAACCCGTCCGGAAACCTTCATGAACGCCATGTCTTCTACTTCCTCCGCCGGTCTGCGCCGGCTCAGCTGGGCTGCACTGTCTGCGGCCCTGATCGTGGCCGGTTGCAGCAAGCCCGCCGAGGGTGGAGCGGGTGCTGCTTCCGCAGCCGCTGCGCCCGCGCCGACCGACGAGGCGGCCCCGGCCACCGCGCCCAAGCCGGCCATGACGGTGTCGGTGGCCAAACCCACGACCGACACCTTGCTGCTCCAACTGCAGGCCAATGGCAACATCGCCGCCTGGCAGGAAGCCAGTGTGGGGGCCGAACTGCCCGGCCTGCGCCTGGCCACGGTGAACGTCAACATCGGTGACGCTGTGCGCAAGGGGCAGGTGCTCGCCACGTTCGCGCGCGAAACCACGGCTGCCGAAAGCCTGCAAGGCAAGGCCAGCGTGATGCAGGCCGAGGCCGCATTCGAGAACGCCAAAGCCGACGCCGACCGGGCACGTTCGATCCAGGACACGGGTGCCCTGTCGCAGTCGCAGATTGCGCAGTACCTGACGCAGGAAAAGGTCACCCGGGCACAGTGGGAAGCCGCGAAGGCAGCGTACGCCGCCAGCCAGGTGCGGCTGGGCAACACCCAGGTGCTCGCGCCGGACGACGGCGTGATTTCCGCGCGCACCGCCACGGTGGGTGCAGTGGCCGGCGCTGGCCAGGAACTGTTCCGGCTGGTGCGCCAGAGCCGCATGGAATGGCACGCCGAGGTGACGCCGTCCGAGGTGGGCCGCATCAAAGTCGGGCAGAAGGTGGACGTGACCGCCGCCAGCGGCCTGGAAGTCAAAGGGACGGTGCGCGCCATCGCGCCCACGGCCGACCCGCAGACCCGCAACGTGCTGGTGTTCGCCGACCTGCCGCGCCACACCGAGCTCAAGGCCGGCACCTTTGCACGCGGCCGCTTTTTGATCGGGGAAAGCCAGGCGCTCACCGTGCCGGGCCAGGCCATCGTCGTGCGCGACGGCCACAACTATGTGTTTGTGGTCGGTGCCGACAACAAGGCGGTCCAGCGCAAGGTGGAGACCGGCCGCCGTGTGGGCGAGCGTGTGGAACTGCTGCAAGGTCTCAAGGCCGAAGAGGCCGTGGCGGTGCAGGGCGCAGGTTTCCTGAACGAGGGTGACCTCGTGAAGATTGTTCAGTAAAGGGCAGACCATGAACGTTTCCGCTTGGTCGATACGAAACCCCATTCCGGCGGCGATGCTGTTCGTCATGCTCACGCTCGCCGGCCTGTTTTCATTCCAGGCGATGAAGGTGCAGAACTTCCCCGACCTGGACGTTCCCAACATCACCATCGTCGCCAGCCTGCCGGGCGCCGCGCCCAATCAGCTTGAAAACGATGTCGCGCGCAAGATCGAAAACAGCCTCGCCTCGCTGCAGGGCCTGAAACACATCTACACCAAGGTGCAGGACGGCACGGTGTCCATCACCGCCGAATTCCGCATCGAGAAGGCCACCCAGGAAGCGCTGGACGACGTGCGCTCGGCCGTGGCCAAGGTGCGGGGTGACCTGCCGACCGACCTGCGCGAACCCATCATCAACAAGCTGGAGTTGGCCGGTGGCGCGGTGCTGGCCTACACGGTGCGCTCGGACAAGATGGACGACGAAGCCGTGTCGTGGTTTGTCGACAACGACGTGGCCAAGCTGCTTCTCTCGGTGCCCGGCGTCGGCGCGATCAACCGCGTGGGTGGCGTGAACCGCGAGGTGCAGATCCTGCTCGACCCGCTCAAACTGCAGTCGTTGGGCGCCACGGCGGCCGACATCTCCCGGCAACTGGCCAAGGTGCAGATCGAGAGTGCGGGTGGCCGCGCCGACATCGGCGGCAGCCAGCAACCGCTGCGCACGCTCTCGTCCCTGAAATCGGCCGAGGAACTGGCAGCGCTGGAGCTGTCGTTGTCCGACGGTCGGCGCATCCGCCTGGACCAGATCGCCAGCGTGAAAGACACCATCGCCGACCCCACGGCCGCAGCCTTCCTCGACGGAAAGCCGGTGGTGGGCTTCGAGGTGGCGCGCAGCAAAGGCGCCAGCGAGGTCGAGGTTGGCCACGGTGTACGCGACAAGCTGAAGGCCCTGCAGGCCAGCCGGCCGGACCTGCAGATCACCGAGTCCTTTGACTTCGTGACCCCGGTGGAAGACGAGTTCAACGCCTCCATGACGCTGCTGTACGAAGGCGCCTTGCTCGCCGTGCTGGTGGTCTGGCTGTTCCTGCGCGACTTCCGTGCCACGGTGGTGTCGGCCGTGGCGCTGCCGCTGTCGGCCATCCCTGCCTTCATCGGCATGCACTACCTGGGCTTCACCATCAACGTGGTGACGCTGCTGGCGCTGTCGCTGGTGGTCGGCATCCTGGTGGACGACGCCATCGTCGAGGTCGAGAACATCGTGCGCCACATGCGCATGGGCAAGACGCCGTACCAGGCCTCGATGGAAGCGGCCGACGAGATCGGCATGGCCGTGATCGCCACCACCTTCACGCTGATCGCGGTGTTCCTCCCCACGGCCTTCATGTCGGGCATTCCGGGCAAGTTTTTCAAGCAGTTCGGCTGGACGGCGGCCCTTGCCGTGTTCGCCTCGCTGGTGGTGGCGCGCGCGCTCACACCGATGATGGCGGCGTACATCATGCGGCCCTTTGTGCTGGCCAAAGACCGTCCTCAATGGGCGCGCAAGAACGCCTTCTTCGGACGCATCTGGGCCTGGATGAACAACCAGGAAGAGCCGGCCTGGCTGCGCACCTACCAAGGCTGGGCCGCCTGGTGCATCCGCCACCGGTGGGTCACGATGTTCCTGGCCGGCGCCTTTTTCATCGGCTCCATCATGCTGGTGCCGCTGCTGCCGCAGGGCTTCATCCCGGCCGACGACAACTCGCAGACGCAGGTCTACCTGGAGCTGCCGCCCGGCGCCACGCTGAAGCAGACCGTGGCCACGGCCGAACACGCGCGCGTGCTGGTCAACGGGGTGAAGCACGTGAAGTCGGTCTACACCACCATTGGCTCCGGCTCGGCGGGCACCGACCCGTTTGCGCCGCAGGGTGCGGCCGAGTCGCGCAAGGCGGCGCTGACCATCCAGCTCGATGCACGGGGCGAGCGCCCGCGCAAACAGGTGATCGAAAACCAGTTGCGCGAGGCCATGTCCAACCTGCCTGGGGTGCGCAGCAAAGTGGGGCTGGGTGGTTCGGGGGAAAAATACATCCTCACGCTCACGGGCAACGACGCCAATGCGCTGTCCACCGCCGCGCGCGCCATCGAGCGCGACCTGCGCACGATCAGCGGCGTGGGCAGCATCCAGTCATCGGCCGCACTGGTGCGCACCGAAATCAACGTGACACCCGATCTGGAACGCGCCGCCGACCTGGGGGTGACCAGCAGCGCGATCGCGGAAACCTTGCGCATCGCGACGGTGGGCGACTACGACAGCGCGCTGCCCAAGCTCAACCTGCCGCAGCGTCAGGTGCCCATCGTCGTGAAACTCCAAGCCGACGCACGTGAAAACCTGGACGTGCTCGGCCGTCTGGCCGTGCCCGGCTCGCGAGGCCCTGTGATGCTCAGCCAGGTCGCCAACCTGGCATTCGGCGGCGGCCCCGCCGTGATCGATCGCTACGACCGCTCGCGCAACATCAACTTCGAGGTCGAACTCGCCGGCATCGCGCTGGGCGACATGAAAACCGCCGTGGACGCGCTGCCCAGCATCCAGAACCTGCCGCCGGGTGTGACGGTGCTGGAGATCGGTGATGCCGAGGTGCAGGGTGAGCTGTTCGCAAGCTTCGGCCTGGCCATGCTGACCGGTGTGCTGTGCATCTACATCGTGCTGGTGCTGTTGTTCAAGGCCTTCTTGCACCCGTTCACGATTCTGGCGGCACTGCCGCTCTCGCTGGGCGGGGCTTTCGTGGCGCTGTTGCTGACCAACAAGGCGTTTTCCATGCCTTCGCTGATAGGCCTGATCATGCTCATGGGCGTGGCGACGAAAAACTCCATCCTGCTGGTGGAGTACGCCATCGAAGCGAGACGCCTGCACGGTATGAACCGCCTGGACGCGATCCTCGACGCCTGCCACAAGCGCGCCCGCCCTATCGTGATGACCACCATCGCCATGGGCGCCGGCATGTTGCCGATTGCCGTGGGTTGGGGTTCGGCCGACAGCAGCTTCCGCTCGCCGATGGCGGTGGCCGTGATCGGCGGCCTGATCACCTCAACCTTCCTGAGCCTGCTGGTGATCCCCGCGGTGTTCACGATCGTGGACGACGTGTCGCTGTGGTTCGGCCGGTTGTTCAGGCAGAAGCCGTCGCCGACGGTGCCTGCCCAGCTGAGCGAGGTCTGACCGGCCCGTTGAGGCTCTCACACCACGGTGGTTCGACGGTCGAGGCGCTGCCGGGGGGCCCTCAGCCCTCCAGAATTTCCAGCAGCTCCGTCTCGATCTCGATCTGGCGCTTGTTCATCTGCAACTCGCGCCCGCTGAGCAAGAAGGTGTCTTCCACCCGCTCGCCCAGCGTTGTGACTTTCGCGAGTTGCACGCTGATCTCGTGCTGAGCGAGCACGCGCGAGATGCAATAGAGCAGGCCGGCACGGTCGCTGGCCGAAACGCTCAACAGCCAGCGCTGGGCCTTTTCGTCGGGACGCAGGTCCACGCGGGGCGTGATCGGGAAGCTCTTGACCCGTCGCGACAGGCGCCCTTTGCTGGGCGGGGGCAACGGGCCGCGCTGGTCGATGGTGCTGGCCAGGTTGTTTTCGACCATGGCGATCAGCTCGCGGTAGTGGTCCGAGAGCGTGGGCGCCACGACCTGGAAGGTGTCGAGCGCGTGGCCGGTCATGGTGGTGTGGATGCGCGCATCCAGGATGCTGAAGCCAGCGTTGTCGAAGTAGCCGCAGATGCGCGCAAACAGGTCGTTCTGGTCGGGCGCGTACACCAGCACCTGTACGCCCTCACCCTCGGGGGAGAGGCGGGCGCGCACGATGGCGGCGTCGGGCTCAGGAGGTGCTGCCGGAGCTGCGGTCGTTGCTTCGGCGCGCGCGTTGATCGCGATCTGGCGGGTGAGCACGCGGGTGTGCCAGGCGATCTCGTCGGCCTGGTGGCGCATGAAATAGCCGACGTCCAACGTGTCCCAGAGCGCTTTGTGGGCCAGGTGGGGCAGGGCATGCAGCGCGAGCATCGACAGGGCTTCGCGCTTGCGCGACTCGATCACGGCGTCCGGGTCGGGCGCGCGGCCGCCGAGGGCGCGCAGGGTGTAGCGGTACAGGTCTTCGAGCAGCTTGCCCTTCCAGGCGTTCCAGACCTTGGGACTGGTGCCACGGATGTCGGCCACGGTGAGCAAATACAGCGCGGTGAGGTAGCGCTCGTTGCCCACACGCTTCGCAAACGCGCTGATAACGTCTGGGTCGCTCAGGTCTTCCTTCTGTGCCATGCGGCTCATGGTCAGGTGCTCGGACACCAGAAACTCGATCAGCTTCGCGTCTTCGCGGTCGATCCCGTGCTGGCGGCAGAAGACGCGCACGTCTTTGGCGCCGAGGTCAGAATGATCGCCGCCGCGCCCTTTGGCGATGTCGTGGAACAGCGCCGCGATGTAGAAGATCCACGGCTTGTCCCAGCCGGCCGCCAGTTGCGAGCAGAAGGGGTACTCGTGTGAATGTTCGGCGATGAAGAAGCGGCGCACATTGCGCAGCACCATCAGGATGTGTTGGTCCACGGTGTAGACGTGGAACAGGTCGTGCTGCATCTGCCCCACGATGTGTCGGAACACCCAAAGATAGCGCCCGAGCACCGAGGTCTGGTTCATCAGGCGCAGGGCGTGCGTGATGCCGTCGTTCTGCCGCAGGATCTGCATGAACGTGGTGCGGTTGGCCGGGTCGGCGCGGAACTTCGCGTTCATGATCGGGCGCGCGTTGTACAGCGCGCGCAGCGTGCGGGCCGACAGGCCTTTGATGCCCACCGTGGTCTGGTAGATCAGGAAGGTTTCCAGGATGGCGTGCGGCTGCTGAACATAGAGGTGGTCGCTCGCGACCTCCAGCATGCCGGCCTTGTCGAAGAAGCGCTCGTTGATCGGGCGCATGCGGTCCACCCCCATCTCGTCGCTGTTGAGGCGTTCTTCGATGTTGAGCAACAAGATCTGGTTGAGCTGGGTCACGGCCTTGGCCGCCCAGTAGTAGCGCTTCATCAGCTGTTCGCTGGCGCGGCGCGCCATGCGCACGGTGGGCATTGCCAGGGCACCGCCCGAGGTGATTACTGCAGGCACTTCCGCCTTGAAACCAAACGACTCGGCCACCGCCGTCTGCAGGTCGAACACCAGGCGGTCTTCGCGCCGGTTGGCCAAGAGGTGCAGGCGCGCCCGGATCAGGCTCAGCAGCGCCTCATTGGCCTTGATCTGGCGTGCTTCCAGCGGCGTGGCCAAGCCTTTGCGGGCGAGCTCGTCCCAGCTGCGACCCAGACCGGCCGCCTTCGCCACCCAGAGGAGCACCTGCAGGTCGCGCAAGCCACCGGGCGACTCCTTGCAGTTGGGCTCCAGCGAGTAGGGGGTGTTTTCGAACTTGTTGTGCCGCTGGCGCATCTCCAATGACTTCGCCACAAAGAAGGCCTTGGGGTCCATGGCCTCGCCGAGCTGGTTGACGAGGGTGTTGAACTGGGTCTTGGAGCCGGTGATGAGCCGGCATTCGAGCAACGAGGTCTGCACCGTCACGTCGCGGCCGGCTTCATCGGCGCATTCGGCAACGGTACGCACGCTGGAACCGATCTCCAGGCCCACGTCCCAGCACGACCCGATGAACCCTTCGATGCGCTCCTTGAGCGTGGTGTCCGCCTCGGGCGAAGCACCATCGGGCAGGAGCACCAACACGTCGACGTCGGAGTTGGGAAACAGCTCACCCCGACCGTAGCCGCCCGCGGCGATCAGTGCGTGCCCGGGGCCAAAACCGGCCGTTTCCCAGAGCTTGCGCAGGGTCTGGTCGGTCAGGCGCGCCAGGTGCTGCAGCGCCTGCCGCACGCCGCGGGTGGAGGACCCTTGCAAACCCAGGTTGGCGAGCAACGAAGCCTTGTCGCTGCGGTACTGCAGGCGCAGGGCGCCGATTTCGCCTTTGGCGTCACCCATGCGCGGTCTCCCCGGGTTCAGCAGCTGGTGGTGGTGACGAATGCCGGCAGCGGCGGACTGCCGGCCGAAAGCGTCAACACCTCGTAGCCGGTGGGCGTGACGAGGATGGTGTGTTCCCACTGAGCGGACAGCGAGCGGTCCTTGGTGACGATGGTCCAGCCGTCGCCCTGTTCCTTGATGTCGCGCTTGCCCGCGTTGATCATGGGCTCAATGGTGAAGGTCATGCCAGGCTTGAGCTCTTCCAGGGTACCCGGGCGGCCGTAATGCAGCACCTGCGGCTCTTCGTGGAAGCGCTGGCCGATGCCATGGCCGCAGAACTCGCGCACCACCGAATAGCCATTGCCCTCGGCAAAGACCTGGATCGCGTGGCCGATGTCGCCCAGGCGAACGCCGGGCTTGACCATCACGATGCCTTTCCACATGGCCTCGAAGGTGACCAGGGAGAGGCGGCGGGCCTGCACGCTGCAGGCCGCTTCGCCGCCGATCAGGAACATGCGGCTGTTGTCGCCGTACCAGCCTTCGGGCGTGATGACCGTGACGTCCACGTTGAGGATGTCGCCTTTTTTCAGCGGCTTCTCGTTCGGGATGCCGTGGCACACGACCTGGTTGATCGAGGTGCAGAGGTGGCCGGGGTAGGGCGGGTAGCCGCTGGGCTGGTAGCCGATGGTGGCCGAACGCGTGCCCTGCTGCTTCATGTAGTCGGCAGAGAGGCGGTCGATCTCAAGGGTGGTCACGCCGGGCTGGATGTGGGGCGTGAGAAAGTCCAGCACTTCAGAGGCCAGACGGCAGGCCGTGCGCATGCCGGCGATACCGGCTTCGTCTTTGTAGGTGATGCTCATGGGCGCAATTATCCCGCGGAGAGAAACGGTTTGAAACGGAAGGGGACATACCAGCCCTTTTCGCCATGTGCCTCCCTATACTCGCCCACTTTCAACACTCTACTGAGACCATCACAATGAAGAAACTGCATGTCGTGGGTTTGTCGCTGGCACTGCTGTCGGGCTCGGCCATGGCACAAGGTGTGGGCGTGTACGGCGTGGCTGGCACGGGCGGCCTCGGTGTCGGCCTGAACCTGCCGATCGGCCCGGCCTTCGGCCTGCGCGGTGAACTGGCCAGCCTGACCGAGTCGGACACCTACACCGAAGACCAGATCACCTACAAGGGCGACCTGAAGCTGAAGGGCAACGGCGTCTTCGCCGACTTCCGTCCCTTCATGGGCACGTTCCGCCTGGTGGGTGGCGTGACCTTCGCTGGCTCAGCGGCGGCGCTGGACGCCCAGGCCACCAACGGCACAGTGACCATCGACGGTCAGACGTTCAATGCTGCGGGCAACTCGCTGCGAGCCAACATCAAGTACCCCAGCAACATGCCGTACGTGGGCGTGGGTTGGGGTCATGGCAGGTTCAATGAGCCGGGCTGGACCTTTGGTCTGGACCTGGGCGTGTCGATCGGCAAACCCAAGGTGTCGCTGGTGGGCTCCGGCGGCCTGCTCGCCCAGCCGGGCGCATCCGCGGCCATCGCGGCCGAAGAGCGCAAGGTGCAGGACGACCTGAACAGCGCCCGGGTACTGCCGGTGATCAAGGTGAGCGTCGGCTACCAGTTCTGATCCCCCTGCGCCGCCTGCGGCGTCACCCCCCAAGGGGGCGCCAGCAGCGGCCCGGCGAAGCCGGTTCCGCGCTGGCCTGGTGGTCGATGGCTCGCGCGTCATGCCGTGATCCGGCAGGGCGCCCCGGGTAAAATCCCGGGTTTCCACCCATCCCCCGGGCCACCCTGCGCCCGACAGCCCCAAGGCCACCCACCGTGACCCTGCATCTGCGCTTCTTCGAAGGCGGCAACGCCGTCAGCGACTTTAAAGTCCAGCAACTCCTGCCCCGCCTGCAAGCGGTTTCCAACAAGATCACGTGCCTCTCGGCCCGCTTCGTGCATCTGGCGTCGTTCGACGCCGAGCCCGACGCAGCCACCCTGGAGCGCGTGGGCCAGTTGATGACCTATGGCGAACCCGCCACCGAGGTGCATCTCACCCTTGAAAAGGCCGGTGCACCCGCGCTGCTGGTGATGCCGCGACTGGGCACCGTGTCGCCTTGGGCGTCGAAGGCCACCGACATCGCCCACAACTGCGGTCTGGCGCTGCACCGCGTCGAGCGGCTGGTCGAATTCCGCATCGGCTTGAAGAGTGGCCTCACTTCGGCCATTTTGGGCAAGACCAGCCTGAGTACAGAGCAATTGCGCGCCGTGGCCGACGTGTTGCACGACCGCATGACCGAGGCCGTGACCACCGAGCGCAGCCAGGCCGAAGCCCTGTTCACGGAGCTGCACCCCGAGCCGATGGCTCACGTGAACGTGCTGGGTGGGGGCCGGGCCGCGTTGGAGAAGGCCAATGTCGACTGGGGCCTGGCCCTGGCCGACGACGAAATCGACTACCTGGTCAATGCCTTCAACGGGCTGAAGCGCAACCCGACCGACGTCGAGCTGATGATGTTTGCGCAAGCCAACAGCGAGCACTGCCGCCACAAAATCTTCAACGCGCAGTTCACCATCGACGGCGTGGCGCAGGACAAGAGCCTGTTCGGCATGATCCGGCACACGCACCAGACCTCGCCGCAACACACCATCGTCGCGTACTCCGACAACGCGTCGATCATGGAAGGTCACCAGCTGGAGCGCTTCGTGGCCCGCGCGGGTGCCGATGCGTCGCCCGCCTACGAAGCAGAGGCCGCCACCCACCACATCCTGATGAAGGTGGAAACCCACAACCACCCGACCGCGATTTCCCCGTTTCCTGGCGCCTCCACCGGCGCAGGCGGCGAGATTCGAGACGAGGGCGCCACTGGCCGTGGCTCCAAGCCCAAGGCCGGCCTGACTGGCTTCACCGTCTCCAAGCTCTGGGGCGGCCTGAGCGACCAGCCGGGCGGCAAACCCGAGCACATCGCCAGTCCGCTGCAGATCATGACCGAGGGCCCGCTGGGCGGCGCCGCGTTCAACAACGAGTTCGGCCGCCCGAACCTGCTGGGCTACTTCCGCGAATACGAGCAGGACGTGGGCGGCGTGACCCGCGGTTACCACAAGCCCATCATGATCGCGGGCGGCCTGGGCCAGATCGACGCCGGTCAGACCAAGAAAGTCGACTTCCCCGCAGGCTCCTTGCTCATCCAGCTCGGCGGCCCGGGCATGAAGATCGGCATGGGCGGCAGCGCGGCCAGCTCCATGGCCAGCGGCACCAACGCCGCTTCGCTCGACTTCGACTCGGTGCAGCGCGGCAACCCCGAGATCGAGCGCCGCGCGCAGGAGGTCATCAACCACTGCTGGGCGCAGGGCGAAAAGAACCCGGTGCTGTTCATCCACGACGTGGGCGCGGGTGGCTTGTCCAACGCCTTCCCCGAGCTGACCAACGACGCCGGCCGGGGCGCGCGCTTCGACCTGCGCGCCGTGCCGCTGGAAGAGAGCGGTCTGGCGCCCAAGGAAATCTGGTGCAACGAGAGCCAGGAACGCTACGTGCTGGCCATCGCGCCCGAGTCGCTCCCCCAGTTCAAGGCGTTTTGCGAGCGCGAGCGCTGCCCGTTCTCGGTGGTTGGCGTGGCGACTGAAGAGCGGCACCTGACCGTGGGCGCTGTGGACTTGCCCCTTC
>NZ_MUNZ01000181.1 GCF_002001205.1 Hydrogenophaga sp. A37
GCCCCGCCCGCCGCCAAGGTGGTGGTTCAGCCCGCCAAGAAAGTGGTCGCCAAAAAGGCCGCCGTCACCAAGGCCTGATCCGCAGCGATCTCGGACAGCTTTGAAGGCAAAGCAGCCGGAGCAAAACGCCGAGGCATGAGAAGGCCTCACCAAGGGCACAGCCGGGCCGGCTTTGCCGGACGGCCAGTGCAGCCCCCTCAGGGGGTCGCGCGAAGCGCGGCGGGGGTGTCAGGTCAATTCTGGTGTCTGCACCGTCACCAACAGGTTCTGCATCCGCCCCGCCCGCTCGCGGTTGCGCAGCCACCAGAGCGCCCCTTTTTTCATGGGGCACTCGGGCTCGGGCAAGCGCAGCAGCCGCGCAATCACCTGGCCCAGCGTGGGCTGGTGGCCGATCACGACCACCGGCGAGCGGCCATCGGGCCAGCCCACCAGCGCCAGCACCGACTCCAGTTCGGCCCCGGGCAGCAGCTCGTCGCGCGTGCGGAACTTGCGGCCCAGGGCAGCGGCCGTCTGCTGGGCGCGTTGCGCAGGGCTTGCATAGACGCGGGCGCCCTCGGGCAGTTGGCGGTCGAGCCAGGCGCCCATGCGGGCGGCCTGCTTTTCCCCGCGCGGTGTGAGCCGGCGCTCCAAATCCAGAGCGTCCCCCTGCAGGCCTTCAATGCCTTCGGGGTGTTCGTGTGCTTCGGCGTGGCGCCAGAGAATGAGGTCCATGGGAATGCCTCAGCCTTTGTGCCCGTAGCGTGCCATCAGCGCCGCCTGGGCCGAGTGCCGCGTGGTCGCGGTGTCGCCCGCAGGCAGGTAGCTGCCATCGGGCTGCAACAGCCAGGCGTCTTTCGTGTCGTGCAGGCAGGCCGAGAGGCACTCGTCCAGTACGCGCTGGCGCAGCACCGGGTCGGTGACCGGCCAGGCCAGCTCCACGCGGCGCAGCATGTTGCGGTTCATCCAGTCGGCACTCGACAGCCAGAGCGACTCTTCGCTCCCGACACGGAAATAGAACACGCGAGAGTGCTCCAGCAGGCGCCCGATCACCGAGCGCACCCGCACGTTGTCGGTCACACCCGGCACCTGCGCCGGCAGGATGCAGGCGCCGCGCACGATCAGGTCGATCTTCGCGCCACGCTGCGACGCCAGCGCCAGCGCGCGCGCCATCGGCTCGTCGGTCAGCGCGTTCATCTTGAGGATGATGCGGGCCTCTTTCCCGGCCTGCGCCGCCAGCCCGGCGCTCTCGACGTGCTCGAGCATGGCCTTGTAGAGGTGGAACGGCGCGATCACCGCCTTCTTCAAACGCGGCAGGCGGTTCTGGCTCGCCAGGTGCAGAAACACCTGCTCCAGATCGGCCGTGAGCACACGGTCGGCCGTGAGGTAGCTCAGGTCGGTGTAAAGGCGCGCCGTGCCCGGGTTGTAGTTGCCGGTGGACACGTGGGCGTAGCGCCGCAGTCCACCGCTCTCGCGCCGCGTGACCAGCAGCATCTTGGCGTGGGTCTTGAGCCCGACGACGCCGTACACCACCTGCGCGCCCACCGACTCCAGTCGCTCGGCGTAGTTGATGTTGGCCTCTTCATCGAAGCGGGCCTTGAGCTCGACGACCGCCGTGACCTCCTTGCCGCGCCGCACCGCTTCGCGCAGCAGGTTCATCAGCTCGGACTTGGCGCCGGCGCGGTAGATCGTCATCTTGATCGCGAGCACGTCGGGGTCGTCGACCGCCTCGCGCAGGAAGGCCAGCACAGCGTCGAAACTCTCGTAGGGCTGGTGGATCAGCACGTCGCCCTGTTGCAGCCGTTCGAAAAACGATTGCCCGGGCGTGAGCTGCACCGGCCAGCCGGCGCTGTAAGGCTCGAAGCGCAAGGACGGCTCATCGACCTGGTCGATCAGCTGGTTCAGCCGCACCAGGTTCACCGGCCCCGGCACCCTGAACAGCGCCTGCGCCGGCAGAGCGAATTGCTCCAACAGAAAGCCCGACAGAAATTCCGAGCAACCGGCCGAGACCTCCAGCCGCAGCGCCTCGCCGTAGTGGCGCTGCTGCAAGCCCTTGCGCAGCGCGGTGCGCAGGTTTTTCACCTCCTCCTCGTCCACGGCCAGATCGGAGTGGCGCGTCACGCGGAACTGCGAAAACTCGGTCACCTGGCGGCCGGGGAACAGGTCGTCCAGGTGCGAACGGATCAGGCTGGAGATCGAGACGAAGTGCGACTGCTTCGAGCCTTTGACCGGCGGCATGCGAAAGAAGCGCGGCAGGATGCGTGGCACCTTGACGATGGCCACCTCGTTCTCGCGGCCAAACGCGTCCTTGCCCTTGAGGCGGACGATGAAGTTGAGCGACTTGTTGGCCACCTGCGGAAACGGGTGGGCCGGGTCCAAGCCCACGGGCATCAGCAGCGGCTGCACCTCGCGGTGAAAAAACGATTTGACCCACTGCTGCTGCCGCGCATCGCGCTCGCCGTGCGACACCAGCTTGATGCCCTGCTTTTCCAGCAAGGGCAACAGCTCGTCGTTGTAGATCGCGTACTGCTGCGCGACCAGCTCGTGCAGCTGCTTCGAGACATGTTCGTAGCTGCTGGCGGTGTACTGGCCACGGTGTTCGCCCAGGTTGAATGCGCTGAGCTGCGGCGCCATGCGCACCTCAAAAAACTCGTCGAGGTTACTGGACACGATGCACAGGTAGCGCAGGCGCTCCAGCAGTGGCACGCCGTCGCGACGCGCCCAGTCCATGACACGCTCGTTGAAGGCGAGGATGCTTTGATCGCGGTCCAACAGCACCAGGCCCGGGTTCGAAGATTCAGCTTTCATTCGATTCGTCAGAAGGTGTCAGGCAGCGGTGGTCTCCGACGGAGACACCAGCGCCAACTTGTGACGATTATTCAACGACCGCGTGACGTTTGTGTGACACATTGGCACGCCGCAGCGGCAGGATGGACATGCCTTCCGTCATCGGTCGGTGCTCGCGCGACGTGCGCAGGGGCCGGGGCAAACGCACGAGGTGGGAAACAAACAGCGCCGCGGCACGCTCCCAGTCAAACGCCAGCGCCCGCTGCCGTGCGGTGCTGCGCCGAACCTTGAGGGCCTCGGCCCACGCCTCGTGCAAGTCTTCGCGCAGCGCACCGGCCCCACTGTCGCCCACCACCTGCCGGGGGCCGTCCACCGGGTGCGCCGCCACCGGCACACCGCAGGCCATGGCTTCGAGCATCACCAGCCCCAAGGTCTCGTGGCGGCTCGGGAACACCAACACGTCGGAGGCCGCGTACACCTTGGCCAGCTCGCAGCGCGGCAACACCCCCACCCAGTGCACGTTGGGATGGGCGTCGCGCAACCCTTCTTCAAGCGGCCCGGCCCCACAGACCACCTTGCTGCCGGGCAGGTCCAGATCCAGAAAGGCCTTGACGTTCTTCTCGTGCGACAGGCGCCCCACGTACAGGCTCACGGGGCGCGCGAGGTGGCCCAGTGCGGGCGACTCGGTGGCTTCTGGCGCGAACGCAAACAACCGGGTGTCCACCCCATGCGTCCATGCGCGCAGCCGTCGAAAGCCCTTTTGCTGCAGCGTCTGCAGCACCCCGCTGGTGGGCACCATGACACCGTTGCTGGGGCGGTGAAAGCGCCGCAACAAGGCGTACCCCCATGACAAGGGAACCCCCAGCGCCGTTTTCAGGATCTCGGGCAAGCGGGTGTGGAACGCCGTGGTGAAAGGCAGGCCGCGGCGCAGGCAATGGCGCCGGGCGGCCCAGCCCAGCGGGCCTTCGGTGGCGATGTGGATCGCGTCGGGCTGGGCCTCGTCCATCAGCTGGGTCAGGCGCCGGCCGGGAAACAGCGCGAGGTCGATGCCGGCATGGCCCGGACAAGCATGGGTTCGGAACTGCCCCGGCTGGATCACGCTGACGGCGTGACCCATGCCTTGCAGCTGCCGCGCCAGCTCCACCAGCGTGCTCACTACGCCATTGACCTGCGGCAACCAGGCATCCGTCACCAGCAGAATGTTCATGGGCACGGGGGTCACAGCAGCAGCGAACGAAGTGAGCGTGAGGGCGGTTTCATCCTAGGCAGGCACCAAGGCAGCCCCCATGGGCACACTGGTCCCTTCGCCGCCCGAGTGGCGGGGGTGCCAGTGCAGCAGCTCCAGCCGACCGTCCATGTGCTCGACCAAGGCCGAGAGGCTCTCCACCCAGTCTCCGTCGTTAACGTACAAGGTGCCGTCGATGGTGCGCATCTCGGGGCGGTGGATGTGCCCGCACACGACGCCCTGAAAACCGCGTTGCCGCGCCTCGTCGGCCACGGCACGCTCGAAGTCAGAGACGTGGTTCACCGCCCGCTTCACCTTGTGTTTCAGGTACTGCGACAGCGACCAGTAGCGCAGGCCCAGACGTTGGCGCACGGTGTTGAGATGGCGGTTCAGGGTCAGGGTGACGCCGTAGAGGTTGTCGCCCACGTAGGCCAGCCACTTGGCGCACTGGATCACGCCGTCGAAGTGGTCGCCATGCACCACCCACAGCCGGCGGCCATCGACCAGGGTGTGCACGGTTTCATTGAGCACCTCGATGCCGCCGAAGCGCTGGCCATCGAACTGCCGCGCGAACTCGTCGTGGTTGCCCGGCACGAACACCACCCGGCAGCCCTTGCGCGAGCGGCGCAGCAGCTTCTGCACCACGTCGTTGTGCGCCTGCGGCCAGAACCACTTTCGGCGCAACTGCCAGCCGTCGATGATGTCGCCCACCAGGTACAGCGTGTCGCTCGGGTGGTGCTTGAGGAAGTCGAGCAAGGCCACAGCCTGGCAACCCGGTGTGCCCAGGTGCACGTCAGAGATGAAGACCGCCCGGTAGCGGGGCCGTCCTGCCACATCGTCATGGGGCTCGTCGCCGACCTCAGGCCCCAAGGGAAGCGCCCCGCCCAAACCCGCACCACCCAAGGCTTCAAAGACGGCTCTCATGTTGGCTCCTTGCAAACAGAACACCGGCGCCGCAACGATGCCCCCCACCCAGGGCACCGCCGGGCCGGCTTCGCCGGACGGCCAGTGCCGCCCCCTTGAAGGGGGTCGCGCGCAGCGCGGCGGGGGTGATCCATCTCACACTCCGAAGTGCCGGCGGTAACGAGGAGGCATGTCCGCGATGCGCATCATCATCGGCAGGTCGGCGGCGTTGAAATCTGGGTCCCAGGCCGGTGGGCCCATGACCTTGGCGCCGAGGCGCAAATAGCCCTTGATGAGCGCGGGTGGCTCCACATCGAGCGTGTCGTCCAGTTGGTCCACCGGCAGCGGCAGACGGGGACGCACATGGCAATCGACCGGTGCGAGGTGTTTGTCTTTCACCTGGCGCCAGATGCTGGCGGCCACATGGCCACCGCCGACGACACCGTGCTCGCCTTCGTGCTGCATGGGGATGCTGGCGCAGCCGATCATGATGTCCAGGCGGTTGCGCTGCATGAAGGCCGCGAGCGCGCCCCACAGGGCCATGATCACGCCGCCGTGGCGGTGGTCGCGGTGCACACAGCTGCGGCCCAGCTCCACCATGCGGTCGCGCATGTGGCGCAGGCGAACCAGGTCGAACTCGGTGTCGCTGTAGGTGCTGCCCACGCGCTTGGCCTGCTCGGGGGTGAGCACGCGGTAGGTGCCGATCACCTGGCGGGTCGCAACATCGCGCACCAGCAGGTGTTCGCAGAAGTCGTCGAACAGGTCCACGTCGTGGCCTGGCAGCGCGCCGGACAAGATGGCGCCCATCTCACCCGCAAACACGTCGTGCCTCAGGCGCTGCGCTTCGCGGACCTCGTCCAGGTTCCGCGCCCAGCCAACCTCAATGCCGGCCGGCGCATGGGCTTCGGTGCGAGAGACCGCCGAAACAAGCGGAGAGCGGGGATGAAGTGACCCCCGGAAAATGGACGATGGAGACAGGTCCAGCGTCGGTGTGGGCAGTTCTCGCATGGCGGGCTCCTTGAAGAAAGGCGCGCCACTCATGGACGCGTGGTGGATGGTTTTTCTGAACATGCGGTGAATTCTGGGCAGCCCACATGACTGCGTTGTGGCGCGCAGATGAACTTTTTTTGACACCCCCAACGACCGCTTCGTGGCGTCTTCAAGCTGTCATCAAAGTTTCACAACGGCCGATCAGACTGCGCAGCGTTCCTCTTCAACCGTGTCACCACCCATGTCCAAAAACACCCCCATGAATTTCAACGACGAAGACTCCAACACCTCCTCCAACCCGGCCTTCGAGCAGGTGTTGGACAGCCGCCTGAGCCGTCGCAGCCTGTTCAAAGGTGCCGGCCTCGTCGGTGTGGCGGCTGGCGCCACGGCCCTGACCGGCTGCGCCACCACCATGAGCGGCGGCGGCACCACGGTGAACAGCCTGGGCTTCAAGCCCGTGGCCAAGAGCCTCGCCGACAAGGTGGTCGTGCCCGAGGGCTACACCGCGCAAGTGATCTACGCGTTGGGCGACCCGCTCACCGCCGCCACCCCCGCCTACAAGAACGACGGCACCGACGCCGCCTTCGAACAACGCGCCGGCGACCACCACGATGGCATGGAATGGTTCGGCCTGGACGCGAGCGGTCAGCCTTCCAACTCGTTCACCAGCCGCGGCCTGCTGGCCATGAACCACGAAGCCACCACCGACGAAAAGCTGTCGTCGTTCTTCATCCACGCCAACGGCGGCACCTCCACCCTGCCCCGCCCCGCCTCGGAAGTGGACAAGGAACTGGCCATCCACGGCTTGTCGTTCGTGGAAGTGCAGAGCAACGGCAAACAGTGGGCCTACCAAGCTGCCTCGCCGTTCAACCGCCGTGTCACCACCATGACCCCCGCCGCCATCCACGGCCCGGCCCGTGGCAGCGAGCACCTGGTGACCAAATTCAGCGCCGACGCGACGCAGAGCCGCGGCACGCTGAACAACTGCGGCACCGGCAAAACCCCTTGGGGCACCTTCGTGAGCGGCGAAGAAAACTGGTTTGGCTACTTCTTCCGCGATGCCAAGGACGATGACGCGCGCAAGAAAGACAAGCAGGTGCAAGGCCTCAAACGCTATGGCCGCAAGGCCGGCGAAGCCAGCCGCCACGGCTGGGAAAGCGCGGGCGCCGACGACCGCTTCGTGCGCTGGAACAACAGCGCCATCGGCGCCAGCGCCAAAGACGACTACCGCAACGAGATGAACACCTTCGGCTATGTGGTCGAGATGGACGCGTACGACACCAAAGCCCCCATGCGCAAGCGCACCGGCCTGGGCCGCTTCGCCCACGAAAGCGTGGCCTTCGCCAAGCCCGTGACCGGCCAGCCCATCGTGGCCTACATGGGCGACGACGCGCGCGGCGAGTACATCTACAAGTTCGTATCCGAAGCGAAATGGGACCCGAAAGACGCCAGCCCGGCCAACCGCCTGTCCGCCGGTGACAAGTACCTCGACAAGGGCACGCTGTTTGCCGCTCGCTTCAAAGGCGACGGCAGCGGCGAATGGCTGGAGCTCTCGATGAACAACCCGGTGCTCGCCGGCAGCTCGTATTTCGAGTTCAAGAGCAACGCCGACATGGCCATCTTCACCCGTCTGGCCGCCGACGCCGTGGGCGCCACCAAGATGGACCGCCCGGAGTGGAACGGTGTGCACCCGCGCACCGGCGAGGTCTACTTCACGCTGACCAACAACAGCAACCGCACCGCTGCCACGGCCGACGCCGCCAACCCGCGCGCCTACACCGACATGAAGGACGGCAAGGAACAAAAGGGCAACGTCAACGGCCACATCGTGCGCCTGGCCGATGCCTCGTCCGCTGGGTCGTCGTTCAAGTGGGACATCTATGTGTTCGGTTCGGAAGCCGGCGCGGACAAGTCCACCGTCAACCTCTCCAGCCTGACCGACGACAACGACATGTCCGCACCCGACGGCCTGGTGTTCAGCCCGGCCACCGGCATCTGCTGGATCCAGACCGACGACGGTGCCTACACCGACAAGACCAACTGCATGATGCTGGCCGCCATCCCGGGCAAGCTGGGCGACGGCGGTGCCCGCACGGTCAAACACGGCGACAAGGACGTCACCACCTATGTGGGCAAGACCCCAACACCGACCACGCTGGCGCGTTTTCTGGTCGGCCCCAAGGGCAGCGAGATCACCGGCTGGTGCGAAACGCCCGACGGTCGCGCGGTGTTCATCAACATCCAGCACCCGGGTGAGAGCACCAAGATGGCCGATGTGAACGATCCGTCCAAGTTCCAGAGCCAGTGGCCTGCCAACGCCGGCTACGGCGCCGGCCAGCGCCCGCGCTCGGCCACCATCGTGATCACGAAGAACGACGGCGGAATCATTGGGAGCTGACGCTCCCCCCTGCGCCGCTTGTCGGCTTCCCCCTTCCAGGGGGACCACACCTTGGACCGGCGGAGCCTGCTCCTTGGTGTGTCTGGGTTAGACACCTCGCTCCGGCTGGCTTTTTGGGGAATCTTGATGGACGACTTGAACACTTCAATTTCGATTGACCGCGACGCCGCCTGGCTGCGCCGGGTGCAGAACGAGTTGCTCGACGGGTATGACGAAGAGCTGGAAATGGAGATGGACGACCGGGTGCTGGAAGAGGCGGCGCTGCAAGGCGGCGCTGTGTCCAGCCCGGTCGCGGGCAGCAACGAGGCCCGCCGCACCTACTTCCGCGAGCTGTTCCGGCTGCAGGGTGATCTGGTGAAGCTGCAGGACTGGGTGGTCGCCACAGGCCACAAAGTGGTGATCATTTTTGAAGGCCGCGACGCGGCGGGCAAAGGCGGCGTGATCAAGCGCATCACCCAGCGGCTGAACCCGCGGGTCTGCCGCGTGGTCGCCCTGCCCGCTCCCAACGACCGTGAACGCACTCAGTGGTACTTCCAGCGCTACGTGACCCACCTGCCGGCGGGCGGCGAGATCGTGCTGCTGGACCGCAGCTGGTACAACCGCGCCGGCGTCGAGAAGGTCATGGGCTTCTGCAGCGACGAGCAGTACGAGGCATTTTTCCGCGACGTGCCCGAGTTCGAGAAGATGCTTGTGCGCAACGGCATCCAGCTCATCAAGTACTGGTTCTCGATCTCGGACGAAGAGCAGCACCTGCGCTTCATGGGCCGCATCCACGACCCGCTCAAGCAGTGGAAGCTCAGCCCCATGGACCTGGAGAGCCGCCGCCGCTGGGAGCTCTACACCAAGGCCAAGGAAGTGATGCTGGAGCGCACCCACATTCCCGAATCGCCCTGGTGGGTGGTGCAGGCCGACGACAAGAAGAAGGCTCGCCTCAACTGCATCCACCACCTGCTGCAACAGATGCCCTACGCCGAAGTGCCCCGGCCGAGCATCGTGCTGCCTCAGCGCGAACGGCACGAGGACTACAAGCGCCAAGCGGTGCCGGACGACATCTTGATTCCGGCTGTGTACTGCCCCCCCCGCGCCGCCTGCGGCGTCACCCCCCAGGGGGGCAACGCGAGTGGCCCGGCGGAGCCGGTTCCACCGCGTTCTGGGTGGGGGCATCCGCTCCGATGAGGTCTTCGCTTGCGCTCATCCTCGGTTGAAGTTGAAGGCCTCTCGTCCTGACGGAGCTTTTTTCATTTCTATATTTCGAATATCATTGAACTATGGAAACCACCACCCCCATTGAACAGAACACCCTGAGCGCCCTCACCGCCTTGTCCCAGGTGGTGCGGTTGCGCGCCTTTCGTGAACTGGTGGTCGCTGGGCCGGCGGGCTTGACCCCTGGGGTGATGGCCGAGCGCCTGGGGGTGGCGCCGAGTTCGCTGTCGTTCCACCTTAAGGAGCTGGTGCACGCCGATCTGGTGAGCGCCGAGCCGCAGGGTCGGCACCTGATCTACCGCGCCCATTTCGACCGCATGAACGCGCTGCTGGGCTACCTGACCGAGCACTGCTGCGGCGGGCAGCCTTGCGAGGTGACACCCTCGGGCTGCAGCGATTGCGGAGACCCGGCATGAACCTCGCTGACACACTGAACCTCGGCTGCGCCTGCCAGACGCTGGAACCACAGCGCCTGCAGCAACAGCTGGAGACCGAGCCCGCGCTGGCCGGCCTGACCGAGCGGCTGGCACAGAGCCACCCGCACCTGTTCTCACGCACCGCCGTCTTCCTCGACCCGCGTGTGATGGTGCAGATCACCGACGCAGTGGCCGCGCTGGAACGTGTCATCGCCCTGCCCGCCTGGCAACAGCAAGCCCTCGCACGCGCGCCACAAATCGCCAGTCTCGACCATGGGCCCGCCGGCGTGTTCATGGGTTACGACTTCCACCTCGCCCACGAGGGGCCGCGCCTGATCGAGATCAACAGCAACGCCGGAGGCGCCTTGCTCAACGCCGCCCTGGCGCGGGCGCACCGCGCCTGCTGCGAGTCGTTCCAGCAGGTGTTCGATCCGCGGGACACGCTGCGGCTTCTGGACGAGGCCTTCGTCGACATGTTCCGCGCCGAATGGCAATCGCAGCGCGGCGACGCACCGTTGCGCAACATCCTGATCGTGGACGACGCGCCCGGCGAGCAGTACCTGGCGCCCGAGTTCCAAATGGCGCGCGCGCTGCTCGCTGCACACGGCCTGATTGCCGTGGTGGCCGATGCTCGCGAGCTGCAGTGCCGCAATGGCGCGCTCTGGCACCCGGCGCTGCCCGCCGGCATGCCGGTGGACCTGGTCTACAACCGCCTGACGGATTTCTACCTGCAGGACAGCGGCCACGACGCGCTGCAGCAGGCCTACCGCGCGGGCGCGGCCGTGGTCACGCCGCATCCCCGCACCCACGCGCTGTACGCCGACAAACGCAACCTGATCGCGCTGTCCGACGCCGCGCTGCTCGAAGCCTGGGGCGTGAGTGAAGCCGACCGCGCTGTGCTGCACCAGGTGGTGCCCGCCACACAGCGCGTCACGGTCGAGCAAGCCGATGCGCTTTGGGCGCAACGTCGCGAGCTGTTCTTCAAACCCGCCGCCAGCTTCGGCGCGCGCGCCGCCTACCGGGGCGACAAGCTCACGCGGCGCGTGTGGGGCGAGATCCTGGCCGGCAACTATGTCGCCCAGGCCACCGTGCCGCCCAGCGAACGGCTGGTGCGCGTGGGCGACGCGACCGTGCGGCTCAAGCTGGACCTGCGCGCCTACACCTACCGGGGCCAGGTGCAGCTGCTGGCCGCGCGCACCTGGTCGGGCCAGACCACCAATTTCCGCACCGAAGGCGGCGGTTTCTCACCGGTGGTGGTGCTGCCCGCCCGAACCCTGGCGGCATCCTGCGCTCCCACTTCTCAGCCCTCGGGGCCATCGCTGCCTTCCGGCGGCCTTCCTTCCATCTTCAAACAGGAATGACAACATGAAAGTCGGCATCAACGGCATGGGCCGCATGGGGCGCTTGGCCCTGCGCGCGGCGTTTGGCGCCATCGAGCGCGAAGCCATCGACCCGCGCAGCGGCAACCGCCTAGAGGTCGTGCACCTCAACGAAATCAAGGGCGGTGCTGCGGCCACCGCCCACCTGCTGGCGTTTGACACGGTGCAGGGCAAGTGGCGCGCGGACATCGCCGCCGAGGGCAGTGATGCCATCCGCATCAACGATCAGCGCCTGGGCTTTTCCGAACACGCCACCGCCGCACAGATCCCCTGGGGCGAGCTCGGCGTGGAACTGGTGCTCGAATGCACCGGCAAATTCCTCACGCCAGAAACGATCCAGGGCCACCTGGACCGCGGTGCCAAACGGGTCATCGTGGCCGCGCCGGTGAAGGTGGGTGATGTGCTGAACATCGTGGTCGGTGTCAACGAGCACCTCTACAACCCGGCGCGCGACCGCATCGTCACCGCCGCCAGTTGCACCACCAACTGCCTGGCCCCGGTCGTGAAGGTGGTGCACGAAGCCATCGGCATCCGCCACGGCCAGATCACCACGCTGCACAACCCGACCAACACCAACCTGGTGGTGGACGCGCCGCACAAAGACCTGCGCCGCGCGCGCAGCGCGATGGTCAACCTCGCGCCCACGACTACCGGCAGCGCCACCGCCATCGCGCTGATCTACCCCGAACTCAAAGGCAAGCTCAACGGCCACGCGGTGCGCGTGCCAGCGCTCAACGCCTCGTTGACCGACTGCGTGTTCGAACTCAACCGCGCCACCACGGCCGAAGAAGTGAACGCGCTGTTTGAAGCCGCGGCCAACGGCCCGCTGGCCGGCATCCTGGGCTTCGAGAGCCGCCCGCTGGTGAGCGCCGATTACGCGCGCGACACGCGCAGCGCCATCGTCGACGGCCTCTCGACCATGGTGACCGACGGCACGCTGCTCAAGGTCTACGCCTGGTACGACAACGAGATGGGCTACGCCACCCGCATGGTGGACCTCGCCTGTCATCTGGAAGCGCAGGGCATTTGATCGGGGCACGATGAACACCGCCACCCGCAACTACGCCATCGTCACCACCGCCTACTGGGGTTTCACGCTCACCGACGGCGCGCTGCGCATGCTGGTGCTGCTGCACTTCTACCGCCTGGGCTATTCGCCGTTCACGCTGGCCTTCCTGTTCCTGCTCTACGAAGCGGCCGGCGTGCTGGCCAACCTGATCGGTGGCTGGCTGGCCACGCGCTACGGCATTCAGCGCATGCTGACCGTGGGCCTGGTCACGCAGATCACCGGGTTCACCCTGCTCTCGCTGCTGAACCCGGCCTGGACAGCGGTCATGTCGGTGGCCTGGGTGATGGTCGCGCAAGGCATCTGCGGCGTGGCCAAGGACCTGACCAAGACCGCCAGCAAGTCGGCCATCAAGATCACCGCCGACCAGGCGAAGAACCAGGGCTCCGGTCAGCTGTTCAAGTGGGTCGCCTGGTTCACCGGCAGCAAGAACGCCATGAAGGGCTTCGGCTTTTTCCTCGGTGGCCTGCTGCTCGATGCGCTGGGCTTCCAGCACGCGCTCTGGGCCATGGCCGGCTTGCTGGTGCTGGTGTTGGCGGGCGTGGTGGGCTTTGTGCCACCGCTCATGGGCAAGAGCAAGGCATCCCAATCCGCCAAGGAACTGTTTGCGAAGAACGCCGGCATCAACGCGCTGGCCGCTGCGCGTGTGGCGCTGTTCGGCGCGCGCGACGTGTGGTTCGTGGTCGGTGTGCCGGTGTTCCTGTATTCACAGGGCTGGACCTTCACCATGGTCGGCGGCTTCCTCGCGCTCTGGACCATCGGCTACGGCCTGGTGCAGGCGCTCGCGCCCCACATCGTCAAGCGCAGTGCGGACGGGCTGAGCAGCGAAGTGCCGGCGGCGCGCTGGTGGTCCTTGGGCCTCGCGCTGATCCCGGCGGGCATCGCAGCCGCCGTGTTGCTCGAAGCGCCGAACCTGCAGTGGTGGGTGGTCGGCGGCCTGGGCCTGTTCGGCTTTGCCTTCGCCGTCAACTCCTCGGTGCACTCCTACCTGATCCTCGCCTACGCAGGCAGCGAGAAAGCCGCCGAAGACGTGGGCTTCTACTACGCCGCCAACGCGCTGGGCCGCTTCTTCGGCACGCTGATGTCGGGCCTGCTCTACCAATGGGGCGGCCTGCTCTATGCGCTGGTCGGCTCGGCACTGATGCTGCTGATGTGCTGGTTGCTGACACTGGGTTTGCCCACGCGTCTGGCGCTCCAAACTTCTCCCTCGACCCCTGCATAGGCATTCCATCCACCCGACAAGGACACCCCCATGAACACCCCCAAGGTCTACAACGTGCTCTTCCTGTGCACCGGCAATTCGGCCCGCAGCATCATGGCCGAAGCCATCCTCAACGCGCAGTCGGCCGGCATGTTCCGTGGCTACAGCGCGGGCAGCCACGCCGTGGGCGCCATCAACCCCATGACCATCGACCTGCTGCAGCGCAACCACTACAAGACCGACAGCCTGCGCAGCAAAAGCTGGGACGAGTTCGCCGCGCCCGGCGCTCCGGTGATGGACTTCGTCTTCACCGTCTGCGACCAGGCCGCCGCCGAGGTCTGCCCGGTCAGCCGATCTCGGCCCACTGGGGCGTGGCCGATCCGGCCGCCGCCACCGGCACGGAAGAGCAGCGCCAGCGGGCGTTTTCCGAAGCGTTCAGTGTGATGTCGCGCCGCATATCACTGTTGATGTGCCTGCCCATCGACAAGCTTAGCCGCCTGGCCCTGACCCAGGAAGTGCAGAACGTCGGGCGGGAACAGCCGGCCACGGTTTGACACTTTCACCCATGGGACTTTTTGAACGCTACCTCACCGTCTGGGTCGGCCTGGGCATCCTCGCCGGGGTCGGTCTGGGCCTGCTCACACCCGCCAGCTTCGCCGCCATCGCCGCCGTCGAGGTGGCCCACGTCAACCTGATCGTCGCCGTGCTCATCTGGGTGATGATCTACCCGATGATGATCCAGATCGACTTCGCGGCCGTGCGCGACGTCGGCAAGAAGCCGCAGGGCCTGATGCTCACGGTGGTGATCAACTGGC
Source organism: Hydrogenophaga sp. A37 (assembly GCF_002001205.1). Classification (GTDB taxonomy): domain Bacteria; phylum Pseudomonadota; class Gammaproteobacteria; order Burkholderiales; family Burkholderiaceae_C; genus Hydrogenophaga. Next base: position 14,360 of record NZ_MUNZ01000181.1, read on the forward strand.
TCATCAAGCCCTTCACCATGGCCGCGCTGGGCGTGCTGTTCTTCCGCTACCTGTTCGCCGACTGGGTCGACCCGCAGTCGGCCAGCGAATACATCGCCGGCATGATCCTGCTGGGCGTGGCGCCCTGCACCGCCATGGTCTTCGTCTGGAGCCAGCTCACCAAGGGCGACCCCAACTACACCCTGGTGCAGGTCTCGGTGAACGACCTGATCATGGTCTTCGCCTTCGCACCCACCGCGGCCTTCCTGCTCGGTGTGACCGACCTCACCGTGCCCTGGCAGACGCTGCTGCTGTCCACGGTTCTCTACGTGGTGCTGCCGCTGGTGGCCGGCGTGCTCACGCGCCAGTGGCAACGCAGTCGCGGCGGTGAGGGAGCGGTGAGCGGTTTCGTGAAGGCGCTGAAACCCTGGTCGGTGGTGGGCCTGATTGCCACCGTGGTGCTGTTGTTCGGCTTCCAGGCACAGACCATCGTGGCCCAGCCGCTGGTGATCGGGCTGATCGCGGTGCCGCTGCTGATACAGACCTACGGCATCTTTGCCATCGGTTACGTGGGTGCGCGATGGCTCAAGCTGCCGGGGGACATCGCAGCGCCCGCCTGCCTGATCGGCACCTCCAACTTCTTCGAACTGGCGGTCGCGGTGGCAATCTCGCTCTTCGGCCTGCACTCGGGCGCCGCGCTGGCCACGGTGGTCGGCGTGCTGGTCGAGGTGCCGGTGATGCTGTCGCTGGTGGCCTTCATCAACCGCACCCCGCACTGGTTTGCACCACCCTCCCACTGAGCCATGGCCGCGTGGCGCTCACTACAATGACCGCCACCGTCGATCACACCTCAAGGAGTCACCATGACCTCACTGCGAAACACCCTGGCGCTGGGCGCCATGTCCATCGCCATCCTCGGGTGTTCCAGCGTCTCGCTCGACCCCGCCAAGCCCAGCGAAGGGCGTTCGGCCAGCGGCCAGGAGGTGCGCACCGTGAAGTCGCCTGACGGCAAGTTCGAGGGCGAAGTCTCCGGCACGCCCGTGCCCGACAGCCGCTTCGCCAAGGTAAAAATCGGCATGGAATTGCAGCAGGTGCTGAAGCTGATCGGGAACTACGACGAGCTGTACAACCACGAAACCGGCAAACGCTGGATTCCGTTCTACTTCGGCAGCGACGCGCGCCGCGTTGTCACGCACTACAAAGGCGAAGGCTGCCTGAGCTTCACCGGCGGCAATGTCTGGGGCGGCGGCAGCAACCAGCTCATCCGCATGGACGTCGATCCCGCCGGCAAGTGCTACCAACCCTGATGCGGGGTCCACACGCTGCGGCGTTGACGCTGCTCGCCCATCCGGCAGCACCTGGCCCCGACGCGCTGCAACTGGGCGTTTCGATGAGCGCCGATGGCGCGGGCTGGCGGCTCCAATACACGCTCACCGGCGACCTGAACACCCTGCTCATCCCCCAGCCCCAGCCCCAGCCGTCCGGCCCGGCGGACGGGCTCTGGCAACACACCTGCTTTGAAGCCTTCGTGGGCACGGCCGGCAACGCGGCCTATCGCGAGTTCAACTTTTCACCGTCGGGTCAGTGGGCGGCCTACCGCTTCAGCGCAGAACGGGTGCGCGACCGCGCCGCCGAAAGCACCGATCACCCGCCCGTGATTACCTGCGAGCGCACAGCGCACGCGCTGGACCTGAGCGTCTGGCTGCCGCCAGCGTTGCTGCCCGTGCCCGAAGACCTGGCCTCATGGGTGATCGGCCTCAACGCCGTGATTGAAGCCAGAGACGGCCAGCTCAGCTACTGGGCGCTGCACCACCCGCGCGCCGAGCGGCCCGATTTCCACCACGCAGGCGGCTGGACCCACCGCCTGCTCCCCGCACCTTCCGCCCTTCAAAGCCCCGCATGAAATTCGGCATCGAACGCTTCATCGAAGACCCTGCCCTGCGCGCACCACTCGCCGGCCGCCGCGTCGCCCTGCTCGCCCACCCGGCCTCGGTCACGCGGAACCTCACACATTCGCTCGATGCTTTGGCCGCCCTGCCCGACGTGAAGCTCTCCGCTGCTTTCGGCCCGCAGCACGGCCTGCGCGGCGACAAGCAGGACAACATGGTCGAGTCGCCCGACTACCTCGACCCGCGCCTCGGCATCCCAGTGTTCAGCCTCTACGGCGAGGTGCGCCGGCCGACCGACGCCATGATGGACACGTTCGATGTGCTGCTGGTCGATCTGCAAGACCTGGGCTGCCGCATCTACACCTTCATCACCACGCTGCGCTACGTGCTCGAAGCCGCCGCCCAACACGGCAAGGCCGTCTGGGTGCTCGACCGCCCCAACCCCGCCGGTCGACCGGTCGAAGGGCTGACGCTGCGCACCGGCTGGGAAAGCTTCGTCGGCGCCGGCCCCATGCCCATGCGCCACGGCATGACCATGGGCGAACTCGGCCACTGGTTCATCGCCACGTTGGGTCTCACGGTCGACTACCGCGTGATCACGATGGAAGGCTGGGCGCCCGATGCAGCCCCAGGTTTCGGCTGGCCCACCAAGCGCACCTGGGTCAACCCCAGCCCCAACGCCGCCAACCTCTGGATGGCCCGCGCCTACGCCGGCACCGTGATGCTCGAAGGCACGACGCTCAGCGAGGGCCGCGGCACCACGCGGCCGCTCGAACTGTTCGGCGCCCCCGACATGGATGCCAGGCAGCTCATCGCCGACATGCGCCGCACCGCACCGCAATGGCTGCAAGGCTGCGTGCTGCGCGAGTGTTTCTTCGAGCCGACGTTTCACAAACATGCAGGCCAGCTCTGCGCCGGTGTGCAGATCCACGTCGAAGACCCGACGCACTATCACCACGCCACCTTCCAACCCTGGCGGCTGCAGGCCCTGGCGTTCAAAGCCGTGCGGATGCAAGCGCCCAGCTACCCGCTGTGGCGCGACTTCGCCTACGAATACGAACACGATCGTCTGGCCATTGACCTGATCAACGGCGGGCCGGCGTTGCGGGAGTGGGTGGACGATCCGAAGTCAACACCTGAAGACCTCGACGCGATGACGGCACCAGACGAAGCCGCCTGGCTAGAAAAACGAAAGCCGTTCCTGCTCTACTGAGCAGGAGGATCGAACGCGAACGGCCAGGATGCGGCGGAACCGGCTCCGCCGGGCCGCACGCATCGCCCCCTTGAGGGGGTCGCGCGCAGCGCGGCGGGGGTGGAGGACCTACAGCCACTTTTGCATGAACTGCGCCGTGCCCATCGCCGGGTCGAGCTGGTAACCGGCGTAGCCGATGCGCTGGTAAAGCTTGACCGCCGGCGCATTGCCCGAGAGCACCTCCAGGGTCATCTTCACCGCGCCACGCTGAATGGCGATCTGCTCAGCCTCGGCCAGCATCTGCTCGGCGATGCCACGCCCGCGGTGGCTGGCGAGCACGGCCACATCGTGCACGTTGACCAGCGGCTTGCATTTGAAGGACGAAAACCCTTCGATGCAATTGACCAGACCCACCGCTTGCTCGCCGTCGAACGCCAGCACGCTGTAGGCCTGCGGACGGGCCGCGAGCTCACGCACCAGGTTCGCTTTGACGAAATCAGAGAGCGGCTCGCCGCCACCGGCGGGATCGCTGGCGTAGGCGTCGAGCAAGGCCACCACGGCAGCGGCATCGCGTGCGTTCAGGTAGTCCGCGCGGCGGACCGACAACGTGACCGCCATCAGCCGGCCCTCACCGCGTTGACCAGGCGCTCGGCGCAGGCCTGCGCCAGCTGCGCGTCGCGCGCCTCCACCATCACGCGCAACAGCGGTTCGGTGCCACTGGCGCGAATCAGCACGCGGCCGGTGTCGCCCAGGTCGGCCTCCACACGCTTTGTTTCTTCGGGCAGCAAGGCGTTGGTCTTCCAGTCCTGCCCCGGTTGCAGGCGCACGTTGATCAAGGTTTGCGGGAACAGGGTCACCTCTTCCAGCAGTTGGGCCATGGTCTTGCCACTGCCCACACAGGCCTGCAAAACCTGCAGTGCCGACACCAGCCCGTCGCCCGTGGTGTGCCGGTCCAGCACCAGCAAATGGCCGGAGCCCTCACCACCGTAGGTCCAGCCGTGGCGCTCCAGCTCTTCCAGCACGTAGCGGTCACCCACCTTGGCGCGCACAAATTTCACGCCGCGTTGCTTGAACGCCACCTCGACCGCCATGTTGGTCATGAGCGTGCCCACCACGCCCGGCACATCCACATCGCGCGCGATGCGATCGGCAACGATCAGGTACAGCAGCTCGTCGCCGTTGTAGAGGCGCCCGCTGGCGTCCACCAGCTGCAAGCGGTCGGCATCGCCGTCCAGCGCCACACCGTAGTCGGCACCGTTCGCCGCCACCGCAGCGACCAGCGCCTGCGGGTGCGTGGCGCCCACCTCGTGGTTGATGTTCAGGCCATCGGGCGCACAGCCGATGCGCACCACCTCCGCGCCCAGTTCGTGGAACACGGCGGGGGCGATCTGGTAGGCCGCGCCATGCGCCGCGTCGACCACGATCTTCAGGCCCTTGAGCGTGAGCTCGCTGGAAAAGGTGCTCTTGCAGAACTCGATGTAGCGCCCGGCCGCGTCGTCCATGCGACGCGCCTTACCGAGGTTGCGCGAGTCGGCCCAGACCGGGTCCTGCGCCAGCTCGGCCTCCACGGCATGCTCCCAGTCGTCGGGCAGCTTGTTGCCCTGGGCACTGAAGAACTTGATGCCGTTGTCGCCAAACGGGTTGTGACTGGCCGAAATCACCACGCCCAGGCTGGCGCGCTGCGCTCGGGTCAGGTAGGCCACGGCGGGTGTCGGCACAGGGCCGAGCAAGACAACATCCACGCCGGCCGAGTTGAAGCCCGACTCCAGCGCGCTTTCCAGCATGTAGCCTGAGATGCGTGTGTCTTTTCCGATCAGCACCGTGGGGTGTGCCTCGGTGCGCTTGAGCACGCGGCCCACGGCGTGAGCGAGTTTGAGAACGAAGTCGGGGGTGATCGGCGCTTGGCCGACGGTGCCGCGGATGCCGTCGGTGCCAAAGTAGGTGCGTGTCATAGGGGGAGAAAAGAGGGGTGGGCCTGGCCCGCGGAGAAGACCGATCCGACTGGACGCAGCCCGGGCACCATTTTAGGGCCACGGCACCGGCCGCCAGGCACCGCCTGCGCCAGCGAAATCCTCAGCGAGCAGCTGCGTCCAGCGACAGGCCTGCCAGGCTGCGCATCACATCGTCCACCTCTTGCCCGATACCCGCCAACCCCGTGTACTCCAGGGGCGCTTCGGGTGTTCGCAGGCGGTGCGCCTCGTGCTGCTGCGCCAGCGAGGATTCGACGCTCTGGTGAACCACGGGCGGCGCGTGCTGCACCATGGTGTCGCGGACCACCGGTGCCTGCGCCGGGGCCGTGGTGGCCGTGGGCTGGCTGCCCTGCAAGACCAGCATGGGCACCTCCACCTTGGGCAGCAGGCGCTCCTTGAACGTCGACTCCTTGAAGTAGCGGATCTTCTCGCCCATCACCGGATGAGCCATGCCTTCGACCAGCAGGATTTGTTTGTCGTCGCCCATGGCCTTGAGCTCCTGCGGCAGCATGAGCGCGCGACGTTCGTCGCTCTCGCTGCGCGTGTAGCTGCTTTCGCGCGAACGGCTGCGGCTCACACTGTCCTTGCGCATGGCGGTGTAGCCCAGCATCTCGCTGTATTCATTGGCATCCTGCTGTTCGCGCGGCGCGAAGATGATGCGCAGCGCATGGTTGGTCATGATGGTGCGCGCGGTCTCTTTGCCGTAGGTGGACTCCAGCTGCGCCATGCTCTGGATGATGGGCATCAGCCGCAGGTTGTAGCCGGCCATGAAGCTCACCGCGCTGGCGATGATGTCGACCCGACCGATGCTGGTGAACTCGTCCATCAGCAGCAGACACTGGTGCTTGAGCTCGGGGTTGGCCTGCGGCAGCTCGCGCGTGTTCTGGTTGATCAGCTGGCTGAAGAACAGGTTGAGGATCAGGCGGCTCTCGGCCAGCTTGTTGGGCTGGATCACCACGTAGATGCTCATCTTCTGCTTGCGCACGTCGCGCAAATCGAAGTCGTTGCCGCTGGTGGCCGCGTCCACCACCGGGTTGAGCCAGGGGTTCAGCGGCTCCTTGAAGGTGCCCATGATGCTGGCGAAGGTCTCGTTGGCCTGCCCCAGCAGCGTGGCGAACGCGGTGCGCGCGCTCGGGCTCAGCTGTGGCCAGGCCGCCAGCTCCGACAGGTAGGCCTTGATCTCCTGCCCCGGCCGGCCAGACGCCAGACGGTACAGACCGCCGATGGTGGGTGCATCGTAGGGGGCGTCGAACTGTTCAGAGAGGTACGCTGCCTGCTCGAAGGCGTACAGCGCGAAAGCCACAAAGGCGTTCTGCGCCTGATTGGCCCAGAACGGGTCCTTGTGCAGGTCCGACACCGGGTACAGCATGGCGGCGATGCTTTGCACATCGCTGATGCGGAAATGTTCGTCCCGCGACACATAGGACAGCGGGTTCCAGCGGTGCGTGCGTCGGTCTTCGGCGAAGGGATTGAAGAGGTACACAGCCTGCCCATAGCGAGCGCGGAAACCGCTCGTGAGGTCGAAGTTCTCCTGCTTGATGTCGAGCACCACGACCGAGCCCTGATAACTCAGCAGGTTGGGAATCACGATGCCCACACCCTTGCCCGAACGGGTGGGTGCGGCCAACAAGGCAAACTGCTGGCCGTTGAAGTACACGAACTTGCCGTCCTTCTTGCCCACCACCAACGCCGTGTCGTCGGGCTTGAGCATGTGGCGCTCTCGCAGGTCACCAGCGGTCGCGAACCTGGCCTCGCCGTACAGGTTGGGTTTTTTACGGAACAGCATCAATGCGGTCAGCGCCACCAGCACCAGCAATGGCACGGCAAACCCGATCACGCCGCTGCTCTTGATCACCCCAGCGTGGGCGGGCACGTCCGAATAGGCCGACCAGTAACGCCCGTAGTCCAGCCACCCCATGCGCGCCCATGGCATGTCCAGGCGCCAGAACAGCACCAGACCGCTCAGGTACAGGCCTGCGAACAGGGCTGCCGCCAACAACACCAGAAAGAACAGCAGCTTGGCTTGCCTCATGGCTTGCTTTTCCCATCACCCAAACGCGCGATCTGATCCTTGTAGCGACGCAACTGATCGCGGGACCAGTCGTAGCGGCACAGCTCGGTCGCTGCGGGCAGGGCCTTGACGGCCACCGCCTGCTCCCGCACCTGAGCAGCGCAACGAGCGTCGCGGTAGAGGTGCCAGCTTTGGTGGTCCAGGTCCTGCGTTCTGGCGTAGGCCTCGGCATAGCCTTTGCCCTGCAAGCCGATCAGGGCCTGCTTTTTCCCCATGCGGTACTCGCGCACCATCGTCAACAGCACACGGTCTTGCTCAATGCGCGCACGGCGACAGCCGATCAACTCGGGCGTCAGCGGGTCGCAGACCGCTTCGACACGCGCCACCGCAGCCCCCTTTGGGGCCACCTCCGGCTTAGCCCGAACCCAGCGCGCGGTGGAGGGCGAAAAGCAGTGGTTTTCCTGCTTGGCATGGCCGGCGGCATTGACCAGCTTCAACGACAAACAACCCGGTGCGGTCGACTCAATCTCGCCAGCGTTGGACACCACGTCCACCTGGGCAAAGGTGCCCGTCTTGGCATCGAACTGGTACAGGCTGTCGACCGGCAGTTTGCCGTCCATGGCAAACAGGCGCGTGACCTTGAAGTCCAGCAAGCCGTCGCCGTTGAAGTCCTTAAAGTCCATCCAAGCTTGCCGGTCCAGTCGGCTTCGCGGCATCTCAAAGGCGTGTGGCAGGGCCTGCAACTCCTTGCCGGCGCGGCTCACCACGATGTAGCCCGAACCGACCTCACCCTCCGCCGCATCGGCCTTGTCATCGAACTCGAAATCAAAGTGCAAACGGCCCGCATCGGGACCGATCTGCTGAGACAGGGTTTCAAGCCCGCTGCGTTGGGGCTGTAGAAAGTCGAGAGGCAGTTGCCCACACGCGGCCAGTGTGGCGGTCAGCAACAACGCACCCAGTCTTTTGGTCTTCATCGGTCATCCCTGTTTCATGTGTTTGATGGGCTGTCACACAGCCCCCAGCGTCTCAAGCGCGCGCCATCTCCTGGGCCGGCACCGCCTGTGGCGGAACCTGTGCCAGTGCCGTGGCATCTCCCCGGCGGCGCTCGAGGTCCGTGGCGTTCTGCAAATGCACGTCTGCAGATGCCTGGAAAGCCTCTCGGACAGGAAAGTCCCACATCGCACCGGCAGCATCCTTCATGGCCACACGGCTGCCGTCCAGGCTCAATCCCATCCAGCTCGCCCCGGGACCCATCTGGTGCTGAGCCGCTGACCGCACTGCGTAAGCCTGCACCTGCTCGATCTGTTCAGCTGAAAGGCCCTGGTTCGCCAAACCGGCACCGAGGCTTTGTCGAGCCTGTACGTGAACGGCACCCAGCGACTCCCCGAGCGCCTGAGAAGCCAGCTGGGCGGGGCGAGCGGCTGCGGCGAACACGCCGTTCATGGCCCGTTCGGTCTGTTGAACCGGCTGATTCAGGCGTCCGCTGGACGCCAGTTCGTGGAATTGCCGCTCGATTTGCGTCCGCACCACCTGCTTCTCGGCATCCGGCATGCCGGTGTTCAACATCCGATGGTCGAACCGCTGCTGCAGCAGCACGTGGTTGTCTTTCTGCACATCGGTCAGGCGGTCGTCCTTCAACACACCGCGCATGTGCTCGGGGAAGGTCTCGAAGCGCCCAGGGTCAGCATGCACCGGCGTCGTTCCCCGCGAACCGCGCTCGCCCTGCACCCCCCATTGCAGCAGCGGCTTGGAACGCGCCGGGTCGCCGTCGACAGGCTCGCTGTACAGCTTGTCGCCATTGCGCGCGGTCTGGTAGGCCTCTGAGTAAAGCGGTATCGGCTCGTCGGCATTGAAGCGCAGGCTGGCGGGAACGTCCGCCACGCCCACCCCGCTGTTCTGAAAGTATTTGGTCGAGCCTTCCAGCGCAGCGGCCGCCGTGCCCCGCTGGTGAGAACCCCCGCCGATGCCGCAATGGTTGCCATGCAGGTTGACGGTTTTGACGCGCGGGTCGAGGCTGTAGTCGGCCGCCTTGAACTCGGTGCGAAATTCGTCATCGGCCCGCACCACCAGCACATCGCCCTTCACATTGGGCGGCAGGCGCATGTCTCCCTTGATGTAGCTGTGCACGGGGTCGAACATCACCATGCCCTTGACCTCGATGCCGCCGGGGGGCGCCAGTCGCCTGCCGTCCTCTGTCACCAGACCCTTTTCGTTGAGCATCTGGGCCAGCAGCACTTGGGACGCCGTTCCCCGGCTGAAGCCGACGCTGGCAAGGCTGATGTCTTGGTGGGTGGCGGTGGGGTTGTCGCGGAGGAAGTTGTCGGCTTGCTCTGCCAAATGTCGATAGGATTTGTTGGCAGCGACTTGCACCGGTTCTGTGGGAAACGGCCCCGACTGGAGCAATCCGCCCATGTCGCCGCCCGTACCCACCCCGGGGTAATAGCGGACCTTCAAACTTTCATCTGACTGCGATGCATCCAGAGCCTGTCTGTGCAGATTGGCGACGTTGGTCGGATACGGGTTCCCCGACAGCTTCAAGTTGTCTTTGTCGTTGTTTGTTCCATCGAACGCAGCAAAGAAAACGAACTTTCCGGCTTGTGCACTGTGAAGCTGGCCCATGGCGTCACGTTGCACTTGCACCTGCTGAATTTCAGTGTGCGTCAGATTGCGCTCAACGGTGGTTCCCATACCCATTCATCCCTTGATCAGATTTATCTCGGCAGGTCGTTGGCAGGGTAGACCTCAAAAGTCTCCCGATACCTGGACAACCTGGTCTTCTTATTGGGTGGCAACTCGCTGTTGCGAACCTTGGGTGTGATCACATACACATAGAGCTGTCTGCCCTCGATCACAAACGTCACACCATGGTCGGTCATGTCCTTGGGCAGACGTTGACGAAGATCCACCTGATCTTCAACCAGCTCGCCGGTCGCCTTGATGCGCCATTTGACGAACAGGAAATCGCCTACAGGCATCGAGCCGCTGACGCCCTGTGTTGGAGGCAACTGCTCCTTGCCCTCGTGAATCGGGTGCTCGGGCTTGATGACACTTGCTCGAACCATTCGGTACTTGTCACCGTAGCGGTACTCCAGCAATTCATGAGCTGGATACCACTTGTCGTTCCAGCCATCAAATGTGAAATCGTGCCATGGCTCCGCCACCTTGGTCGCACACGCCGTGGCCAATGCCAGGGTCATCAAAACGCCCACAAATGTCCGCCGAGTTCGCATCAGGTCACCTTTGAGGAAAATGCAGCGCCAATGGCTACCAAAAGAAGGGTTTGAAAAGGTCGGCGCGCGTTCAATACCCGCATCGCGCAAACACAGCGGTATCCACCTGTTCGCTCGATGGGTCTTCGACCCGGCGGCTGGACCAGTGCAGCTCGTTCTGGCGCAGTTCAAACACATAGGTCTGCAGCACCTTGGGCAACTCATACGGTGGCGCGTCCACCAGCGCCTGCATGCGCCAGGTGTTGGCGCGGCGCGGCGCCACATCGGTCACAAAATGCATGGTGTTCTGACCGGCCGCGGCCCACAGAATCATTTGCCTTTCGCTGACCACCAGCGCTTCGGGATCTGGCTCCACCGGCAGCTTGCTCAGGTAGTTCGCGCACTTGGCCGCGCCCGCCTCAGACTTCGGAAACCACATGCCGCGCATGTCCACCGGTGTGATACCGGTCGCAGGCGTGGCGGCCTGTGCAAACGTGGCCGATACCGCCAGCAGCGGCAGCACAAAACAACGGAAAACAGGGTGTGAGATGTTCATAGTGGTCATGCGTCCAAATCCAGCTTTCGCTGGGGGTCAAAGTCAATGCCGGTGATGTAGCGCCGGCCGGCGTGGGCCTGGATGTGCACGATCACGTCGATCGTCAACATCAGCAGGCGTTTGATTTCAGAAAAGGCCAGGCCAGACCCTTCTGGCGATGCCTTCACCATCAGGGCCATCTGGTCCCAGGTCTGGCTGGTGCTGCCGGCATGGCAGCTGGTGATGGAGCCCGGATGGCCCGAAGCGCAATTGCGGATGTAGTAGAACGATTCGTCGCCCCGTATTTCGGCCAGGATGATGCGATCGGGCTTCATGCGCAGGCAGGCCTCCATGCAACCTTTGGCGGTCACGTTGGCCGTGCCCTGCCCACCGCGCGAGTAGATCAGGTGCACCCGGTTGGGCTGCTCAATGAACAGCTCGCGCGCGTCTTCGATGGTGATCAGCCGCTCGTCGTCCGGGATGTGCGTCACCAGCGATTTCATGAACGTCGTCTTGCCACTGCCGGTGGCACCCGAGACCACGATGTTTTTCTTGTAGTGAACCGCCTTGCTGAAGAACCCGTGGTAATCGCGCGCCCGCTTGAGCGCCAGCAACTCCTCGTCCATGGCGGTGAGTTTGTCGCTGACCTCCAGAATATTGGCAAAGAAGCCGTCTTGCTGGTACTGGTTGAGGGTTCGGGTGTGGCGCGACGGCAGTCGGATCGTGATCGACACATGGTCGGCGGGCACCGCCGGCGGCATCACGAACTGCGCCCGCTGCCCTGTGGGAAAGGTCAGCGAGACCACCGGATCGACGGCCGTGATGCGCTGCCCGGTCTTGCTCTCATTGACCACCGTGGTGCAGAACTGGCGCGCCCGCTCAAAGGTTAGTCCCGGCACATCGATGCGGTCCCAGCCGTCCACCGTCTCCAGAAACACCTCGCCGGGCCGGTTGATGCAGATCTCCGTCACCCTCGGATCGCTCAGAAAGCCGGTGATGCCCAGCACGTGGTACTGGTACTCCAGGAACTCCGTCGAGATGTGCGCGATCTGTTCCGCGCCAAGGTCCACACTCATGTCGCTGACTGCCCATTGTTCATCGCATCACGCTGGAAAAGTCCACGTCGCGGGCGGTGAAGATGTTGATTACCGTGCCATTGAGCACCGTCACCGTGGCCTTGCGATTGGCCGAGCGTTCCAGTATGTCGGTGGCGGCCCTCTTGGCGGTGGATGCGGTGGCGCTTTCCCAGGGGTCGTAGCTCAGAACCCGGCCCGAAGTGGAAATTTCAGTGGTGCCTCGAATGTCGTTCTTGTTGGCAAACTTCTGGCCCGCCGCATCAATGCCATCGGCCAGCAAGCTCACCAGCATGGCCGCACCGATGCGCTCGCCCCAATGACCGTTGTAGTCACCTGGAATGCCCGCGCTGCCAAGGGCGTCGGTGCCACCGCTGTCTATGCGCACATCCAGCCCGGTCGTGGTCAGCACCCGGGTCCACACCACGCCCACGCGGTCAAAGTTCTCATCGGCGTATTTGTACTCACCAGTCACTTTGGAACCTTTGTCGATCAGCAGGCGGCTGCCATTGACCGAGTAGATGGGCTCGGTCACGATGCAGGACGTCATGCCCGGCAGCGTGGAAACGATTTTTGTTTCCAGCGAACAGCGAATGAAGGTACCGCGCGTCAGGGTGAACTCGGCATTGGCCAGCGCTTCGACCGCACCACGCTTGACCGTCGAATATTCGTCCTCAAACAGCTGGTTCTTCTTGCCCTTGTCTTGTTGGGCCGCGATCAGGTTGTTCTCGCTGGCCATGCGCCGTGCCAGCAGATCGTCCTTCTCCGGTGCAGCACCGGGCGCACCCGCTGCCTCGCCCGGCATGGGTGGCAGGTCCGCCTTCGCCACCACCACCGGTGCGGGTTCGGGTGGCGGAGGCAGCTTGAGCACGGGCTTGTTGGGCACCGTGACCTCTTCGTAAGTGACCTGCTTCTTCTTGTCGTCATCGTCGGCCGAGAAGGCGTTGCTGGCCACCCACAGCGTCATGCCGATGGTCGCCAGCGACACCAGCACGATGTAGGCGATGGCCGTCTTGTTGACACCGCGTGTCAAACCTGCCGACAGCTTGGGCATGTTGTCGGAGAGCACGGGGCCTTGCCCACTGCCTTGGGGAAATGGATTGTTCATGGGTTCCTCCTGAGTCCTACCACGTCATTGCCCAGGCGCATCACCAGAAACGGGTACACGCCCAAAACCACCATCACGTTCTTTTCGCTCTTGGTGTTCACCACAAACTCGTCACCGCTGCGCGCGTTGCGCCCGAAGACGGCTGGAAAATTCGCCATCGGCGGCAGATGGATGTAGGTGAACTGACCGTTGTCGTAGACCCGCGTGGGCACGATGGTCGAGACGTCGGTCAGCGCCGAATAGTCGTAATTGAGGTGATAGCTGCTCTGCGAATTCAGCGCAGCGGCCGTTGGCGAGAGCACGGCGTTGGCCGAGGCCAGCGTGCTGGCCTTGTCGGGCGTGTCGCTGCCGTAGACAAAGCGAATCTTGTAGAACACCCCCGCGCTCTTGGCCTCTTCCAGCGTCTTCCACTTGGTGGCCGACACCCGCAGATCCAGCAGGTACGAGCGCATGTTGGTGCGGATGTACATGTTGGTGTCCACGTCCACGTTTTTGGGGCGGATGTAGAAGATGTTGTCCCGCCGCACCAGTTCCCAGCCGTCGCTGAAACCGGTGCCGAAGTCTTTCACCTGTTCCTGCGGGCTGATTTCGATCTGGGTGGCGATGCCCAGCCCGGTGTTCACCCGCACCACCTGGTCCTGGCGGTAAGGCACCTCACGCACTTCCTGGGCGTGCGCGGCCCCTATCCAGGCGCTGGCAGCCATTGCCACCATGGCAACGGCCCTGCTGTATTGGTTGGTTGGTTTCATTCTCGAGCTCTCCCTTTTCGGTTCGATTCAGTGTGGCGGGTTACTGGCTGGCGGTGGGTGTGGCTGGCGCCCCGGGTAAGGTAGTCAGTGCGCCTGGTGTGGCTGGCGCGAGCTCAGCAGCGTTGGCGGGTTGGTGGAGCGCGCGGGCGCCCTGGCCATCAGCGCCGCGGTGCATCACGCCCTCTTCTTCCGTCAGCAACGGAATGCCGGTGTCAGGGGTGTTGGCCTTGAACACTGGAGCGTTGAATTCGTCGTCCACCCGGAACGAGGTCACCTGAAAGCCCAGCGGGTTGCGAAGGCGCAGGTTGTCGCTCATCTTCAGGTTGTTCTTGTATTCGTAGCTCATGGTGCCGACGTGGCTGCTCAGGTACTCGCTGCGGCCGGTGGTTTTGTCGAACTTCCACTTCTCGAATCGCACCGTGGCGCCGGTGGGCCGCGCGCCGCGCTCTTCGTCCAGCCCGTTGAAGACGATGCTGTTGATCTTCACGCGGATGGCGAAATTGCGGCCCCACTTCTTCTCGGGGCTCGCAGGAGTGCCGTCGAACTGCTGCACAAACAGACCTTTGACCTGATCGTTCGACATCGCCGCCACGTACTCCCAGTCGTGCTCATTGATGGTGTCGTAGTCATAGCCTTCCCGGGCCATCACAAATCGGGCCACCTGGCTGCGGTTCAGCGCCTCGCTGGCATAGATGCCAGTGGCCGCCACGTTGTCGCGCAGCGGCGATACCGTGCTGGTGCTGCGCTTGAGGTCCACCGTCACCAGATAGGGCACCTTCTCTTTGAGCGGCAGCATGTAGGCCACGCCCGCCGCCAGCAGCAGCGTGAGCACCATCGAACTGATGGCCACGATCCAGGCCCGGCGCTCGCTGCGCTTGACCATGTCGACCACATTCGACTCGAAGTCCATCGACTTTTTGAGCACCTGCTCGGACGCCTCCGACAGGTTTCGCTTAAACAACGCCATGCCTTACTTGCTCTCTTTCTTCGTCATTTCACTGTTTCGCTCCGTTGCCAACGGCTTGCACTGCGGCGCTCAAGGCAGTTTGGTCACCAGCATCGTTCGATTGGGTGCCACCTGAATGCGCAACTTCTGGGCTGCGTAATTGCGGCGCACGGTGTTAAGCCCACGCTGCAGGTTGTTGTCTTTGATCGATTCCAGGCCACTCACCAGCGTCAGATCGCTGGGAAATTGCCAGTCCAGCGTGCCACCGTTCTCTTTGGCCCAGCGCTCGAGCATGTGGCGCAGGGTGGCATCGGTGGGCAGCATCTGGAACTTGGGCAGTTCAGTCTCTTCTTTGAGCGGAATCTGCTGCGGGTTGGCGGCCAGCGTGTTGACCGGCTTCCAGTTGTCGGCCATATCGACCGCCTGGGGCACCGCGCAGGCCTGCAATAAAAACGCAGCCCCAATCAAGATGACCGGGCGCGGGGAAAGCAATGAAAGACGGGCAATCGTGTGTGACATGGCTAAATGAATGAGTACGGAATAAGTGGCGAAAAATCTCGGGGTGTTTATGTGCAAATTTCAATGGCAATTTCAATCACGCAGTCTTGGTTGGAACAGATGTTGAATGCCTTGCTGGCGACAACTGCGCCGGTGCCGCCGCCCCCACCAGCCCGCGCGGCATGGCATGCACGGGCGTGGCCTTGGACTGGGCAAGAGCGACCGCCATCTCAGGAGCGGCGCTATTGGGGCGAACCACCTCCGCGCGACCCGCTCCCTGTTCAATCACCCGGCTGCCGCCAATCGACCCTGCTTTTGCGCCTCCGCTGTCGACATGCAGTGCGCCGCCCGTGCCCAAATGTGCCTGCTTGACGAACACCGCGTCTTCCACATCGGTGCCGTTGGCGTACTTGGGCGACCAGCCAGTGCTACCGGTTGTGGTGGTGTCCGAGCTCCCCCCATCCGCAGGCGCTGATTTGCTCAGCACCTGGCTGCCTGGACGGAATTCATCACCAGATTGCAGGCCTCTAATCTGCGCAGCATTGCTATTGCTCGATGACGCCAAGCCAACTGCGCCTGGGCGTGGCGGGCCCAATCCTGCGCCACCCCCATCCGCGCCTCCCAAGTACTGGCTGTTGGCGCGGTTGATCAACCGCGCCAACAGCCAGTACTTGGGAGGCGCGGATGGGGGT
>NZ_MUNZ01000089.1 GCF_002001205.1 Hydrogenophaga sp. A37
TGCTGGGCCAGACTGGCCAGAGTCACGCGGTCTTCAGGCTGGAGCTGTTGATAGCGCTTGGACGGGGTGCTTTGCATCTGCGGACCTTACTCGGTGGCAGGTGTTGCACTTCAAACTTGAATCCGCCGGGGTTCAGTTAAGGGGGTTCAGTTCGTCGCGTTGTTCGCAGCAGGTTCTTCAGGTGCCGCAGTGTTTCGAATGAACCACTGGGAGCCCCAGATGCCCAGTTCATAGAGCACACACATCGGCACTGCCAGTGCCAATTGCGAGATCACGTCAGGTGGCGTCACGACGGCGGAGACGACAAAGGCCACAACGATGAAGTAGCCGCGAAACTCCTTCAGCTGCTTGACGGTCACCATCTTCATCTTCACCAGCAAGACAACCACGATCGGTACCTGGAAGGCCAAACCAAAGGCCAGGTACAGAGACAGAATCGCCTCGACGTACGAAGCGATATCAGGTGTCGCGGCCACGCTCTTGGGAGTGAACTGCTGGATGAATCCGAACATCTTGTCGAGCACGAAGAACTGCACAAACGCGATGCCCACGTAGGCCAACAGACTGCCCAGAATGATCAGTGGCACCGCAAAGCGTTTTTCGTGACTGTACAAACCGGGCGCAACAAAGGCCCAGACCTGGTACATCCACCACGGCAGCGACAACAACAGCGCAGCCATGGCCAGCACTTTGAGCGGAATGAAGAAAGGTGAAAATACCCCCACGGCGATCAGTTTTGCATCGGGTGGCATGTGGGCACGGATCGGCACCGCGATCAGGTCGATCAGTCCGCTGGGACCGGGCCAGAACGCGAGGATGGCCATGCAAATGCCCAGACCCACCATGCCGTAGAGCAACCGATCACGCAGCTCCATGAGGTGCTGGACAAAAGGCTGCTCGGTGCCGGCGAGCTCGTCGGTGGATTTGTCGGTGTCGGACATCAGCGGGAGACTGTAGTTGGGCGGGGCCGGAAACGGGCAACGCGGGCCGCTCCCGACTGGGTGCGCGTGCGCACACCGGCACGCGCCTTGTACCACTGTGGCATGGCTTTTTGTTTGATGCGCCAGTTTTTCCCTGGGTGCTTGTAACTCGGGTAGACGTCCGATCCGAGCGTGCCAAGTGCATCGTCATGACCTGAGGACAATCCATCCAGGCCGTGGGTGGCTTCGGACCACGATTTCTCGAAATCGCTGGCGCCGCTGCTCACCGAGGTTTCGACATCCCGGGCGGCGCTTTCGACCGAGTCCTTCATCTTCTTGAGTTCTTCGAGGTCCATCGAACGGTTGACCTCAGCCTTGACGTCGGCGACATAGCGTTGTGCCTTGCCAAGCAATGCGCCCACCGTGCGCGCGACCCGCGGCAGCTTCTCAGGGCCGATGACGATCAGGGCCACGGCCCCGATCAGGGCCAGCTTCGAAATACCGAGATCAATCATGTATTGCCCGCACCGAAAGTGCCCTGGGGACGGGACCCATAAGGGTCAACTGAGCAGCGGTCGACGTCCTCAGGCATTCAGCTTTTCTGCTTGGCTTCAACGTCGATCGTGTTCTTCTCGCTGCGAACGTCTTGCGTGACCTGACCCGCAGGTGCCGATGCCGATTCGGAAGCGGACTGCCCGCCATCCTTGATGCCATCTTTGAAGCCCTTGACCGCACCGCCCAGATCAGAACCAATGTTCTTGAGCTTCTTCGTGCCAAACACCATCACCACGATGAGCAGAACAATCAGCCAGTGCCAAATGGAAAATGAACCCATGAGTTTCTCCAGAAACAGGAATGTGCAGCGCGAAGCGCCGATGGTCTGATTCTAAGCCCCGGTGAATGGTTCAACCTCGCAGCCAGGGGCGCGGACCACCCATCACATGCCAGTGCAGATGCTGAACTTCCTGCCCACCTTCTGCCCCGGTGTTGCAGACCATGCGAAAGCCCCCTTCAGGGTAAGGGTTGCAACCTTGTTCGAGCGCCAGCTTCGGCGCCAGCACCATCAGCCTGCCCATCAGGCGCTCGTTTTCGGGCGTGAGATGAGCCATCGAAGTGATGTGCTGCTTGGGCACGATCAGAAAGTGCACCGGCGCCCAGGGGTTGATGTCGTGAAAGGCGTAGAGATCGTCATCTTCATGAACCGTTTTCGACGGAATCTGGCCGGCGATGATCTTGCAGAAGATGCAGTTGGGGTCGTGTGCGCTCATGGTTTGAAGACGTTCAGTCGGGCATGGCTTGGCTGGCGTTCATGCGCACCATGCCCTTGACGATACGATAGAGGAACCAGATGGAAACCACCGCCCAGGCGATGGCGCCAGGCAGATACAGCAACAGGAACAAGGGAAAAGTGATCACATAGAGCACACCGGCCCAGATCACGGTTCGGATGCGCCAGGAAAAATGGCTTGCTTGCCACGTGCCTCCAGCATCGCCTTTCTTCACCAGGTCGATGACCAGCGCCACGATCAACAAACCCGCACCAATTTGAGCGCCCGGAATCACAGCCGCCACGGCCACGACCAGATGAAGCAAATAACTGATCCAACCCACTGTTTTGAGGGATTCGGCCTTCTCGCTGTCGATGGCTTTGACGTCGATGATGTCGCTCATGTCGTTTCCTTTCAGGATTTGGACTCGGCTTCGCGTGCCACGGCTTTGCGCAGCGCTTTTTCTTCCAGACCACTCAGGCCCTCGCGCCGCGAAAGTTCGTCCACCACATCGGCCGGCGTCTTGCCGTAGTGCGCCAGCGCGATCATGCAGTGGAACCAGAGATCGGCCACCTCATTGACCAGCTTCTGACCGTCACCGCCATGGTCGCAATCCTTGGCGGCCATCACGGCTTCGGTGGCCTCTTCGCCGATCTTTTTCAGGAAAGCGTCCGGGCCTTTGTCCAACAGGCGGGCAACGTAACTTTTTTCGGGATCACCGCCATTCGCTGGCTTGCGGCTTTCAATCACGGCGGCCAGGCGCGCCAGAGCATCGGAGGAAGACATGGGGGTCACTTGTAGATGGATTCGGGGTCTTTGAGCACCGGATCGACCGGGTGCCACTGTCCATTTTCATGGCGCTGGTAGAAGCAACTGTGGCGCCCGGTGTGGCAGGCGATGCCCGGCTCATGGCCCAGTTGTGTGACCTTGAGCAGCACCACATCATTGTCGCAATCGAGCCGGATGTCGTGCACCGTCTGCACATGGCCCGACTCCTCGCCCTTGAACCAGAGTTTGTTGCGCGAGCGGCTGAAATACACCGCACGCCCCAGTTCGGCCGTTTTCTCCAGTGCCTCACGGTTCATCCAGGCAAACATCAGCACATCGCCGGTGGCGGCTTCCTGTGCGATCACGGGGACCAACCCCTGGGCGTCCCATTTCACTTCGTCCAACCAATTCATCTCTTGAATCTACCATGCAGCCCCTTCGGCTGGCACGCCCTGCCCATCGGGGTAGGATGGACTCAATACTCCAGCAAGAAAACCTGCCCCGCCAGGGTCAATGAAAGAACATCCATGCGATTCAGAACCTTGCTCCTGATTGCCCTTATCCTGCTGATCGCGGCCTTCGTGGCCCTCAACTTCGAGAGCATCCTGCAACCCACCACGCTCTATCTGGGTGTGACCAATGTCGAGGCCCCGCTGGGTCTGGCCCTGCTGGGCATGCTGGTGGCGGTGCTGGTGGTCTTCTTGCTGGCGCTGGTCTACTTTCAGACGACCCACCTCATGGAGGTTCGGCGCATCACCCGCGAAGCCAATGAGCAACGCACCCTCGCCGACAAGGCCGAGGCCTCACGCTTTACCGAATTGCGCGAGTTCCTGCGCACCGAAATGCAGGCCACCGCTGCGCGGGACACCGAGCTGTCCGGTCAACTGATGCAGAAGATGGACAGTGTGCAAGCAGCGCTCGCCACCACCATCGAACAAACGGGCAATGGAATCAGCGCCAACCTGGGCGAGATCGAAGACCGGCTGGACCGCCAGTTGCCGTCCGGCGCCGGCCGCGTCTAGATACGGACCGGAATACCGCGCTCAGCCATGCGCGCCTTGGCCTGGGCCACGGTGTATTCGCCGTAGTGGAAGATGCTGGCGGCCAGCACGGCATCCGCCCCGCCCTGTTGCACCCCATCGGCCAGATGATCGAGGTTGCCCACACCGCCCGAGGCGATCACCGGCACATCGACCGCATCGGCCACGGCCCGCGTGAGGGCCAGGTCAAACCCGCTTTTGGTGCCATCGCGGTCCATGCTGGTGAGCAGGATTTCGCCGGCGCCGAAGTCGGCCATCTGCTTCGCCCAAGTCACCGCATCGAGTCCGGTGTTCTTTCGGCCCCCATGGCTGTAGACGTCCCAGCCCTCACCGCGGTGGAGCAGGTCGTCGCCGAAACGGCGTTTGGCATCAATGGCGACCACGATGCACTGTGCGCCGTATTTGTCGGACGCGTCGCGGATGACCTGCGGGTTGGCAATCGCCGCCGAATTGAAGCTGGTCTTGTCGGCACCTGCGTTGAGCAGGCGGCGCACGTCTTCTACGGTGCGCACACCACCTCCGACCGTGAGCGGAATGAACACCTGCGAGGCCACCGCCTCGATGATGTGCAGGATCAGGTCGCGCCCGTCGCTGGTGGCTGTGATGTCGAGGAAGGTCAGCTCGTCTGCGCCCTGTTCGTTGTAGCGCGCGGCGATCTCTACCGGGTCGCCGGCATCGCGCAGCTCCACGAAATTGACGCCCTTGACCACACGGCCACCGGTCACGTCCAGGCAGGGGATGATGCGTTTGGCGAGCATCTCAGACCGCGGCGCCGGGCCGCCCCAAGCAAGGCCGCGCACCTGTGGGGGGCAGCGAATACACGGAGTGAAGAGCGAGGGGGCAGTTCATGACTTATCCGTTGAGCTCGTCGGCCAGCTGCTGGGCCGCCTCGAAGTCCAGATCGCCGCTGTAGATCGAGCGGCCGCAGATCACGCCTTCGACGCCTTCATCCTCAACGTCGCACAGCTTGCGGATGTCGTCCATGTTCGACAGACCACCCGAGGCGATCACGGGAATGGACAAGGCCTGCGCCAGCTTGACAGTGGCCTCGATGTTGATGCCCGAGAGCATGCCATCGCGGCCGATGTCGGTGTAGATGATGCCTTCGACGCCGTAGTCTTCGAACTTCTTGCCCAGGTCCACCACCTCGTGGCCCGTGAGCTTGCTCCAGCCGTCGGTGGCCACCTTGCCGTCCTTGGCGTCTAGGCCCACGATGATGTGGCCGCCGAAGGCAGTACACGCGTCCTGAAGGAAGCCGGGGTTCTTCACCGCAGCAGTGCCGATGATCACGTAGCGCAAACCGGCGTCGAGGTAGCGCTCGATGGTGTCGAGATCGCGGATGCCGCCGCCGAGCTGCACGTCCACCTCGGAGCCCACTTCTTTCAAAATGGCGCGGATGGCCTGCTCGTTCTTGGGCTTGCCGGCAAATGCACCATTCAGGTCCACCAGGTGCACGCGGCGCGCACCCTTGTTGACCCAGTTGCGGGCCATGGCCGCCGGGTCTTCACCGAACACCGTGGATTGGTCCATGTCGCCCTGTTTGAGGCGAACGCACTGGCCGTCTTTGAGATCAATGGCGGGAATCAGCAACATGATGGTGGCGTGGGATACGGATGGACTCAGGGATTCCAGTGGAGGAAGTTGCGGTAGAGCGCCAGCCCCTGATCGGCGCTCTTTTCGGGGTGAAACTGGGTGGCAAAAATATTGTCACGGGCAATCGCTGCGGCAAAACGGCCACCGAAATCGGCTTCGCCCACGCAGTGCTGGGATTGGGCCGGGCGGGCGTAGTAGCTGTGCACGAAATAGAAATAGGCGCTCTCGTCGATCCCGGCCCACAACGGATGGGTGGGCCCGCGCCCCAGATCGTGGAACACCTGGTTCCAGCCCATCTGGGGCACTTTAAAGCGACTGCCGTCAGCCTGCGTCTGGCCGGCCAACTGGAACTTCACCACATCCCCCGGGATCAGGCCCAGGCCATCGGTCGGACCTTCTTCGCTGCGGTCCAGCAGCATCTGCATGCCAACGCAGACACCGAACAACGGTTTGTTCGCGGCGGCGTGCAACACGGCGTCCAGCAGCCCGGAAGCGGCGAGCTCGCGCATGCAGTCGGCCATGTGCCCCTGGCCGGGCAGCACCACGCGGTCGGCGTCCAGCACGTCTTGCGCGCGGGACGTGACGAGCACCTCCACGTCAGCGATCTGTGCCACATGAGCCACGGCCTGCGACACCGAGCGAAGATTGCCACTGCCGTAGTCCACCACGGCGACTGTCTTGCGTTTCATCTGAACGAGGGAGCGTAAAAACTCAGAGCGAACCTTTGGTCGAGGGAATCACGTCACCCAGGCGTGCGTCGCGCTCCAGCGCCATGCGCAGTGCACGGGCAAAAGCCTTGAACACGGTCTCGGCCTGGTGGTGCGCATTCTCGCCGTGCAGGTTGTCGATGTGCAGGGTCACCCCGGCATGATTGACGAAACCCTGAAAAAACTCGAAGGCAAGCTGGGTGTCGAAGCCGCCGACCATGCCGCTCTTGAATGGCACGCGCATGTGCAGGCCGGGACGGCCCGAGAAATCGACCACCACGCGCGACAAGGCTTCGTCCAGCGGCACATAGGCGTGGCCGTAGCGGCGGATGCCCTTCTTGTCACCGACCGCTTGGGCAAAGGCCTGGCCGAGTGTGATGCCCACGTCTTCCACCGTGTGGTGGCCATCGATGTGCAGGTCGCCCTTGGCTTGGATGTCGAGATCGATCAACCCGTGACGGGCGATTTGATCGAGCATGTGATCGAAAAAGCCGATGCCGGTGGACAGCTTCGCAGCACCCGAACCGTCGAGGTTGATGCGCACGCTGATCTGCGTTTCCGCGGTGTTGCGCTGGACGTCGGCCACTCGGTCGGCAGCGGAGGAAACAGAGGGGGCGGTCATAGGGCTTGTTGCAGGGCGCTGATCAGCAAAGCGGTTTCAGCGGGGGTTCCCACCGTGAGGCGCAGGCAGTTGGCCAGCGATGGGTGCATTTTAGAAACATTCTTGACCAGTATGCCGCGCGCCTTCAGGCCATCGAAGCAGCGTTGTGCATCGGGTACACGCGCCAGCACCATGTTGGCGTCGCTGGGGAACGGTGTCGCGCCGGGCATCCGGGCCAGGGCGTCGATCAACACCGCCCGCTGCTCGCGGATCTGAGCGGCCTGCTGCGCGAACACATCGGCGTGCTCCAGCGCAAACAGCGCGCATTCGGCATTGAGCACGCTCACGTTGTAGGGCGGGCGCAGCTTGTCCACCTCATGCACCAAGGTCTGCGGCCCGAGCATGTAGCCCAGGCGCACACCGGCCAGGCCAAACTTGGACAGCGTGCGCATGAGCAGCACGTTGGCATTGGCCGCCGGGTTAACGCGAATCTCGTCGAGCCAGCTGCGGCTGGAGAAGGGCTGGTAGGCCTCGTCCATCACCACCAGCCCACCGAACTTGGCAGCCTCAGCGATCAGGCGGCGAACCACGCCCGCATCCCAGAGGTTGGCGGTGGGGTTGTTGGGGTAGCCGATGTAGGTGATGGCGGGCCGGTGCGCACGCATGGCGGCCTGCATGGCGGCCTCGTCCAGCTCGAAGTCGGCTGTCAGCGGCACGCCGTGAAAAGCCAGGCCCTGCAACTGCGCACTCATCTGATACATCACGAAACCGGGCAACGGCGCCAGGATGGACGCACCGGGCACGTCGCAGGCCATGGCCAGCAGGGAAATCAGCTCGTCCGATCCGTTGCCCAGCATCAGGCCGAAGCCTTCGGGCAGGTCCACATAGCGGGCCAGCGCGTGATGGAGGTCATCAATGCGGGCGCCCGGGTAGCGGTTGATCGCGACAGCGCCGAGCCGTTCGCCCAGCTTCCTTTGCAGCTCACGGGGGAGCGAGAACGGGTTCTCCATCGCATCGAGCTTGACCATGCCGGTCGAGTCCTGGATGGCGTAGGCGTGCATGGACTGGACGTCCTGGCGGATGAAGCGCAGCGGGTTGGATGTGTTCATGTCTCTCAACTGGCTTCGCGCATCGGCGGCACGACGGTGAGGCGCATCTCGGCAGCGCGTGCGTGGGCCTGCAGACCCTCGCCGTAGGCCAGTTCGGCGGCGATGGTGCCGAGCGTCTGCGCACCGGCGGCGCTGACCTCGATCAGGCTGCTGCGTTTCTGAAAGTCGTACACACCCAGCGGCGAGCTGAAACGCGCCGTGCCGCTGGTGGGCAGTACGTGGTTGGGTCCAGCGCAGTAGTCGCCCAGGCTTTCGCTGGTGTAGGCACCGAGGAAGATCGCGCCGGCGTGTTTGAGCAGCGGCTCCCAACGGTATGGCTCGTGGCTCGACACCTCTAGGTGCTCTGGCGCGATGCGGTTGCTGATGGCACAGGCCTCCTCCATGTCACGCGTGTGGATCAGCGCGCCGCGGTCGTTCAGGCTCTTGGCGATGATGGCCGCGCGCGGCATGGTGGGCAGCAAGCGGTGAATGGCGGCCTGCACGGCGTCAATGTACCCGGCGTCGGGGCACAGCAGAATGCTCTGCGCCAGTTCATCGTGTTCGGCCTGGCTGAACAGGTCCATCGCCACCCAGTCGGCCGGCGTGCTGCCATCGGCCAGCACCAGGATTTCACTCGGGCCCGCGATCATGTCGATGCCCACGGTACCGAACACGCGCTTCTTGGCGCTCGCCACGTAGGCGTTGCCGGGGCCGGTGATTTTGTCCACCTTGGGCACGGTGGCCGTGCCGTAGGCCAGCGCGGCCACGGCCTGCGCGCCGCCGATGGTGAAGGCCCGGGTGACGCCGGCCACGTAGGCGGCGGCCAGCACCAGCGGGTTCTTCTCGCCGCGCGGCGTGGGCACGACCATGATGATTTCCGCCACACCGGCCACATGGGCGGGGATCGCGTTCATCAGCACGCTGCTGGGGTAGGCCGCCTTGCCACCGGGCACGTAGATGCCCACGCGGTCCAGCGGTGTGACCTTCTGTCCCAGCAAGGTGCCATCCTCGTCGCGGTAGCTCCAGCTTTCGCCCGCTGCCTTCTTCTGCGCCTCGTGGTAGCTGCGCACGCGGCGCGCGGCCGACTCGAGGGCATCGCGTTGGGCGGTGGGCAGACCG
The DNA here is from genome assembly GCF_002001205.1 of Hydrogenophaga sp. A37. Classification (GTDB taxonomy): domain Bacteria; phylum Pseudomonadota; class Gammaproteobacteria; order Burkholderiales; family Burkholderiaceae_C; genus Hydrogenophaga. The sequence goes on from NZ_MUNZ01000089.1 coordinate 9,105, forward strand.
TCAAAAGCGGCCTTGAGTTCGGCCTGGGTCAGTTCCAACGATTGAAGGCTGTCGGCATTCAGGCCATCAAAGCGGGCCGTGTACTCCAGCACCGCCGCATCGCCACGCTGCTGCACGTCGGCGAGGATGTCGGCCACACGTTGCTCGATCGCGCTGTCCGTGTCCGCCGACCAATGCAACCGGGCCGCAAACTGCGCCTCGAAATCGGTCGAAGTGGTGGACAGACGGAGGGGCGCGGCGGTGAGGCTCATGACGGAACGGCGTTTTTTTCGATGGCGTTAGTGAAGGCGTCGAGGATGGGGCGGATCGCTGCCTGCTTGAGCTTGAGCGCAGCTTGGTTGACGACCAGCCGCGAGCTGATGTCCATGATGCGTTCGACCTCGACCAGTTGGTTGGCTTTGAGCGTGTTGCCCGTGGACACCAGATCGACGATGGCGTCGGCCAGGCCAGTGAGTGGCGCGAGCTCCATGCTGCCATAGAGCTTGATCAGGTCCACGTGCACGCCCTTGCTGGCGAAAAACTCGCGTGCAATCGCCGTGTATTTGGTGGCGACCTTCAGGCGCGAGCCCTGGCGCATGGCCGAGGCGTAATCAAAGTCGTTGCGCACCGCCACGCTCATGCGGCACTTGGCGATCTGCAGGTCCAGCGGCTGGTACAAGCCTTGGCCGCCGTGTTCGATCAGCGTGTCCTTGCCGGTCACGCCGATGTCAGCGCCGCCGTATTCCACGTAAGTCGGCACATCGGTCGCGCGGACCAGCACCACGCGCACGCCGGGCTGGTTGGTCGGCAAGATCAGCTTGCGCGATTTTTCCGGGTCTTCGAGCACCTCGATTCCGGCCGCGGCGAGCAGCGGCAGGGTTTCATCAAAAATGCGGCCTTTGGACAGAGCGAGTGTGATCATTTCACTCTTTCGATGTCAGCGCCAATACCGCGCAATTTCGCTTCCATCTGGTCGTAACCCCGGTCCAGGTGGTAGATGCGGTCGACGATTGTTTCGCCCTCGGCCACGAGGCCGGCGATCACCAGGCTGGCAGACGCCCGCAGATCTGTCGCCATGACAGTGGCACCCTGCAGTTGGGCCACGCCCTCAATCACCGCCACCTTGCCGTCGGTCTGGATGTGTGCACCCAGACGCACCATCTCGTTGACATGCATGAACCGGTTCTCAAAGATCGTCTCCGTCACTTTGCTGGTGCCTTGGGCAATGCAGTTGAGCGCCATGAACTGGGCCTGCATGTCGGTCGGAAAACCGGGGTACTCCGTGGTTCGAAAGCTCTGCGCTTTCATGCGGCCCGAAGCGCGAACGCGAATAAAGCCATCGCCCGGCTCGATTTGCGCGCCGGCATCACGCAATTTGTCGATCACCGCGTCCAGGTGCTCGGCACGCGCGTGGCGCAGGACCACATCACCACCCGTCGCGGCGACCGCGCACAGGAAGGTGCCGGCTTCGATGCGGTCGGCCACCACCTGGTGGGTGGCGCCGTGCAACCGGTCCACGCCCTGGATGCGGATCTTGCTGGTGCCGTGGCCTTCGATCTTCGCGCCCATGGCGATCAGCATCTCGGCCAGATCGGGAATCTCGGGCTCCTGGGCCGCGTTTTCGAGCACAGTCTCGCCCTCGGCCAGCGCCGCCGCCATGAGGAAATTTTCGGTTCCTGTCACCGTGACCATGTCTGTCGTGATGCGAGCGCCCTGAAGGCGCTGGCGTCCCTGAGGCAAGCTGGCAATCATGTACCCGTGGTCCACCGTGATCTCGGCACCCATGGCTTGCAGGCCCTTGATGTGCTGATCGACCGGCCGCGAACCAATGGCGCAACCACCCGGCAGCGACACCTTGGCGCGGCCAAAGCGCGCCAGCAGCGGCCCCAACACCAGCACCGAAGCCCGCATGGTCTTGACCAGCTCGTAAGGCGCCTCGGGATTGAGCGTGTCCGGCGCCTGAAAGCTCATGCCGCCGCGCTCACCGTGGGTCTCGGTCTGCACGCCCATGTTGTCGAGCAACAGGCGCATGGTGGCCACGTCGCGCAAACGAGGCACGTTGTTCAGGTGCACGGGGTCGCTGGTCAGCAGCGCGGCACACAGCTCGGGCAGTGCCGCATTCTTGGCGCCGGAGATGATCACTTCGCCGTTCAGCGGACGTCCGCCGGTGATTCGCAGTTTGTCCATGCTGGATGTGTCTTTCAGTTGTTGTCGCAGGGCGCCGTGACTTCGCACCCGTCAAGGTCACCGCGAAGCGGCGCGGTGGGAGTCATTTCTTCGCCCATTCAGCGGGGGTAAAGGTTTTCATGGACAGGGCATGCACCTCGTCGGTCTTGATGCGCTCGCCCAGCGTCGCGTAAACGCGCTGATGTCGCGCGATGAGGCGCTTGCCCTCGAACTCGGGCGAGACGATCACGGCAGCCCAGTGGCGGCCATCGCCCGTGACTTCGATGTGTTCGCAAGTCAAGCCTGCGGCGATGAGTTGTTGCAGTTGGTCAGCGTTCATGGGCGTGATGGAATCAATGGCGAATTTTGTAGCCGGTGCGCAGCAGGTGCAGGGCAACCGCGCTCACGGCCACCAGCGCGACGCTCACCAGCCCCAGGCTGATCCAGGGCGAGACGTCACTCACCCCGAAGAACCCGTAGCGGAATCCGTCGATCATGTAGAAAAACGGGTTGAGATGGCTCACACGTTGCCAGAAATCGGGCAGGGAATGGATCGAATAAAACACGCCCGAAAGGAAGGTCATGGGCACGATGACGAAGTTCTGGAACGCTGCCATCTGGTCGAATTTCTCCGCCCACAACCCGGCGATCAGCCCCAGGGCGCCCAGCAAGGCCGCCCCCATGAAAGCAAAAACCAGAATCCACAATGGTGCCTCAAACGAGGGGCGGGCAAACCACCAGGTGGCCAGCATCACTCCGGCACCCACTGCCAGGCCGCGCACCACCGACGAACCCACATAGGCCACGAACCAGGCACGGTGCGACAGCGGCGTGAGCAGCAGGAAGACCAGGTTGCCCATGACCTTGCTCTGGATCAGTGAGCTGCTGCTGTTGGCGAACGCGTTTTGCAGCACGCTCATCATCACCAGGCCTGGCAGCAGGAAGGCGGTGTAGTTCACCGTGTCATAGACCTGCACACGGCCTTCGAGCACGTGGCCAAAAATCATCATGTACAGGATGGCCGTGATCACCGGTGCGGCAACGGTCTGGAAACCGACCTTCCAGAAGCGCAGCACCTCTTTGTAGAACAACATCTGCCAACCGGTCACGCGGCCACCTCTTCCTGCGCACGACGTGCCACGTTGCTGCCTTCAATGATGTCGAGAAACACGTCCTCCAGATCGGCCTTGCGGATTTCAACGTCCTCGGCACTCACGCCGTGCTCGCGAGCGCGCGCCAGGATGCGCTCGACCGCCAGCGCGTCGTTGGCCGGCAACTGCACCACGCGACCGGTCACGCGGGCGTGAACGGCCAGATCTTCAGGCAAGGCATCGTCGGTCTTGAAGCGCAGCACGTTGGACGCCGCGCGCCGCAACAGCTCGGATGTGCGGTCCAGCGCCACCACCTCGCCACGGTTCAGCATGGCGATGCGACCACACAGGGCTTCGGCTTCTTCCAGGTAGTGGGTGGTGAGCAGCACGGTGCTGCCCTGCTTGTTGAGCTGGCTGATGAAGTGCCACAGCGTCTGGCGCAGCTCCACGTCCACGCCGGCGGTGGGTTCGTCGAGCACGATCACCGGGGGTTTGTGCACCAGCGCCTGCGCCACCAGCACGCGGCGTTTCATGCCACCAGAAAGCTGGCGCATGTTGGCGCCGGCCTTGTCGGTCAGACCCAGGCCGGCGAGCAGCTCGTCGATCCATTCGTCGTTGTGGCGGATGCCGAAGTAGCCCGACTGGAAGCGCAATGCCTCGCGCACATTGAAAAATGGGTCAAAAACCAGTTCTTGCGGAACCACGCCCAACGCACGGCGGGCCGCCTGGTAATCAGACTGAACGTTGTGGCCGTTCACCAGCACCTGGCCACCAGTGGCACGTGCCAAGCCTGCGAGGATGCTGATCAGTGTGGTTTTGCCCGCGCCGTTGGGGCCAAGCAGACCGAAGAACTCACCAGGTTGAATGTCGAAAGACACCCCTTTAAGGGCCTGCAGTTCGCCACGGTTGGTGGCATAGGACTTGGAAACATTCTGAAAGGAAACTGCGGGCATTGCGAGAGCGGGGCCTGAGCACCAGACGCTGGCAGGACATCTGCTCGCGGGTGAGCCGGTGATTTTAAGCCGCAACGCCAGGCGGCGCTGCAGGCCGCAGATCAGGCCGGCAACAGCTCGCCCACGCCGTACAGCGCCACCAGCGCTTGCAAGCGCTCGGGCATGCCCAAGACCTGCAGCGACTTGCCCTCGGCCAGCAGCCCGTTGCGCAACTCCAGCAACAACGCCACCGCCGAGGTGTCGAACACCCGCATGGGAGCCGCATCCAGCGCCACCATCGGCCCAGTCTCCTGCGCGAGCAACTGCTTCAGCCGCAACAAGGTCTGGGCAGCCCCCTGGAGCGTCAGCTGCTCAGGCAAGGGAACGGAAGTGACAGGGCTGGACATGTTCATGGCGGGATCAGCTGGCTTTGGCCGCCTTGTTGCGTTGCACCAGGTTGGCGATCAGGCCATCGATGCCTTTGGTGCCAATCTCCTGTGCAAACTGGCTGCGGTAATTTTCCACCAGCCAGGCACCCAGCACGTTCAGGTCATAGATCTTCCAGCCCTCAGGCGTCTTTTCCAGACGGTAGTCGAGCTGAATGGGCTCGCCACGGCCGCGGACTTCGGAACGAACCACCACCTCGGTGTCTTCAGGCTTGGCGCGCATCGGCTTGAAGCTCAGCGTCTGGTCACGCACTTCACCCAGTGCGCCTGCGTAGGTGCGGACCAGCAAGGTCTTGAACTCGTCCTGCAGCTGTTTTTGCTGCTCAGGTGTCGCCTGACGCCAGTAGCGCCCCACGGCCATGGAGGTCATGCGGGAGAAGTTGACGCAGGGCATGATCTTGGCGTCCACCAGCGCAACGATGCGGTTGATGTCACCCTTCTGAATCGCTGGATCGGCCTTGACCGAGGCCAGCACATCGCTGGAAATGCGCTTGACCAAAGCTTCTGGCGCCTCGACTTCAGCAAAAGCCAGCGGGCTGGCCAACATGGCAGCAGCGGTGATCAGGCTGGAAATCCAGTGGCGGCGTTGCATCATTTCAGTTCCTTTCGTGGCGGCGGCCCGGCGTGTTGCCGGGCGTTTGAACCGCTTGAGACCGGGACTGTACGTCACCAGTTCCTTGCTTGTGTTTCGGGGATGTAATTCTGTCGTATCGCTTTGTTGTCATTCGGCATCGTCTTTCAGGCCGATCCCTTTGTCCTTCAGATCTTCGATCTGGCTTTCTCGACGCTGCAGATACAAGTCACGTGTGAAACTGTATTTGTCCAGCGCAGCGCCCTCCAACAAGTTGGTGGCACGGAGCAAATTGGCGCGGGTTTCCACCGCGCGAAGAACGTAAAGCGAGTTGCGCATGGGTATGTCGGACAGCCCCTGAACCAGATCCCCGCGCGACTCGATGCTGAACCCCGCGGCATCGCGAATCGAAGAAGGGCCAAAAAGTGGCAACACAAGATAGGGGCCTGAGGGGACGCCCCAACGCCCCAGGGTCTGACCGAAATCGAGGCGCGTGCGCTCCAGGCCCATGTCGGAGGCCACATCAAACAAGCCCGCCACACCAAACACCGTGTTGACGTTGAACCGCAGGAAGTTCTCTGCCGCTTCGCGGGGACGCAATTGCAGCGTGGCGTTGATGAACGACCAGACATCGCCCAGGTTTTGGAAAAAGTTGTTCACGCCCGTGCGCACAGGGTCGGGGGTGATGTCGCGGTACACAGTGGCCACGGGCTTGAGCACCGCGCTGTCCACCGCGTCGTTCACATCCGTCATGCCGCGGTTGAACGGCTCCAGAGGATCGCGCGGGTTGGCATTGGGGCCACTGGCACAAGCAGCCAGCATGGCCACCAATGCCAAAGCCACCAAACGATGAAGCCACGGGAAGGGTCGGGTCACGTTGTGCATCTTGTTCCTCTCCTGAATCAGTCCGCGCAACACCGCGCTGTCGGCGCCGCTCACTGGGCCTTCTGCTCGCCGCCGTCGGCCGCCTTGTTGTACAGGAACTGCCCGATCAGGTTTTCCAGCACCACGGCGGACTGCGTCTGCGTGATCACGTCGCCGGCCATCAGGTGTTTCTCGTCGCCGCCCGGCTCAAGCCCCACATACTGGTCGCCCAGCAGCCCGGCTGTCTGGATCTTGGCAGACGAATCCTTGGGGAAATTCACGCCTTTATTGACCTCCATCGTGACGAGGCCCTGATATGTTTGAGCGTCCAGCGTGACGCTGGTCACGCGGCCCACGTTCACCCCCGCAGAGCGCACCGGCGCACGGGATTTCAGGCCTCCGATGTTGTCGAAACGCGCCTGCAATGTGTAGGTGTCCCCGCCGCCAGCAAAGCTGCCGAGGTTTGCCGCTTTGAGGGCTAGGAAGAGCAGTGCCAGCAAGCCGAGGACGACAAACAGGCCAACCAAAATCTCTGTGCTTTTCTTGTTCATGGGTTCTCCGGTAGCGGAATCAGGGGGTTGAGAACATCACGGCGGTCAGGATGAAGTCCATGGCCAGCACACTCAATGATGCGGTGACCACGGTTCGGGTGGTGGCGTAAGCCACCCCTTCTGGCGTGGCTTCGGTTTCATAGCCTTGGTACAGCGCCACGGCGGTACAGATCACGCCGAAAACGAAACTTTTCACGACGCCGTTGCCCACGTCGCGCCAGACATCCACGCCGTTTTGTTGAATGGACCAGAAGTTGCCGGCGTCGATGCCGATCAGCAGCACCGCCACCACATAGGCGCCCAGGATGCCGACCGTGGAGAACAGCGCCGCCAGCAGCGGCATGGAAATGATGCCGCCAAGGAAGCGGGGCGCCAGCACACGCGCTTTGGGGTCGATGGCCATCAGCTCCATCGCGGCAATCTGCTCACCCGCCTTCATGAGACCGATCTCGGCGGTGAGCGAGGTGCCTGCACGCCCGGCAAACAGCAAGGCCGTGACCACGGGACCGAGCTCGCGGACCAAAGACAGATTGACGATCAGTCCCAGTGATTCGGCCGCGCCATAGGTGGTCAGCGCGTAGTACATCTGCAAGGCCAGCACAAACCCCACCGACAGCCCAGAGGCCATGATGATCACCAGCGACCGGTTGCCGATCGCGTTGATCTGATCCATCACAAGACCAAATCGGCGCAGCGAGACGGGCACCGCCTTGAGCAGATCAAGAAAGAAAAAGGTGCCATGGCCCCATCGGCCCAGCTGGCTGAGCACGGTCTGGCCCAGTGTTTGCAGAAAGTTCATACAGCGGCCCTCGGACCAAAATCCTCAGCCACTGAGCGCGCCGGGTAGTGAAATTTCACTGGCCCATCGGGTTCACCCCGCACAAACTGCCGCACCTCCGGCTCATTGCTGGCCATCAGCTCAGCGGGCGTGCCCTCGGCGACAACGCGGCCACCGGTGGCCAGCAACACCACCCAGTCGCTGATCGCCATGCACTGAGGCACATCATGCGAAATCAGCAGCGTCGTGGCGCCGGTCACGTCGGTCAGGGTGCGAATCAGCTTGGCTGCCACACCCATGGACACCAGGTCCAGGCCAGCGAAGGGCTCGTCGTACATGATGAGCTCGGGGTCGAGCGCGATCGCGCGGGCCAGCGCTACGCGGCGGGCCATGCCGCCCGACACCTCGCTGATGCGCAAACCGGCTGCACCGCGCAGACCCACCGCATTGAGTTTCATCAGCACGATGTGGCGAATCAGGGTCTCGGGCAGGTCGGTCATTTCCCTCAGGGGAAAGGCCACGTTGTCGAACACCGAGAGGTCGGTGAACAGCGCGCCAAACTGGAACAGCATGCCCAGACGGCGGCGCAGGCGGAACAGCTGGGTCTTGTCACCCGCGTTGACCACTTCGCCATCAAAGACCACACGACCGCTGTTGGGTGCGTGCACGCCACCGATCAGGCGCAACAGGGTGGTCTTGCCGCAGCCGGAGCCGCCCAGCACCGCTGTGACTTTGCCGCGAGCGAACTTCAGGGAGATGTCGTTGAGAATGGTTCTCCGGCTGTCGTAGCCAAAGGTCACATGATCAATGTCGATGAATGGGGTGTCGCTCATGGGGCCAGAAAAAATGACTGCGCATTGTCGCATGAGGGTAAATCCCAGTCCGGACCACCGCCCATCGACCCCAAGGAGCGGTGTCCTAAAACCCAAGATGCGGTGGAACCGGCTCCGCCGGGCCACTCGCATCGCCCCCTAAGGGGGTCGCGCGCAGCGCGGCGGGGGTGATCCTCCCTCAGCGCGGCAGGTCGGAGCAGCCCATCAGGAACTCGTCCACCGAGCGCGCAGCCTGGCGACCTTCCCTGATGGCCCAGACCACCAGGCTCTGGCCCCGGCGCATGTCGCCGGCCGCAAACACCTTGGCCACATTGGTGATGTAACCGCCGGTAAATTCCGTCGAGGCCTTGGCGTTGCCGCGCGCGTCCTTGTCCACGCCAAAGGCGTCTAGCACGGTGGCGACCGGGTTCACGAAGCCCATGGCCAGCAGCACGAGGTCAGCCTTGTACTCCTTTTCCGTGCCGGCCACTTCCACCAGCTTGCCGTCTTTCATCTCGATGTGCACGGTCTTGAGCCCGGTGAGCTTGCCGTTCTTGCCGATGAACTCTTTGGTAGAGATGGCGAACTCGCGCTGAAGGATGCCCTTCTCGGCGCTCTCGTCATGGCTGGAACTGGTGCGCAGCTTCAGCGGCCAATAGGGCCACACCAACGGCTTGTTCTCCTGCTCGGGCGGCTGCGGCATCACCTCGAACTGGGTCACGCTGACGGCGCCGTGGCGGGTGCTGGTGCCCACACAGTCGGAACCGGTGTCTCCACCGCCGATAACGATGACGTGCTTGCCGTCCGCGCGCAGCTGGCCCTTGAGCTTGTCACCGGCATTCACCTTGTTCTGCATGGGCAGAAACTCCATGGCGAAGTGCACACCATCGAGTTCACGGCCGGGCACCGGCAGGTCGCGGCTCTGTTCGGAGCCACCGGTCAGCAGCACGGCGTCGAACTGGGCCTTGAGGTCTTCGGCGCTGACCACCGTCTTGGCGTCGTTCGTGACCTTGAGGCCTTCCGGTATGGCGCCGATCAGGGTGCTGGTCTTGAAGACCACGCCTTCGGCTTCCATCTGCGCCACGCGGCGGTCGATGTGCGTCTTCTCCATCTTGAAGTCGGGAATGCCATAGCGCAGCAGACCGCCAATGCGGCTGTTTTTCTCGAACACCGTCACGTCATGACCGGCGCGCGCCAGCTGCTGGGCCGCGGCCATGCCGGCCGGGCCGGAACCGACCACAGCGACCTTCTTGCCGGTCTTGTGCCTGGCGGGCTGCGGCTGTACCCAGCCCTCCGCCCAGGCCTTGTCGATGATCGCGTGCTCGATGGACTTGATGCCCACGGCGTCACCGTTGACGTTGATGGTGCAGGCGGCCTCGCAAGGCGCGGGACAGATGCGGCCGGTGAACTCGGGGAAGTTGTTGGTGCTGTGCAGTACCGTGATGGCGTTCTGCCAATCGCCCGAGTACACGAGGTCGTTGAAGTCCGGAATGATGTTGTTGACCGGACAACCGCTGTTGCAGAACGGCGTGCCGCAGTCCATGCAGCGCGCGCCCTGGATCTTGGCCTGATCCTCGTCGAGGCCGACCACGAATTCCTTGTAATGCTTCAGGCGTTCAACAACGGGCTTGTAGCCCTCTTCCAGACGCTCAAATTCCATGAAGCCGGTGACTTTTCCCATGATGTGATCCTGCGTGGGTATTGATTTTTACTTGGCTGGGGCAGCCTGCTTCTTGGCGCTGCTCTGTGCCTTGCCCGTGGCGGATGCGGCGACCTTTTTGGCATTGATCTCGCCCAGCGCGCGCTTGTATTCGGTAGGAAACACCTTCACGAACTTCGCGCGAGCCTCGGCCCAGTTGTCGAGCAGCTCGCGGGCGCGCTTGCTGCCCGTCCAGCGGTTGTGCTCTTCCAGCAGTTTCCTGAGCTGTGCTTCGTCGGTCTGGTCACGGTGCCAGATGGCCTTGTCGGTCGAGGCTTCCTGCTCGGTGGCCGGCAACACCTTGTCCAGAGCGACCTGGGCGGTGTTGCAGCGCAGGGCGAACAGGCCGTCTTCGTCATACACGTAGGCGATGCCGCCGCTCATGCCGGCCGCGAAGTTGCGACCGGTCTTGCCCAGCACCAGCACCGTGCCGCCGGTCATGTACTCACAACCGTGGTCGCCCGTGCCTTCGACCACCGTGGTGGCACCCGAGAGGCGCACGGCGAAACGCTCGCCGGCCACGCCGCTGAAGAAGGCTTCACCGGAGGTCGCGCCGTACATGACGGTGTTGCCCACGATGATGTTGCGGGTCGATTCGCCGCGGAAGTCGATGCTGGGGCGCACCACCACACGACCGCCGGAGAGGCCTTTGCCGGTGTAGTCGTTGGCATCGCCGATCAGGTACAGCGTGATGCCATTGCACAGGAAGGCGCCAAAGGACTGGCCACCCGTGCCTTCGAGCTGGATGCGGATGCTGTCGTCCGGCAGACCCTCGGGGTGCACCTTGGTCACCGCGCCCGAGAGCATGGCGCCCACGGAACGGTTCACGTTGCGCGCGCGCTCCATGAACTGGACCTTCTCGCCTTTTTCGATGGCGGCCTTGCTCTTGGCGATCAAGACGTTGTCGAGCGATTTCTCCAGGCCGTGGTCCTGATTCTGCGTGTGCAGGCGCGGCACGTCGGCGGGCACGTTCGGCGTGGCCAGCAGGCGGCTGAAGTCCAGGCCGCGGGCCTTCCAGTGTTCAATGCCCTGGCGCATGTCCAGCAAGTCGGCGCGACCGATCAGGTCGTCGAACTTGGCAATGCCCAGCTGGGCCATGATCTGGCGCACTTCTTCGGCGATGAAGAAGAAGTAGTTGACGACGTGCTCCGGGCGGCCTGAAAACTTCTTGCGCAGCTCCGGGTCTTGCGTGGCCACGCCCACCGGACAGGTGTTCAGGTGGCACTTGCGCATCATGATGCAGCCCTCGACCACCAGCGGTGCCGTGGCGAAACCGAATTCGTCGGCACCCAGCAGCGCGCCGATGATGACGTCGCGACCGGTCTTCATCTGGCCATCGGCCTGCACGCGGATACGGCTGCGCAGGCGGTTGAGCACCAGCGTCTGCTGGGTTTCGGCCAGTCCGATTTCCCAAGGTGAGCCGGCGTGCTTGATCGACGACCAGGGCGAAGCGCCGGTGCCGCCGTCGTGACCGGCGATCACCACATGGTCGGCCTTGCACTTGGCCACGCCCGCGGCGATGGTGCCCACGCCCACCTCGGACACCAGCTTCACGCTGATGGAGCTGTGCGGCGCCACGTTTTTCAGGTCGTGGATCAGTTGGGCCAGGTCTTCGATCGAGTAGATGTCGTGGTGGGGCGGTGGCGAAATCAGGCCCACACCCGGCACACTGTGGCGCAGCTTGCCGATGTACTCCGTGACCTTGCCGCCAGGCAACTGGCCGCCCTCGCCGGGCTTGGCGCCCTGCGCCATCTTGATCTGGATCTGGTCGGCGCTGTTCAGGTACTCGGCGGTCACACCAAAACGGCCCGAGGCCACCTGCTTGATGCGCGAACGCATCGAGTCGCCGGCTTCCAGCGGGTAGTCCACCTCGAAGATGTTGCCCAGCAGGTCGGACATGGTCTGGCCCTGCTTGATCGGGATGCCCTTGAGCTCGTTGCGGTAGCGCAGCGCGTCTTCACCGCCTTCACCGGTATTGCTCTTGCCACCGAGGCGGTTCATGGCCACGGCGAGCGTCGCGTGCGCTTCGGTGGAGATCGAGCCCAGCGACATGGCGCCAGAGGCGAAGCGTTTGACGATCTCCTTGGCAGACTCCACCTCGTCGATGGAGATCGCCTTGCTGGGCTCGATCTTGAACTCGAACAGGCCGCGCAGCGTCATGTGGCGCTTGCTCTGGTCATTGATGATCTGCGCGTATTCCTTGTATGTGTTCCAGTTGTTGGCCCGCGTGCTGTGCTGCAGCTTGGCGATGGCGTCGGGCGTCCACATGTGCTCTTCACCACGGGCACGCCAGGCGTATTCGCCGCCGGTCTCCAGCATGGAGGCCAGCACCGGGTCGTCACCGAAGGCCGCCTTGTGCATGCGGATGGCCTCTTCGGCGATCTCGAACACGCCGATGCCTTCCACTCGGGTGGCGGTGCCGGTGAAGTACTTGCCCACCGTTTCGGTGTTCAGGCCGATGGCCTCGAACAGCTGGGCGCCGCAGTACGACATGTAGGTGCTCACGCCCATCTTGGACATGATCTTGGACAGACCCTTGCCGATGGCCTTGACGTAGTTGTAGACCGCCTTGTCGGCCGACAGGTCACCCGGCAACTCCTGATGAATGGCCTTGAGCGTCTCCATGGCCAGGTAGGGGTGCACGGCTTCGGCACCATAGCCCGCCAACACGGCGAAGTGGTGCACTTCGCGCGCCGTGCCGGTCTCGACCACCAGGCCAGCGGTCGTGCGCAAACCCTCGCGCACCAGGTGCTGGTGCACGGCGGACAAGGCCAGCAGCGCGGGCACGGCCACCTGGGTGCGGCTGACGCCGCGGTCGCTGATGATCAGGATGTTCTTGTCACCCTTGATCGCGTCCACGGCTTCGGCACACAACGAGGCCAGCTTGGCTTCCACGCCTTCCTTGCCCCAGCTCACCGGGTAGGTGATGTCCAGAGTGTGGCTCTTGAACTTGCCCTGCGTCACCGATTCGATGTTGCGCAGCTTGGCCATGTCGGCAGAGTCCAGCACCGGCTGGCTCACCTCCAGGCGCATGGGCGGGTTGACCTGGTTGATGTCTAGCAAGTTGGGCTTGGGACCGACGAACGACACCAGCGACATCACGATCGCTTCGCGGATCGGGTCGATGGGCGGGTTGGTCACTTGCGCGAACAGCTGCTTGAAGTAGTTGTACAGCGGCTTGTTCTTGCCCGAGAGCACGGCCAGCGGGCTGTCGTTGCCCATGGAGCCGATGCCCTCTTCCCCGTTGGCGGCCATAGGGCTGAGCAAGAACTTGATGTCTTCCTGCGTGAAACCAAAAGCCTGCTGCTGGTCCAGCAACTCGGGCGACACGCGCTCGGTACCGGAGGACTGGGGTTCGGTCTTGCTGATCGGCAGCTCCACCGCATCTTCACCGGCCACGGGGTGCTCCACGTCGTCCAGGCGAATGCGCAGGTTCTCGATCCACTGCTTGTAGGGCTTGCTGTTGGCGAGGTTGGCCTTGAGCTCCTCGTCGTCGATCATGCGGCCCTGCTCCAGGTCGATCAGGAACATCTTGCCCGGCTGCAGGCGCCATTTGCGCACGATCTTGTTTTCGGGGATCGGCAGCACGCCCGACTCCGAACCCATGATGACCAGGTCGTCGTCGGTGATGCAATAGCGCGAAGGGCGCAGACCGTTGCGGTCCAGCGTGGCGCCAATCTGGCGGCCGTCGGTGAACACGATGGAGGCCGGGCCGTCCCAGGGCTCCAGCATGGCGGCGTGGTACTCGTAGAACGCGCGACGACGCGGGTCCATCATGGTGTGCTGTTCCCAGGGTTCGGGAATCATCATCATCACGGCCTGGCTGATCGGGTAGCCCGCCATGGTCAGCAGTTCGAGGCAGTTGTCGAAGGTGGCGGTGTCGGACTGGCTGGCGAAGCTGATGGGGTAGAGCTTTTGCAGGTCGGCACCCAGCACCGGCGAAGACATCACGCCTTCGCGCGCCTTCATCCAGTTGTAGTTGCCCTTGACGGTGTTGATTTCACCGTTGTGCGCCACGTAGCGGTACGGGTGTGCCAGCGGCCACTCGGGGAAGGTGTTGGTGGAGAAGCGCTGGTGCACCAGGCCCAGAGCGGAGACACAGCGTGGGTCTTGCAGGTCCAGGAAATAGGTGCCCACCTGGTCGGCCAGCAGCAGACCCTTGTAGACCACGGTGCGGCTGCTCATGCTTGGAACGTAGTATTCCTTGCTGTGCTTGAGCTTGAGCGCCTGGATGTGGGCGCTGGCGGTCTTTCGGATCACATACAGCTTGCGCTCCAGGGCGTCCTGAACGATCACGTCGGTGCCGCGCCCGATGAAGACCTGCCGCATGATCGGCTCTTTTTCGCGCACGGTGGGGGACATGGGCATGTCCTTGTTCACCGGCACATCGCGCCAGCCCAGCAGCACCTGGCCTTCGGCCTTGATCGCGCGCTCCATTTCCTGCTCGCAGGCCAGGCGACTGGCATGTTCCTTGGGCAGGAAGATCAGGCCCACGCCGTATTCACCCGCGGCTGGCAAGACCACGCCCTGCTTGGCCATCTCTTCTCGGTAGAGCGCGTCGGGCAGCTGGATCAGGATGCCGGCACCGTCGCCCATGAGCGCATCGGCGCCCACAGCACCGCGGTGATCGATGTTCTCCAGGATCTTGAGCGCCTGGGTCACGATGTCGTGCCGCTTTTCGCCCTTGATGTGGGCCACGAAACCGACGCCGCAGGCATCGTGTTCGTTGGCCGGGTCGTACAGACCCTGTTGCTGGAGTTGCTGTTGTTCGGCAGCCGTGGTCATGGCGCTTCCTTCAAAGTTCGTGGGCACAAAAGGCGGACTCGAAGGATAGTGCAATGCAACAAAAATGCCAAGGAAATTAATTGGGGTCAGATTCTTATTAAAGCTCAACAATTATCTGCACGAATTAATTGGGGACAGATTTATCATGATTGTGCGGGGTCTTGTTTTTATTCGACTTTTTATGACGCTGAGGTGGACGAGCGGGTCTTTGCGGGACGCCCTGCTTTGGCTGGCGCCAGGCGACGGTCAGTTTGTTGCTGAAGCGAGACCACAAAAGCCGCATCGCCCAGGGGCCAGCCGCGCCACACCGCCCGGGCCATCGCTTCGATCTGCGTCGCGGTGAGTCCCGCTCGCACCAATTCGGCGTATGCGGCCTCTCGCGCAAAAGGGGTGTTTCCCAACTGCCAGTACAGGGGGTGCGTCGCGATGCGTTTGTCGTGAAGCTGCCCGATGTGGTGGCGATGACTGGACCATGCGAAGGAGGCCGGCTCGTCCACCAGACGCTCCCTCACCGGCTCCAGGTCCATGAAGATCATGCAGCCCAGCAAATGGCGCTCGGGCTGGATCAGGGTCGAGCGGTAGCGCCCCTCCCACAGCGTGCCGCTGCGGCCATGGCGAGCGTTGAAATACCGCACATAGCTGCGCCCCACGGCCTGCATCGTCTTCGGCACACCATCTACCGTCTCCGGCGTGAGCAGGAGTTGGACCTGGTTGTCGGTCAAGACGTAGGCGTGCATGGCCACCCGATGGCGCGAGGCTTGTTCGGCCAACATGTCCAGCAGGGCCTGGCGGTCGGCGTCGTCCCGCACCACTGGTTGGCGGTTGTTGCCACGCAGCATCACGTAATGAACCTGCCCCGCCAGGGTCAGTCGAGCCAGTCGCGCCATGGGCACCCTTCGTTGATTCCGTCCCCGATTATCAGGACCCTGGCGTCGGCGGAACCAACCTGATCAGAGAAAGCGGCTGGGCTCTCCGACGATCAGTCGGGCCAGCTCGTCCAGCACCGCACCATTCAACTGGGCCGCAGGCACGCTGGTGTTGACGACCTCCATGCCGCCCACACAACCCAGACGGAATTTGAGCACGAGGTTGTCGTGGTCCGGCGTCACCATCACACTGGCCCGCGCCGCCATCTCGTACTCGAAAATGATCGCCAGCAGCGCGTTGGATTCGGGGTGGCGTTGCTCCTGCCGCTCATGAACCACATGCCCGGCGTGCAAGCGGCGCTGAACCCGCTCCAGGTCGGGCGGAAAGTTCACGCTCACACGCCCTTGAAGGGGTTCGCCCTCTCGAGGTGCCAGGCGCCAGCCCAAGGCAAGGTAGTCAAAAACCTCTTTGTCTCGCAGCCGCTTCTTCCGGGCGTCGAAACGGAAGTCGGTCTGCTTCATGTTTGGCCACGGCGTTTTGCTGTCCAGCCCCAGCTGTACCGCAGCGGGCTCGATCACATTCAGTTGCCGGGGCAGCTCGGTGAAGTAGTTCCAAACGATCTTGCAAGCCGCCTCGGTGGCGGCCATATTGGCCTCCTGGCCCTGCTGCTGCCCGCCTTGCTCCGACTGGAGCGCCCGCGCTTGTTGCTTGAGCTGGTGAAGAAAGCTCATTGAATCGATCCCTGCATCTTGAACGTCCTGCCCTGCCGCCCGATGCGGCACCTCGGGCAGTTTATCCGCGCTCTTCGGCAGGCGGTGGAAGCGACCGCGGGAGACGGCTCCAGACCCGCTGGAGTTGCATGGCCAATGCAATACCGAGCAACGAGCAGCCCCCAGTCAGCACCCACGTCCCATGCCAGCCACCCACCTGCGTGACCAGCCACGCCACGGCGGGCGGCCCCGTGAACTGGCCCAGCGCAGAAAACTGCTGCATCCAACCCACCGTGGTGGACACGGTGTCGCTGCCCGGTGCCATCACGACCGCCACCCCAAACAAGGTGCCTGGAATCAGTCCGCCCAAGCCAGAGAACGCCAGAATCGCCACGTACTGCCAGACGGGATGTCCCTGCGCGCCAAACGCCACCAGCGCACCGAGGGCCATCGCTCCGTAGGCCAAGGCGAGCACCAACCCAGGGGGCGCGCCTCGGGCCAGCCAACGTCCGCCGGCCACATTGCCCGTCATGTTGATGGCCGCAGCCAGCGCGCTGAGTCCAGCGATGGCGCCACCACCGAGACCCGCGTCGCGGTAGATCGTGGGCAGAAAGCCGATGACGGCCAGCCATTGGCCCGAATAGAGAAAAAACCCCAGCGCGACCAACCACGGCCCCGGCGCGCGCAGCGTGCGTTGCAGCCTGGGCCACAACCCCAGGCTTCCTCCGCCCGAAGTCAGCGGTTCGTGGGGCACTTGCAAGGCGAGGACGCCTGCCGCGCAGACACTGAGCAAAGCCACCAACACCCAGACCGCACGCCATCCCATCCACGACATCGCGGGCACGCCCAACAACAGCGCCAACGCGGTCCCCAACGGCATGTAGGTGCCCCACCAGCCCAGCGCACGCGACAGCGTGGCCGGGTCTTTGACATGCAAGCGGAGCATGCCCGGCGCGGGGAGCACCGCCAACAGAAACCCCATGCCCTCGATCACCCGCGTGACCAGAAGCGTGGAGACACTGGGGGCCAGTGCCCCCAGTCCGCTGCCGGCGGCCAGCACCAGCAAGCCGATCAGCATCACACGACGCGGGCCCAGGCGGTCCGCGAGCAAGCCCACCAGCAGCCCGAGAGACATGCCGGCAAGCTGAACCAGCGACAGCAGGAAGCCCGCTTGCAGCAGACTCATCCCGAGTTCAACTTGAAGCAACGGAATGGCCACCGGCAGCTTGCCCACATGCAGCGCACAGCTGACGCCGACACCCAGCACCACGACCGCCACCGCTCGGGAGCGGTCGCTGATCGTAAGGACTTCTTTGCCTTCGAGAGTCATCTTCTTCCTCAGGGAAACAGCACGGTGCCGCTGAGCCGCTGGTGCTCACGGATGGCGAACCGATCGGTCATCCCCGCGATGTAGTCCGCCACGGCCCTGGCGCCCGGTTGGTCAGGCTCTTGACCCAGTGGCAATTCGTGCGGTTGACCCAGGTAGAGCGCAAACAACTCGCTCACCACGCGTGCCGCCCGTTCGGTCGTTTCCATGACCTGAGGGTGGCGATACAGGTTGCGCAGCAGAAACGACTTGAGTGCCTGTGACTGGGCTTTCATGTCGCTTGAAAACGCCACCAGCGGTGCCTTCAACTCCCGCACGTCGTCCGGGCTTCGCACGCCAGCGCTCCGTATGCGCTCGCGCGTGGTGTCGATCACGTCGTAGACCTGGTCGCTGAGCATCAAGCGGATCGACTCGAACAGCAAGCGCCGCCCCTGCAGTTGGGGATAGGCCGCCAGCGCCTGATCCCGGTAGCGCGCGAACAGGGGCACCTCGGCCACCTGGTCGAGGCTCAGCAAGCCGGAGCGCACGCCGTCATCAATGTCGTGCGCGTTGTATGCGATTTCATCGGCCAGGTTGCACAACTGCGCCTCCAGGGACGGCGAACCCCCGTGCACAAACCGCAAAGCCACACCGCTGTGATCGCTCAACAGCAGCCGCTCGGCATTGGCGCGAGAGCAGTGCTTCAGAATCCCCTCGCGCGTCTCAAAGGTCAGGTTGAGTCCGTCAAAAGCCGGGTAACGCTCCTCCAGCGCATCGACCACCCGCAGGCTCTGCAGGTTGTGCTCGAACCCCCATTGCCCATCGTCCAACGCGGACGCGGGACGGGCGGCCATCATGGCGGCATTCAGCGCGTCCTGCCCCGCGTGCCCGAACGGCGTGTGCCCGAGGTCGTGCGCCAGCGCAATTGCCTCCACCAGATCTTCGTTGAGTCTGAGGGTGCGTGCGATGCTTCTCCCCAACTGAGCCACCTCCAGCGAGTGAGTCAGACGGGTGCGAAACAGGTCGCCCTCGTGATTCAAAAACACCTGGGTTTTGTAGACGAGCCGCCGAAACGCGGTGGAGTGAATGATCCGATCCCGGTCGCGCTGAAACACCGAACGGGTCGGCGCATCTGCCTCGGCAAAACGCCTGCCCCGACTGCAGTCAGGCCAGCTCGCGAACGAAGCGAGCGGAAGAATCGAACCCGGGGTCTCAACAGCCGCCGCATGGCCAGCCAGCGGCCCATCTCGCGATGTCACGGTGCGCAACTCTCTGCAATCACCTCACTCACCACGGCGTCCGGCGCGCCGCGCACGATCGCTTGTCCCTGCCCGTCGATCAGCACAAACTTGATCTCTCCCGCCTCGGACTTTTTATCCACCCGCATCAAAGAAAGATAGCGACCGACGTTGTCTGAAACGTCGAGCACGGGCGCTCGAACCGGAAGGCCCGCGCCCTCAACGAGCGTGGTGATCCGTTGAAGGAAATCGCCATCCACCAACCCCAAGCGCATCGACAAACGCGTTGCCATGACCATGCCGCAACCCACCGCCTCGCCATGCAGCCACATGCCATACCCCATGCCGGCTTCGATGGCATGGCCAAAGGTGTGACCGAAGTTGAGAATGGCACGCAAACCGGACTCCCGTTCGTCCTGCCCCACCACGTGCGCCTTGATCTCGCAGCTGCGCTGAACCGCGTGCGCCAGCGCAACCGGGTCGCGGGCCCTGAGTGCTACCATGTTCTGCTCGATCCAGTCGAGAAAGGCCATGTCGGCGATCGGCCCGTATTTGATGACCTCGGCCAGTCCGGCACTCAACTCCCGTTCAGGCAGGGTGCTGATCGTTTGCAGATCGCAGATCACCCGTTGCGGTTGATAAAACGCCCCAATCATGTTCTTTCCAAGCGGGTGGTTGATCGCGGTCTTGCCTCCTACCGATGAGTCCACCTGCGCCAACAGCGTGGTCGGCATTTGCACAAATGGCACACCCCGCATGAACGACGCCGCAGCGAAGCCGGTCATATCGCCCACCACCCCACCACCCAGCGCAAACAACACGGTCTTCCGGTCACAGGCCTGTGAAAGCAGCGCGTCAAAAATCAGGTTGAGTGACTCCCAGGTCTTGTAGGCCTCACCATCAGGAAGCAACACGCTCAATACCCGTGGGTAGTGAGGAGCAAGCGACTTTTTCAATCGCTCCAGATACAGGGGTGCTACCGTTTCGTTGCTGACCACCAAGGCTGAGGAGCCCTGTGGAAGCGAAGCATTGGGCGCAATGTCGAGGAGGCCGTGGCCAATGTCAATGAGGTAGCTCCGGTCACCCAGCGCGATGGGGACCTGATGCACAAGAAGGGCTGAGGCGTTGTCGTTCATGACGGCAAGTTTAGAGCCTCGCTTCACCCGAATGAAAACAAGGGATCAACAGCGAGCATCGCCCCTCATCATGCCGCTGCTCTATGGCTGCAAATGTCCTGACAACTCGAGCTGCATGACGATCATGTTGACCAGCGTGGCCACGGAGGGTCGGCCCGTCTCGATCACAAAGTGGGCGGCCTCTTTGTAGAGCGGATCACGTGCAGCGTACAGATCTTTCAAACGCTGCAATGGATCAGCGACCTGAAGCAAAGGCCGGTTTCGGTCATGCCGCAAGCGCCGAAACACCTCCTCGGGCGAAGACCGCAGATACACGACGCGGCAACGACCGTGCAAATGACTCCGATTTGAAGGCCTAAGCACAGACCCCCCCCCGGTCGACAACACACAACCGGGCCTTTGACTCAGCTCATCAATCACAGCTTCTTCGACATCCCGAAACTGCTCTTCGCCTTCGCGTTCGAAGTACTCACGTATGGAGCAGCCGAGTCGCTGCTCAATCACGTGGTCGGAGTCCAGAAAGGCAAATGACAAACGTCTTGCAAGCTGACGACCAACTGTGGACTTTCCTGATCCAGGAAGTCCGACAAGGGCAATGCTCATTGAACTACCGAAGACGGACACTGATCGTTGTAACCAATGCCATGCAACCTCTCACAGCCAAGCATTCAAACAGATAATCTGATGGGATCCAATTTACTCGCTTTGTTCAACTTCAATCGAATATTCAAAGGAAGCAACACGAGAATGATAATCCAAAACGGTCACAACTCCAGGATCGGTACAAACTACGGCGTCTGCGGAATAGGAAATCCTGAACTGCGGGTCTTTGCCTGATGCCTCGGTTTTATCAATCACCAATGCTTCCGGGGCAGAATTTATAATTCTAAAAGGTGGTTGCCCACCAATGATGGTTACCACGACGGGGGGGGTCTTCGAAGCATCGCGGCAACGAGAGCCAGCACCCAATTTCAAAGCATACTTGTCGGGAAAGACTGAAAACTCAGTAGAGTCACCAGCCACATCACCACCACCACCGCAGGATACCAAAAGAATCGAAGCGAAAAAGCTTCCAAAAATCACCCGGCTTGAAAAGCGTTTCACTAGTTCACTCCTGTATTTCAAAATGATCAACGACGGGCCACATCACCGCTGCTGATCGAACGAGGGGTAAGAAAAATCAATAATTCAGTTTTACTGGTTGAATTGTTCTTGTTCTTGAACAAATTCCCCAGGATGGGAATGTCCCCAAGAAGCGGAACTTTGGTCACCGTATCGCGGGACTCTTCGGAAAAGATGCCACCGATCACAACCGTGCCACCATTCTCAACCAACACCTGGGTCTGCACGTGTTTGGTGTCAATGGCGATACCTGCAGCGGTGGTCTCACCTCGACTGTCCTTGTTTATGTCCACATCCAGGATGATTCCACCTTCCGGCGTAATTTGAGGTGTGACCTCAAGCTTAAGGTTGGCTTTCCGGAAGGCCACCGCGGTTGCGCCGCTTGAAGTGGCTGTCTGATAAGGGAATTCCGTACCTTGCTCAATCAGCGCCTTCACCTGATCAGCCGTGACAACGCGAGGACTCGATACGATTTTCCCCCGTCCATCCGCCTCCAGCGCAGAGATTTCCAAGTTCAGAAACCGATTTGCGGCCGAGCTGAACAGCGACACGGCAAAGGCTGCCGGCAAGAACCCACCCACACCCGAAGAAGGAAGGTTAACGAAGCTCGTGTTCGTCGTATCCAATGTGTTCTCAGACTCGGCAGTGGTACTGGAGACCGCGTTGTAACTGCCTCCAATGGCCACCCTATTGGCTCCAGCCACAGGATACCCGGATTCCCCTCCTCGAACGCCTCGCAAATCGGAACCACCCAAGCGAACTCCGAGTGAACGTCCAAACGAATCACTTGCTTCAACAATTCTCGCTTCAATCAGCACCTGTCGAACCGGAATGTCCAGTTTAGAGATCAGCTGCTGGACCTGCTCCAACTTGGAAGGTATGTCAGTGACAAAAAGCTGGTTTGTGCGCGGCTCTGCGATCACGCTGCCCCTCTGAGACAATATTCTCGCGCTGCCACCTCCCTGTGTCCCACCGGATCCACCGCTTGTAATTTGTGCAGCAATCTCACTGGCCTTGGCATAATTCATTTGGAATCCTTGAGTGCGCAAGGTCTCCAAGCTTTCCACTGAAGCCTTCGCTTCCAACTCTTGCTTCTCACGGGCAGCAATTTCATCTTTTGGAGCGATCCAAAGTACATTGCCACTCTTGCGCATCCCAAGCCCTTTGGCTTGAAGAATAATGTCTAGAGCTTGATCCCAAGGAACGTCTTTCAACCGCAATGTCACAGCTCCCGAGACAGAGTCAGAAGTAACAATGTTAAAGTTGGTAAAATCCGCAATAACTTGCAGCAATGACCGTACTTCAATATTCTGAAAGTTGAGTGAAAGTTTTTCACCGTTGTAGCCCGGGCCTTGGGTTAGCTTTGATGCATCGATTTTCTGCTCTCTGACTTCGAGTACAAACTGGTTGTCGCTTTGATACGCAGAGTGCTCCCAGTTACCAGTCGGAGTCACCAGCATGCGTACACGATCACCCATTTGACTGGTCACCACCGTTTGAACGGGAGTTCCGAAATCGGAAACGTCCAACCTCCTGCGCAACCCTTCGGGCAAAGATGTTTTAAGAAAATCTACGACCAAGTCTTTGCCTTGCTGGCGGATGTCAACACCCGTTTGACTATTGGCAAGATCAACCACCACGCGACCGGAATTCCCAACGCCGCGCCTGAAGTCAACATCTTTCAATGCTGTGGTCTCATTCACCACAGCGGTCGCAAATGAAGTGGACGATTTCGCAGAAGGCGTAACCGTCACCGCAGCCCCCCCCCCACTCTCCAACACCAGCAAAAGCGACTTACCTTCCAGTTTGGCTTGGTAAGCAGAAGGCTGACTCAAGTTGATGACAACCCTGGTCCGATCCCCGGCCTGAACCACATTGGCCGAACGAATATTACCCTGGCCAATATCAACAGAACTACGCCCTATTCCGTTGACCACCCCAGGGAAATCCAGCGCAATACGAGCCGGAGATTGGATCGTAAAACCAGTCGGTACGGACTGGAGCGGTTCAGACATCTCGATTCGAACGACGTCAACCCCAGACTGGACACTGCCTGTCAAAGATTGAATGGCGATTTGAGCTTGTGCAAGGCAACTGGCCAACGCAAGCCCAACGAGCAGTGATAGTTTGCGAGAGTTTTTCGTGCTCATTCTAAGAACTCTCACCTGAAGCGTTTTGCTCATTTAGACGTTTCCTCTTGTAATTGCAATGCAGCCGGGCGCTCTATCCATTCACCAGCGGCATCCTGCACGATTTCACGCAGGACAATTTGGTTTTCATCGATTTTGACAATTCGGCCGTAATTTTGCCCAAGGTAAGCACCGGGAACGACCTGATATAGGAGCGAATCAACCTTCACAAGGGCGACCAATTGCCCCTTTCGATTGAGAATACCCACCATCGACATCACATCGAGAGGAAATGCCTCAAGAGGCTGTTTCCGTCTATTCAACTCAGGCTCGATCAAAGCTGATTTTTCAGCCGACAATGACTGTCCGCTTTTCAAAATACTCACCAGCTTTTCATTACTGAATGGTTCAGTAAATCGCTCCCCTGCGTATGAGTGCGGGAGAAATTTCGAAGGTTCTGGAATTGGCTTCACATCCGGCTTGATGGAATTCCGCTCACTCTGCATCCAGGCACTCAACTCTTGCTGCTCAGAGTTTGAACACCCGAACACAGACAGCAATACAAGTACGCTCAGACAATTGCGAAAGGACAAGCTCATTTAGTCACTCCCGCAGGAGATGCCACAGCCCCTGGTTTTTTTCCAGCAGAAGCCTTTTGCTGCAAAACAATCTCTTCTTGGTCCAGATATCGAAATGTCTTCGCAGTGCAGTCTAAGGTCAAAAACCCGTCCCGGTCTTTCACCGGCACAATGGCCAAGTTATTCAGGGTCACAATTCGAGACAGATTGGCAATATCTGCCGCAAAAAGACCAATATCATGATAGCCGCCAGTTACTCTCACTGCGATGGGAAGTTCCGCATAGTACTCTTTCACAGATACCTGCCCTGGTCTAAACAGTTCAAATTGCAAACTCCTTCCAAGACCTGCTTGATTGATATCTGACAACAAGGCATCCATCTCTGCCTTACTTGGCAATTGCTTCTCGAGCTGGCTAACATACTGCTGTACCTGCTCCAGTTGCTTCTTCAATGCGTCAAGGTTGACTGCTTGGACCAGCTTTTTTCGATAATCGTCCCTGAGTTGTTGTTCTTGTGCCTGTGCAGCCAGCAATTCTTCATCAATGGACTTCAGCCATGCGAACCAAAGTCCTGCGATCACAGCGATGCAAACAACCACAAAAAGAGCATTCCTGGGCCAAGACGGCCACTGTGAAGGATCGTTTGGGTCCAGTCCAGAAAATTGCGCCTTGATCTTGTCCTGAACCGATTTCAGATCAACATTGATATTTGGAGATTTAGCCATGGTTATCTGAATCTCCGATCAAACCTTGCCTGGAACCACTGGCGCAGTCGGACTGGTGGATTGCGATGCAGTCGGTTTGGCGGCTTCATTAGATGGACGATTCAAAGTTGCACGGATCGTGAAGTTGGACACTCTGCGCTGCTCTCGGCTGGACACTGACGCATTGGTTGCCACAATCTCCACCAGCTCAGGCTTTACCAACCACTTCGTCTTGGTCGACAAACTTCTCAACATATCGGACACGCGCTCTTGAGATTGAGCCACGCCCATCAGCAAAACACTCTGGTTCTCCTGCTTCATGCTTCTCAAATAAATCCCATCCGGTAACTCACTGACCAATTCCTCCAGCAAGTGCACTGGCATGTTGCGATCGGCTTGGAGGTCTTCGACAGCGGTTTGACGAGCGCGGAGCGAGGCGATTTCAGCCTGAAGACCTGCAATGTCCTTGATTTCTGCGTCTAAACGTGCAGTTTCATTCTTTAGAAATGCATTCCGTCCCTGCTGCTCGGCAATCTGCCCTTGGTACCAAGTAAAAACCGCACCACAGATAACCCCACCCAGCAGCGCCGAGAGCCCCAATTGCGTGAAGAACTGCTCTTTCCGCTTCTTCCGAGACGCCTCGCGATGAGGCAAAAGGTTGATCAAAATCATTGGTGGAACCTCCGCAAGGCCAATCCGGTGGAGGTAAGGTAGGAAGGTGCCTCACGCGCCATTTTTCGCGCTTGGACACTGGCGGCCATTTCCATGCCATCGAACGGATTGATCACCATGCAGGCAAAAGAGGTCTGATGGGTCACCGCCTCTGTCAGTCCAGGAAGCGCAGCACTGCCCCCGGCCAGCAAAATATGATCCACCTTGTTGTACGGAGTGCTGGTGAAGAAGAATTGGAGCGCGCGTCCTACTTCTTGAGCCATGCTTTCAATAAAGGGGCCCAACACGGAAGCTCGGTAGTCGTCAGGCAGGTCACCCGAACGCTTTTTTGCCTCGGCCTCATCTGCTGAAAACCCGTACTGCCGTACGATCAACTGTGTGAGTTGAGCCCCGCCAAACGCTTGATCACGTTCATACAACACGTCGTCGTTGCGCATAACCTGCATGCTGGTGGTCATGGCCCCGACTTCGAACAATGCGACCAACGAATCAACCCCTTGGTTAGGAAGCGTCTCGATCACCCGCCCCGCAGCCATGCGTGAGGCATAGGGCTCCACATCCATGATGACTGGCCTGAGCCCCGCTGCTTCGGCCAAGCCCTGTCGGTCCGACACTTTTTCCTTGCGCGAGGCGGCAATCAGCACTTCTGAGTCCCCCACCGAGTTGGCGCTGGGGCCGATAACACAAAAGTCCAGACTCACCTCATCCAGAGAAAACGGGATGTACTGGTTGGCCTCGGACTCCACCTGAGCCTCCAACTCTTTGTCCGTCAGTCCACCTGGCAGCACAATTTTCTTGGTGATCACGGCAGACGCAGGCAGCGCCATCGCCACGTTTTTGGTCTTGCTCCCGCTTTTGCGCACCACACGTCGAACAGCCTCAGCCACCTCATCGAATTTCTCGATGTTGCCATCTGTGATCCACCCGCGTTCCAGCGGCTCGATGGCACAACGCTCAAGCACCAAATCACCTGAACGGTTGCGACTGAGTTCAACCAGCTTGACGCTGGACGAACTCACGTCGATGCCCAGCAACGGTGCCGGATCCCGGCTAAAAAACGACCCCAATGAGATCAAGGTGACCCCCAGAAATGGTTGCGCCACTGGGCGCCAGACTTAAGAATTCACTTGAATGCTAGCAGCAAGCCCCTTGTGCAGCAAAGAATTTATACATTTGGCACAAAGGGAAGCGTTGTCAAAAGCATACGCAAAAATCTGCTCCAGCCGACTTGCACGAGATGCTGAGTCGGAAGAACTACACAACGACTGACAATATGGGCACCGTTCCCGGGCGTGCGCGCAACAGAGCCATTTTTATAATCCCCAACTTTCGCTCCGACTGAATGCATGGCCCAAGACGACGACGCTGCTCAACGAAACGCCAGACACATGACACTGACCACTCGCAGCGCCCTCGGATGGTTGGCCAAGGTGATGGCGGGCTTGGCAGGTCTTTTGCTGGCAGGTTTGGCGATGATCTTGATGGGCATCGGGCTGGCATTGGCGGTGGCCTACCCCAACCTGCCCGATGTGGCCGACCTGGCCGACTACAGACCCAAACTCCCCTTGCGGGTGCTGACCGCTGACGGTCAGCTGATCGGTGAGTTTGGCGAGGAACGCCGCAACCTCCTGACCATTCGGGAGATACCTGACGTGATGAAGAATGCCGTGCTGGCCATTGAGGACTCGCGCTTCTTCGAACACAGTGGCGTGGACTACCGGGGAATGCTGCGTGCCGCACTGGCCAACCTTGGCCAGGCAAAAAGCCAAGGTGCATCCACCATCACCATGCAAGTGGCGCGCAATGTCTACCTGTCTGCCGAGAAGAGCTACACCCGAAAGATCTATGAAGTGCTGCTCACGTTCAAGCTGGAGCATCTCCTGAGCAAGGAGCAAATCCTTGAGATCTACATGAACCAGATTTTTCTGGGACAGCGGGCTTACGGGTTTTCTACTGCTGCCCAGACGTACTTCGGAAAGCAGCTGAAGGATGTCACGATCGCAGAAGCTGCCATGCTGGCCGGTCTGCCCAAGGCGCCATCCGCCTACAACCCCATCAGCAACCCCAAGCGTGCCCGGGCGCGTCAGCTTTACATCATTGAGCGCATGGAGGCCAACGGGTTCATCACTCCAGACCAAGCGGGTGAGGCCAAGCTGGAAGAGTTGAAATTGCGCCCAGCCCATACCCCCACCACGGTGCATGGTGAATACGTCGCAGAAATGGTTCGCCAATCGATGGTCGTCCAATATGGTGAAGAGGCCTACACGCGGGGACTGGTGGTCACCACCAGTCTGCGGGCCAACGAACAAGAAGCCGCGTACCGTGCCTTGCGAGAAGGCGTCCTCGACTACGAACGCCGTCAGGTGTACCGTGGTCCTGAACTGTTCATCAACCTGCCAGCGGACAACGCAACACGTGATGACGCGATCGATGAGGCACTGACCGAGCGACCGGACAACGATGATCTGCTCTCTGCTGTGGTTCTGGAGGCCAGTCCACGCAAGGTGGTGGCGATTCGGCAGGATGGTGATCCGCTGGAGATCACCGGTGAAGGCCTGCGCCCGGCCATGTCCGGGTTGAGCGAAAAAGCAGGACCCAACATCAAAATCAGGCGTGGTGCTGTGATCCGCGTGGTCAAGACAGGTTCCAATGCGTGGCGCATCAGTCAGTTACCAGAAGTCGACTCGGCGTTTGTGGCAATGGACCCTCGCAATGGAGCCATTCGAGCTTTGGTCGGGGGGTTTGACTTCCAGAAGAACAAGTTCAACCACGTCACCCAGGCCTGGCGCCAGCCCGGCTCCAGCTTCAAGCCCTTTGTGTATTCCGCGGCGCTGGAAAAGGGGGTGACGCCCTCCACGGTCGTCAACGACGCTCCCCTCTTCTACACCGCAGCCGAAACAGGCGGCAAGCCCTGGGAACCGAAAAACTACGACGGTCAGTTCGAAGGCCCCATGTCGATCCGCCGTGCCTTGGCCAAGTCAAAAAACATGGTATCGATCCGTGTTCTGCAGTTGGTCGGCGCCCAAAGTGCACAAGACTGGATCACCCGATTTGGTTTTGATGCCGACAAACACCCTCCTTACCTCACCATGGCACTGGGGGCTGGTGCGGTCACGCCCATGCAAATGGTCAGCGGATATGCCGTGTTCGCCAATGGTGGATACCGGGTGACGCCATCGCTGATCACGCGGGTGGTTGAGCAAAAAGGACGCGTGTTGTTCGAGGGCACTGCTGCAGAGCCACCGGAATCACAACGCGCCATCGATGCACGAAACGCCTTCCTGATGAGCAGTCTGCTGCAAGAAATCACCCGATCTGGTACGGCTGCACGCGCGCAAGCCACGCTGAAGCGACCCGATCTTTACGGAAAGACGGGCACCACCAACGATTCGGTCGATGCCTGGTTCGTCGGCTTCCAGCCCACGGTGGTGGCCGCAGCCTGGGTGGGGTATGACACACCGCGCAATCTGGGCAGTCGCGAAACCGGCGGAGGATTGAGCCTGCCCATCTGGATCGCCTACATGTCCGAGGCGCTAAAGGGAGTGCCCGTGGCAGAACTCACCGCGCCGCCAGGGGTCATCCATGTGGGGAACGAGTGGTATTACGAAGAGTTCGGGCCTGGGCGTGGTGTGCGAGGCCTGGGATTGAACGACCCCTGGCCCGGAGCTCCAGTCAACGAAGCGGAAGCCGCCCCTTCAGCGGGCGAAACCACTGGCGCTGCGCCCGACAGCGAAGATCGGCGCAGCATCCTGGACCTGTTCAGGAACTGAAGGTCAAGGGCTGCCCAGCCTGTTCGCTCGCGCAGCGGGACAGGTGGGAAAAAAACTCGCCTTGCCCTTTGGTGTCGTTCCAGGCCGTGCCGTCAAAGCGATAGTGGAATCCACCCGCACGGGCGGCCATCCACACCTCTTGCAGGGGTTTCTGGAGGTTGATGATGATTTGGCTTCGGTTTGCAAAGGACAGCGTCACCATCCCGCCGACGCGCTGGTTGTCGATGTCCGCATCGCCGTCGTCGTTGATTCGGTCGCAGGACAGTTCAATGGCCCGAAGCAATGCTTCGGCGCGATCCAAGTAGTCGGTGTCGGTCATTACAATGCCATCACTATGTTGAAGAAAACCATTCTAAGTGGCTTGTTCTCCCGACCTGCGGCGCGGGGCAGCTTTGCCCTGCTGGCCATGGCGTTGATGGCTTCGGGATGTGGACAAAAGGGCCCATTGTTCCTGCCAGCACCTGCTTCGGCGGCAACACCACGGCCAGCTACAACCCCGCCAGTGCCACCCGCGGTGTCACCGGATCCGGCGGACCCCACCCAACCAGCCAACAACGGAACCACACGCTGATTCTGGTCCGCGACTGTTGCGAGAGCCTTCGCTCACCCCTGAGTACCGAAGCACTCAGGCGCGACAGCGGCGCCACAAACGCCAACCCAACAACACGGCCAGCAACGCCGCATAAACGGCCACTTCGCCAAAGTTGTTCTTGCTCGCACGCATCCAGAAAAAGTGCAGGATGGCGAGTCCAGCCACCGCGTACACCGCACGATGCAGCAATTGCCAGCGAGCGGATCCCAAGATGCGTATGGCACGGTTGAATGACGTCGCCGCCAATGCCAACAACAACAACCACGCCAGCGTCCCCACCAGAATGAACGGTCGCTTGGGCATGTCTGCCAGGACGGCTGTCCAATCGAAACCCTGGTCAAACCAGACGTAGGCCAGCCAGTGCAGGCTGGCGTAAAAGAACACAAAAAGTCCGAGCATGCGGCGCAAGCGGGCGAGCGCGGGCAGGCCCAGAACCACACGCGCTGGCGTGACAGCCAGCACCAGCACCAGTGCGCGCAACGTCCAGTCGCCCAGCGAGCGGATCAGGGCCTCAGCGGGGTTGGCACCCAACCGGTCCGCGACAACCGCCCAGACCAGCCACGCCAGCGGCAACAGCCACAGCACAAACACCGCCGGCTTGACCGCCCGGTGGCTGAGCCAGCGCATCAAAAGAACTTCTTCAGGTCCATGCCGGCATACAACGACCCCACCTGGGTTTCGTAGCCATTGAAGCGCTCGGTCTTGCGGCGCTTGGCCAGCAAACCGCCCTCCTCACCGATGCGGCGCTCGGTGGCCTGGCTCCAGCGCGGATGAGGCACATCGGGGTTCACGTTGGAATAGAAGCCGTACTCCTGTGCCGCCGCGATGTTCCAGGCGGTCTTCGGCTCCTTCTCGACAAACCGGATCTTGACCAGCGACTTGCCGCTCTTGAAACCGTATTTCCACGGCACGATCAGGCGAACCGGCGCGCCGTTCTGGTTCGGCAACACCTCGCCATACATGCCGAAGGTCAACATCGTGAGCGGGTGGCGCGCCTCGTCCATGCGCAGTCCCTCGACATAGGGCCAGAGCAATACGTTGGATGTGACCCCAGGCATCGTCTTGGGATCGGCCAGCGTCACAAACTCCACATACTTGGCACTGCCTTGAGGCTCCACCTGCCGAATCAGTTCAGCCAAAGAGAAGCCGACCCACGGAATCACCATGGACCAGCCCTCGACGCAGCGCAGCCGGTAGATGCGTTCCTCCATTGCGGCCAGCTTCATGAGGTCATCAATGCCATAGGTGCGCGGCTTGTTGACCAATCCCTCCACCGACACCGTCCAGGGGCGCGGCTTGAGGGTGTTCGCGTAGGCCGCCGGGTCGGTTTTGTCGGTCCCGAACTCGTAGAAGTTGTTGTAGCCGCTGGCGTCTTTGTACTCGGTGATCTTCTCGATGGTCTGGGCGCCTGGCACGCCGGAGCGCACCGATGGCAGCGGCAGCAGACGCCCTGGACGGGCCACCGCCGCTTGGGCCAGTGCGTCGCGCGATGCCCAACCCGCCAGGGCGAGGCCTCCCGCACCCAGCGCCAGACGCTGCATCCACGCCCGGCGATCCAGGTAGGCGCTGCGTGACGTGATCTCGCTGGAAATAGGGTGCTGGAATCCTGTGTCGCTGGTACGGATGATCATGTGAGGCTCCTTGTTTCAAGGCTGTCGTTCAGAGCCCGCAGTGTCTTACAAAGTTTCTGCACACCCGCGCGCCCCAAACAAAACACCCCGCCGAAGCGGGGTGTCCAGGGGATCGACGCCAATCAGAGCTCACCGTAGCTGTGCAGACCGGAAAGGAACATGTTCACGCCCAGAAAGGCGAAAGTGGTGACTGCAAGACCGACCAGCGCCCACCAGGCCGCCACAGTGCCGCGCAGGCCCTTCATCAGGCGCATGTGCAACCAAGCTGCGTAGTTCAGCCACACGATCAGCGCCCAGGTCTCCTTCGGGTCCCAGCTCCAGTAGCCGCCCCAGGCCTCGGCCGCCCAGAAAGCACCCAACACCGTGGCGATGGTGAAAAAAGCGAAGCCCACGGTGATCGCCTTGTACATCACGTCGTCCAGCACCTCGAAGCTGGGCAGGCGCGCGGCAATGCGGCGGCGCCCGAACATGATGGTGGCAACAATCAACGCCGAGACGCCGAAATACACGAACCAGTAGCTGCCGCCTTTTTCAGCCGCCGACTGGCGGAACACGATGGGCTCGAAACACAGCACCAGACCGAGCAGCCACAGGGGAGCCAGTTTGTACCAACGCGACTCGCTCGCGCTCTGCTTGATCAGATAAGCAAAGGCCAGCATGGCCGCGATGGCGAAGGTACCGTAGCCAATGAAGTTGGCCGGCACGTGCAGCTTCATCCACCAGCTTTGCAGGGCGGGCACCAGGGGTTGAATGGCGTGCGCCTCGCGGATCACCGTGTACCAGAGCAGGAAGCCCACCGCCGCACTGACCACCAGCATCACGAAAGCACCCATGCTGCGGGTCTGGTACTGGTCTTCGTAATACAGGTAGAAGGCTGCTGTCATCCAGCAGAACAACACGAACACCTCGTAGAGGTTGCTCACCGGGATGTGGCCGATGCCCACGCCAATCTGGTGGCTCTCGTACCAGCGCACCATGGTGCCCACCAGCGCCAGCGTCACCGCGACCCAGGCCAAGCGGGAACCCAGCAGCTCAAAGGTCTGGCCAGCGCGGGTGAACATGCCCACCCAGTAAAACACCGTGCTCATGAAGAACAGCATGCTCATCCAGAGAATGGCCGACTGGCTGGAGATGAAATACTTGAGCAGGAAGGCCTGATCGGCCCGGGCCAGATCGGTGATGCCCGCTGGCGTCTGGTACAGCCAGATGGCCAACATCGACAGCGCAGCCACCACCCCCATCAAGGTTCGCAGAGGGCGCCAAAACCAGCCCAGCCAGACCATCGCCGGCACCGCACCGACCAGAATGCCTTTTTCATAGCCGTCCATGCTGCCGCTGTACCGAGAGAAAGCCCAGGCAGCCCCCAAGACGACGAGTGCGGTAAACAACCAGTCCCACACATTGCGGCGCGCGAAATAGCCGGCCTCCAAGCCCGCGCTCTTCCCGCCCGGCTTCAGTTCAAACGTCTGTGTCGCGGTGTTCATGCTTGCGCCTTCAACAGTTGGGTCTTCAACAATTCAAACTCCCGGTCGGATTCCATCGTCTTGCGGTTCGAAGACAGCGCCATGCTGGCCAGGCTGGCTCCGTCTCCCTGGGGAGACAGCCAAACCCACATTCGCCGTTCACGCACGTACAACATGGCGAACACGCCGAGGATCAGAAAGAGGCAGCCCAGGTAAACGATGGTCTGGCCAGGGGCTCGCGCCACTTGGAACACGCTGGCCTGCACGTGCTGGAAATCCTTGAGCTGGAAGGTCACCGGGGCCGGGTAATAGAAGCTGTCGCTCAGACTGAGAACGACCCGTGACATGAACTGCTGCGCCGCGTCGTCGCGCTCCAGCGGCTTCTGCCCGGCGCGCTCCCGGCTGATCTGCAACAACTCGAAGAGCGTGCCGTTGAGGATGCGCACCAGCACGTCACTGGCACGCTCACGCTCGGCCTCGGGCACGTTGGCTTCCAGAAACGCCGACACCGACTGCAGACCGCCCTTGATCTCAGGCTCGGGCGAAGCGCCGCCAGCCTTGACGTCCACCTTCTCAACGCCGGCGAACAGGCCCAGCGCGCGCTGGGCAGAGGCCACCAGGGCCTGCGTCAGCTCGGGCTTGCCTGGCTCGACGGCGCCCGCCGCGTAACGGCGCACCGCCTCGTCGCGCATCGCCGGGTCGGCGAGAGCCGACCGCAGGCGGACAAAACCATCAATGCCATCCTGATCGTCCACCGGGATGCGCAGGTAACGCATGGGCTCGGCCGGCGACTCGCGCGTGCCGAGCAGGATCATGCGAGCCCCGTCCAGATCCAATGGAAGCATGTAGTTGTGGAACTCCACCGCCTGGCCGGCAGCGTCGCGCAACTTGTAGGTGATGCTGGGTCCGACGTTGCGCAACGTCTTCTCGGTCACCGTCTTGTGGCCCGCGCCGAGACGGCTCTCGATCGATGTGCGAAGGTCGACCTTGCGCACGTCGGCACCCGCTCCACCACCTGCGTTGGCAAAGTTTTCCACGTTGATGACCCGAAGACCGGTGTATTCCAGCGTGAGCTTGTTGCTGCCGTTGCTGAGCGCCGATGTGCCACCGATCACCCCGGAAACCTCGAACGGCGCCACCGCCTCACCCATGGGAAAAGCCTGCAGCTTGACCTTCGATCCACCGTCGTCAAAGCTGGACTGGTAAATGTTGATGCCACGGTGGTTGGCCGGATGGTTCACCTCGACTCGGGCTGCTTTCTTCTCGCCTGTTTCGTGGTCGTGAATCACGATCTCACTGGCAAACAACCGGGGCATGCCCGTGTCGTAATACTCGACGATGAACTTTTTGAGCTCCACCGAAAAAGGCAGGTCCTGCAGCAACACGCCATCGGACTGGGTCAGGATGGCGGTGCCAGAGCTGGTGCCTTCGGTAACCAGCAGATTGCCCCGGAAGGTGGGATTCTGGGGAGACAAACGGTGTTGGGCTGGTACATCCGCGATCAGACCGCCACCGTTGTACGAGGTTTTTCCGTTGAACCACATCTGGGCGCGCACCATCAGGTCACCGTCCAGCAGACCACCGATGCAGACCAGCACGATGGCGCTGTGCGCCGCCAGGTAGCCGATCTTGTTGGCCACGCCCTTTTTGGCCGCCACCATCCAACCTTGGCCCTGTGGCGTGGAGCGGGACTGAAGCTTCACTTTCCAGCCGGAGGACAACAGGGTCTGGCCAATGCGGTGGGCGGCGGCTTCGGGCAGTTCCGCCAGGGTGTTCTCTGCGCGGTTGGGGAATGACTTCAGGCTTTGCTCGCGGATGTTTTCCTTGAATACCTTGTAGTCGGACAAGATCTTTGGCGTGTTGCGGATGATGCATAGGCTGGTGCTGAGCACCAGAAACGCCAGGATCAGCAGAAACCACCAAGCGCTGTAGACCGTGAAAAGGCTGGCGCTACCGAACACGTCGGTCCAGAAGGGGCCGAACTGGTTGATGTAGTTGTTCAGCGGCTCGCGCTGCTTGACCACCGTGCCGATCACTGAGGCGATGCAGATCACCGTCAACAGCGAGATGGCAAAACGCATCGACGACAGCAACTCCACCAGATTGCCGAGAATGCGGGAACCGGTGCGCAGCTGCAGGCCTTGGGTGGTGGCGGTCATTAACGTATGGACAACAAAAAAGGGTGGTTCCGGAGAAGCCAGAACGCACCCTGATGTGAGCTATTTCGAGGCTGGCGGTTCAATGCAAAAACGAGACTTTTGCATTGTGTGCCGCCAAACATCAACATCGACTGATATCCCGGGACATTCCGGGGGCTTGGGATCAGCGCAGACCGGCGATGTAGTCGGACACAGCCTTGATTTCTTTGTCGTTCATCTTCGCGGCGACACCCGTCATCTGCGCGTTGTTGACACGGACGCCCGAACGGAAGGCATTGAGTTGGGCGCTGGTGTAGTCTGCATGCTGGCCCGACAGGCGCGGGTACTGCGCAGGGATGCCCGAGCCGGACGGGCCGTGGCAACCGGCGCAAGCCGCGATCTGGCGGTCGGCGATGCCGCCGCGGTAGATGCGCTCGCCGAGACGAACCAGATCTTTCTCTTTCGCAAAGCCGGTGGAGGCCTTCTGATCGGCCAGCCAGAACGCGATGTTGCGCATGTCGTCGTCGGACAGAGCCGAGGCAAAGCCCTTCATGATGGCGTTGTCGCGTTTGCCCGACTTGAATTCCTGCAACTGCTTGGCGAGGTACTCGGGGTGCTGACGCGCCAGCTTCGGGTTGGCGGGCGTGGTCGAGTTGCCGTCGGCAGCGTGGCAGGCCACACACACCTGACCATACAGCGCAGCGCCCTTGGCGAGATCGGGTTTGGCGGTCTGGGCTTGGGCGCTGAACGACAGGACTGCCGCGGCAGCGGCGCAAAGAAGGGATGCTGGCAATTTCATGTCGGGGGCTGTCGTCGAGGGCGACGGCGTCAGGTTGAGGAAATTCGCGGTATTTGGGTGAATAGCCCATCGATTTTACAATGTCCCACCGGGAAAACCCCAAATGATCCAAGACCACACTCCAACCCCTCCCGCCTCAAGCCCTCCTTCGACAGACCCCCAGGTCCAAGATGGCCCTTCCCACAACGCTGGAAAACCTGCCGTCAAGGCATCGAAACCCGACCCGAAGGTCGCTCACGGCTGGCTTCACACCGCCCGCTTCCTCACCACAGCACCCCAGCTGGAGCACCTGCCCGCGCTGGACTTGCCCGAGATCGCCTTTGTCGGCCGGTCGAACGCCGGCAAGTCCACGTCGATCAACACGCTCACGCAGCAAAAGCGCCTGGCCTTTGCATCCAAGACACCTGGGCGCACGCAGAGCATCAACCTCTTCTCTCTGGGCAAACAAGGCATTCACGACGCCGTGTTCGCCGACCTGCCGGGGTACGGCTATGCAGCCGTGCCACGCGAGGCCAAGCTGCGCTGGCAGCGGGTCATGGGCAACTACCTGATCACGCGGGAAAACCTCCGCGCGGTCGTGCTGCTGATTGACCCACGCCTGGGCCTCACCGAGCTGGACGAGATCCTGTTGGAAGTGATCCGCCCTCGGGTGGAAGCGGGGTTGAAGTTCCTTGTGCTGCTCACCAAGTCAGACAAGCTCACGCGCTCCGAAGGCGCCAAGGCGTTGTCGATCGCACGCCTGCAAACCGGCGGCGGCGAAGTGCGGCTGTTCTCCGCGCTCAAGAAGCAGGGGCTGGACGAGGTCGCCCAGCTGCTGTGGGACTGGACCCACGAAACCAGCAATGCCCCACCAGCGGCCATGGCCCACACCGCCGCGCCCGAAGCCGACGAAGAAGAGCCGCCGGCGCTGGACTGACCGACCCGAAGCGCGGTCAGCGGTAAAAGGAAGGCTCGCCGTTGGGGCGGGTCTTGAAGCGCTTGTGCACCCAGTAGTACTGCTCGGGCACGGCGTCGATCCAGTGCTGCAGTTGCTCGTTCATGTGCACGGTATCGGCCACGACATCGTCGGTGGGGAAGTCCTGCCACGGCGGAAGCACCGTGACCTCGTAGCCGTCCGGCGTCAG
This sequence comes from Hydrogenophaga sp. A37, assembly GCF_002001205.1. GTDB lineage: Bacteria > Pseudomonadota > Gammaproteobacteria > Burkholderiales > Burkholderiaceae_C > Hydrogenophaga. The sequence goes on from NZ_MUNZ01000089.1 coordinate 45,758, forward strand.
GCGGCTGACGATGGGCAGCACGCGCGCCCCGCCCATGCGGGCGAACCGTGACAGGGATGGCACCGTGGCCGCAGACACGCCGTAAAACGGCACGAACACCGAGTCGCGGGGCCCGTAATCCATATCAGGCAAGAGGTAGAGCGGCTCGCCGGCTCGCAGTGCCGTGACCAAGGCCTTCAGGCCCGCGCTCTTGGCCACGATGTGGGGCTCACCGAACCGGCGTCGCCCATCGGCCATCCACTGATCCAGCACGGGATTGCGTTGCCGCGCGTACAGGCCACAAAACCGCCGCTGCACGTGGGCCGTGAGCGCCATCCAGCCGGCGTCCATGCCCACGAAATGCGGTGCAAACAACAAGGTGGGCACTGTTTCATGCAGTGCCTGCACCTCGCCCGTCAAACGCAGCCGCCGACGCACGACCTCAGGGCGGCCCTCCCACAGCCAGCTGCGGTCCAACCAGGCCTGCACAAACAGCACAAAGTGCCGGCGCACAAGATGGCGCCGCTGGGTCTCACTTTTCTCCGGAAAGCACAGTGCGAGGTTGACTTCGGCGATGCGGCGTCGGCGCAATGCCAGCATACACAGCAGGTGCCCGACCACCCAACCCAACGCCCTCAGCCAGGAGAGCGGCGCGTGCTTGAGCACCCGCATCAGCGCAAGCCCGCCCAGGCTCAGGGCGCTTTTCATGAAGGGGCGGCGAGGGGTCGGTGCGGACGGTTGGGACATGAATGGGCCGGAGCTCGGTGATCAGGTGCGTTGCGCGCGCTCGGCATCCAGACGCGCTGCATGGCTCAGCCCCGCCGGCGCCTTGTACCGGTCGTAGGACCAGAGGTACTGGGTTGGGCACTCCTTCACCAGCGACTCCATGGCCTGGTTGATCTGCCGGGCCGCTTGCTGTGGATCGCTGGACAGCTGGCCATCGCCGTCCGCCAAGAAGGGCCGCACCCGGGCGCGGTAGCCCCGTCCCCACGACAGGCGTTCACCCCAGATCAGCACCACGCGAGCGCCACCGGTCTGGGCCAGGCGCGCCGACAGCGTCATCGTGTAGGCGTCCCGACCGAAAAACGGCGCCCAGACACCCTGCCCTGAGGGCGGCACCTGGTCCGGCAGCAGGCCCACTGCCTGGTGTTGCTTGAGTGCCTTGATCAGCTGCTTGACGCCCGCCAGCGTGGTCGGCGCGGTGTGAAGCCCGGGCCGACTGCGGGCTTCCATCAGCTCGCGCAGCCAGGGCTGGCGGGCCGGGCGGTACAGCACCGTGATCGGCATGCGCTCGCCAAACCGCTGCGCCACCAATTGAGCGGTAACTTCGAAACAGCCCAGATGCGGCGTCAGGTACAGCAAGCCGTCCCCGTGCGTCATGGCCTCTTCGACATGGGCCACCCCGTCCCAATCGACGCGAACCGGCCGACCCAACCACAGCCGTGGCAACTCGACGACCAGCTTGCCCGACTCGGCGACCGAGCCCAGCGCGACGGAGCGCGGGTACCCCGCGAGTTGGGCATGGGCAAACAGCCTGCGCCGGTACCGTGGCGACGCGAGAAACGTCAACCAGCCCAGCACCCAGCCCAGTGCGTGCAGCACCGGCAGCGGCAGCAGGGACAAAAATCGAAACAGAAGCTGAAAGAAAGCCGTCACAAAACACTCTTATGACGCGATGGCCGCCCAGCGGCACCGCGCTCCGTTACCCTAAAATAGCGCCCATCGCCGAGTTATTGAACTAATTGCGGGGCGATTCACAAATTCCGCTAAAGCGTTCGCCGAACCAGAAAACCGGCAACGCCGGTTCATCAACTCTGGAGTTTATATGGCGAACGATTTCCTCTTTACCTCTGAATCCGTCTCCGAAGGCCATCCCGACAAGGTCGCCGACCAGATTTCGGACGCGATCCTCGATGCGATTTTCAAGCAGGACCCGCGCAGCCGCGTGGCCGCCGAGACGCTGTGCAACACGGGTCTGGTGGTGCTGGCCGGAGAGATCACGACCAACGCCCACGTTGATTACATCCAGATCGCGCGCGACACCATCAAGCGCATCGGCTACGACAACACCGAGTACGGCATCGACTACAAGGGTTGCGCCGTCATGGTCTGCTACGACAAGCAGTCCAACGACATCGCGCAGGGCGTGGACCAGGCCTCCGACGACCATCTGAACACCGGTGCCGGCGACCAGGGCCTGATGTTCGGCTACGCCTGCGACGAAACGCCCGAGCTGATGCCCGCGCCGATCTACTACGCACACCGTCTGGTAGAACGCCAGGCCCAGCTGCGCAAGGACGGCCGTCTGCCCTTCCTGCGCCCGGACGCCAAGAGCCAGGTGACCATGCGTTACGTGGACGGCAAGCCCCACAGCATTGACACCGTGGTGCTGTCCAGCCAGCACGCGCCCGAGTACAGCCTGGGCCACAAGATGACCGACGCCTTCTATGAAGCCGTGCGCGAAGAAATCATCAAGCCGGTGCTGCCCAAGGAATTCCTGACCGCCGACACCAAGTACCTGATCAACCCGACCGGCCGCTTCGTCGTCGGCGGCCCGCAGGGCGACTGTGGCCTGACCGGCCGCAAGATCATCGTCGACACCTATGGCGGCGCCTGCCCGCACGGTGGTGGCGCGTTCTCGGGCAAGGACCCGTCCAAGGTCGACCGCTCGGCCGCCTACGCCGCGCGTTACGTCGCCAAGAACGTGGTCGCCGCCGGCCTGGCCAAGCAGTGCCAGGTGCAGGTGGCCTACGCCATTGGCGTGGCCAAGCCGATGAACATCACGGTCTACACCGAAGGCACAGGCGTGATCAGCGACGACAAGCTCTCGGCCATCGTGGCCGAGGTGTTCGACCTGCGCCCCAAAGGCATCATCCAGATGCTGGATCTGCTGCGCCCGATCTACGAAAAAACAGCCGCCTACGGCCACTTCGGTCGCGAAGAGCCTGAGTTCACCTGGGAGCGCACCGACAAAGCACCCGCATTGCGGGCTGCCGCCGGCCTGTAAGCAAGCGCTTACAGATGGCAAAAGCCTCGCCAGTTTGGCGAGGCTTTTTTTTGCCCCAGCGCGACGGTTTTACCGTTTGGGGGGTTGAATTTTTCCGGAAAGTGTCCGATACATCCAGTACAGACGCGATGGTCTGTGCCTCGCAACGACCTGGAGCCAAGAACCATGGAAACCCCTGTCAGCCCTGAACGGACCGACACCGCCCACCCCGACCTTGAGCGCCTGGTGACCCTGCGCACCCGGGAACTTGAGCAAGCACTGGCTCGTGCGCAGTCGCTGTACGACCAGGCGCCGTGCGGCTACCTGTCCCTGGATCCCGACCTGCGGGTCGTCAACATCAACCACACGTTGCTGAAATGGCTGGGCCTTCCCGGCGAAGAGGCGATCGGGAAGATAGACGTGTTTTCGTTCGTCGATCCCTCCGCCCGGCAGGTGCTGCAAAGCCGCATGCAGGCGCTGGCCCACACAGGCCACACCGACCCGATGGAGATCGAGGTCCGTCGCCGCGATGGCAGCCACTTCCACGCGCTGTTCTCATCCACCGCCGTGACCGACGAACAGGGGTTGTTCTTGTACAGCAACACCACGGTGGTGGACATCAGCGAGCGCAAGGCCGTGGAGCAGCGCGTGGCCGCCCACGACGGCTTCCTGCGCAGCATCACCGACCGCATCCCCTCGCACCTCGCCTATTACGACAAAGACCTGATCTGCCGCTTCGCCAACACGGCGCACGCCAGCCGCTACGGCAAGCTGGCCAGCGAGATGGTCGGCACGCACCTGAGCCAGGTGGTGAGCGAGGACCAGTTGCCGGAGATCCTGCCGCACGTGGCCGACGCCTTGAGCGGCCAGTCGCAGACCTTTGAAGCCGAGCGTCTGGAAGACGACGGCTCGCGCAGTTTCTACGAAATCCATTACATCCCCGACTTCCAGCACGGCGCGGTGGAGGGCATCTTCATCGAGCTGCACGACATCAGCGAGCGCAAGCGCACCGAAGAGTTCGTGCTGGAGGCCAACCGCGACCTGGAAGAGCGGGTGCGCGAACGCAGTGCCGAGCTGTTCCAGAGCGAGCAGCGCTACCGCCTGATGGTGGACGCCATACAGGACCACTGCATTTACTTCGTGGACGCAGAAGGGGCCGTGACCGAGTGGACAGAAAGCGCCCAGCGCCTGCACGGCCACACGCGCTCACAGATGCTGGGCAAGCCCTACCTGCAGCTGCTTGCAGTGGACAACGCGGGCGAGGACGAGGTGGACCCGGCCCAGGTGCTGCGCCTGGCCACGGCCCACGGACAATGGGAAACCCGGGGCTGGCGCCTGCGCGATGACGGATCCCGGTTCTGGGCCCACACCGTGCTCACCGCGCTGCGCACCGAAGCGGGCGAGCTGCAGGGCCTCTCTTGCATCACCCGCGACATGACCGCGGCCAAGAGCCTGGAGGACGTGATGAACGACCTCAACCGCGAGCTCGAGAAACGCGTCGCCGAGCGCACCCAGCAGCTCGTGGCCGCCAACAAAGACCTGGACGTGTTCTCGCACATGGTCTCGCACGACCTTCGCGCGCCGCTGCGCCACATCGGGAGCTTCGTGAGTCTGCTGCAGGAGCAGATGGGCGAGTCCAAAGACACGCTCGCCCTGCAGTACCTGAACTCGATCGCCAAGGCCAGCAAGCGCATGAGCCACATGATCGAGGGACTGCTCGAGTACGCCCGCCTCGGCCGCGTCGCCATCGAATCGCAGCCGGTGCCACTGGCAACGCTGCTCGACGGCGTGGTGGCCCACCTGAAACAGGAAACCCTGGGCCGCTCCATCGAGTGGGTGATCGAAGACGACCTGCCGGTGGTGCGCGGCGATGCCATGCTGCTGGCCCAGGCCCTGGGCAACCTGCTGGGCAATTCGGTCAAGTACACCCGCACCCGGGAGCATGCGCACATCGAGGTGGGCTGGAAAGTCAACCCCGTGGGCGGACGCACCTTCTATGTGAACGACAACGGCGTGGGCTTCGACCTGGAGAAGGCGCACAACCTGTTCGTCATGTTCCAGCGCCAGCACCACTCCATGGACTTCGAAGGCACGGGCACCGGCCTGGCCCTGTCGCAGCGCATCATCGAACGCCACGGCGGCCGCATCTGGGCAGAGACCGCCCCAGGTGAAGGTTGCACCTTCTATTTCACCCTGCCGTTTGACAAGGTGGAACCCGACCTCGACTTTCCCAAGTCGGCCATGGCGGAGCTGACGATCTGAGACGCCCGCTCCGGCAGACCCAGGGGTTCACACGACCGCTCTCGGCGGCGTGTGAACCCCGCCCCTTTTTTTGACGCTCCACCATAGCCCGGAAGTCGGATCAGCTTTCCATGTCGACAGCGCGCCACTCCGCTGCATGAAGCGGGGGTCGCGCAAAGCGCGGCAGGGGTGTTTCCTTCAGACTCCAGCGGGCATGCGCACGGGCAGGTGCAGCACCACCTTGCGCGGCTCGCCGGCCAAACGGTCCAGCGCCCGGTGCAAGCGCTCCATCAGGCGCTCGTCGTCGTTCGCTGTTTCGCTGGTGTCGCCCGCATCGGGCAACGTGGCCGACACCAAACGAAAACGCAAGGTGAGCTCCACCGGCAAGGTCGGCACCCGCTCCAGCCCCCGTGCCACCACGTGCTGGGCCAGCAGCTTGAGCTGATCGGGCCGCTGGGGTCCCTCGATCAGCATGGCGAAGCGCGTGTCGGCGATGCGGCACACGGTGTCCACATCGCGCACCACAGCCGACAACCGTGACGCGGCCACCACGAGCGCTCGGTCGCCCGCCTCCCGGCCTTCGCGGTCCACGATCTCGGCGTGGTTGGCCAGCTCGACCAGCACCATGCCGCATTGGTGACCGTAGCGCCGCGAACGCCGCAGAGCGTCACGCAGGCGCAGCGTGAGGACCAACGGGATGGTGAGGCCGGTGAGCGGGTCGGTGCTCTCCAGCGCGCGCAGGCGGGCGCGGTTCTCGCTGAAATCTTTGGCGCGTCGGTGCAGGATGTAGAGCAGCAACGGAATTTCGATCGCCGAACCGATCAGCACCGCGTACTGCATGGCCCAGCCGTCGGGCAACACGCCCGCGCTGCGCAACGCCGGAAACGGGTAGCCCAGGTGCACCGGCAAGAAGCCCAGCGCCAGCCAGCCCGAATACGCCTCACCGAGCCGCCAGGTCCAGAGACAGAGCGCCACGCTGAGCAACACCGACAGCAAACCGTAGAGGTTGAGCACCGCGAAAGCCGCCGGGGTCTGCAAGGTCACGTACACCAGCGGATACAGCAGGCCGAAGACCGACCAGCCGACCACAAAACGGTCGACGCCCCGGTGGTGGCGCGAGACGGCACAGACCTCGCGCACGAACCAGATGCCCGAAGCAGTGAGCCACAGCATGAACACCGCCGGTGCGATGTCGTTCCACCGAGGCGACTGGTCCCAGAAGAACAGGCCACCGATGCCCGTGAACGCAGCCTGGAAACCGAGCATGCAGGCGACATAAAAACAGTAGGCGACGAAGGCCCGGTCGCCGTACAGCCGCGCATGCACCCAGCCCAGGAACAGCACCAGCAGTCCGAAGCCCAGGTAGCCCCCCACCATGAGGAAGGTCCAGTAGCGCTGGGTTTGCAGGCTGTTCTCGGTCAGCAGATGCACGCGCGGGCTGGTCGGCGTCGGTGAGTTCATCACCTGCAGCCACACAGGGCCCTGTGACTGAGCGTCGATGGCAAAAACCGGGGTCTGGTCCGGGTGGTCCCACTGCGCCACCGGCAGGTGGTCGCCCGCGCGCTGTTCGGTCCAGGTCCTGTCCGGTCCCTTCGTATACAGGCTGACCCGGTTCGTGAAGGCCGAGGCACTGAGCAGCACGTACCAGCGCTGCGACTTGTCCAGCGGCGGAAGGTCCAGGCGCATCCAGAGCGCCGAGCTGCCGAGCTGGAAGGAGCGGAACTGGTCCATCGCGGCCAGGGTCTCGGTGGGCTGAGAGGCCACCTCGTCCACCGTCTGGATGCCTGAGGCATCGATCCAGTAGCGGCTGGTCAGCGTGAGTTCGCCCTCGCCTTCTGTCGCCCCGGCCAGCCCGGACCACCCCAGCAGACACAGGCACAGCGGCAGCATCCACAGCCACGCCCAGAGCCGGTGCAGTGGGGCGTGTTCTTGTCCATCAGCCGGTCGGGTGGGGGAGAAAACCATGCCGGCATCGTAAAGGTTGCTCCGAAAGTGCATGACAAATATCACCTTGAAGTGGGTCTGTGGCGACACGCTGTCGCTCAACCGACCCGTTGAGGGACAGACTGCCAGGGACCCGAGGTGGTCATGCGGTCTTCCAGGCCATTGACCCAGTCGGGCGCGCAGGGGTCGTCGCTCCAGGCCGCGATGGTGTCGGCCATCGGGTTGAGCACCCGCTCCGGCAAGGTCAGAGGCCGGGTCTGGTCCATCAGGAAGCGGGTCAGGAAGTGGTAGCCCACGACCCGGGTGAACAGCCGGGACAGCGAAAATCGGGGGAAAACCAGCCGTACCAGCCCGTCGATCAACCCGATCAGCAGTCGACCCAGTATGAACACCAGACGGGTGGGCCACGACACCTTTTCATCCACACCGATCAGCCGCGCGGTGCCCGGACCGACCAGCCAGCGCGTGAGCGGCACCGGCAGACCCCGCAGCACCGGCAGGCCGATGGTGCGTTCCATGGTCTGCATCAAGGCCCTGCCGAGAGCCGGACGAGGGTCGACCGGCCCGATGGGCGCCCCCGCGCTGACCTGGATGCGCTCGAACAGCGCGGTGGCCTCGTCCATGGTGTCGACCATCAGCTCACGCCGCACGCCCAGCACGTGCCCCATCACGTTCCAGGCGTGCAGGCATGCCTCTTCGTCCGCGCGCGAGAGCCTGAGGCCGAGGGTGCGCATGCCCCTCAGGAAGCAGTAGCCAAAGGTCAACAGGGTGTAGGCCAGCTCGATCTGGTTGCAGGGCAAGCCCTGGCGGTCCACGTCCCAGCCGTGCGCCATGAGCGCGGCGTGCATGCCGGTGGGGGCCGCATCGCCGGTCTGAGGCGCGACTCGGCCTCGCACCCGCTCTGGATCGCCACGCAGGATCAGGTGGCGGATGGTGGCGTGGATGAGGCGCACCTTGAGCACCTGTGCCACGCCTGCGCCGTCGGCGCCCATCAGGCCCCCTTTCATCATCACGGGGAACACCATGGCCGCGGTCTGGCGGATGCGGTGTTCGGTGTGCTGCTCCAACTGGCCCGCGATGTGCAGCACCTCGGCCAGGTGGGGCAACACATAACACTCCGGCAGGCTGGAGCAGAACAGCAACGTGCACGACAAGGGGCCCTGCGCCATGAAGATGGCCTCGGACCGCTCCACCTTGGCGCGGTCGGCCCACTCGGGCAGTTGCCGCCCTTCGTCCAGATAGGCGCGCAAGGTGGCGACCACCGCCGGGTCCGCTTGAGCATGGCCGCCGTCCCAGGCACCCAGCCCGCCATTGGCGGGCCAGCCCGCCATGAGTCGGGTGGCGGTGGCGAGGCGCGCCGCGCCCGGCCCCATGGCCCCGGCCTCACCGCTCCAGGGACCGACCAGGGCCGCCACCGCGCGGTCCGCCAGCGGATCGGCCTCCAGGGTCCAGGGCGCCAGCGGCACATCGGCGGTCCGGCCTGGCACCGTGTGCCGCTCGGGGTGCGACCAGTGCCACCAGGCCACGAGCGCCACCAACGTGGGCAGCCCCATGGCGAAGAAGGCGATGGCACGGATCTCGATCGGGTGGCCCAGCAGCACCTGGAACACCAGCCCGCTGGCGTAGATACCGATGGGCACCAGCGCCGCGAGCGCCACCTTGCGCGACAGTGTGGGCTCACGCCGGGGCGCGGCCAGCGCCTGGAAAAGCGCCATGATCAGCAGCCCGACCACCATCCAGCCCGCGAAGCCCTGCAAGGTCTCGCCGAACCAGCCCCCGTCGGTCTTCTGCATGATCCAGGCCTTGAGCACGAACACAAAGTAAGGGTCGGCGCCGAGGTCGAAGGCGGTGACCACCATGGCCGCCAGCCAGGCGGTGAGCAGGCCGCTGCGAAAGCTGGGTGTGGTGTGTGCCGGCGCGCGCCACAGCATCAGACAGGCCATGACATAGCCCACCAGGCACAGCGAGAACCACATCAGCGGTATCGCCAGGGGCACGTCGCCCAGACGGATGCCCAGCACATCGGTGTAGGTGTAGCGGCCGAAGAACCAGCCACGCGACGAGCCCATCTGCTCGGCGAACCAGCCCAATGCCAGGGCCAGCACGGCCAGGGCACTCGCCGACCGGAAGCCCAGCAGCGCCCGCGCCGACCAGGCGCAGGCCCAGAACATGACCACGCAAGCCGTGGCCAGCGCAAGCGTGAGCGGCGGGTCTCGCCATGCGGTGGCCAACAGGTAGGCGACGGACAACAGACCCGCCGACCCGACAACAAACGAACGCGAACGCACAAGGCCCACAGGCACCTCCCCTACAAATGTCGATCACAGTCCCCTGAGATCTCCACCCTCAACCGGGCAGCGGAGCCCGGCCCAAAGGACCGGCCCGATTGTCACCTCCCGTTGGTCACAAACAGACACACAGAACGCCGGTTTGCGCCCAATTTTCCGCACATGCATGGCCGGGTTTTCCCGAAAAGGACCGGCCAACACCCCCATCCGACCCCGGACTGGACGGGAAAAAGAAGCACCGGCGTCTTGAAAACGACACGGGTCGCCCTTATCATTAGCACTCGCTGGTGTTGAGTGCTAACACCTTGACACCAAGTCGATCAGCGGCCCACCCGTTCCGGATGGGATGAAACCGTCTGACCCCAATCCCATCCTCGTTCAAATTCAGGAGATGCAATGAACCTTCGTCCTCTCGCCGACCGCGTGATCGTCAAACGTATCGACAGCGAAACCAAGACCGCTTCCGGCATCGTCATCCCCGACGCCGCTGCTGAAAAGCCCGACCAGGGCGAAATCCTGGCCGTCGGTCCCGGCAAGAAAAACGACAAAGGCGAACTGTCGGCCATGAACGTCAAGGTCGGTGACCGCGTTCTGTTTGGCAAGTACAGCGGCCAGACCGTCAAGGTCGACGGCAATGAACTGCTGGTGATGAAAGAAGACGACCTGTTTGCGGTTGTCGAGAAGTAATTCTTCGCTCTTTCAACCCCCTTAACTGAATTCTGGAGAAATCAACATGGCAGCAAAAGACGTAGTTTTCGGCGGCGAAGCCCGCGCCCGTATGGTTGAAGGCGTGAACATTCTCGCCAACGCCGTGAAAGTGACCCTGGGCCCGAAAGGCCGCAACGTGGTGCTCGAGCGCTCGTTCGGCGCCCCCACCGTGACCAAGGACGGTGTGTCCGTGGCCAAGGAAATCGAACTGAAAGACAAGCTGCAGAACATGGGCGCGCAGATGGTCAAGGAAGTCGCTTCCAAGACCTCTGACAACGCTGGCGACGGCACCACCACCGCCACCGTGCTGGCCCAGGCCATCGTGCGCGAAGGCATGAAGTACGTGGCCGCCGGCATGAACCCGATGGACCTGAAGCGCGGCATCGACAAGGCCGTCACGGCCCTGACCGCCGAGCTGAAGAAGGCCTCCAAGGCCACCACCACCAGCAAGGAAATTGCTCAGGTCGGCTCCATCTCTGCCAACTCGGACGAAACCATCGGCAAGATCATTGCTGACGCCATGGACAAAGTGGGCAAAGAAGGCGTGATCACCGTGGAAGACGGCAAGTCGCTGGAATCCGAACTCGAAGTCGTCGAAGGCATGCAGTTCGACCGCGGCTACCTGTCGCCCTACTTCATCAACAACCCAGAAAAGCAAGCCGCCCTGCTGGACAACCCTTTCGTGCTGCTGTACGACAAGAAGGTGTCCAACATCCGTGACCTGCTGCCCACGCTGGAGCAAGTCGCCAAGGCCGGCCGTCCGCTGCTGATCATTGCCGAAGACGTCGAAGGCGAAGCCCTGGCGACGCTGGTGGTCAACACCATCCGCGGCATCCTGAAGGTTGTTGCTGTCAAGGCCCCTGGCTTCGGCGACCGCCGCAAGGCCATGCTGGAAGACATCGCCATCCTGACCGGCGGCAAAGTGATCGCCGAAGAAGTCGGCATGACGCTGGAAAAAGTGACCCTGGCCGATCTGGGCTCGGCCAAGCGCATCGAAGTCAGCAAAGAAAACACCATCATCATCGACGGCGCCGGCGCTGCCGCTGACATCGAAGCCCGCGTGAAACAAGTGCGTGTGCAGATCGAAGAAGCCACCAGCGACTACGACCGCGAAAAGCTGCAAGAGCGCGTGGCCAAGCTGGCCGGCGGTGTGGCCGTGATCAAGGTCGGCGCTGCCACCGAAGTCGAAATGAAGGAAAAGAAAGCCCGCGTCGAAGACGCCCTGCACGCCACGCGCGCTGCAGTGGAAGAAGGCATCGTCGCCGGTGGTGGCGTGGCCCTGCTGCGCGCCCGTCAGGCCGCTGGTGTCATCAAGGGTGACAACGCCGACCAGGACGCCGGCATCAAGCTGGTGCTCAAGGCCATCGAAGCGCCCCTGCGCGAGATCGTGGCCAACGCCGGTGGCGAGCCGTCGGTGGTGGTCAACGCCATCCTGGCCGGCAAGGGCAACCACGGCTTCAACGCCGCCAACGACACCTACGGCGACATGATCGAAATGGGCATCCTGGACCCGACGAAAGTGACCCGCACCGCGCTGCAGAACGCCGCTTCGGTGTCCAGCCTGATGCTGACGACCGAGTGCATGGTGGCCGAGTCTCCTAAGGATGACTCGCCTGCCGGTGGCATGGGTGGCGGCATGGGTGGGATGGGTGATATGGGCGGCATGGGCATGTAATTGCTCCGGCCCTCCTTGCCTGAGGGCCGATCGCCGCGTTGCATGGGCTTGCCGTAGCGTTGCTACTGTCAGCGCCCATGCGCCTTGCGCTAGGCCCTCATGCTGCGTCGGAATGCACCAAGTGCGTACCGACAAAGGACCCCCAGAAAAAAACCCCGCGAATCACTTCGCGGGGTTTTTTTCTGGGCGCTTGTCTTCTGGCTTGTGGCTCGCCGGACAGGGGGTTCAGAGGCGCGTGGCTGGACCCGCGAGCGTATCGCGCAGGGCCAGCGGGCGGAACATGCGCCACCAGGCCAGACTGATGCCGATGGTGCCCAGCCCGCCCAGCACCACCGAACCCACCGGCCCGAACGCCGCGGCGGTCACGCCCGACTCGAACTCGCCGAGCTGGTTGCTGGCGCCGATGAAGAGCGTGTTGACCGCCGCCACGCGGCCCCGCATGGCGTCCGGCGTGTCCAGCTGCACGAGGGTCTGCCGCACCACCACGCTGACCATGTCGGCCGCGCCGGACACGGCCAGCGCCAGCAGCGACAGCCAAAACGAGGTGGACAGGCCGAACACCACCATGCACAGCCCGAACACGGCCACCGACACCAGCAGCTTGCGCCCGACGCGCCGCTCCAGTGCGAAGTTCGAGAGCACGAGGCCGGCGGCGAGTGCGCCGACCGCCGGTGCCGAACGCAACACGCCCAGCCCCTCGGGTCCGACGTGCAGGATCTCCTTGGCAAAGATCGGCAGCAATGCGGTGGCTCCGCCCAGCAGCACCGCGAACAGGTCCAGCGACACCGCACCCAACAGCACCGGATGGCCCCACACGTAGCGCACACCGGCCAGCAGCGTCGACGCGCTGACAGGCTCGCGCGCCACCGGCTGGCGCTCGTAGCGCACCCACAGGCAGGCCAGCGCCGCACCGAGGAACAGCAGCGTGCAGACGAGGTAGACCGCGTTCAGGTTCACCGCAAAGATCAGCCCACCGAGAGCCGGCCCGCCGATGACGGCCGCCTGGGTGCCTGTGGAGGTGACCGCGGTGGCGCGGGCCAGCAGCGCCGGCGGCACCAGGGACGGCAGCAGCGCCTGCTGAGCCGACATCTGGAACGGCCGGATCGCCCCGAGCAGCGCCGACAGCACCAACAGCCACTCGCGAGACACCGCATGCGCCAGCGTGCCGGCCACCAGCAGGACGGCCACCGCCGCCTGCGCGGACAGACACAGCGCCACGATGCGGGCCCGGTGATGGCGGTCGGCGGCGTGGCCGGCGGGCAGCGTCATCGCCAGCGCTGGACCGAACTGGAACAGACCGACCAGCCCGAGGTCCCAGGCACTGGCCGTCAGCTCGTACATGTGCCAACCAACGGTCAGCATCAGCATCTGGGTGCCGGCGACCGCCGCCACCCGGGCGCACCAGAAGCGGACAAAGGAGGCATGTGCGAGCAGCTCGGGCATGCGCCGGAGGCTAGCACGCGGCCATGAGCCGCCGCCCCGGGGTCGAAGATCAGTCCTGGGCCACCGGCTCCCAGCGCCCGCTGCACTCGGATTGCCAGAGGGTGTCCATCACGCGGGCCTGGGCCACGGCATCGCCGAGCCCGGACGCATCGGGCGGCACCCCCTCGCGCACACGGCGGGAAAACGCCTCCACCTCCAGCCGGTACTGGTCGGCCGCCGGCAGGGTTTCGATGGTGACGCCGCTACCGTCCAGCGGGCCACCCTCATCCAGCGCCAGCCGCATTTGCCCGTTTCGGGTGGCGTTGAAGGGGATGAACAGCTCGATCCGGCCTTTGGTGCCGACCACCTGCACCCGCTGGAACGGCACGCTTTGTGTTGAGACCGTGAAGCTCACTTGCCTGCCAGCACCATAGTCCAGCAGCGCGCTCGTGGTGCGGTCGGTCCCCAGCACCGGGTCACGGTCCACCAGCGAAACCGCGCGCAACGGCTCGGCTTCAAACAGGTAGCGCCCGGCCAGCACCGCGTAGCAGCCGATGTCGTACAGCGCACCGCCGCCCATCGTGACCTGGTTGCGGATGTTGGCCGCATCGTCGTTGAAGTAGGAGAAGAACACCTGCACCGCGCGCGGCGTGCCGATGCGCCCGGCGCGCACCAGCTCGCGAGCCCGCAGCCACTGCGGGTGGTGCCGCACCATGAAGGCCTCTTCGATGTGCACCCTCGATGCGGCCATCTGCACGGTCTGGGCTTCTGAAACGCTGAGAGCGAACGGCTTCTCACACAACACGTGCTTGCCGGCCGCTGCCGCTTGAAGGGTCAGCGGAACGTGCAGGTGGTTGGGCAGCGGGTTGTAGACCGCCTCGATGGCGGGATCGGCCAGCAACTCCTCGTAGCTGCCGTAGGCCCGCTCAATGCCAGCCGCCCGCGCAGCGGCCTGTGCCGAGGGCAACGACCGCGAGGCGATGGCGCGCAGCTCGACCAAGGGGCTCGACAACATGGCCGGGATCACCTGCTCCAGCCCGATCTTCGAGGTGCTCAACACGCCCCACACAACAGGTTTCATGGTGTTCTCCATATGGCCATCCAGACGTTCATGGACCCGTCCATCCAATCGGCAAGTTCGCCCCGTCACGAAGAAAAAGGGGGATTTCTGAAAGCGGTGCTTCGCTGGTGATCCATTGGCCACCCTCGTGAACCCTCTTCGTCGCGCACTCCGTCCAGTCCGCCCCTTTGGGCAAGTAGATGCGCCGCGTCCGTTCGCCTTCGTGCACGACGGGCGCAACCAGCACGTCGGGACCGAACATGTATTGATCCTCAACACTCCAAGCGCTTCGATCGCTCGGAAAGTCGTAGAAGATCGGGCGCATGGGTGGGGTTCCCACCTCATGGGCTTCCTGCATCAAGCGGGTGATGTACGGACGCAGTCGCTCCCGCATCAGCATGTATTTTTTGAAGATGCCGAAGGCCTCATCGCCGTAGCTCCAGACTTCGTTGGGAGCGCCCGACGCGCACAGTCCGCCACCGCTGTTGCCCAGCGGTTTGGAATGCGGCTCCCGGTCTCCATGCATGCGAAAAACGGGGCAAAACGCACCGAACTGGAACCACCGCACCAAACATTCCCTGAAGCTGGGGTCATCGGCGTGGCCGCCGTGAAATCCGCCAATATCGGTCGTGAACCACGGAATGCCAGACAAGCCCATGCTCAGGCCGGCGGCCAATTGGTTGCGCAATGAGGCAAAGCTGGAATCGATGTCGCCCGACCAAACCAAGGCACCGTATTTCTGGCTGCCAGCCCAGGCGCAACGAAGCAGATTGACAATGTTTTTTTGCCCTTCGCTTGCCATTCCGTCATAAAACGTTTTGGCATACATCAAGGGGTAGATATTGCCGACCTGGACATTCGGTCCCAGGTGGTAGCGGTAGTTGTCAAAGTCGTAGACCGAGTACTCCGGCTCCGCCTCGTCAAGCCAGAAGATGCGAATACCCTTGTCGTAGTAGTTGGCCTTGGCCTTGTCCCAAACGTACTGGCGGGCCTTGGGATGGGTGGCATCAAAGAAAACCGTGTTGCCCAGGAAGTCCATGCTGGTGCGAATGCCTCGGTCCGTGCGAATCAGGTAGCCCTTGCGCAGCATCTCCTCGTAATTTTCACTGGTCTTGTCTACCGTTGGCCAGATGGACACCATCAGCTCGATGCCCATGGACCTGAGTTCGCTGATCATGCCCTCGGGATCCGGCCAGTAGTCGGGATCGAAGCGCCAGTCGCCCTGGTTGGTCCAATGGAAGAAATCAATGACGATGACCGAAATAGGGAGCTCGCGGCGCTTGTATTCCCTGGCGACTTCAAGCAACTCTTCCTGGGTTTGGTACCGCAATTTGCATTGCCAAAAGCCCATACCGTAATCGGGCATCATGGGCGCGGTCCCTGTTACCGCGGCATAGGCCTGCTCAATCTCGGCCGGCGTGTCATCGGCCGTGATCCAATAATCCAGCTGTTTGGTGGATTTGGCGCTCCATTCCGTGATGTTCTTCCCGAACGTCACCTGCCCGATGGCGGGGTTGTTCCACAGAAATCCGTACCCCAAACTCGACAAATAAAACGGCACACTCGCCTGTGAATTCCGGTGTGCCAACTCCAGCGTGCAGTTCTTGATGTCCAGGAACGGCTGCTGGTACAGCCCCATTCCAAAAATCTTCTCTTCCGGGTCCGACTCAAAACGCGCTGTGAGCCCATGGTCGCCCCCCAGAATCGGTTTGAATTCTCTGGCGTCAATGTTCAACGCGCTGCAAAACTCCGTGATGTTCTTCCGTGAGCGCAGGTACTCCTGAAGCAGGATGTCTCCATGCTGATTCAAGAAAGTGATCTTTCCTGAGCTGGAGATGTCTGCCCGCACATTCCCGTTCACGATGGATGCACGCTCGCCATCAACGGTGATCCTGACCTCCGATGTCGCCGCGGGCATCAGCGCCCAGTCCTCATCCTGCATCGACGCGGCATGGGTGGTTCGCACCCGAAAGCCGTTGCCCCCCCACGCTTCGATCCAGAGTTGCTCTGAGTCATATTCCCGGATGAGCCTGCCCTCCTCGACCCGGAACAGGCTGACGTGTGAATTCGCCACTCAGATGTAGCTGTTCAGCAGGTTTTCCAGATGCTCCTGGCGGCCCGACACGGGTGGGGTGTCGGTGTTGCGGTCCACCACGTGGGCGGCCACCGCGTCCAAGGTCATCTTGCCGTCCAGCAGGCTTTGACCGAACGGGGCTTTCCAGCCGGCGTAGCGGTCTTCCACCAGCTGGGACAGCTTGCCGTCGGTGATCATCTTCTCGGCGATCAGCAGTGCGCGGGCGGTCACGTCCATGCCGCCGATGTGGCCGTGGAACATGTCTTCGGGGTCGATGGACTGGCGGCGCACCTTGGCGTCGAAGTTGACACCGCCGTTGACGAAGCCACCACCCTGCATGATGGTGTACATGGCGAGCGCGGTCTCGGGAATGCTGTTGGGGAACTGGTCGGTGTCCCACGCGCATTGCATGTCGCCGCGGTTCATGTCGATGGAGCCGAAGATGCCCAGGTCCACCGCGGTGGCGATTTCGTGCTCGAAGCTGTGGCCAGCCAGGGTGGCGTGGTTGGCTTCGATGTTGACCTTGATTTCCTTTTCCAGGCCGTAGCGGCACAGGAAGCCGTAGACCGTGGCGCTGTCAAAGTCGTACTGGTGCTTGGACGGTTCGCGGGGTTTGGGTTCGAGCAGGATGGTGCCCTTGAAGCCGATCTTGTGCTTGTATTCCACCACCATGTTCAGGAAGCGGCCCATCTGGTCCAGCTCGTGGCCGATGCGGGTGTTCAGCAGGGTTTCATAGCCTTCGCGGCCGCCCCACAGCACGTAGTTGGCGCCGCCCAGCTTCAGGGTGGCGTCCATGGCTTCTTTGACTTGCAGGGCGCCCAGCGCAAAGATTTCGGGGTTGGGGTTGGTGGCCGCGCCCGACATGAAACGGCGGTGTGAAAAGAGGTTGGCCGTGCCCCACAGCAGCTTCATGCCGGTTTGGGCCTGTTTGGCGGCCAGCACGTCCACCATCTCGCGCAGGTTGTTCACGCTCTCGCGCGGGGTGGCGCCTTCGGGGGCCACGTCGCGGTCGTGGAAGCAGTAGTAGGGGGCACCCAGTTTGCTGAAGAATTCAAACGCCACATCGGCCTTGGCCTTGGCGGCGGCCATGGGGTCGGCCATGTGCTGCCAGGGGCGCTGGAAGGTGTCGCCACCAAACGGGTCCAGGCCGTTCCAGCAGAAGCTGTGCCAGTAGCAGACGGCGAAGCGCAGGTGGTCTTCCATGCGCTTGCCCAGCACGAGGCGGTCTTTGTCGTACCACTTGAACGACAGCGGGTTGGTGGACTCCGGGCCTTCGTAGGCGATGGGGGAGACAGTGGAGAAGTAATTGCTCATGGTGCGTCCTTGTGCGATTTAGTTGTGTGGTCGAATTAAATAAATGGTCCAAGCCCTTCAGGGCGTGGCGTTTCAGGTGCTTCGGTACAGGCTGCGGAACGTGGCGTAGCGCTCCAGCAGAAGCGCTTGCTCGCCAGCATCGGGGTGGTAGCAGGCTTCCACGGCGGGGCTCTGGCACACGGTGCCTTGTGTGGCGCCGGTGGCCAGCCAGCCCAGCCGTGCAGCACCCAAGGCACCGCCCACGGCGGAGCTGCCGTGCGTCACGATCTCGGCGTTCAGCACGCTGGCGAGTTGCTGCGCCCAGAAGGCGCTGCGGGCGCCGCCGCCCACCAGGGACAGGCGGGTCACGCTGCTGCCTGCGGCGTTGAGCGCGGCCAGGCCATCTTTCAGTCCAAAGCTCACGCCCTCCATCACCGCGTAGCCCAGGCGGGCGGCGTCGGTGTCAAAGCTCAGTTGGTGAAAGCTGCCACGCACATTCGCATCGTTGTGCGGGGTGCGCTCACCGCTCAGGTAGGGCAAAAACAGGGGCGACGCTGCGCGATCCGTCAGCGACAGCTCGGCGGCCTGGCCGGCCACCACACCAGCGTTCGGCGCACCCAGCAGGTCGCTCACCCATTGCAGGCTGCTGGCGGCCGAGAGCATCACGCTCATCTGGTGCCAGCGGTCGGGCACGGCGTGGCAGAACGCGTGCGTGGCACTGGCCGCATTGGGTTGGTAGCTGGGCGTGACAACGAAGAGCACGCCGCTGGTGCCCAGCGACAGAAAACCCTGGCCCGCGTCCACGGCGCCCATGCCCACGGCACTGGCCGCGTTGTCACCAGCGCCACCGGCCACCACGATGCCTTTGGGCAGGCCCAGGGCCTGGGCCACATCGGCTTTCAGGTAGCCGCCCGGAGCGCTGCCTTCCACCAGGCGCGGCATGTGGGCTTGCGTCAGGCCGGTCAGCGCCAGCAACTCGTCAGACCAAGTGCGCTGCTGCACATCCAGCCACAGCGTGCCGCTGGCGTCTGACATGTCGCTCACGTACTCGCCGGTCAGCATCAGGCGCACATGGTCCTTGGGCAACAGCACCTTGGCCACGCGCTGGAAGATCTCGGGTTCGTGCCGTGCCACCCAGCGCAGCTTGGGCGCGGTGAAACCCGGCATCGCCAGGCTGCCACCCAAGTCGCTCAGCGTCGGCAGCTCGGCCATCATCTCGGCGCACTCCGCGGCGCAGCGCGTGTCGTTCCACAGGATCGCCGGCCGCAGCACCTGGTCTTGCGCGTCGAGCAGCACCGCACCGTGCATCTGCCCTGACAGGCCGATGGCCACGGTCGCCGCGTACTCGCGCGGATGCGCCGCACGCAGGCCCACCAGTGCCGCCTGCGTCGCCGTCCACCAGTCGGCCGGGTCCTGCTCGCTGTGGCCGGGGTGGGGTCGCGACACCGTGAGCGCTGCGCCAGCCGTGCCGATGACGCGGTGCCCCGGGTCCAGCAACAGGGCCTTCACCTCGGAGGTGCCAATGTCGATGCCGATGTACATAGATAAAGAATCAGTGAAGGGCTTGGTGCGCCATGAAGTCGGGAAGGGGTTCGGGCTCGATGGGCGCGGCGGTCACGGCGCGCGCGTGCATCGGCCGAAGGTCGTGGTGCAGCACCAGCGCGGCCGCGCCGACGGCGGAGGCCAGCAACCCGTAGCGCGCGGGCCGCACCACCGGCGCTGGCACACCGGCGCTGGCCGCGTAGGCCTCCAGCGTGACGCGGGCCTGGCGCAGGATGCCGGGGTGGCGCTCGCAGGACGGCCCGCCGACCACCAGGGCGCCGGGATTGAGGGTGGTCCAGAGGTTTTGCAGCACGACACCGAGGAACACGCCGCCTTGCGCCGGGTCGGGCAGACGGTCCAGCGCCCTCGCGCCGAAGAAGGTTTCGACGCAGCCTTTGCGGCCACAGGAGCAGGTCGGCCCGTTGAACTGCAGGATGCTGTGGCCGATTTCACCGGCCATGCCCTGCAGCCCGGTGAACAGCCGGTCGTTGAGCAAGATGCCGGCACCGACGCCGACATCACAGGTCACAAAGATCAGCGAGTCCAGCACATCGCCCTCCGCGAACTCGTACTCGCTGAGGGCGGCGGTGTCGGCTTCGTTCTGCACGTGCACCGCGACCGGTGGTGCGCCCGCCTCGGCCAGCGCCCGCGTGATCAGCGGCAGAAAGCCCACGTTGCGCCAGCCCAGGTTGGGCGCGAAACGCACCGTGCCAGTGGCCTCGTCGAAGGCGCCAGGCAGACCGATGCCAATGCCCGAGACCAGCACCGAACGCGCGGCCAGCGCGGCCTGCGCCAGCACCACCAGATGCGCCACCTGCTGGCACACCGTGCCGGGATCATGATCAACCAGCGCCTCCTCGATCGACCACAGCACCTCGCCAGTGAGCGACACGCTCACCACCCGCAGCGTCTCCACCGCGATCTCGACGCCGATCATCGCGCGGCGGCCGCCGTCGATGCGCAAGGGCGTCGAGGGCCGGCCCAGGCTTCTGGCAGCGGCGGGGCCGGTTTCGGTGATCCAGCCTTCATCGATCAGCTCGCGCACGAGCAGGCTCACGGTCGACTTGGTCAGCCCGCTTTCCTGCGCGAGTTGCGCACGCGAGAGGCCGCTGTGGTGGCGCAGCAAACGCAGCAGCACGCTGCGGTTGATGCGTTTGACCAGCTGCTGGTCGCCGGTGGTTTTCATGCGGATGCCGTGGAAAGCACCTGGCCGCCAGGGCTGTGGTCTTGCACCTTCCCCTCGGGTTGTTTGCCCGCGATGATCATGCCAAGCACTTCGTCCTCGGTGACATCGGTGGTGCGGTAGGTGCCGACCAGGCGCCCGTTCTTCATCACCGCCAGCCGGTCACTGAGGCCGAACACATCGGGCATGTCGTGGGTGATCAGGAAAATGCCCACGCCCTCGGCCTTGAGCTGGCGCACGAGGTTGCCCACCATCGCCGTTTCCTCCGGTCCCAGCGCGGCGGTCGGCTCGTCCATGATCAGGATGCGCGCGTTGAAATAGATGGCGCGCGAGATGGCCACCACCTGGCGCTGACCGCCCGAGAGGCGGCGCACCGGCGTGCTCACATTGCGGAAGTTTTTGTTCAGCCGCTGAAACACCTTGCGGGCCTCGGCGTCCATGCGGTGGTCGTCCAGGGTGTTCCAGCGGGTCATCAGTTCGCGCCCCAGGAACAGGTTGGCCACGGCGTCGAGGTTGTCGGCCAGTGCCAGCGTCTGGTAGATCGACTCGATGCCCAGGCGCTGGGCATCGACCGGGGTACGGATCTGGGCCTTCTCGCCGTTGATCAGCACTTCGCCGCTGTCGATGGGGTAAGCCCCGGCGAGCATTTTCATCAGCGTCGACTTGCCCGCGCCGTTGTGACCCAGCAGGGCCACCACCTCACCGGGATGCAGATTGATCGACACGTCGTCGACGGCGTGCACGCCACCAAAAGATTTGCCGATGTGGCGCATTTCAACCAAAGGTGCGCTCATGCCGTGTCTCCCGTCATGCGGCGGTACACCACGTCGAACACCACGGCCACGATCAGCACCTGGCCGATGATTACGTAGCGCAGGCCGATCGAGATGTCCAGCAGCAGCAGGCCGCTGTCGATGCTCTGCATGATCAGCGCGCCCAGCACCGAGCCCAAGATCGAGCCGCTGCCCCCGGCGAGCGAGGTGCCGCCGATCACAGCGGCCGCAATCACGTACAGCTCCATGCCGGTGCCCAGCGAGTTGGTGCCGGCGTTCAGGCGCGCGATCGACACCATCGCCGCGATCGTGATGAGCACGCCCATCAACGCAAACAGCATCAGCGTCACCCGGCGCACCGGAATGCCGACCAGCGCCGCCGCCTCGGGGTTGCCGCCCATGGCGAACACATAGCGGCCAAAGCGCGTGCGGTGCACGATGAACGACAGCACCAGGGCCACGCCGCCCCAGATCAGCACCGGGATCGGCACGCCCTGTGGTTCGTCTTTGCTCGGTATCTGGTAAGCGTTCATGGTCGCCACAAAGCCCACCACAATCAGGGCCGGCACCGCAGCGACCAGCGCGTCCAGCCACAGCGGCGGGTTGGGCACGTCGTAAGAGGCCTTGGCGCGGCGCCGCAGCCCCGTCTGCAGGCACAGCGCCACCACCAGCACGGCGGCCAGCACCCAGCTCGCCTGCACGCCGATGGCGCCGTCGAAGCCCCCACCGAGTCGCTGAAAGAACAGGTCACTGACCGGCTGCGTCTTGCCGTCGGCCACCAGAAAAGCCGCACCCCGGAACGACATCAGGCCGCCCAGCGTGACCACGAAAGACGGCACGCCCAGCATCGCCGTCAGCGCGCCCTGATAGACCGACACCACAATCGCCACCCCCAGGCCGGCCAGCGAGGCCTCGACCCAGTGCCAGCCGGCGGTGTACATCAGCGTGGCGATCAGCACGCCGACAAAACCCATCACCGACCCCACCGAGAGGTCGATGTGGCGCGCCACGATCACGAGCACCACCACGGTGGCCACGACGCCGACCACGGCCGTCTGCTGCGCGATGTTGTAGAGGTTCTCGGGCGAGAGAAACAAGCCGCCCGAGAGAATATTGAACACGATGGCGGTGGCCACCAGGACGAGCCCCATCAGCACCAGCCGCCAGTCGATGGTCAGTTGCCTGAGGAGATTGGAAACAGAACTCACAAAACGCACTCCGTCGAGAAAAAAAACCGCGGGCTGACCCAGCCCGCGGTCCAAAGGCCTCCATCCATCAGGAGATCACACAGTTCACTTGCAGGCGGCCGGCCCTTTCGCGCCGTCCACGCCCTTGCACAGGTCTTCTTTCTTGATCCAGCCAGCCTTGACCACGAGGTCCAGGTTCTTGGCCGTGATCGGCACGGGCTTGAGGAACTGGGCTTGCAGGGCGACCTTCTTTTCGCCGCCGTCCCAGGTCTTCGCAGCAGCCACCTTCTGGCCCTTGGCCAGTGACACCGCTGCGGAGGCGGCGTCGCGGCCGAGGTCGCGAGCGTCTTTCCAGACCGACACGGTCTGCGAACCCATGGCGACGCGGTTGAGCGCCGCGTGGTCGCCGTCCTGGCCCGAGACCGGAATGCCCTTGATGCCCTTGGCGCTCAACGCTGCGACCACACCGCCGGCCGTGCCGTCGTTGGAGGCCACCACCGCGTCGATCTTGCCGCCGGTCTTGGTGATGATCTGCTCCATGTTCTTCTGCGCCACTTCAGGCTTCCAGCCGTCGGTGTATTCCTCGCCGACGATCTTGATGTCGCCCTTCTTGATCGCCGCGTCCAGCACCTCCTGCTGGCCACCGCGCAGGAAGTTGGCGTTCGGGTCGGTGGGCGCGCCCTTGATCATCACGTAGTTGCCCTTGGGCTTGGCCTCCAGCACGGCGCGCGCCTGCATGCGACCCACCTCGACGTTGTCGAAGGTGATGTAGAACACGCCGGGCGCTTCGATCAGGCGGTCGTAGGCCACCACCGGGATCTTCTGCTGGCCAGCCTTGTTGACCGCCGGCAAGATCGCGTCCTTGTCCATCGCCAGGATGATGAGCACCTTGGCGCCCTTGGCGATCAGCGAGTCGACGTCCGACAGCTGCTTCTCAGGTGAGCCGCCAGCGTCGGCGCTGATGTAGCTGGCACCCAGCTTGGTCAGCTGGTCCTTGATCGCCTTTTCATCGGTCTTCCAGCGCTCTTCCTGGAAATTGGACCAGCTCACACCCACGACCTGGGCAAACGCACCGGCGCTGGCCAGACCCAACGCCAGAGCGGTCAAAGTTGTCTTCAGTTTCATTCTTGTCTCCTGTGGAACGGCCTGCGCATCAGGCCCATGGTTTTTGAACGGATTGTGGGAAGCATCGTGCCGTTGGCCCCTCGCTCAAGCCATTTAGTGCGGACGACGAACTAATTATTGAACCGACACCGCCTGGACACCAATTGGGATAAACCCGACATAGTTTGTTGATTGAACTTAATAAGATGCAGCGAAGCCCATCCCGCTCAAAAGGTCCCGCGTGCGTCCGATCCATTCACCATTGCCCGGTTTTTTCCTCTTCCTGATCCTGGGGCTGCCGGTGCTGTCCCATGCTGCCGAGCCACCGCCGGCGGTTCCCCGCTTCGCCGAGGAAACCGAGAGCGCCGGCCTGCAAAGCCGTTTCGAGGGCGACGATGAATACGTCGTGGGTGGTGGTGTCGCGACCTTCGATTGCGACAGCGACGGGTTGCCCGATCTGTATGTGACGGCGGGCGTTGGCAAGGCCCGCTTCTACCGCAACCGCAGCGCGCGTGGACAGGCCCTGAAACTGCAGGAACACCGCTCGGGGCTGGAGACCACCAACGCCATCGGCGCCTACCCGCTGGACATCGACAGCGACGGCAACCTTGACCTTGTGGTGCTGCGGGTGGGCGAGGTGCAGGTGTTCCGTGGCCTGGGGCAATGCCGCTTCGAGCCCGCCAACGAGGCCTGGAGCGTGCGCACCGGCAACGGCTGGCACACCGCCATGTCGGCCACCTGGGAACGCGGACAACGCTGGCCGACGCTGGCGATCGGCACTTACACCGACCGCAGCAGGCCCGACTTTCCCTGGGGCAGTTGCACCCCGGCCCTGCTCATCCGGCCTCGGCCCGAAGGCGGCTACCTGCCCGCCACGCCGCTGCTGCCCGGGCACTGCGCACTCTCGATGCTGTTTTCCGACTGGAACCGCTCGGGCACCGCGTCGCTGCGCGTGAGCAACGACCGCGAGTACTACAAGGGCGGCGAAGAGCAACTCTGGCGCGTTCCCGTGGGCGGCGCGCCCGAACGCTACGGCCCGGCCGACGGCTGGAAGCCGCTGCAGATCTGGGGCATGGGCATCGCCAGCCACGACCTGACGGGCGACGGTTACCCGGAGCTGTTCCTCACCAGCATGTCCGACAACAAGCTGCAGACCCTGGAGGCCGGGCCGGCACAGCCGCGCTACACCGACACCGCCTTCAAGCGTGGCGCCACCGCCCACCGGCCTTACGTGGGCGGTGACGTGCGGCCCTCCACCGCCTGGCACGCCCAGTTCGCCGACATCAACAACGACGGACGGGCCGACCTGTTTGTGGTCAAGGGCAATGTCTCGTCCATGCCCGACTTCGCGGCACTCGACCCGAACAACCTGTTGCTGCAGGCCGCCGACGGCCAGTTTGTCGAAGCCGGCCACACCGCCGGACTGGCCAGCGTGCTGCGCGGGCGCGGTGGCCAGGTGGTGGACTTCAACGGCGACGGTCTGCTGGACGTGGTGGTGGTCAACCGGGGCGACCGCGCGCAACTGTGGCGCCAGCTGCCCACCAGCCCCCCCGAACAGGCGCGCTGGCTGCAGCTCCGGCTGCGGCAGGACGGCAGCAATCGCGACGCCGTGGGCGCCTGGGTTGAGGTGCGCTCGGGCCCGGACGGCAGCGCGACCGTGCAGCGCCAGGAGCTGACCGTGGGTGGCGGCCACGCCAGCGGCCACCTGGGCTGGATGCACTTCGGTCTGGGCACGGCGGACCGCGCCCAGGTCCGCGTCCAGTGGCCCCACAGCGACTGGAGCGCCTGGCAACCCGTCGAGGCCGACCGCTTCTACTCGGCCGGACCATCTGGCTTGACCCTCTGGAAGGCACCATGATGATCCGCCGCACCTTCGCCCTCTGGCTGCTCGCACTGAGCGCCATCGGCATCACGGGGCCTGTCTTGGCGCAGACACCACCCAATCCATCTCTGCCGGCCGAAACCTACAGCGCCGAGGTGGCGACCGAGTGGTTCGCTCTGGCACAGCAGCTGACCCAGCAGACCCCGGGCATGAGCCCGCCAGTGGCCTCGCGCGCGCTCGCCTACCTGAGCCTGACGCTGTACGAGTCGGTGGTGGCGGGCATGCCGGGCCACCGCAGCCTGGCGGGCCAGCTCAACGAGCTGCAGTCGCTCCCCTGGGCGCAGCCCGACGAGGTGCTGCATTGGCCCACCGTGGCCCACTCAGCCATGGCGGGCATGACGCGCATGATGTTTCCCCATGCGAGTGCCGAGAACCGCACGCGCATCGACCTGCTCGAACGCAGCCTGCCGCAGAAGCTGGCGCGCGACTTTGATCCGCAGGTGATTGGCGCCGAGGTGCGCACCCGCTCAGAAACCTTTGGCAAGCTGATGGCGATGGCCATCATGACCTGGGCCCGCACCGACGGTGGCCACGAGGCCTGGGGCCCGCTGCGCCGCCAGCAGTCGACCTATGTGCCGCCCAGCGGGGCCGGTCAATGGACGCCGACGGCCCCCAACTTCGCCGCCGCCCTGCTGCCCCGGTGGGGCGATGTACGCCCGTTTGCGCTTGCACGGGCCGATGCCTGCCCGGCCCCGCCGCCACCGACCTACTCGGAACAGGCCGGCTCCGCGTTTCAACAGGAGGCCGAAGAGGTGTACCGCATCAGCCGCGCCGCCACCCAGGAGCAGCGGCAGTTCTCCCTGTACTGGGCAGACGATCCACTGAAAACCCCCACCCCGGCGGGCCACTGGTCTTTCATCGCCACCGACCTGCTCAAAGTCAACAAGGCCAGCCTGGCCCAGGCGGCCAGGGTCTACGCGCGCCTGCACCTGGCGATGGCCGACGCCTTCATCGCCACCTGGAAAACCAAGTACACGGTCAACCTGCTGCGCCCGGTGACGGCCGTGCAGCTGACGATCGACAGCCAGTGGGTGCCGACGATGATGAACACGCCACCCTTCCCCGAATACCCCTCCGGCCACTCGGTGCTGTCGTCTGCTGCGGCGGGGGTGCTGGAGCACGAGTTCGGCGCGCGCACCCGCTTTACCGACAACGCCCACAACGACCGGGGCTGGGGGCCGCGCAGCTTTGTCAGCTTCCGCGCCGCGGCGGACGAGGCCGCGGTCTCGCGCCTCTACGCGGGCATCCACTTCCGCAGCGGCATTGAAGGCGGCAAGACGCAGGGCCGTTGCGTGGCCGAGCGCGTGATCGGCCTGGCCATGGCACCCTGATACGGCTTTGCATTCAAGCGTAGAACAAGGCGCGAAGCCGCAGACAGTGCTACAGCACGGCAAGGCGAAGCAACGAAGTTATACGTTTGAAGGCAAAGCCGTGTGAGCGCACCAGGGCCGTGACCGTTTGAACGCGGCGGGTTCAACTTCGCTGGTAGGCTTGCCCAGCCATCCAGGAGGAGCCCCGCCTTGTCAGACGAACACCACCCCACCACCGACACCCCACCGGCACCGGACGAGACCCCCAGCCCCGCACCCGCTACGCCGCCATCGGGCGCCCGGATGGGCATGTGGGCCCAGCAGGCCTGGCGCGCCGCCACCGGACGGCGACTCGGTGATCTGCCCGAAACAGTCGGGCCCGCCGCCCTGCTGCTGGCGGTGCTGGCCTACCAGCTGCTGGCTTTGGCGGGGGAGCGTCTCCTGATCCCTGGCGGGGCCACGTTTTCGCTGCCCGGCTGGCTGTATGGATTGGTCCCTTGGGCTTTCATTGTGTTGCTGGTCTGGCTGGCGATGCACGGGCGCTCGACGTCCACACGCCATGCGATGCCCACAGCGGCCTGGGTGCTGTTGTATGCGCTCGCCTCTTTGCCACTGATCGGGGTCTCGATCTTCTGGGGGACCTTGTGGGTTCACGAGCAACTGCCCGTGTCGCTGATGAACCAGCACACCTCCTGGGTCTTCTTCGGGGTAATGACCGCCTGGCTCGGCGTCTGTGTGTGGCGCATCACCCAGCGCCTGCAGGCCCATCCGGGTTGGCTGGTTTTTGCCGTCATCGCCCTGATGGGCTTGCAGGTGGTCGAGAACTTTTCGCTGAACAGCTCTTCATGGGAAGCCACGTATTCGGCGGAAGAAGGCAGCCGCCCCACACTGACGCTCAGCCAGGAGGTGTTCGAGGCTCAGGAGGCGCTGCTGGACCAGGCGCTCGCGGGAGTTGCAGGGGAGAGCACCGCCGAGATCCAGGTCTTTGGCCTGGTGTACGCGCCCTATGCGCAAGACGTCTTTCTGCGCGAGAGCGCCATGGTCAGCGACGTGATGCAGCAGCGGCTGGACGCCAAAGACCGCGTGGTCAGGCTGGTGAACCACGCCTCGGCAACGCAGGACACGCCGTGGGCCACGCCGAGGAACCTGCAGAAAGCCATTCAGGCCGTTGCACAGAAAATGCGGCGCGAGCAGGACGTGCTGCTGCTCTACATCACCTCGCACGGCGGCGCAGACCATCGCATCGCCTCATCGCATTGGCCGCTGGAGGTCAATGACCTGACCGCCGCGCAGGTGCGCCAGTGGCTGGACGAGGCCGGCATCCGTCATCGGGCCATCGCGATCTCGGCCTGCTACTCGGGCGGCTGGGTCGCGCCCCTGCGCGGCGAGGGCACGCTGGTGATGACCGCCGCCGACGCCGACCACACCTCCTACGGCTGCGGCAACAAGTCCGACCTGACCTTCTTCGGGAGAGCGGTGTTCGACGAGGCCTTGCGGCACACCCTCTCGCTCGAAGACGCCTTCGCCCGGGCGGTCCCGGTGATCCGCCAGCGCGAAATCGATGCGAAAAAGACCGATGGTTTCTCCAATCCGCAGATGGATGCTGGAACGGCCTTCAAGGCGCACTGGGCGCGGTGGATGAAGTCCCAAAGCCGCTGAAGCTTCAAAGAAGAACGGCACCTGGGTGCCGTTCTTCTGTCGGGGTGCGCTGAGGTCAGCGCATCATGCCTTCGAGCTTGATCGTGTCCGCGACAAATGCGCGAATGCCTTCGGCCAGCTTCTCGGTCGCCATCGCGTCCTCGTTCATCGCAAAGCGGAAGCCGGCTTCGTCGTATTGCACGAACGGAATGTCCATCGACTTCGCGGCCTCGGCGTCCAGCGCCCGGGGCAAGGCCGCGTCGCTGGCCGCCAGCTGGGCCAGCAGATCGGGGCTGATGGTCAGCAGGTCGCAGCCGGCCAGCGCCGTGATCTGACCCACGTTGCGGAAGCTCGCGCCCATCACCTCGGTGGCGATGCCGTGCTTCTTGTAGAAGTGGTAGATGGCGCGCACCGACTTCACGCCCGGGTCGTTGGAGCCCGCCATCGCGGCCTCGTCCCAGTTCGCGCCGGCGTTCTTCTTGTACCAGTCGTAGATGCGGCCCACGAAGGGCGAGATCAGCTGCACCTTGGCCTGACCACAGGCCACGGCCTGGGCGAACGAGAACAGCAGCGTCAGGTTGGTGTGGATACCCTCGCGCTCCAGGCGGGCAGCGGCCTGAATGCCCTCCCAGGTCGAGGCCATCTTGATCAGCACGCGATCGACGTGCACCCCTTCGCCCTGGTACAGATCGATGATGCGGCGCGCGCGCGTCACGGTGGCTTCGGTGTCGAAGCTCAGGCGCGCGTCCACCTCGGTCGAGACGCGGCCCGGAATGTGTTTCAGGATCTCGCAGCCGAAAGCAACGAGCAGGCGGTTCATCACCTCGTCCTGACCCTGCGCGCCATATTTCGCCACCGCATCCTTGAGCAGGTGGGCGTATTCGGGCTTCTGCACCGCCTTCAGGATCAGCGACGGATTGGTGGTCGCATCGCGCGGTGAAAACGCAGCGATCTGGTTGAAATCACCGGTGTCGGCGACCACGGTGGTGAGTTGTTTGAGTGCGTCAAGCTGGTTCATGTCGCGATTATCGGGTGTAATAAGGTTTCATGATAACTCGGTAACTCAGAGACAACGCCATGCTCGAACGCATCAAAGCCTCATTGCCCTCGCTCGCACCCGCCGAACAGCGCGTGGGCAAACTCGTGCTGCTCGACCCGCGCAGTTTCGCCAGTTTGCCCGTGTCGGAGCTGGCTGAACGGTCCCACGTGAGCAAGCCCACCGTGGTGCGTTTCTGCCGCAGCATGGGCTACGACGGCCTGTCCGATTTCAAGCTCAAGCTCGCCGGCACCGTGAGCGAAGGCGTGCCCTTCATCCACCGCAGCGTGGACGTGGACGACAAGGTGGGCGACGTGCTGGTCAAGGTGATTGACAACACCGTGGCGGCGTTCCTGAAGTACCGCAACGATGCGTCCACGCATTCCATTGAAAAAGCGGTCGATGCGTTGCTGGCCACCTACAAGAACCGGGGGCGCATCGAGTTTTATGGCGCAGGCAACTCCGGCATCGTGGCGCAGGACGCTCAGCACAAGTTCTTCCGCCTCGGCATCAACGCCATCGCCTACAGCGACGGTCACATGCAGGTGATGAGCGCCTCGCTGCTCGGCCCCGGCGACTGTCTGGTGATCGTGTCCAACTCAGGCCGCACGCGCGACCTGATGGACGCCGCCGACATCGCACGCAAACACGGTGCCACCGTCATCGTCATCACCGCCAGCGGCTCTCCCCTGGCCACGGGCGGCCACATCCACCTCGCCGCCGACCACCCCGAAGGCTACGACCGCTACAGCCCCATGACCTCACGGCTCATGCACCTGATGGTGATCGATGTGGTCGCGACCTGCCTGGCCCTGCGCATTGGGGGCAACAAACTGCAGCCGCTGCTCAAGGAAATGAAGAACAACTTGCGAAGCAAGCGATACGCTTGAGCGTGCGCGCTGCGCACAGGTCAAGCCCCCTGTGCAGCATCGGGTTTTCCCCCTGAGCTGTGCGCAGCTCTGGGGCTGCGAGCGCCGACACAGCGGCCGTGAGATGACCTTAGCGCGCGAGACCGTTCATCGAGGCTCCAGTGTCAGCGGGCCATACCAGGCGTGCAAACGGCTGCGCGTGTTGTCGGTATCCGTCATGAGTGCCACCGCCACCAAAGGGCCTGGCTCCTCTCCAAAAGCCTTGATGAAATCGGCGCGCACATCGCGCCGGTAGTCACGCCAGTGACCGATCTGCCCGACGCCACTTTCCACCACCAGCTTTCGGATACGGTCGGTGCGTGGATTGACGATCACCGAACCGAGTTCGCCTTGATTGCTCCACACATAAGCCAGTGTCGCGTAAGGCAGCTCCTCACCCGTCAGCAAGCGGCTCATCTCCGAAAGGCGCTGGTTGCGCGGCGACCACTTGCTGCGATCACCATCAAAAGCCAGGAGGATGCGCACCGCAGCGTCGGCATGTTCGGTGTCGCTCAGATCAGCACCTTCGGGCAGGGCATCCACTTTCCACGAAAACGCCAGTTGACCGAAGTCGGTCAGCGACGGCGCAAACCGTTGCCGCAAGATACTGACCGATCGATCAGCCGCCACGGACAGCGAAGGCCTCCCCTGCCGCTCAGTGCTCTCGAAACCGGCAAACCGCTTGCCCGGCAGGTACATGGGTTCCCAGCGTTCCCCTCCTGACGGCGTTTGAAGAAGCGACTCCACCGCGAACCGCCAAGCCGCGCTCTTATGGTTCCGGGCGTCTGTCGAATCCGCACCAGCGGCAGAGTGCTCAACACCCTCTGGCGGAATCAGTCCACTGCAGGAAGCCAACGCCACTGTACAGATAAACAGCAGCCACACCCTCAAATTCATACCCTCATACCCACGAAGCCTTGAAACCAAGCCGGCCGAACACCGGACCAAGCATGCACTTGGTAACAAGTTGTTGCGATTGCTGCAGTCTAACGTGTTTGCCATCACACACCCCTCCAATGGGGGAAGCCACACAGCAGGTCTTTTGGGAGAATTTTGAAGTGGCAGCGATGGTCGTTGCCATGATCGGTCGCCAAAGGGCAATGACCGAGTTCATCAATTCAAGGAGGATTCTCATGATCAAAAAACTGCTGTCCATTGTGTTGGCTGTGTTCACCGCTGGGGCATTCGCTGCCGTCGATGTCAACACCGCAAGTCCGGCCGACCTGGACAGCGTCAAAGGCATTGGTCCGGGCACTTCCAGCAAGCTGCTGGAAGTGCGCAAGGCCGGCAAATTCAAGGACTGGCCCGATCTGATTGAACGCATGCCTGGCATCGGGGAAAAGCGCGCGGCCAAGCTGTCCTCCGACGGACTGACCGTCAATGGTGAGTCGTTCAAACCGGTGGCCTCCACCAAGTCGGCAGTCACCACAGAAAAAGCCCCCAAAACCGCCGTCACATCGACACCCAAGCAGTGACACGTCAGCGCTTTCCATAAAAAAAGCCACTTGGCAGACGCCAAGTGGCTTTTTTGATTCAGATATCAAGCGGCCAAGGCCGCCGTCATCAGAACGTGTGCTTCAGACCGAAGCCGTAGCGGGTGTCAGGACCGGTGTTCTTCGTGTCCAGCAGGCCGCCGTACACGGTGGTGCGCTTGGACACCGAGTAGGCAGCACCCAGAGCGATACCAGACTTACGCTCAGCGCCGTCGGCCTTGGAAGAGGCATACCCAGCAGAGATCGTCACATTACCCACCGGCACGTCGGCACCGAAGGACAGGTCGGTGGTCTTGGCGCTACCGGCCTTGACGTTACCGTAACCAGCCAGCAGTTTGGCAGCACCCAGGTCGTAGGAACCATTCAGACGGGTGAACTTGGTGTCGCCAGCAAGCGTCTTGTCGACTTGGTAAGCCACGCCAGCGTAAACCGGGCCGCCTTCGTACTTGACGTGGAACGCGTTGGATTGGTTGCCCGTGCCTTCTTTCAGGCTGGTGCTGAGAGCACCGCTCACACCACCCATGGCAGGCAGCGCGTAGTAGAGGTTGTTGCCAGGACGTGCAACATAACCGGTGCTGGCCCAGACCGAGTTTTCCACAGACAGAGCGGAATCCCACAGCGGGTTGGTAGCACCGCTGATGTCGTCGTAGGCAGAGTAGACGTTGCCCAGCTTGACTTCACCGAAACCACCCGAGAGACCCACATAGGCCTGGCGATTGAACGACTTGCCTTCTGCGTCTTGCTTGCCGGTGTCCACGTCGAAGCCGTGCTCCAGCAGGAAGTTGGCCTTCAGGCCGCCACCCAGATCTTCCGTGCCCTTGAAGCCCAGACGGCTACCACTCACGGCACCGTCAAGCATAACGGCGGACGCACCCTTGTCCTTGATCAGTGAGGCGTCAACGACACCGTACACAGTGACGGAAGACTGGGCTTGGGCCAAACCGGCCACCGAAGTCAAAACAGCAAGAGCAATCAGAGATTTTTTCATATGAACATCCTTAAAAGCTGGGCCACATGGCCCGATTGAGAAACTGAACCTTCATGCTAGCGCCGCGACACGTAAATAACGCGGGAATACCCTTAAAAATCGTTCCGAGGCGCTTGTCTGTCTTTTTTTTGAAACAGATGCACAACCACCACAACCAGTGCATGTGCGAAGGCCGAAGACAAAAAAACCCGCCAAGCTTCCTTGGCAGGTTATGTTTTCTTCGATGGGCTGACCAGAGTCAGCCAACGATCAGAAGTTGTGGTGCAGGGTCAGGTCGAAACCGGACTGCTTCTTGCCCGTGACGGCGCTGACGGCCTTGCTGTCACGACCGTAGGTCGTTTCCAGGGCGGTGCGCTTGCTCAGAGGGTAGATGTAACCCAGACCCAGCTTGGAGTTGGTCACCACGCCTGATGTCTTGTTCTTGGCGCGGGCCAAGCCAACTTGCACCTTGCCAGGACCCGCAGGAATCGTGGCACCGAACAGCAGACCTTCAGTTTTCACACCGGCGGCGGTCTTCTTGTTGCCAAGACCAAATGCCAGCTTGGCCACACCCAGATCGTAGGTAGCGTAGGCGTTGGTCACATCGCTGCCAGCATCCTTGTCGGCGCCAACACCCACATCCAAAGGACCGTTGGCGTAACCCACAGCGAAGCTGTTGTGTGCCTTGGCAGCGCCTTCTTTCAGGCCAGTGGACAGAGCGACGTTCACGCCGCTGAAGCTTCCGCTGTAGTGGAGGACGTTGGCAGTGCGAACGTGGGTGGTTTGCATGCCGATGCCACGCAGAGCGCCAGCGCCGTCGCCACCGAAGGGATCAGGCTTGTTGTTGGCGCCCAGGAAGTTGGCGCTGTAGTAGCGGCCCAGACGGACTTCGCCGAAGGCACCAGCCAGGCCAACGGTCGACATGCCGTTCCACATCGTCGAAGTCGACGGCGTCACGACACCAGTGGTGGCGTTGGTCGAGCCAGCCACGAAAGTGGCGTCGGCACCGGTATCAGGGCGGAAGCGGTGCTCAATCTGAAACTTGGCCTGCAGACCGCCACCCAGATCTTCAACGCCGCGGAAGCCCAGACGACTGCCGTGAATGTCGTCCAATGAAGCTTCGTTGTTCTTCGTCCCCAAGCTGGACTTTTCCAAGCTGACGTTCACTTTGCCGTAGATGGTCACGGAAGACTGCGCGAAGGCGGCACCGGTAACGGCCACGGCAGCCAGAGCAATCAGGGTCTTTTTCATTGAGGGTATCTCCAAGGTTTAAAAATAGGCAGAGGGTCTGAGCCCTCAGGCCAACCTCCGTCACTGGAAGTTGAACGATTGCACCAGAAGGTCGCAGGGCACGCAAAGCTTTCCCGACGTGTTGTGGCACTCGGACAACGAAATCACTGCCCACCTAGGGCAATCCCTTACGGCTGAAGTACCCAACATCGGACGACTGCGTGAAGCACAATGGCATCTCGCGCCTCATATCTTCAGCTCTGATCAAGAGAAGCAACGCCTTGCACGGTATGGACACCCTGTTGACTGCCGCAGATTCAGCCCTGCGAACCCTCTTCGCTCAGCCCCGTGCATCACGTGTTTGCGCCACGTTGCCTGAATACGCCACAACATCGCTTTCTGACGAAGACCGCCAACTGTCTGCCGCGCTCATGCGGGTGAACCATGTTGGCGAAGTCTGCGCGCAGGCGCTCTACACAGCGCAGGCCTTGGCGGCACGCCAACGCCGCGCGGGGTCTCCGGGAGCCACCGAAGCACTGGCACAACAGCTCGAAGCTGCTGGAAGAGAGGAAACCGATCATCTGGCCTGGACCAGGGAGCGGCTTGATGAGTTGGGCGCGCGCCCTTCCCTGCTTAATCCGCTGTGGTACGCAGGTGCTTTCGGCATGGGGCTGGTGGCGGGTCGATTCGGCTCAGCCGTGAGTTTGGGTTTCGTGGTGGAAACTGAGCGTCAGGTGGAGGCTCATCTCGCCAGCCACATGGACCGGCTGCCCAAAGGCGATCTGGCGTCCAGAGCCATCGTTTCGCAGATGAAGGTCGATGAGGCACGCCACGCGCGCGAGGCCCAGCAGGCGGGCGCCACCGAACTGCCCGCGCCGGTCAAAGGCCTGATGAAACTGGCCGCCCGTGTGATGACGACAGTGGCTCACCGCATCTGAGATGCCTGGTGCAGGCTCAGGCCTCGATCACCTCAAACCCGGTTGTGATCTCGGCTGTTTTGCCCAGCATGATGCTGGCAGAGCAGTACTTGTCGTGACTCATGGCAATGGCCCGCTCCACCGCTGTCGGTGGAATGCCTTTGCCAGTCACGGTGAAATGCATGTGGATCTTGGTGAAGACCTTGGGATCGGTGTCTGCACGCTCGGTGGTGAGCCTGACGCTGCAACCTTTCACGTCGTGACGTCCGCGTTTGAGAATCAGCACCACATCGTACGCAGTGCAGCCACCCGTGCCGGCCAGCACGGTTTCCATGGGTCGAGCGGCCAGGTTGGCTCCCCCGTTTTCAGGCTTGGTGGCGTCTGGCGCACCATCCATGGTCAGCACGTGACCACTGCCGGTTTCGGCAACAAAACCCATGTGGGATCGGGTGCCGGCGCCGCCGGTCCAGGTCACTGTGCATTCCATGTCGGTGTTCAGGCGTGAAATAGTTGGCAAGCTGAAGAGTCAGCTCCCTAAAAAATAGCAAAAAGGCTGCAGCGCATGTTGCATTGCAGCATCCCGTCGGTATACTGGCGGCATTGTATTGAAGGTTGTCTCCTCTGCCCTCCACGGGTGGATTTAAACCCGGACCGGTTCTGCCAGTCCGGGTTTTTTTTGCCTGCAGGGGTCTCGCTATGATCATTGGCCAGGAAAACCCATGACATCACGCCCCCCCAAAACCGCCCCCCTCGCTCAAGCTGCTTCCCCGACGACCTCGTTGAGCCCGGCTGACTACCTCAAAAAGATCCTGACGGCGCGCGTGTACGACGTCGCGGTGGAGTCCGCGCTGGAGCCGGCGAAAAACCTCAGCCGGCGGCTGAACAACAAGGTGCTGCTCAAACGCGAAGACCAGCAACCGGTGTTCAGTTTCAAGCTGCGTGGCGCGTACAACAAGATGGCGCACCTGACGCCCCAGCAGTTGAAGAAGGGCGTGATCTGCGCCTCGGCGGGCAACCATGCCCAGGGCGTGGCCCTCGGCGCCCACAAGCTTGGCACTCGCGCGGTCATCGTCATGCCGACCACCACGCCGCAAGTGAAGGTAGATGCAGTGCGAGCGCTGGGCGGCGACGTGGTGCTGCACGGCGACAGCTATTCCGACGCCTATGTCCATGCCGTGGGACTGCAGAAAAAACAGGGGCTGACGTTCGTCCACCCCTTCGACGACCCGGACGTGATCGCTGGACAAGGCACGATCGCGATGGAAATCCTGCGTCAGCTGCAAAGCCTGGGCTCGGAGCACCTGGACGCGGTGTTCGTGGCCATCGGCGGCGGCGGCTTGATCTCCGGTGTGGCGAACTACATCAAGGCCGTGCGCCCCGAGATCAAGGTGATCGGCGTACAAACCGTGGACTCTGACGCCATGCTGCAGTCGGTCCAAGCGGGTGAGCGCGTGACGCTGAACGAAGTCGGCCTGTTCGCCGACGGCACGGCGGTGAAGCTGGTGGGTGAGGAAACCTTCCGCATCGCAAGGGGGCTGGTGGACGAGTTCGTGGTGGTAGACACCGACGCGGTCTGCGCCGCCATCAAAGACATCTTCGTCGACACGCGCAGCATCGTGGAGCCTTCTGGTGCGCTGGCGGTGGCAGCGATCAAACAGTACGTCGCGAAACACAAGACCAAGGGCGAAACCTACGCGGCCATCCTCTGTGGCGCCAACATGAACTTCGACCGTTTGCGCTTTGTGGCCGAACGCGCCGAAGTGGGCGAAGAGCGAGAGGCGCTGTTCGCCGTGACGATTCCCGAAGAGCGCGGCAGTTTCAAGCGTTTCCTGGAGACCATCGCCGGGTTGCCCGGCGGGCCACGCAATGTCACGGAGTTCAACTACCGCATTGGCAACGAACAGGTGGCCCATGTGTTCGTGGGCCTGACCACGCAAGGCCCGGGCGAGTCGAAGAAGATCGCCGGGTTGTTCAAGCGCCAGGGTTTTGACGCACTGGACCTCACGCACGACGACCTGGCCAAGGAACACATCCGCCATATGGTGGGCGGGCATTCACCGCTCGCGCAGGAAGAGCGGTTGCTGCGTTTTGTCTTCCCCGAGCGCCCGGGCGCACTGCTGAAGTTCCTCAGTCTCATGCGCCCCGGCTGGAACATCAGCCTGTTTCACTACCGCAACCAGGGGGCGGATTACGGCCGCATCCTGGTGGGCCTGCAGGTGCCGCCCAAAGACGACAAGGCCTTTGCCAAATTCCTTGACACTTTGGGCTATCCGTTCGTCGAAGAAACCCACAATCCGGTGTACCGTCTCTTTCTCAAAAGTTGACCTCCTGACGCCATGAACCCAAGGCCATTGCCGCGACCTGTCACCGAAACAGGCGTCGAGACGAACGGCGTTCCCGTGTGGCCGCCGGTCAAGGTCACTGCCAATGCCCAGATGGACCTGTTGGTGCAGCACCATCTGACCAGCCCTCACGAGGCCGCTCACTCGTTGGGCCGCATGGCGTCGCTGGCGATGCAAATCGCCCGCATTCAGAACGGCAAGCACGGCGATCTGCCAGTCATTTGCTTCGAATCACCTCAGCTTGTGGTGTTTGCGGGTGATCACGGCGTGGCCGACGAAGGGGTGTCGGCGTTTCAGCAAGATGCCACCATGCAAAGGGTGTTGACCATGCTCGCCGGCAAGAGCCCGGTCAACGCGCTCGCGGAGATGAACGGGTTTGACCTCACGCTGGTGGACGCCGGTGTCGCATCGCACATCGTGCCGCCACCCGACACCGAATCGGTGGTTCCCCTTCTGGTGCGCAAGATCGGCTACGGCACGCGCAACATGGTGCTGGCCCAGGCGATGTCGGCAACGCAGGCGCGCTCGGCACTGCAGGCTGGCATGGACGTGGTGCGGCATCTGCCGGGCAACGTGGTCGCACTCAGCAACATCGGCGTGGCCGGCAACGCATGCGCGGCGCAGCTGCTGTCGCGCCTGTGTGGGGTGCCGTTGGCCGACGCCTGCGGCAAAGACCAGGCCCAAGACGAAGTCCAGTCCCAGCGCAAGCTGGAGCGCCTGTTCGCCGCCGCCAGCCGACACCGCAAGGCCACCGCGCCGCTGGAC
This sequence comes from Hydrogenophaga sp. A37, assembly GCF_002001205.1. Taxonomy (GTDB): domain Bacteria; phylum Pseudomonadota; class Gammaproteobacteria; order Burkholderiales; family Burkholderiaceae_C; genus Hydrogenophaga. Next base: position 83,705 of record NZ_MUNZ01000089.1, read on the forward strand.
GTGCTCGCAGCCATGGGTGGGTTTGAGATCGGCATGCTCTGCGGCGCCATGATCCAGGCGGCGAGCGAGCGGCGTGTGGTGATCGTGGACGGTTTTGTCGCCAGCACCGCGGCCCTGCTGGCGCGCGCGCTGGTGCCCGCGGTGGCGGACTACCTGGTGTTCGCCCACCGCTCGGCCGAGCCAGGGCATCGCCTGTTGCTGATCCATCTGCAGGCACAGCCCCTGCTCGACATGGAGCTGCGCGCGGGCGAGGGCACGGGCGCCCTGCTCGCCTGGCCTTTGCTGCTCGCCGCCCAGCGACTGCTACAACTTTAGGCGCCCAGCCAGCGACGCTGGCCTGCGAGTGCCACAACATCGTGCCACCGGGCGCACTGCGGTGCCAAGCGTGGCCAGATCTGCAACAACAGTTCGGCCTCGGCAAGTGTGTCGGCCGAGGCCTGATGACGTGCCAGACAGCGGATGCCGAAATGCGCCATCCACTCGTCGAGGGAGCGTGCGCGCACCCCTTCGTGCGTCACCGCGCACAGGTCCGCGATGTCCACCCATTGATGGGGCAATCGTCGGCCCAGGTGTTGCTCGCAATGGCGGTCGAGCATCGTGGCATCGAAGGCGCTGTGAAAAGCCAGCAGCGGCGCCGACTGGGTGAAATCGGCGAAGGCTTGCAGGGCCCGCCCGGGCGCCATGCCGTCGCGCTGCTGCTGCTTGCCAATACCGTGCAGCAAGATGTTGTCGTGGTCGGTGCGTCCCTTCTGCTGCAGCACCACCTCAAAGCTGTCACCGAGCACAATGTCCAGCCGCTGGCGCGTCCAGTCCACTTGCAACCCCAGTGCCGCAATGGCCAGCAGGTGGTCGCTGGACGCATCGAGACCGCTGGTCTCTACATCGACGACCACCCAGCGCTCCAGCGAGTGACTCTGGGTGGGTGTGGCGCCACGCACGCCCCACCACGACCGAACCTGATCCAGCACGCGGCTCATCGTTGGTAGTCGAGCTGCACCCGCTGCTGCAGGCTGCGCACCACCCGCAAGGTTTCGCGCAGGATGCGACGGTCAATGTCATTGAGCGCGTCGACCCCGATGCGATTGGGGTTGTCACCCACGGTGCTGCCGTCGAGCTGCGCCCGCAAGCGCAGCATCTGCAAGAACTCGAAAGCGGCGACCCACGACGCGTGTTCATGCTCGGGCACGCCCAGCAAAGGCCCGACGGCTTCGAACCGTTCCCGCGTGCTGGTGGCGGGGACACCGCGGGCCAGCGCATACAGGCGCGCCACGTCCACCAGGATGGCTGTGCCCTGCAGCTTCAGGTCCAGCGTGGCCTGGCCGTTGACGGCGGTGGTGTCGATCTGCCCGCGCCAGTTCAGCGGTGGCGACTGCTCCAGACCATTGATCGCGAGTTGGCGCGCGAACCGCGGATTGGTTGCGGCGCGTTCGCCGACAAAAACACGCAGTTCATCGGCCAGCACCGATCGGCCGGCGAGGCTGCGGAAGTCAAAGTAGATGCTGGCGTTGAGCAGGTCCTGGGGCGAACCATGGTCGATCCACTGCGTGAACCGCTGCTTCCATTGCGACAGGCTCAGGCAACAGTCGGGGTTGCTGGCCATGATGTTGCCCTTGCACAGGGGATAGCCGCAGGCGTCCAGCGCCCGGTTGACATCCAGGGCAAAGGCCAGCAGGCGCTGCGGCTCGGGCGCAGGGCCGTGTTCCGGCTCGGCCACGATCAGCGCATTGTCCTGGTCGGTGGCGATGGTCTGTTCACTGCGGCCTTCCGAGCCGAGCGCGATCCAGCAGAACTGTTGCGGGTCCAGCGCGTGCTCGCCCGCCTTGATGACCACCAGCCGCGCGGTCAGCACGTCGTTGAGGTGGCTGATGAGCTGGGTCAGTTGGTGGGCCTGAACGCCCTGCCCCAGCAAGCTGCGGGCAAAACGCCGGATGTCGGCGGCGGCCGATTGCAGCGCCGGCAGATCCGGGGCGTGCCGGATCTGATCGCTGACCTGGCTGAGGCTCAGCCGTTGCAGGGCGTACAGGTCGCGCTCGGAAACCATGCCCACGGCGCGCCCTTGCCGTGTGACCGGCACATGGCGAATGCCCTGGGCCGACATCAGCAGCGCCGCCTCCTGCGCCGTGCGCTCAACGCCCAGGCTGTGCACCGGCTGCACCATGACCGCTGACATGGGCGTGTCCAGAGGCAGGCGCGCCAGGGTGACGCGGCCGAGGATGTCAAAGCGCGTGAGGATGCCGATCGGGCGCTCCTCACGGTCCACCACCAGCATCGAACCGATGCGCAGGCGGTGCATCTGTTCCAGCGCGTCCTGCAGCGGCGTCTGTGGCCCGCAGGTCACGAGCGCTTGGCGGCACAACCGCTCCAGCGGCGTCTCCATCGACTGCTCGGACAGCACACGCGACGCATAGGCCGATTGCAGTGCCGCGCGCGAAAGGTCGAGGAAACGCAGGATGCGTCGGTTCAGAAAGTCGGCAAACACGTGGCTTTGCTCGGCCAGTGCCTGCAGTTGTTCGGCCGGCAGGCGCAGCGCAAAGGTGTCTTCGGTGGCGTGGTACGACGTGGTCGTGGCGCGCTGCGCCAGCACGGCGCTGATCGGGAACAGGTCGCCCGCTTCGTACTGGAAGGCACCGCCTGACACGTCCGAAAGCCCGCGTTTGCCCAGCACCGCGCCACGCCGGATGAAAAACAGCTCGCTGGCCACGCCATCCTCAGGCTTGATCAGTGCATCGCCTGGGGCGAAGTAGGCCTGCCGCGAGGCTTCGACAAACGACCGGACATGCAACGGGTCCATCTCGTCAAAGGGCGGGTGACGTTGCAATTCGTCACACAGTTGTCCCAGCAGGCTGCCGGACGGTTTCAGGGGTGCGTCCGGTGGCGGTGGATTCGTGGGAAAGCGGGACAAGGTCATGGCAACACGGCTGTGCAGCGACCCCTCGGCCGCAAGGTCATTTCGGCGTCTCGGGCAGGCTCAGTTCCAACGGGTCGGCGCCCCCGCGCGTGGACCCCAGCCGGGCCACGCGCTGCCCGACAGACAACAACACCAACTCGCCGTCCACGACGGATCCGATCGTGATGGGCCGTGGTGGCTGCCCGTCCACGGCAATCAACGCCGCACCACGCTGACCCGGCTGGCTCACCAGACCGATCAGGCGAAACCGGGACGCGGCGGGCGGTGCCACCGGTGTCGCCGCCTGCACTTCGGGCAAAGCACCCAGCGCCCGAGCCACCGACGAGGCGTCTGCCTGGATGGGGTTGCCGGCGATGGCGGCCACCGGAACCAGCGGCCCGCGACCCCAGAATTGAAACATCCAGTAACCCGCGCACAACCCGGCTGCCAGCCAGAGCACCCCCGCCGCCAGCGCCGGCCAGGCGCGCCCCGACGCTGGCGCCACCAACGTGGAAAAGCGGTTGTTCAGTCGCGCAGAAAAGGGCTGCTTCAGCATGGGCGCATTATGATCCACCGTCTTGGCGGTTCACTTTGCGTCGCAAGTTTTCCGCCCCTCTGAGCACAGCGCCGCCCTGGCCTGTCCAACGTGTTTTCGGGAGCCCGATTTGAACCCCGTCATTGCCACCAAGGCACCCACCCCTTCCCCATCCACCCGCCTGCAGCGAGGCTTCACGCTGATCGAGCTGATGGTCGTTCTGGTGATCATCGGCGTGCTGGCCGCACTGATCGTGCCCAATGTGCTGGACCGCGCCGACGATGCGCGAGTGACCGCCGCCAGGACCGACGTCAACAACCTGATGCAGGCGCTCAAGCTGTACCGCCTCGACAACCAGCGTTACCCCAGTGGCGAGCAGGGTCTGACCGCGCTGGTGGCCAAGCCCACCGCAGCACCGGTGCCGCCCAACTGGCGGCCTTACCTGGAGAAACTGCCAGCCGACCCCTGGAGCCGCCCCTACCAGTACCTGAACCCGGGCCTGCATGGCGAGGTCGATGTGCTTTCACTGGGCGCAGACGGTCAATCCGGCGGCGAAGGCAAGGACGCCGACGTGGGCAGCTGGCAGTGAATGACTCCCCCCTGCGCCGCTGCGCGGCGTCCCCCCGGGGGGACGGTGCCCTTCGACCGGCGGAGCCGGATCGTCGGCACCCGCTGGGCTGGTCCACTTCGCGCCGTCCACTTATCTGGTTGTCGTGAATGGACAGAAATCCTTTGCGTGCGAGCCAGGGCTTCACCTTGCTGGAGTTGCTGGTGGTCGTCTCCATCGTGGCGCTGGCCACGGCGGGGGTGAGTCTGTCGCTGCGTGACACGGGCGCCAAGGAGCTGGAGAGCGAGGCGATTCGCCTGGCTGCGCTGCTGGAGTCTGGGCGGGCGCAATCGCGCAGCAGCGGTGTGCCGGTGCGCTGGCTCGCCAACGACGTTGGTTTTGAATTTCAAGGCATCAGCACCCGCGCCGAGGCGCGTGACTCGCTGGCCCGGCCTCGCATGTGGCTGAACTCCGACACCCGCGCGCGGGTGACCCAGCCGCGCGGCGCTGACGGGCTGGTGCTCGGGCCCGAGCCCTTGATCACGGCGCAGCGCTTGGAACTCATCCAAGGCGACCGACGCCTGACCCTCGCCACCGATGGCCTCGCGCCCTTTGCGGTGGTCGCGACGCCCGTCACCCCATGACCTCGCCCAAGGGCTCTCGCGGCTTCACGCTGATCGAAATCCTCGTGGCGCTCGCGGTCGTGGCCGTGGCCCTCGCGGCCGGCTCGCAGGCCACCGGCGCGCTCACCCGCGCGGCGGCGCGACAGAGCGACCAGTGGCTGGCCCAGCTGTGCGCCGAAAACGAGCTGATCCGGCTGCGGCTGACGCGCCAGTTGCCCAGCGTGGGCGACAGCACCAGCGAGTGTCAGCAGGCCGGGCGCAGCTTGCAGGTGAGTCTGTCCGTGGTGCCCACACCCAACCCCAACTTCCGCCGCGTGGACGCGCTGGTCGAATCGAGGGTGGACGGCGTGGACGTGCGGCTGCTCAGCCTGTCCACCATCATGGGGCGGTATTGATGGCCCCCCCCCGGCGAAGCCGATTCCGCGATGGGTCCCGCAGGGGCATCTGCGGCTTCACCTTGATCGAGCTGTTGGTGGCGCTGGCGGTGATGTCCATGCTGGCCATGCTGAGCTGGCGCTCCATCGATGGCATGAACCGGACCCAGACCCTGACCCAGCAGCGCGCCGACGAGCTGCTGCGCCTGCAGGCGGCGCTGGGGCAATGGCACGCGGACCTTGATGCGTTGGTCTACACCGACGAGCTCAACCCCCTCGAATTCGACGGCAAACTGCTGCGCATGACCCGCCGAGACAGCGTGGACAACGGCCTGAACAGTGCGGGCGTGCGTGTGGTCGCGTGGAGCCGCCAGAACCGGGCCGATGCGCCCGGTGCGCAATGGATGCGCTGGCAATCGGCTCCGGTGCAGCGTCGCGATGAACTGGCTGAGGCCTGGCAACGGGCGACCGAGTGGGCCGAGTCGGGTGCGGCGGACGGTCGCGACAGCGCGGTGGCGCTTGCGGGCATCGACCAGTGGCAACTTTTTTACCACCGGGGTGAAACCTGGGGCAATTCGCTGTCCTCGGTCGGCAATGAAAGCGCGGGCGTGCTCACCGTCTCGGAGGGCAGCATCCCCAATGGCGTGCGCCTGGTCCTCACCCTCACCCCCGGACAAGGGCTGGCCGGCACCCTGGTGCGCGACTGGGTGCGCCCGACGCTGCAGGCCGGAAGGACATGAAGCACCCCCCGCGCCGCTTCGCGTCGCTCCCTCAGGGCACCGTCGGGCCGGCTTTGCCGGACGGCCAGTGCCGCCCCCCAGGGGGGGTGACGCGAAGCGGCGCAGGGGGGGGCCGTGAACACGGTGCCGCACTCCTGCTTGCCATGCTCACCGTCGCACTCGTGGCCACGCTGGCCTCGGCGGCGCTGTGGCAGCAATGGCGTTCGGCCGAGGTAGAAGCGGCCGAGCGGCAGCGCCTGCAGGCCAGCTGGATCCTCGTCGGTGCCCTGGACTGGGCGCGCCTGATCCTGCGCGAAGATGCGCGCAGCAACCAGAACACCGGCGCAGCCGACCACCTCGGTGAGCCCTGGGCGACGCCGCTGGAAGAGGCCCGCCTTTCCAGCTTTCTGGCGGCGGACAAGAACAACAGCGCCGAAGAACTGATGCCGGCCTTTCTGTCGGGTGAATTGATCGACCAGCAGTCGCGTCTGAACTTCCGCAACCTGATCAGGATCACCGGCACCGGGCCACAGGCCAAGGCGGAGTTGTCGGCGCCGGATGTGGCCACGTTCACCCGGCTGTACGAGCTGCTCGACCTGCCCCCCGCCGAATTGACCGCGGCGGCGGCCAACCTGCTGCGCACCACGGAGCGTGCGCTCGACGACCCGAAGCCGTCGTCATCGCCGCTGGTGCCGAAGCGCTACGCCCAACTGGGCTGGTTGGGCCTGAGCAAGGCCAGCCTCACGGCCCTGGAGAAGCACGTCACCGTCCTCCCTGAGCGCAGCCGCCTCAACCTCAACACCGCCAGCGCGGAGGCCCTGAGCGCCAGCGTGCCGGGCCTGGACCTGGCGATGGCCCAGCAGGTGGTCACCAACCGCGCCAGCAGCCCATTCACCAAGCTGGAAGACGCCGTGGCCCGCATCCCCGGCGCCACCGCCGAGACGGTGACCGTCGCGCATCACGATGTGCGCAGCCGGTTCTTCGAAGCGCGTGTGCGCCTGCGCCTGGACGACACCCTGATCGAAGAACATTCGCTGATCCAGCGCAATGGCCTGATCACCTTGGTGCAGTGGCGCGAACGGGTGGCGGCGCCGTGACGTGGCGCGATTCGCTCGCCCGGTGGTATCTCACTAGAATCAAAGACTGTCCGGGGTGCCCCGCACCCTGCCGCTGCATCCCAACGTGCTGATCCTCACACCGACCGATTTCACCACCGCTGCCGCCAGCCCGACCTCGGTGCTGGACTGGGTTCGCTCGCCCAACGGGCAGCAGCAGGGCGACCACGGGAGTTGCGCCGCCGCGCTGCTGCCAGCGGACGAAGACGTGGTGCTGGTGCTGCCGCCGCGAGCGGTGTCCTGGCACCGCGTGGCGCTGCCCAAAGTGGCTGCGGCGCGACTGCGGGCAGCCTTGGACGGCGTGCTGGAGGACCGGTTGCTGAGCGACCCGGCCGAACTGCACTTTGCGCTGGAGCCCGATCGCCGTCCTGGACAGAAGCTCTGGGTAGCGGCTTGTCACAAGTCCTGGCTGAGGTCCTGGTTGCAGGTGCTCGAGGCAGCGGGCCGCCCGGTATCGCGCATCGTGCCCGCCCTCTGGCCCACGTCGGTGGGGGGTGGAGATCGCGGCGAAACCGTGCACTGGGCTCACGACGAAGGCGACGGCGTCTGGCTGGCCACGGCCAACCCGCTGGGCGTGCGCAGCGTCCCGCTGCGAGAAAACGGCACCAGCACCTTCGGCCACAGCAGCTTCGGCGATTCGACCTTCGGGGACCTCGGACCTGCGGCCAGCAGCGCCAATGGGCACCTGCCGATGGCCTCCGATCCGGCCACCACAAGCTGGTTCGCCGACCCCTCGATCACGGCGCTGGCTGAACAGGTGTGCAACCAGCGCTTCGACCTGATGCCACCACCGACCTGGTTGCTGCGTTGCGCCCAGTCCGACTGGAACCTGGCGCAGTTCGACCTCAGCCTCTCCAGCGGTGCGCGCCGCAACCAACGTCTGCGCCAGTCACTGCGCCAGTTCCGAAGCGCCCCGGCCTGGCGCCCCGCGCGCTGGGGGCTCGCGGCACTGCTGTTGTCGCTGATGGGTGGCATCAACGCCAAGGCATGGATGGAGCGCAGCGCCATGGCCGCCAAGCAAGCTGCCATGACCCAGACCCTGCGAGAGACCTTCCCCGGTGAAACGCTGGTGATGGACGCGCCACTGCAGATGCGGCGCGGGCTCGCCCGCCTGCAGCAGGCCAGCGGCACGCTCTCCACCAGCGATCTGGAGGCCATGCTCGCGGCCATCGCGGCGGCCGCACCCAACGCGGCGCCCACCGCACTCGACTTCTCCCCCGGTGACGCCAAACTGGGTGCCTGGAACGTCCCCGAGCCCCAACTCCAGGCCTTGCAGCAAGCGCTCAACGAACGCGACTGGGCGGCCAGCCTGGAAGGCGGCTCGCTGCGCATCCGACCGAAAGCTCCCTGATGGCCACGCAAGATCAAACCCGTAAGGCCTCCGCCCTGACCAGCCTCGGTCAGCGCCTCGGCAGCACGCTGCAAGCCATGTCGCCTCGCGAGCAACGCGCAGTGCACATCGCCGCCTGGGTCGTGGGGCTGGGCCTCTTGTGGTGGGTGGGCCTGGCGCCCGCGCTCAAGACCTTGCAGCAAGCCCCCGCGAAACAGGCGCAACTCGACCAGGCGCTGAGCCAGATGCAAAACCTGGCCGCCAGCGCCGAGGTACTGCGCAAGCAGAACGCCACCCCGCCGCCGGGCCGCGACGCGGCTTTGCGTGCGCTCGAAGACGCGACCCGCGCGCTCGGTCCCAGCGCGCAGATGGCACTGCAGGGCGACCGTGCCACAGTGACCCTGCGCAGCACGCCACCACGCGCGCTGGCCCAGTGGCTCCACCAAGTGCGCGTCAACGCCCGCCTGCTGCCGTTGCAGGCGCAGATGCAGCGCGGCGGCAACCCCGACGGCTGGACCGGCCAGATCGTGCTGGCCGGCCCCGGCCTGGGAACCGGCAACTGATGGCACATCCCCACACCGTCCGCTGGGCCTGGCTGGGCGCAAGCCTGGGCCTGCTGATCGCGCTGCTGCTCTTTGCGCCGGCGCGCTGGCTCGGGTCCGCGCTGCACAACGCCACTGGCGGCCGGGTGCAACTCGTCAACACCCGGGGCACCGTGTGGAACGGTCGGGGTGACCTGCTGCTCAGCGGCGGAGAGGGCAGCCGCGGCCAGACCGCATTGCCACAGGGCGTGCGCTGGACGCTGGCCCCGGGCTGGCAGCAAGGACCGGCCGTGAAAGCCCAATTGACGTCACCCTGCTGCACCGAACGGCCCATTGGCATCAGCCTGCGACCGGGCCTGAGCAACACCGACGTGGTGTTCTCTGCCTTCAGCAGCCGCTGGCCCGCCGCGTTGCTGGTCGGGCTGGGCACACCCTGGAACACCTTGCGGCTGGACGGCCAGTTGGTCTTCCAATCGCCCGGCTTCACGGTGGCCTGGCACAGTGGACGCCCTCAACTGAAAGGGCTGCTCGTGATCGAAGCACGCGACCTCGCCACGCGCGTGTCCACCCTGCGCCCTTTGGGCAGCTACCGCGTCGAACTGCGGGCCAAACCCGAGGGCGACCAGGCCACACTCGCGCTCACCACGCTCAGCGGCGGTCTGCAACTCCAGGGCAACGGCCAGTGGGTGGGCGGCCGGCTGCGTTTTCGCGGCGACGCACAGGCCGCGCCCGGCAATGAGACCGCGCTGGCCAACCTGCTCAGCATCATCGGACGGCGCGAAGGCGTGCGCTCACTGCTTACGTTCGGATAAGGCTGTGTGCCGGACTTCGCGATAGGATCAAAACCATGAAACCGACCTTCTCTCCCGCCGCGCTCGCACTGGCCATGGGCCTCGTGCTCGGCCCGCTGGCCGCGCCCCTGACGCAGGCCCAGCAGCGCCGCACCGCCGAGCCGGTGGTGCTCAATTTCGTGGGCGCCGAGATCGAAGCCGTGGCCCGCACCATGGCCACCATCACCGGGCGCAACGTGGTCGTCGATCCACGCGTCAAGGGCACCATGAACCTCGCCACCGACAAACCGGTGCCGCCCGCCGTGGCGCTCAACCAGTTTGGCGCCGCGCTGCGCCTGCAGGGCTTCACATTGGTGGACACCGGCGGCATCTACAAGATCGTGCCCGAGGCCGACGCCAAGCTGCAGGGCAACCCAGTGAACGCCGGCCCGGTGACCCAGCTCGCGTCATCGAACCAGATCGTGACCCAGATCTTCCGGCTCAACCACGAGTCAGCCAACAATCTGGTGCCGGTGCTGCGCCCTCTGATCGGGCCCAACAACACCATCAACGTCAACCCAGGCAACAACTCGCTGGTCATCACCGACTACGCCGACAACCTGCAGCGCATCGGCCGCATCATTTCGGCACTGGACGTTTCGGGTGCGACCGACGTCGAGATCATTCCGCTGCAACATGCCATCGCGGTCGATCTGGCGCCCCTCGTGCTGCGTCTGATTGAGCCCTCGTCCGCGGGCGCCGCTTCCGGTCAGGCAGGCGACCCTTCGTACAAGACCACGCTGATGGCTGAGCCGCGCAGCAACAGCCTGATCCTGCGCGCGGCCAACCCGGCGCGGCTGGCGCTGGCGCGTTCGCTCGTGGCCCAGCTGGACCGTCCCAGCGCCACCAACGAGGCGGGCAACATCCACGTCGTCTACCTGAAAAACGCCGACGCCACCGCACTGGCCACCACGCTGCGCGCAGCCATGGCCGGCGAAGGTGGCGGTGGCGCGAGCGCCGGTTCGCCGGGCAGCACCACGGTGCGCAGTGCCAGCGGCGGCGCCTCGACCACGGCCACGTCCAACCCCGCCACCGCGCCCGTGAGCAGCAGCGCCGCGCCCTCGACCGGCGGCCAAATCCAGGCCGACCCGGCGACCAACGCCCTCATCATCACCGCGCCCGAGCCGCAGTACCGCCAGCTGCGCGCCGTGATCGACCAGCTCGACGCGCGACGCGCGCAGGTCTATGTGGAAAGCCTGATCGCAGAGGTCAATGCCGACAAAGCGGCCGAGTTCGGCATCCAGTGGCAAGGCCCGCTGGGCAACCTCGGCGAGAACACGGTCGGTCTGCTGGGCACCAACTTCGGCACGGGTGGCAACAACATCCTGACCAACCTGCTGCCGATCGCGCAGGGGAGCGTGTCCGACATCACCGCGCCGGGCACCGGACTCAACCTGGGCATGGCGTCGCGTCGCAACGGCGTGTACCTGCTGGGCTTTCTGGCGCGCTTCCTACAGGAAAACGGCGACGGCAACATCCTCTCCACGCCCAACCTGCTGACGCTGGACAACGAAGAGGCCAAGATCGTGATCGGCCAGAACGTGCCCTTCGTCACCGGCCAGTTCACCAACACCGGCAGCGGCTCGTCGGCCAACGGCGCGGTCAACCCTTTCCAGACCATCGAGCGCAAGGACGTGGGCCTGACCCTGCGCGTGAAGCCGCAGATCAGCGAGAACGGCACCATCAAGATGGTGATCTTCCAGGAGGTCAGCAGCGTGCAGGCCTCGTCGCTGAACTCGACCACCGGTCTGATCACCAACAAACGCACCATCGAGTCGACCGTGCTGGTGGACGACGGTGCCATCGTCGTGCTCGGCGGTCTGCTGCAAGATGAGTACGCGGGCAACCAGTCCAAGGTCCCGGGCCTGGGCGACATCCCCTTGTTCGGCAACCTGTTCAAAAGCGAAACCCGCAACCGCAAGAAAACCAACCTCATGGTCTTCCTGCGCCCGGTGGTGCTGCGCGACGCACGCGCCACCAGCAACTTCTCGCTCGACCGCTACGAGCTGATGCGCTCAATCCAGAAAGAGGCTCAGCCCGACCCCAATGTGGTGCTGCGGGTCAACAACGCCCCTGTGATGCCGCCGCAACGCGCCCCCGAAGCCGCTCCTGGTCAAGCAGCTCCTGGTCCAGTGGCACCTGCGTCACTGGCGGAGCCCGCGTCCGCCAAGCCATGAAACACCCCCTGCCTTACGCCTTTGCGCGCGAGCACCTCTGGCTGCTGGAAGAAGACGCCGGGCGCCTGACCCTGTGCGGCAGCAGCACCGTCGCGGCCGACGAGGCCGCGCAGACGCGGCGCCTCTCGGCTTTGAGCGAAATTCTGCGCTGCCACGACGTGAGCGAGATGCAGTGGGAACCCGGCGAAGTGCTGACGCAACGCATCAGCGCGGCCTACGCGCAGGGCGAGTCGAGTGCCGCAGCCGTGGTCAGCGAGGTGCAGAGCGACGCCGACCTGAGCCGCATGATGCAGGAGCTGCCCGCGATTGAAGACCTGCTGGAAACCGCCGACGACGCGCCCATCATCCGCATGCTCAACGCCCTGCTCACGCAGGCCGCGCGCGACGGCGCGAGCGACATCCACATCGAGCCGTACGAACGGCATTCGAGCGTGCGCTTCCGCGTGGACGGCACGCTGCGCGAGGTGGTGCAACCCAACCGGGCCTTGCACGCCGCGCTGATCTCGCGCCTGAAGATCATGGCCGAGCTCGACATTTCCGAAAAACGCCTGCCGCAGGACGGCCGCATCAGCCTGCGCATCGGCACGCGCGCGGTCGACGTGCGCGTCTCCACGCTGCCCAGCGCCCACGGCGAACGCGCCGTGCTGCGCCTGCTGGACAAGAGCGAGAGCCGCCTGACGCTGGAGGCCGTGGGCATGCAGGGCGATGTGCTCGGGCGCTTCGAGAAACTGGTGCACCAGCCGCACGGCATCATCCTCGTGACCGGTCCCACGGGCTCGGGCAAGACCACCACGCTCTACGCCGCGCTGCAGCGCCTGGACGCGGCCCAGCAGAACATCATGACGGTCGAAGACCCGATCGAGTACGAGCTGCCCGGCGTGGGCCAGACCCAGGTCAACGCCAAGATCGACCTCGACTTCGCCAAGGCCCTGCGCGCCATCCTGCGCCAGGACCCGGACGTGATCATGATCGGTGAAATCCGCGACTTCGAGACCGCGCAGATCGCGATCCAGGCCTCGCTCACCGGTCACCTCGTGCTCGCCACCCTGCACACCAACGACGCCCCCAGCGCCGTGACCCGCCTCACCGACATGGGCGTCGAGCCTTTCCTGCTGTCGAGCTCGCTGCTGGGTGTGCTTGCGCAGCGCCTGGTGCGCAAGCTGTGCCCCCTATGCTCGCGGCGGGACAGCGAGGGCCGCTGGCAACCGGTGGGCTGCGCGCACTGCAACCAGACCGGCTACAAGGGCCGGACCGGCATCTACGAACTGCTGGTCACCGACGACGCCATCCGAGCCCTGGTGCACAACCGGGCGGCCGAGAGCGAGCTGATCGCGGCGGCGACCGCGCAGGGCCTGCGCTCGATGCGCGCGGACGGCCAGCGGTTGATCGCCGAAGGCATCACATCGGAAGCGGAAGTTCTGAGTGTGACCCGAGACTGACCATGCCCCCACGCTCAGCACTTCGTGTACTTTGCTGCCCCCCGAGGGGGCTGGCCTTGCTTGGGGCGGCCCAGCGCTGCGACCGCTGACCCATGCCCGCCTATTCCTTCGAAGCCCTCGACGCCCAGGGCGCCACACAAAAAGGCCTGATCGACGCCGACACGGCCAAGGCCGCACGCGGGCTGCTGCGCGCGCGTGCGCTGGTGCCGCTGGCGGTGGAGCCTGCCGTGAACGTGGGCGCCGACGGCAAGGGCAAGGGGCTCAACACCACGCTCTGGGGCGGTCGCGTGTTCAACGCCACCGGCCTCGCGGTCTGGACCCGTCAGATCGCCGGCCTGGTGGCGGCGGGCTTGCCGCTGGAGCGCGCGCTCTCGGCGCTGTCGGAAGAAGCCGAAAAAGACGAAGAGCGCCGGCTGGTGGCCTCGCTGCGCGCCGAAGTCAACGCGGGCGCGCCGTTTGCGCGTGCGCTCGGCCAGCACCCACGCGAGTTCTCCGCCATCTACACCGGCGTGATCGCGGCCGGCGAACAGAGCGGCCAGCTCGGCAGCGTGCTGGAGCGCCTGGCCGACGATCTTGAAACGCGCGAGGCGCTCAAGAACAAGCTGATCGGCGCCTCGCTCTACCCGGCCATCGTGACCCTGGTCGCCATCGTCATCGTGGTGTTCCTCGTGAGTTATGTGGTGCCACAGGTCGCGGGCGTGTTCGCCGGCAGCAAGCGCGCCCTGCCCTTTCTGACGGTGGCCATGCTGGCCATCAGCGACTTCGTGCGCAGTTACGGCTGGCTGATGCTGGGGCTGCTGGTGCTCGGCAGCATCGCGCTGGCGATGGCGCGCAAGCAGCCTGCGCTGCGCCTGCGCATGGACGCGGCCTGGCTGCGGCTGCCACTGGTGGGCAAGCTCGCGCGCGGCTACAACGCGGCGCGTTTCGCTTCCACGCTGGCCATGCTGGCCTCGGCCGGCGTGCCCATCCTGCGCGCGCTGCAGACCGCCGCCGAAACCCTGAGCAACCAATCCATGCGCGCCGACGCGCTGGACGCGCTGGTGCTGGTGCGCGAGGGCGCGCCGCTGGCCTCGGCGCTGGCGAGCAAGAAGCGCTTTCCGCCGCTGGTCGCCATGTTCGCCCGACTGGGCGAGCAGACCGGCCAGCTGCCCGTGATGCTGCAGCGCGCGGCCAACCAGCTCGGTGCCGAGGTGCAGCGCCGCGCCATGCACCTGGCCACCATCCTGGAGCCGCTGCTGATCGTGGTCATGGGCGCGGTGGTGATGCTGATCGTGCTGGCGGTGCTGATGCCGATCATCCAGCTCAACCAACTCGTGAAGTAACCCCCCGCGCCGCGCCTAAGGGCGCGTCACCCCCCAGGGGGCAACGCGAGCGGCCCGGCGAAGCCGGTTCCGCCGCGTTCTCGGTGGGACGGACTCCCCTGCTCCCCCTCCCACTGCCTTGCAATTGGGCTACGCTTCGCGCTTCCCTTGTTTGTTCGCGGAGACCTTTCCCCATGCCTGTGACGCTTGACGGTCAGCTTGTTGTCGCGATTTCTTCGCGGGCGCTGTTCGACTTTGAAGAAGAGAACCGCCTGTTTGAAACCGGGGACGACCGGGCTTACATGAAGCTGCAGCTGGACCGGCTGGAGGTGCCGGCGCTGCCGGGCGTGGCGTTTTCGCTGGTGAAGAAGCTGCTGGCGTTCAACGACACCACGACGCAGCGGGTCGAGGTCGTGATCCTTTCGCGCAACGACCCGGTCTCGGGCATGCGCGTGTTCCGCTCGGCGCAGCACTATGGCCTGCCGATCCAGCGCGGCAGCTTCACGCGCGGGCAGCCGCCCTGGCGTTACCTGCGCCCGTTGCGCGCCAACCTCTTCCTCTCGACCCACCTGGCCGACGTGCGCGCCGCGCTCGACGCAGGCGTGCCCGCCGCGCAGGTGTACCCGCAGTCGGTGCACGCGAGCGACGCGCACCCGCACGAGGTGCGCATCGCCTTCGACGGCGACGCCGTGCTGTTCTCCGACGAGGCCGAGCGCGTGTACCAGAGCGAAGGCCTCTCCGCGTTCCAGGCCCACGAAGCCAGCCACGCCGGACAGCCGCTGGCGGGCGGTCCGTTCAAGCCCCTGCTCGAAGCGCTGCACCGCCTGCAGGCCGAAGGCACGAGCGCCATGCACGTGCGCACCGCGCTGGTCACCGCGCGCAGCGCCCCGGCGCACGAGCGCGCCATTCGCACGCTGATGGACTGGAACATCGAAGTGGACGAGGCCATGTTCCTCGGCGGCCTGCCCAAGGGCGAGTTCTTGCGCGAGTTCGAACCCGACTTCTTCTTCGACGATCAGACCGGCCACATCGAATCGGCGTCGCTGCATGTGCCTTCCGGGCATGTGGCCAGCGGCATTTCCAACCGGTAGCGTCGCTCTCGCAGGGCGTCCGAACGGGTGTCGAACCCTATACTGGACCCGTTGTCACCCACACCCACCACAGGAGTGCGCAGCCCCATGGACACCCCCGACCGCATCGCACACAACCAGTACCAGCGCACCTACTTCGACACCGTGGTGCGGGCCCGTCTGGCACTCGGCGCCACGACCTACGTCAACGCCCATGTGCAGCGCATGCTGTCGGCCCTGCCGGTGTTGCCTGGCCAGCGGGTGCTGGAGGTGGGCGCCGGCCCGGGCAAGTTCACGCTGCTGATGGCCGGACGGGGTTGGGACATCGTGGCCAACGACCTGTCGCCGGTGCTGCTGGACCAGTTGAAGACCGCGTCCGACCATCACATCGAGACGCTGTGCTGCGACATCGCGACCGTCGGCGACCACATCAGCGAGCCCTTCGACCACGCCATGGGCTTTTTCGTGCTGCACCACCTGATGGACTTCGACGGGGTATTCGCCGGGCTGTCCAAGGTGCTGAAACCGGGCGCCACCGTGGCGTTCTGCGAGCCGGTCGCCTGGAACCCGCTGTACTACGCCCAGATCTTCTTCACCCCCGGCATGCGCTTTGCCGGCGAGCCTTCGCTGACGTCCATGCGCCCCGGCAAGATCCTGCCGGCGCTGGAGCGGGCCGGCTTCAACCAGACCCGCGCGCAGGGCTACGGCTACTTTCCGCCGGTCCTGAAAAACCATCCCCTTGGCGACCGCGTGGAGCGGTGGCTCGACCAGCGGGATTGGGTCCCGTTCCCGAACGCCTTCCAGCTTTTCAGTGCCCGGCTGCCCGCGTGAACACCGCTGACACGCCACCCTGCCCGCGTTGCCTTCAGCCTTGCAGCACCGGCAACGAGCGAGTGGCCTGCCCCACTTGCGGGCTGCGACCGTCCCCGCTGCCACGCCTGTGGCTGGCGGGCGACGACACCGCGCCCGACGGTTTCGACGCCGAGGCGGCTGACCGCCTGTCCGACCTCGTCACGCAGGACCATTTCTGGGTGCGCGAACGCAACCGCCTGGTGGAGCGCCTGCTCCGGCGTCTGGCCCGGCGCCGGGCGACGCCCTGGCAACACGCGCTGGAGCTGGGTTGCGGCGCGGGGCTCAGCCTGCCCCTGCTCGAAGCGCGGGCGAGCGAGGTGACAGCGGTCGATGGCCACCGCCGCCTGCTCCAGCAGGCACAGGCCGCCTCCAGCAAGGCGGTGCTCGTGCAGGGCGACGTCACCGACACGCGCCTCGGCCCCGGGCGCCACGACCTGCTGACCGCGCTGGACGTGATCGAACACGTGGACGGCGACGCCTTCCTGGCGGAAGCCCGGCGCCTGGCCCGGCCCGGCGCCGACCTGCTGCTGTCCGCGCCGGCCTTTCCCTCGCTGTGGAGCGAGATGGACGTGCGGGCCGGGCACCGCTGCCGCTACCGCTGGCGGCAGATGCAACAGGAGCTGGCGCGCAACGGCTGGCGCGCGGTGGGGCACACCCACTTCCAGTGCCTGCTGTTTCCGCTGGTGTACGCCAGCCGCCACTGGCCGGGGCGCTCGGCACAGCAGACCGAACGCCGGCCCTCGCCCACGCTGGACCGTTGGCTGGGCGCGGTCAACCGTTTCGAGGTGGACCGGCTGGGCGCGCTGTCCCTGCCGTTCGGTTCGTCGCTCTTCGTCTGGGCCAAGGCGGAGGCACCCCGGTGAGCGCCGTCCACGCCGATCTGGAGCTGATGCTCTTCGAGACCACGGCCCAGAGCGCCAAGGCCGCAATGGCCTCGGGTGTGCGGCGGTTCATCGTCGACTGGGAGTACGTGGGCAAGGTCGAACGGCAGAACGGTTTCGACACCGAGGTCGCTCCACAGGGAACGGCCGAACTGGCCGAGGTGGCGCGCCTGCCCGGCGCCACGGCCTGGTGCCGCATCAACCGCGACCGGCCGCAGATGCCCGACGAGGTGGACAGCGCGCTGGCTGCGGGCGCGCAGGGCCTCTTTCTGCCCATGGTCACCGCACCGCAGGAGGTGGAGCGTTTCCTGCGCGCGGTGAACGGCCGTTGCCCGGTGGGCATCCTGGTGGAAACCGTCAAAGCACTGGCCTGCGTGCACAGCCTGGCCGAGCTGCCGCTGGACCGCGTGTACTTCGGCCTCAACGACTTCGCCATCAGCCGGGGCGGTGGTTCGATCTTTCGCGCCGTGCTCGACGGCTCGGTGGAGCGCGCCCGCGAGGCGTTCGGCGGCACGACCTTCGGGTTTGGCGGCGTGACCGCGATCGACGGGGGAGCGCCGGTGCCCTGTGTGCGGCTGATGGAAGAAATGGCCCGGATGGACTGCCAGTTTTCATTCATGCGCCGCTCGTTCCGGCGCGACGTGCAGCGCGTGGGCGCGGCGCGGCTGGTCGACGACGTTCAAGCGTTCTGGCAGCAATGCCACCAGCGCAGCGCCGCCGAGGTGGCCCGCGACCGCCAGTCGCTGGAGCAGCTGCTGCGCGAGGTGTGTGGCGGTGATGGACGCTGAGCCGCTGCACGCGCTGGCGTCGCGCTTCCGGGGCCGGCGTCTGCTGGTCACCGGCGGGGCCGGGGCCATCGCCGCCAACCTGATCCGGGCCTTGCTGGCGGCCGGTTGCCGGGTCGATGCCACCGTCCGGCCCGGCGGCCAGGCTTGGCGGCTGACCGGGCTGGGCGAGGCGCTCACCCGGCACACCGTGGACGTGGGCGACGCCGACGCGCTGGAGCGTGTGTTTGCTCAGGTGCGGCCCGAGTTCGTGTTCCACCTTGCCACGCCGCGTGGCCACGACGCGGCAGCACGCGACGAGATGCTGCGTGTGAACGTGCTGGGCGCTCAGGCCCTGCTGGGCTGCGTGCGCCGCCACGCCGTGGAACGGCTGGTGGTGGCCGGCAGTTCGCTGGAATACGCCCCCGCCCACACGGCTCTGAAGGAAACCGACCCCATCGCCCCACTCACCTGGCACGGCGCCACCAAGGCCGCCGCGGCCGTGCTGTACCGGCAGGCCGCGGCCGAACACGGCGTGCCCGTGTCGCTGCTGCGCATCTTCCATGTGTACGGCCCCTGGGAGTCGGCCCACCGGCTGGCACCCACCGCCATTCGCGCGGCGCTCTCGGGTGACGCAATGCCCATGACTGCTGGTGGCATCCGCCGCGACTGGGTCTATGTGGACGACGTCTGTGAAGCGCTGTTGCTGGCGGCGGCCAAAGCCGCGCCTGGTGACGTGTTCAACATCGGCAGCGGCGTCGAGACCAGCAACGAGACCCTGGTCGCGTGCGTCGAATCGGTGCTGGGCCGCAGTGTCCGGCAGTTGGTTGGCGAACTCCCGCCTCGCGCCACCGACGCCGAGCACCGTTTCGCCGACCGTTCGCTGGCGCAGCGTCAACTTGGCTGGGCGCCCCGGCACAGCCTGAAAGACGGGCTGCGCGAGACCGCCGCGTGGCACGCGCAGCACCCGGCCGCCTGGTCGGACCCCGCCGACAAAAAGCCCGAGGCGGTGTGATGCAGAGCGCCCCTCTCGACCCACCGGCCGCGCCCCTCGTGCCGGCGCCCGACGGCGATGTGGTCGTGGTGGTGCCGGTCTACCGCAATGCGCCCACCCTGCCCGAGTTGGCGCAGCGCGTTGCGCAGGCCCTGGCGCCCACCGGCTGGCGCCACCGGTTGTTGTTCGTTGTGGATGCCAGCCCCGACGGTGCCTGGACAGTGGTGCAGGCACTGGCCCTGCAAGACCAGCGCATCGCCGGCCTGCTGCTCGCCAGCAACCAGGGACAGCACCGCGCCCTGCTCGCGGGCATGGCGCTGGTCGACGCGCGCTGGGTCGCGGTCATGGACGCCGACCTGCAAGACCCGCCCGAGTTGTTGCCAGAGCTGATCGCGGCCTGCCAGCGCACGGGCCTCACGGCGTTCGCGCGGCGGCAGGGGCGCTACCAGAGCACCGGGCGCATGCTGACCTCGCGCCTGTTCAAGACCGTGCTGGGCTGGCTGCTGCGCATGCCGGCGGACGTGGGCACCTACCTGGTGGTGTCCCGGGGGGTGCGCGAACGCATGGTCAGCGCCGGCATTCAGCACCCTCAGGTCGTGGTGATGGCCCGGGCGTTTTCGTCCGGCTGGTGTGGCGTGCCCGTCGCGCGCCAGCCACGCCCTGTGGGCACATCGGCCTACTCGGCCCTGGGGCGCGTGAAGGCCGCGATGCGCAGCCTGCGCTGCGCCTGGGAATGCCGGCGCGCCCTGGCCCACGGCGACTTGCCAGGACCCCGCACCACCGCGCCCGTGGCGGCCCGGGTCAACCTCGCACCATGACCACCCCGCGCTTTCTCCAGTCACCGGTGGTCCGCCCCGCCCTCGCCGTGGGCGCCACGTTGGCCATGTGCACCGCCGTGCTGGCGTGGCTGTACCGGCCGCTGACCGACTGGTTGACCCTGCCCCTGACCTACACCGGCGACGGCTTGTGGAGCCTGTTTGTCATCAAGACCGTCTTGCAGACGGGCTGGTACGCGAGCAACCCACAGCTGGGGGCACCGTTTGAGGCCAACTTTCTGGACTTCGCCAAACCCGAGGTGCTGCACCTGGCCTTCTACCGGTTCGCGGGCCTCTTCACGCAGAACATCGCGCTGATCCACAACCTGTTCTTCGGCCTGGGCTTCCACTTCGTGGCGCTGAGCGCGCTGGCCGTGCTGCGACGGGGCTTTGGCCTCTCGTGGCCGCTGGCCATGGCCGGCGCGCTGCTGTTCACCTTCCTGCCGTTCCACTTCATCCGGCTCGAACACCTGTTCCTCGCCAGCTACTACGCGGTGCCCATCGCCGCCTGGCTGGTGCTGCGGGTGTCGAGCGAGCGCCCGCCGTTCCACGAATCAGGGCGCCTGGGCACCGGGCGCTGGACGGTCTGGGTCGCCTGCGCCGTGCTGGCCTCCACCAGCATCTACTACGCGTTCTTTGGGCTGTGCCTCATCTTCGCGGCGGGTCTGCTCGAAAGCCTGCGCAGCCGCGCCTGGAAGCACCTGCTCAGTGGGGGGCTGGTCTGCGCGCTGGTGGGCAGCCTGGTGCTGATCAACCTCGCCCCGTCGCTGTGGCACCGGCACACGGAAGGCCGCAACACCGAGGTCGCGGCCCGGCCGATGCACGAGGTCGAGGTGTATGCCTTGCGCCCGCTGCAGTTGGTCTTGCCCTCGAACCAGCACCGCTCACCCACCCTGGCAGGCTGGACCCGCGCCTACGAAGCCGGCGCCACGTTCGTCAACGAGAACCGGACCTCGACGCTGGGCCTGCTGGGCAGCGTCGGGTTCCTGCTCATGCTGCTGGCCTTGCTGTCGGGGCACCGCAGTCTGCACACCCCGCCCACGTTCGGCGTGGCGGCCCGGGCCAGCGCGGTGGCCGTGCTGCTGGCCGTCGCCGGTGGGGGCGGCACGCTGATCGCGCTGGTGTTCGAGCCGCAGTTCCGCGCGCTCAACCGGATCAGCGTGGTGATCGCCTTTTTCTCGATCGCGGCGCTGCTGCTGCTGGTGCAGCGCGGGGCGCAGAAGGTGCCGGCAGTGTGGCGGCAGGGCACGCTGGTCATCGTGGCGACGCTGCTGTTTTCGTTCGGCCTCTGGGACCAGGCGCCCGCCCACCCGCGGCCCTCATCGGACCGGATCGGTCCGCAGTACGCCAGCGACCGGGCCTTCGTCCAGCGCATCGAACAGGCGCTGCCGCCCGGATCGGGCGTCCTGCAGCTGCCGTATGTGGCGTTTCCAGAAGCGCCGCCGCTGCACAAGGCGGAGCCTTACTCATCCCTGCGCGGCTTTCTGCACAGCCAGCACCTGCGCTGGAGCCACGGCGGCGTGCGCGGGCGCGAAGGCGACCTCTGGCACCGCACGCTGGCAAAACAGCCCACGCCCGAGCTGCTGCGCTTGGCGGCGGCCAGCGGTTTCAGCGGGCTCTGGCTGGACCGCCGCGCGACGCCCGACCACGGTGAACAACTGGAGCGCGGATGGCGCGCCCACGGGCTTCATCTGACGCTGACCAGCGACGACGGCTCGCTGGCCTTCTACGCGTTGAAGGCCACGGGCACGCCGTCCACACCCCCACCGCGCTTGCCGCCCCTGTTGGGCAAAGGCTTTCACGGCTGGGAACACGGGGACGAGGCGCACTGGGCCTGGACAAGCGGCGATGCACAGCTGACGCTGAGCCCGACCGCCGCGCTGCCGCAGCGGATGCGGGTGGTGCTGGGCCTGCGGACGCTGGTGCCTCGCGGCGTGCGGGTGATCATCGGCGGCACGACGGTGGCCAGTGCGCAGCTCGTGCCCGGAGACACACAGGAACTGGCGTTCGAGCATGTGCTCACCACGCCGAACACCACCGTGCAACTGTTGACCGACGCGCCCGCCCAGGCGGCCGGCGGTGGCGACCCGCGGGTCCTGGCCCTGGCGCTGATGTCGTTTGAAATGACCGAGCTGGAGCGTGCCGGCCCCCCTTGAACACCCGGTTGTTGAACGCCGCACCCAGCCGCGGTTCCACCTTCACGCTCTGTGGTCTGCCCACCGCCGTGGCCGAAGTGCAAACCGACTAGCATCCACCCCTGTTCAACACCTGTCTTCACCCGGAGAAACGCATGACCGAACCCGGAAAATGGGCCCAGTTCCTCCAGTTCGCCGCCAAGGTGGTCCGCCTTGCGGCGCCGTATTTCAGTTCCGAAGAAAAGTGGAAGGCGCGGGCCTTGTTGTTCGCCATCGTCGCGCTCAACCTGGCCGGCGTGTACATGCTGGTGCTGCTTAACGAGTGGAACCGCGGCTTCTACGACGCGCTGCAAAACAAGAACCAGCCGGTGTTCTGGCAGGAGCTGCTGCGCTTCACCTACATCGCCTTCGGCTTCATCGTCATCGCGGTCTACCGTTTCTACCTGACGCAACTGCTCCAGCTGCGCTGGCGCACCTGGATGACCGCCCACTACCTGGACCGCTGGCTCGCCAACAAGGCCTTCTACCAGCTGGAACTGGCGCGTTTTTCCAAACAAGCCGACGCGCCGCCCGACAACCCGGACCAGCGCATTGCCGAAGACCTGAACCTGTTCACCAGCGACACCGTGGGGCTGACCATGGGCCTGATGAACGCCGTGGTCACGCTGGTGAGTTTTGTCGGCATCCTCTGGGGGCTCTCGGGCAGTTTTGCCTTTGACTTCAACGGCAGCGCGTACGTGATCCCCGGCTTCATGGTCTGGATGGCGGTGGCCTACAGCCTGGCCGGCAGCGTGCTCACGCACTACATCGGCCGTCCGCAGATCGCGCTGAACTTCAAACAGCAGCGCTTCGAGGCCGACTTCCGCCACCACCTGGTTCGGGTGCGCGAATACAGTGAGTCCATCGCGCTGGACCGGGGCGAACCGGTGGAGCGCACGCAACTGGGCGGGCGCTTCACCACCCTGCTGGGCAACTACCTGAACCTGATCCGGGCCCAGAAGCGACTGATCTGGTTCAACAGCTTCTACGGCCAGGCCGCCATCGTGTTCCCTTTCATCGTGGCCGCGCCACGCTTCTTCAGTGGCGCCATCCAGCTCGGCGAGCTGATGCAGATTTCCTCGGCCTTCGGCCGCGTGCAGGACTCGCTCTCCTGGTTCGTCGACAACTACAGCAGTCTGGCCGCCTGGCGCGCCACCACCGACCGGATCATCAGCTTCGAAGCCAGCTTCCAGGCGCTGCAGCAGGCCGAGCTGGCCCACACCCAGGACGCCACCCAGAGCGACCACCTCCGCGTGGACGATCTGCAGATCGCGCTGCCGGGCCAGGTGGCGCTGCTGAGCGGCAGCGGCCTCACGCTGTCGGCGGGCGACACCCTGCTGGTGAAAGGCCCATCGGGCAGCGGCAAGTCCACCCTGTTCCGTGCGCTGGCCGGCATCTGGCCCTGGGCCCGCGGGCGGCTGCACCTGCCGGCCGACTTCGACGCGCGCGTCATGTTCCTGCCGCAGAAACCGTATTTCCCCAACGGCCCACTGCGCACCGCGCTGGCCTACCCCGCCACACCCGAGCGCTACAGCGACGCACAGATGCAGCAAGCCCTGTGCGACGCGCTGCTGCCGCGGCTGGCCGACGAGCTGGACCGCGAAGACACCTGGGGCCAGAAGCTCTCGGGTGGCGAACAGCAGCGCCTGGCCATCGCCCGCGCCCTGCTCAAGCAACCGCGCTGGCTGTTTGTGGACGAAGGCACCAGCGCGCTCGACGAAGCCGCCGAACGAACGCTCTACGAACGGCTGCAGGCGCTGGTGGCCGCGCAAGGCGGCGCGCTGATCTCCATCGCCCACCGGCCCGCGGTGGCAGCGTTCCACGAAAAGCAGTGGACGCTGGTGGACAACGCGGGTGGCGAGAGCCGGTTCAGGCTGGAAGCGAGCTGAGCACCGCTTGGGCGGCGGCGGTTTCAGCACAGATTTAAGGGTTTCTACTGAGGCGATCCACGCCGATGCGCCGGCCGTGCCACCATGGCGGCCGGTTCTTCGCCGTCTCCCCATTCACACCGCCTCGCCTGCCCGGCCCCTGCC
>NZ_MUNZ01000096.1 GCF_002001205.1 Hydrogenophaga sp. A37
CTCGGCGCTGTGGCGCCGACGGGTCTTGTTCTTGGCTTCGGTCATGGTGTCCACCTATCTCGTTTGGTGGACACCATCGTTGCCACTTATGCCGCCGACCTCAAGGGTGGGATGGCCGGACGCTTACGGAACGGCGAGAGGCCACGCCTTGCTCCGCTCATGTCCCCCGGTGCCGCTGCGCGGCCCCTCCTCCTTGACTTCGCTGCGCAAGACCTGGCCCCTCGCCGATCTGCCGACACGTGTGCGCTCCACCGCTGGCACGCCCTTGTGGTCACGGCCTGAGGGCGCTGGGTGAGTGACGCAGCGAAGTCAAGGAGGAGACAAAGGCGCAGCCCTTGGCAGGGGACATGAGCGGAGTCACTCATCCAGCGCCCTCAGGGCCATCGAAGAAGCGCAGGCAATCCCAAGAAGACTAAGCGTGCAAACGCGAGTTTTTAGGAAGATGAGACATCAGAAACTCCATCTGATCCGCCAAGATGCGGCGGTTGCGCAGGATGAAGTCTTCCCACAGGCTGGGCACATAAGGGGCATAGATCAGCGGCATGTGCGCCTGCTCAGGCGTGCGGTTGCCCTTGCGGTGGTTGCATGACTTGCAGGCCGTCACCACGTTCATCCAGATGTCCATACCGCGCTGACCCAACGGCACGATGTGCTCGCGCGTCAGATCGTCTTCGTGAAAGCGTTCACCACAGTAACCGCAGAGGCATCGGTCGCGCGAAAACAGCTTGCTGTTGGTGAGCGAGGGCCGCAGACCAAACGGATTGATGCGCGGCACACCTTCGGTGCCGATGATGGAATTGACGGTGATGATGGACTGTCGCCCGGTGACCGCGTTGTAACCACCGTGGAACACGGCGACCTCGGCGCCCATTTCCCAGCGCACCTCGTCCGCCGCGTAGTGCAGCACGGCTTCTTCGAGGCTGATCCACGACTGTGGCAACCCCTGGGCAGACAGCTTCAAGACCTTCAAAACCTGGCTCCTTCAAATCAAACTGAAGAGGCCAGCCGCCTTGTCACCTGCGGCTGGTGCGCCCGCCGGCTGCGACCGGCGGCGCTGTGACAATATAGCGTTCTTTGATGACGCTTCGACGACCGCGCCGAATTACCGCATGAAAATCATTCGAGGCCTCTGGAACCGCCTGCACCAGCCCGCTGCGGGCGACGCCGCACCGGGCTGCGCACTCACCATCGGCAACTTCGACGGCGTGCACCGCGGACACCAGGCCATGTTGGCCTTGCTGATCAACGAGGCGAAACACCGCGGCGTGCCCAGTTGCGTAATGACCTTCGAGCCGCACCCGCGCGACTACTTCGCCGCTCTGCACCACAAGCCCGATCTGGCGCCGGCACGCATCGCCACGCTGCGCGACAAGCTGGAAGAGCTGCAACGCTGCGGTGTGGAGCAGTGCGTGGTGCTGCCGTTCAACGCGCGTCTGGCCTCGCAACAACCGCAAGCCTTCATTCAGGACATCCTCGTCAAGGCGCTGGGTGTGAAATACGTGCTGGTGGGGGACGACTTCCGCTTTGGTTCGCAACGAGCAGGCGACTACGCCATGCTTGACGCCGCCGGCTCGGCCCTCGGCTTTGATGTGGCGCGCATGCAGAGCTATGAGGTGCACGGCACCCGCGTCTCCAGTTCGGCCGTTCGCGAAGCACTGGCCGCGGGCGACATGGACCGTGTGGCCGCCTTGCTCGGCCGCCCGTTCAGCATCAGCGGCCACGTGGTGCACGGGCGCAAGCTCGGGCGCCAGCTGGCCGAAAGCCGTCCGGGCGCTGGCGACGGTTTTCGCACCCTCAACCTGCGCTTTTCGCACTGGAAACCGGCCGCCAGCGGCATCTTCGCCGTGCGCGTTCACGGTCTGGGAGAGACGTCTCTGGACGGCGTGGCCAACCTCGGCGTGCGCCCCTCGCTGGACCCGGACGACGTGAACGGCGGGCGCGTGCTGCTCGAAACCCATTGCCTGGACTGGCCGGCCGAGCTCTCCACCAGCCTGCCCGGCGGGGAGGCCTACGGTAAAATCATCCGCGTGGAACTGCTGCACAAACTGCACGACGAACTGAAGTACGACGGTCTGGACGCCCTCACCCGGGGCATCGCCAAGGACCGCGATGACGCGCGTGCGTTTTTTGCGTCGCTGCACACCCAGACGCACCGCCAGACCACCCGCGACCGAATTTAACGCCGCTGCCGGGGCGCCGAGCCCCGGGCCGCGCGCCCTCTGACAGGCTCGGGGCGACCCGCCCCTTCCCCGTGCGCCACGCCGCACCACCGAGCCTGCCTTTGCCGATCCCGAATTCGAAAGCCGACCACCATGTCTGAAAAAACCGCTGCCCCGAAGAACGAGGCCAAGCCCGAAGCCAGCGCCTACCGCGCCACGCTGAACATGCCCGACACGCCGTTTCCCATGCGCGGCGACCTGCCCAAGCGCGAGCCAGCCTGGGTCGGGGAATGGAATGAAGGTGGCCTCTACAAGCGCCTGCGCGATGCCCGCCAGGGCGCACCGCTGTTTGTGCTGCACGACGGCCCGCCCTATGCCAACGGCAAGCTGCACATCGGCCACGCGCTGAACAAGGTGCTGAAAGACATGATCGTCAAGTCACGCCAGCTGGCCGGCTTCGATGCGCAGTACATCCCCGGCTGGGACTGCCACGGCCTGCCGATCGAGAACGCGATCGAAAAGCTGCACGGCCGCAACCTCAGCCGCGACGACATGCAGGCCAAGAGCCGCGCCTTCGCCACCGAGCAGATCGATCAGCAGCGCGAAGACTTCAAGCGTCTGGGCGTGCTCGGCGACTGGGAACGTCCCTATCGCACCATGGACTTCGGCAACGAGGCCGGTGAAATCCGCGCTTTCAAGCGCGTGATCGAGCGCGGCTTTGTCTACCGGGGTCTGAAGCCCGTGTACTGGTGTTTCGACTGCGGCAGTTCGCTGGCCGAGTTCGAGATCGAATACGCCGACAAACAAAGCGACACGCTGGACGTGGCCTTCGAGACCGACGACGCAGCGAAGCTCGCCGCTGCTTTCAGCCTGGCCGCGCTGCCTGCCGGCAAGAGCGCCTTCGCCGTCATCTGGACCACCACCGCCTGGACCATCCCCGCCAACCAGGCGCTCAACGCCCACCCCGAGTTGACCTACGCGCTGGTGGACACGCCCATGGGTTGCCTGGTGCTGGCCGAGACGCTGGTCGAAAAATGCCTGGAGCGCTTCGGCCTGCAAGGCAACGTGCTCGCCACCACGAAGGGCGATCAACTGGGCGGCTTGAACTTCCGCCATCCGCTGTACGACGTGGACGCAGGTTACCAGCGCCTCTCGCCGGTCTACATCGCCGACTACGTGAGCGACAGCGACGGCACCGGCATCGTGCATTCGTCGCCGGCCTACGGCGTGGACGACTTCAACTCCTGCGTGGCCAACGGCCTGGCCTACGACGACATCCTGAACCCGGTGCAAGGCAACGGTGCCTACGCGCCCGACTTCCCGCTGTTCGGCGGCCTGCACATCTGGAAGGCCGTGCCGGTCATCCTCGAAGCGCTGAAAAACGCCGGCCGCCTGATGGCCACGCAGAAGATCACCCACAGCTACCCGCATTGCTGGCGCCACAAGACGCCGGTGAT
This sequence comes from Hydrogenophaga sp. A37, assembly GCF_002001205.1. Classification (GTDB taxonomy): domain Bacteria; phylum Pseudomonadota; class Gammaproteobacteria; order Burkholderiales; family Burkholderiaceae_C; genus Hydrogenophaga. Next base: position 3,617 of record NZ_MUNZ01000096.1, read on the forward strand.
CTACCGCGCCGCGGCACAGTGGTTCGTGCGCATGGACGAGGGCGAGGGCGTGTTCACCAAGGACAAGGCGCCCAAGACCCTGCGCCAGCTCGCGCTGGACGCCATCGACCACACCTCGTTCTACCCCGAGAACGGCAAGACCCGCCTGCGCGACATGATCGCCAACCGGCCCGACTGGTGCATCTCGCGCCAGCGGAGCTGGGGCGTGCCCGTGCCCTTCTTCCTGCACAAGGATTCGGGCGAGCTGCACCCGCGCACGATGGAAATCCTGGACCAGGCGGCCGACATCGTCGAGCAAGGCGGCATCGAGGCCTGGAGTCGCGTGACGGCCGAAGAGATCCTGGGCGCCGATGCGCCGCAGTACACCAAGAGCACCGACATCCTGGAGGTGTGGTTCGACTCCGGCTCCACCTTCTGGCACGTGCTGCGCGGCAGCCACGCCAAGGCCTACCCGAACGGTGCCAGCCATGCACAAGGCCCCGAGGCCGACCTCTACCTCGAAGGCCACGACCAGCACCGCGGCTGGTTCCACAGCTCGCTGCTGCTGGGTTGTGCGCTGTACGACCGCGCCCCGTACAAGGGCCTGCTGACCCATGGCTTCGCCACCGACGGCCAGGGCCGCAAGATGAGCAAGAGCTTGGGCAACACGGTGGAACCGCAGAGCGTGACGAGCAAGCTCGGCGCCGAGATCGTGCGCCTGTGGGTGGCCAGCACCGACTACTCGGGCGACCTCAACATCGACGACAAGATCCTCGCCCGTGTGGTCGACGCCTACCGCCGCATCCGCAACACGCTGCGTTTCCTGATGGCCAACGTGTCGGATTTCAACCCCGCCACCGACGCCGTGCCGCTGGAGCAGATGCTGGAGATCGACCGCTACGCGCTGGCCCGCGCCAGCGAGCTGCAGGCGCAGATCCTCGCGCACTTCGACGTCTACGAATTCCACCCGGTGGTGAACAAGCTGCAGGTCTACTGCTCGGAAGACCTGGGCGCGTTCTACCTCGACGTGCTGAAGGACCGGCTGTACACCACGGCGCCCAAATCGCTGGCGCGCCGCTCGGCCCAGACCGCGCTGCACCAGATCACCAACGCCATGCTGCGCTGGATGGCGCCGTTCCTCAGCTTCACCGCCGAAGAGGCCTGGGCGCATTTCGCGGGCGACCAGAACCAGGGCTCGCTCTTCTTCGAGACCTTCTCGCCGCTCCCCACACCCAACGAGGCGCTGCTCGCCAAGTGGAACCGTATCCGCGAGATGCGTTACTTTGTGAACAAGGCAATTGAAACGGAGCGTCAAGAAGGGCGCATTGGATCGTCCCTCCAAGCGACTGTTCAAGTCACCGCACGTGATGACGACCTCTCCCTACTTGAATCCATCGGGCAAGACCTAAAGTTTGTGCTTATCGTGTCCGCAGTAGAACTTGTCGACGAGCACAAGAAGATTCGCCAAGAAGGCTACGACAACTACAAAGAATTTCTTCCTGGAGAGTTCTCCTGCGAAGTGGCGCCGAGCACCGCCACCAAATGCGACCGCTGCTGGCACTACGTCGACGACATCGGGCAACACGCCGAGCACCCCACGCTGTGCGGTCGCTGCGTGAGCAACCTGGCCGAAGCGGCGGGCATGGGCGTGGGTGAAACCCGCAAGGTGGCCTGATGGCAAAAACCAAAGGCTCCCTCTGGCCCTGGCTCGGCCTGGCCGCCGCCATCCTGCTGCTGGACCAGTTCACCAAGACGCTGATCGTCGGCAACTACCAGCTTGGCGACAGCACCTACGTCACCAGCTTCTTCAACGTGGTCCGGGTGCACAACACCGGCGCCGCCTTCTCCTTCCTCGCCTCGGCGGGGGGCTGGCAGCGCTGGTTCTTCACCGGCATCGGTGTCGCGGCGGCGGTGTTCATCGTCTGGATGCTGCGTTCGCATCCTGGCCAGAAGCTGTTTGCCTTCGCGCTCGCCTGCATCCTGGGCGGCGCCATCGGCAACGTGGTGGACCGCGTGCTGCACGGCTACGTGGTGGACTTCTTCGATTTCCATTGGTCGTTCCTGTCGGGCCTGTTTCCGGGCGGGCACTTTCCCGCCTTCAACGTGGCCGACGCGGGCATCACCATCGGCGCGATCGCGCTGATCCTGGACGAGATCTTGCGCGTGAAAAGAAGTTGACCCACACACTCCGCCGCTTCGCGGGTCGTTGCCCCCCACGGGGGCTGATCCGGCTTGGGGCGGCCCGGCGCCGGATCGTTGCCCCCACACTCCGCCGCTTCGCGGGTCGTTACCCCCCAAGGGGGCTGATCCGGCTTGGGGCGGCCCGGCGCCGGATCGACATTTCGCCCAACTGCGAGGTCAGGGTTTTCGACCGCGCGTATAGTTTTCCCCAGACATGACACACCTGCTCAATCTGCTGGCGGCGATCGCGTTGCTGGTCTGGGGAACCCACCTGGTGCGCACGGGCATCCTGCGGGTCTTCGGCAGCAAGCTGCGCCAGGTGCTCGCTGCGAGCATGGGCAACCGCTTCACCGCTGCGCTGTCGGGTCTGGGCGTCACGGCGCTGGTGCAGTCGAGCACCGCCACCGCGCTCATCATCGCGTCGTTCGTGGGCCGTGGCCTGATCGCCCTGCCTGCCGCGCTGGCCGTGATGCTGGGCGCCGACATCGGCACCAGCGTGATGGCGGTGGTGTTCTCCTTCGACCTCTCCTGGCTCTCGCCCCTGTGCATCTTCATCGGCGTCACGCTCTTCATCCTGCGGCAAGGCTCTCAGATGGGCGACGTGGGCCGCGTGCTGATCGGTCTGGGCCTGATGCTGCTGGCGCTGCAGCTGGTGAGCCAGTACACCGCGGTGCTCACGCGCAACCCGGCGGTGCAGCTGATGCTGGCCTCGCTCACCAGCGACCGCATGCTCGAAATCCTGGTGGGCGCCACGCTCGCGGTGCTGGCCTACTCCAGCCTCGCCGTCGTGCTGCTCACCGCCACGCTGGCGCTGCAGGTGGTGGGGGTGGACGTGGCCCTGGGCCTGGTGCTGGGCGCCAACCTGGGCAGCGGCCTGCTCGCCGTGATCACCACCGCGCGCACCAACCGAGCCACGCGCCAGGTGCCGCTGGGCAACCTGCTGTTCAAGCTGATGGGCGTGGCCCTCGCGCCCTGGCTCATTCCGCTGTGGCTGAGCCTGGTGCAACCCCACGTGCCCGACCCGGCGGCCCTGACCGTGCTGTTCCACCTGAGCTTCAACCTCATGGTGGGGCTCTTCTTCATCGGTCTCACGCGCCCGGTCGCCGGTTGGGTCGAGAAGCTGCTGCCGCTGCAAGGGGTTGGCGCCGCGCTCAACCGGCCCAACCACCTCGACCCGTCCGCCCTGGCCACACCGTCGCTGGCCATCTCGTGCGCGGCGCGCGAGGCGCTGCACCAGGCCGATGTGGTCGAGACCATGCTGCGCGGCGTGATGACGGTCATCAAGACCAACGATCTGCAGCTCGCGCAGGACCTGCGCAAGATGGACGACACGGTGGATGGCCTGTACTCGGCCATCAAGTACTACCTGACCAAACTCTCACGCCAGCAACTGAGCGAGGCCGAGAGCCGGCGCTGGACCGACATCATCAGCTTCACCATCAACATGGAGCAGATCGGCGACACGGTCGAGCGCGTGCTGCTGGACATCGAAGACAAAAAAATCCGCAAGGGCCGCGAGTTTTCGGAGGCGGGCATGACCGAGATCTGCGCCATGCACGCGCGCCTGCTCGACAACCTGCGCCTGGGCATGAGTGTCTTCCTCGACGGCAACGTGCGCGACGCGCAGCGCCTGCTGGAAGAGAAAGTGCGCTTTCGCGAGATGGAGCGTGAATACGCCAGCAGCCACCTGGAGCGCCTGTCCGAACAGTCGAGGCAGAGCATGGAAAGCAGCTCGCTGCACATCGACCTGATCAGCGACCTGAAGCGCATCAACTCACACATCTGCTCCATCGCCTACCCCATCCTGGACTCGGCCGGCGTGCTTGCACCCAGCCGCTTGAGGGAGAGCCGCCTGCAAGACCTGGAGACACCGCCCGGCCACCACTGACCTCGGGGCGCTGTGCTAACCTGATTTTTCGAGTTCCCCATAGGAGACAACATGCCCGGATTGCTGCCCCAGATCGACCCCGACGGCCTGCTCGAGTTTTCGGTGGTGTACACCGACCGCGCGCTCAACCACATGTCCAAGCGCTTCCAGGGCGTGATGACCGACATCTCGGCCATGCTCAAGCGCGTCTATGGCGCGCATTCGGCCGTGCTGGTGCCGGGCAGCGGCACCTTTGGCATGGAGTCGGTGGCGCGCCAGTTCGCGCACGGCCAACACGTCATGGTGATCCGCAACGGCTGGTTCAGCTACCGCTGGACGCAGATCTTCGACATGGGCTCGATTCCCGCCAGCCACACGGTGATGAAGGCGCGCCGCATCGCCGAGGGTTCGCAGGCTGCGTGGGCGCCCGCGCCCATCGACGAAGTGGTGGCGGCCATCGCAGCAGAAAAACCCGCACTGGTGTTTGCACCGCACGTGGAAACCGCCGCCGGCATGATGCTGCCCGACGACTACCTCAAGGCCGTGGCCGACGCGGTGCATGCCGTGGGTGGCCTGATGGTGCTGGACTGCATTGCCTCGGGTGCGATGTGGGTGAACATGGCCGCCACTGGTGTGGACATCCTGATCTCCGCGCCGCAGAAGGGCTGGAGCAGCTCGCCCTGCTGCGCCATGGTGATGCTGAGCGAGCGTGCGCGCAAAGCGATTGACGGCACCCAGAGCACCACCTTCGCGATGGACCTGAAGAAGTGGCTGCAGATCATGGAAACCTATGAAGGCGGCGGACACGCGTACCACACGACCCTGCCGACCGACGCCCTGCTGCGGCTGCGCGACACCATGCAGGAAACCGAGGCCTATGGCTGCGACAAGGTGCGCGACGAGCAGATCGCGCTCGGCCGCGCCGTGCGCGACCTGCTGGAGAACAACGGGTTCCCCAGCGTCGCGGCACCGGGCTTCCAGTCGCCAGGGGTGGTGGTGAGTTACACCACCGACCCGGACATCCAGAACAGCAAAAAATTCCTCGCTGCGGGTCTGCAGGCCGCCGCCGGTGTGCCCCTGCAATGCGACGAACCGGCCGACTTCCGCAGCTTCCGCATCGGCCTCTTCGGCCTGGACAAATGGCACGACGTGCCGGGCACCCTCCGCCACCTGGAAAGCGCACTGCAGCTTGTAATCCCAAAGATATAATTTGCCCGCTTTCCTCAAGGAAAAGGAGCCCAGAGATGGGCTCCTTTTTTCTTGTGCGCCGCTCGTCGAAGCGGGCGAAGGCACTCAAGCTGTCTTTTGTTTTTTAGGGAGTTTTCCATGCAACCCATGATGAAGCTGATCGCGCTCGGCGTGATGGCAACGATGACCTGTGCCGTGTCGGCCCAGACCGTGCAAAAGAAGACCGCCTCCGGCGTGGCCAAAGGCGAAACCTTTGTCGACAAGGGTGTGGCATCGCAGGGCCTGACGGACAAGGTCTATGGCGAACTGGGCCTGAGCCTGATGAGCTACAAAATCGCCCGCTACGGCATCTCGGGCCGCCCCATGATGCTGCGCGCCGTCGCCGGCTACGACTACGACCCCCTGCTGGCCATCGAAGCCATGCTGGGCCTGGGCCTGCGTGGTGCTGACGGTGTGGGCTATGGGGCCTACGGCGCCGGGTACAGCGTGAGCGCCGGCACCATGATCGGCGCCTACGCCAAGCCGCGTCTGCGCTTCGGTGGCACGACCGAGATCTTCGGCCGCCTGGGCATCGCCAACACCGGTTCGAGCGTGCGCGGCTACGCCGGCACCGACAGTGGTGCGAGCCTGTCCTACGGCCTGGGCTTCAAGACCCAGACCGGTTTTTCCTCGTTCGGCAACCGCCCGATCAGTGTCGGCGGCGATTACATGTCCTACTACAGCGGCAACGGTGTGAAATACACCGGCTTTACCCTTGGCGCCGGCATGTCGTTCTGACCGGCAAACAGACGAAGAAAAGGCCACATTGCGTGGCCTTTTCTTTTGGGGGTACCTGATCGGGATCAGGGCAGGAGGATGGTGCAGCCGGTGGTGGCACGGGCTTCCAGGCTCTCATGCGCCTGCCTCACATCGGTCAGTGCGAAACGCTGGTCGATGCGGATCTTCACTGCGCCGCTCTGCACCACATCGAACAGGTCGTCGGCCATGGCCTGGGTGCGCTCGCGGCTGCTGATGTGGGTGAACAGGGTTTGGCGCGTCACGTAGATCGAACCTTTGGGGCCGAGGATGCCGGGGGCGAACGGCGCCACCGGGCCGCTGGCGTTGCCGAAGCTGACCATCAGGCCAAAAGGGCGCAGGCAGTCGAGCGACTTGTCGAAGGTGTCCTTGCCCACCGAGTCGTAGACCACCTTCACACCCCGGCCGTCGGTGATCTCTTTCACGCGGGCGGCGAAGTCTTCGGTGCGGTAGTTGATCGTGAACTCGGCGCCGTGATCGCGGGCCAGCGCGCACTTTTCGTCGGACCCCGCCGTGCCGATCAGGCGCAGGCCCAGCGCCTTGGCCCACTGACAGGCGATCAGGCCCACGCCACCGGCGGCGGCATGGAAGAGCACGAAGTCACCCACTTCCAGGCCTTCGGTCGGCTTGCAGCGCTTGAGCAGGTACTGCGCGGTCAGGCCCTTGAGCATCATGGCCGCGCCGGTTTCGAAGCTGATCATGTCGGGCAGCTGGCAGACGTTCATGGCCGGCATCACGCGCACATCGCAGTAGCTGCCGGGTTTGCCCGCCGCGTAGGCCGCGCTGTCGCCGACCTTGAGGTGCGTCACGCCCTCGCCCACCGCCTCGATCACGCCTGCACCCTCCATGCCCAAGGCCAGCGGCATGGGGTTGGGGTAGAGGCCGGTGCGCTGGTAGACGTCGATGAAATTCAGGCCGATGGCGTGGTGGCGGATGCGCACCTCGCCCGGGCCGGGCTCACCCACCTCGACGGTGTCCACCACCAGTTGTTCGGGGCCACCGTGGGCGTGGATGCGCACGGCGCGGCTGGTCTGGGTCATGCAGGTCTCCTTGTTTTGAAACAGCCCACATGCTGCCACGAAACCCCCTTGGCGCCTGCGGGGCAAACCGCCAAGCCCTGCGTCCGCCCGGGGCAAGGTGGCATGGGTACAGTCGCCGCATGACCGCTCCCGCCCGCCTCACTCCCGGCACCATGGCCCTGCTGCTGATCCCGCCGCTCCTGTGGGCGGGCAACGCCGTGGTGGGGCGGCTGATGCAGGGCGCCATTCCACCCATCACCTTCAACTTCCTGCGCTGGGTGCTGGCCGGCGCACTGTTGCTGCCGCTGGCCGCCTGGGTGCTGCGCCCGGGCAGCGGCCTGTGGCCCCAGCGGCGCCGGTTTGCACTGCTGGGCCTGCTCGGTGTGGGGCTGTACAACGCGCTGCAGTACATGGCGCTCAAGACCTCGACACCGATCAACGTGACGCTCGTCGCGTCCAGCATCCCGGTCTGGATGCTCCTCCTCGGTCGTGTGCTCTACGGGGTGCCCGTCACCCGCCGCGCCGCCGTTGGTGCAGTGCTGTCCCTGGCCGGCGTGGCCGTGGTGCTGGCACGCGGTGATCTGGCGCAACTGGGGGCACTGCGCCTGGTCGCGGGCGACGGCTGGATGCTGCTGGCCGCGCTCACCTGGGCCTGGTACAGCTGGCTGCTGGTGCGTCCGCCCGAAGGCGGCTACCCCGCCCGCATCAAGGCCGACTGGGCCGCGTTCCTGATGGCGCAGATCACGTTCGGCCTGGGCTGGTCGGGCCTGATGACCGCCGGTGAATGGCTTACCCTTCCGCCCGCAGCGGCGGGGCATCTGCAATGGGGCTGGCCCCTGATCGCGGCGCTGGTCTATGTGGCCATCGGCCCCTCGTTGCTCGCCTACCGCAGCTGGGGCATCGGCGTGGCACGCGTCGGTCCCACCGTGGCGGGCTTCTTCAACAACCTCACGCCGCTGTTCGCCGCGCTGATGTCGGCCACCTTGCTGGGCGAGTTGCCGCAGCTGTACCACGGGGTGGGTTTTGTGCTCATCGTCGGCGGGATCTTCGTGACCACACGAAGATCATAGAAGCACCCCCGCGCCGGGCTTCGCCCGTCACCCCCTCAAGGGGGCGGCACTGGCGGCCCGGCAAAGCCGGTTCCGCGGTGCCCTGGAACCAACTTCCTCTCCGGCGTGAACTGTCTTCGTCCAAGGATGCGGTGGAACCGGCTTCGCCGGGCCACTCGCATCGCCCCCTGGGGGGGGTGACGCCGCAGGCGGCGCGGGGGGTCTCAAAATGTCCCCGGATACGCCCCGCCATCGGCCAGCACGTTCTGGCCCGTCATGTACGCGGCCTGCTGGCTGCAGAGGAAGGCGCAGATGGCGCCGAACTCCTGTGGTTGGCCATAGCGGCCGGCGGGGATCTGTGCCTGCTGCTGGCGGCGCAGCTCTTCCACCGGTTGGCCTGTTTTCGCCGAGGCGCCTTGGAGCGTGGCGGCGATGCGGTCGGTGTCGAACTTGCCGGGCAGCAGGTTGTTGATGGTCACGCCCTGCGCCGCGATGCCGCTGCGCGCCACGCCGGCCACGAAGCCCGTCAAGCCGCTGCGCGCGCCGTTGCTCAGACCGAGGATGTCGATGGGTGCTTTCACCGCGCTGCTGGTGATGTTGACGATGCGTCCGAAACCGCGCGCGGCCATGCCGTCCACCGTGGCCTTGATCAGTTCGATGGGGGTGAGCATGTTGGCGTCCACCGCCTTCAGCCAAGCTTCGCGGTCCCATTGGCGGAAGTCGCCAGTCGGCGGGCCGCCCGCGTTGGTGACCACGATGTCGAAGGCGGTGCCCGGCCCACCGGCCACGGCGAACGCGGCGGCGCGGCCCTCGACGCTGGTGATGTCGGCGGCGACAGCGAGCACCTGTACCCCGGGCGCCGCAGTGCGAAGCGCGGCGGCCGAGGCCGCGAGTACTTCACCTCCGCGAGCCACCATCACCACGTTCACACCCTCGCCCGCCAAGGCCTGGGCACAGCCCAGGCCCAGCCCCTTGCTCGCGCCGCAGACCAGCGCCCACTTGCCCTTGATGCCCAAGTCCATCTCGAAGTCTCCTGTTCAGACAGTCATTTCGCCGCGCTGGCCGAACCAAAACGCGTCACCAGAAACACCCCCGACACCACCAGCACCGTGCCCGCGATGATCCAGCCATTGAACGGCTCATCCAGGATCAGCACGCCCATGGCGATGGTGGACATGGGGCCGATCATGCCGGTCTGCGCCGCCAAGCCGGCGCCGATGCGCTCGATGCCCATCATCACCATGATCACGGGCGCGAAGGTGCACAGCGTGGCGTTGAGCACCGAGAGCCAGATCACCTCGGGCGCCACCGCGGTGGCCGCGTCCAGCGGGCGCAGCAACACGAACTGCAACAGGCACAGGATGCAGGCCACGCTGGTGGCCAGGCCCACCAGGCGCATGGAGCCCAGGCGCTTGACCAGCTCGCCGCTGTAGACGAGATAGATCGCGTAACTGATGGCGCTGCCAAACACCAGCAGCGCGCCCAGCGCCGCGTTGGGCCCGGCGAAGTCGGCCTCGTGGCCGAACACCAGCAGCACACCGGCGTAGCTCACCGCCATGGCGGCGGCCTGAAGGCCCGTGATGCGGCGTTGGTAGACGAACCAGCCGAGCACCAGCACCAGTGTGGGGTTGAGGTAGAGGATCAGCCGCTCCAGGCTGGCGCTGACGTATTGCAGGCCCCAGAAATCGAGAAAGCTTGCGAGGTAATACCCCGTGAACCCCAGGCCCACGATGCCCAGCCAGTCCTTGCGCGTCAGCGGTGGTTTGCCGCGACTGGCCCACCAGGCCAGCGCCAGGAACAGCGGCAGCGCAAACAGCATGCGGTACATGATCAGCGTCACCGCGTCCACACCGTGGCGGTAGGCGAGCTTGACGATGATGGCCTTGCCGCTGAAGGCGATGGAGCCTGCGCTGGCGAGCAGCAGGCCGGAGGCGATGTGGGGAGGGGATGGCGAGGCAACGGACGGCGTGTCAGACATCCGGTGAATTATCAACAGTCGCTCTTGCCCCCGCAGGCGCAGGGTCGGCGGCTCAATCGCCCTTGGGCGCCCTCAGGCGTTCGGCGTCCACCACGCGGTAGACGCGACCGATCTTGTCCATGGGCTCGACCAGACCCTCGCGCGCAAAGGCGTTGAGCGTGCGGCTCACCGTCTCGAGCTTCAGGTCGAGCATGGCACCCATGTCTTCGCGCGAGAACAGCGTGCAGACCTCGGGGTCGTGCGCAGACCGCATCTTCAGGATCAAGCCGGCCACACGCTGTCGCGCGTTGCCGAAGTTGAGTTCGGCCAGCCAGTCGTCGGCCTCTTTCAGGCTGTGGTGCCACTGCTCCAGCAGGCGCTGGTGCAGGCGCGGCGTTTCGCGGTTGAGCCGCTGGATCACCTGCAGCGGCAGGCGACACACCTTGATTGGCGTGAGCGCGATGGCGTCGGAATCGTAGGTCGGCCCCATCAGCGCTTCGAGCCCGACCACATCACCGCTGCGCAGCACGCGCACGATGCGCTGCCGCCCGTCCACCGTGTTGCGCACCAGCTTGATCACGCCCGAACGCAGGGTGTAGAGCGAGGTAGCGGTTTCGCCCATGCGCAGCAGCGGCTGGCCGGCGGCGTATTCCAGGTCGTCGATGGGCGCGTGGATCAGGTTGAAGTCTTCCTCGCGCAGGTCGGCAAACAGCACCATGTCGCGGATGCCACAACGGCGGCAATCCGCTGTGCCGCGCCAGGCCGATTCGGTCTTGATGGGAATCATGCGTGCGCCCTGTGCCGAAACTTCACCCGCCCACCGGGGGCGTGCACGCCAGCACCTCGTCCAACGTGGTGAGGCCTTCGGCCACCCGGGCGGCACCGGCCAGCCGCAGCGGCCGCATGCCGTCGGTCACGCCTTGGCGGCGCAGCGTCTCCATCTTGGGTTCGTGGTTGACCTTGTCCTTGAAGGCCTCGGTCACCGTCAGCAACTCGTAGAGGCCCATGCGGCCGCGGTAGCCGGTCATTCGGCAATCCACACAGCCCACCGGCTGGTACGGTCGGTACTTGCCGCTCACCTGCCAGGGCTTCACCAGCTCGGCGAGCGTCTCGCGCGAAGCCGCCGCCGTGGCTTCGTCTTCGCGAATGCGGCAGGACGGGCACAGCGTACGCACCAAGCGCTGCGCCAGCACGCCGAGCACCGTGGCGTTGATCAGATAGGGCGGGATGCCCAGCTCCATCAGCCGCATGATGGCCGAGGGCGCGTCGTTGGTGTGCAGCGTGGTGAACACCAGGTGACCGGTGAGCGCCGCCTGCACGGCCATCTCGGCGGTGTTCAGGTCGCGCACCTCGCCCACCATGATGATGTCCGGGTCCTGCCGCATCAGCGCGCGCAGGCCCTGCGCAAAGTCGAGGTCGAGGTGCGGCTGCACCTGCGTCTGGTTGAAGGCCGGTTCGATCATTTCGATCGGGTCTTCCACCGTGCTCACGTTCACCTCTTCGGTGGCCAGGCGCTTGAGCGTGGCGTACAGCGTGGTGGTCTTGCCCGAGCCGGTGGGGCCGGTCACGAGAATGATGCCGTGCGGCCGCTTGGTCAGGCCTTCCCAACGCAGCGCGTCGTGGGGCGCGAAGCCCAGCGCGCTCAGGTCTTTCACCGTGGCTTCCGGGTCGAAGATGCGCATCACGAGCTTCTCGCCGAAGGCCGTGGGCAGCGTGGACAGGCGCATCTCCACCTCGTCGCCGCGGGTGGCGCCGATGCCGGGCCGCACGGTCTTGATGCGGCCGTCCTGCGGGCGGCGCTTTTCCACCACGTCCATGCGGCCCAGCAGCTTGATGCGCGCGATCATCGCGTTCATCACGCTCATCGGCATCTGGTACACCGGGTGCAGCACGCCGTCGATGCGGAAGCGGATCACGCCCTGCTCGCGCCGCGGCTCCAGGTGGATGTCGCTGGCGCGCTGGTCAAAGGCGTACTGCCAGAGCCAGTCCACCACCTGCACCACGCCCTGGTCGTTGGCGTCCAGCTGCTTGTTGCTCTTGCCCAGCTCCACCAGCTGTTCGAAGCTGCCGAAACCGGCCTGACCACCCAGCTTGCTGGCGTTGCGCACCGAGCGGGCGAGCGAGAAAAACTCGGCCGTGTAACGCGCCACGTCCATCGGGCTCGCCACCACCAGGCGCACGCTCTTGCGGGTCTGGCGCTCGACCTCGGGCACCCAGTCGCGCACAAAGGGTTCGGCCGTGGCCACCACCACCTCGGCCACCCCCACCTGCACCGGCAACACCTTGTGGCGCTCGGCGTAGGCCGCGCTCATCACATCGGCCACCTTGCCCACCTCCACCTTGAGCGGGTCGATGCGGAAGTAGGCCAGGCCGCTGCGCTCCGCGAGCCACTGCGTCAGCGTTTCGATGTCGAGCACATGCCCATCGCTCTCCCGCGCCATGCCCACCACCGCCAGCCGCTGCAGCGGGTGCTGCGCACTGTGCGCCGAGGCGCAACGCGCCACGGTGCGGGCGGCCTCGTCGGCGGAAATCACGCCGTCCTCGCGCAGCCACTTCACCAGGCTGCGCCAGTCGAGTGGGCCAATGTCTGCGGGCAGGAGCGGTGCGGGTTTGGCGGAAGTTTTCATTCGACTCTCACTGGATCGGTTTGAAGATGCGCAACCACTTGACCGCTGGCAACTCCCAGCGCGACTGGATCTCTTCGGCGCGCGCCAGCAGCTGCATGCGCGTGGGCCGGTCGGCCGTGCGCTGCGCCAGCACGATGGTGTTGCCTTCCCGCGTGGGTTTGAAGGCCCACACCGCGTCTTCGCCGAAGGCCGCGCAGATGCTCTGCACCGAACGCTCGTAGCTCGCATCGCGGCCAAACAGGTTGACGGTCATGGTGCCGTCGTCGGTCAGCACCGAGCGGCAGTCGGCATAGAAGTCCGGGCTGTCGAGCACGGGCGCGGCGGCCTCGTGGTCGTACAGGTCGACCTGCAGCGCGTCGATGGTGCCGGTGTGTTGTGCCTGGCGGATTTCCTGCCCTGCGTCGGCCAGCAACACGCGCAGGCGCGGGCCATCTGGCGGCAGCTTGAACCAGCCCTGGCAAGCGGCCAGCACCTGCGGGTTGATCTCCACCGCCGTCGTGTGCATGCGCAGCTTCTTGAAGTGGAACTTGGTCAACGCGGCCGAGCCCAGGCCCAGCTGCATGGCCTTTCGCTTGCTCACCGAATCGGGCTCCACGAACAGCAGCCAGGCCATCATGCGCTGCACGTAGTCGAGCTCGATGGCGAACGGGTCGGCAATGATCATCGAACCCTGAATCCACTCGGTGCCCAGGTGCAGGAAGCGCACCTCGCCGTCTTCCGACAGGGTGACGTCGGGCAGTTCCTGGACCGGCTTGCGGGACCGGGCAAGGGCGTTGGCGCCCGCCTTCATGCGCCCACCTCCGACCCCGAAAACAACACCGCTGGAAGAAAAACCACACAAACGGTGGACGCATCACCGGTCAGGGCAGCTGAGCGGGTGGCGGGAAAGGAATATGTCATCGGGACGGTTTGTTCTGCGAAAGGAATCATTATGAACATGGAAGTTGTCTGGAATTTTCTCTCCACACAGGGCGCGGACTTCGCGCTCAAGATCGTGGGCGCCATCGCCGCCTGGATCATCGGCCGCTGGCTGATCGGTATCGCGGTGCGCCTGATCGGCCGGGCGCTGGAAAAAGGTAAAAAGATCGACGCCACGCTCACGCACTACCTCAAGTCGATCATTTCGGTGCTGCTGACGCTGGTTCTGGTGCTCGCGATCCTGGATATTTTCGGCATCAAGACCACCTCGTTCGCGGCCCTGCTGGCCGGTGCGGGCCTGGCCATCGGTGCAGCCTGGAGCGGCATGCTGGGCAACTTTGCGGCGGGTCTGTTTTTGCAGGTGCTCCGGCCCTACAAGGTCGGCGACTTCATCAACGCTGGCGGCACGCTGGGCACGGTGAAGGAACTCGGCCTGTTCGCCACCACGGTGCTGACGCCCGACAACGTGTTGACCGTGGTCGGCAACAACAAGGTGTTTGCGGACAACGTGCAGAACTTCAGCGCCGAGCCGTTCCGCCGCGTGGACTGCGTGGCCAAGGTGGCCAACAGCGTGGACGTGATGGACGCCATCGCCCGCCTGCGTCCGGTGATCGCCGCGATCCCGAACGTGAGGGACACACCCGCGCCAGACATCGAGATCCTGCAGTTCACGCCCGAAGGCCCGTTGCTGTGCGTGCGCCCCTACACCCACACCGACCACTACTGGCAGGTTTATTTCGACACCAACAAGGCCATCGTGTCGACCTTTGGTGCGGCCGGGTACCCGACGCCTGAGACACCTATGGCACACAGGACCGTGGGCTGACCTTCAGGGTTGTGTATTGCTGAAGCCGTCCGGTGTTCGCGCCGGGCGGCTTTTCTTTGGGTGGGTGTTTCTGGGGACACTCCTCGCGGGAAGGCCGGCGACCGGCGGCCGACTCCGCGAATGTCCCCCGGGCCTCCAGGCCCTCCTCCTTTATTTCGCTGCGTCGGCCACCGGTCACCAGCCTCCTGAAAAGGTCGTCGCGCGCCCGCCTTGGAGCGCCAACACTGTTCCAGGATCGCTGCGGCGGTGCGTTCTGCAAAGCGAGGTAAAAGGAGGAGGGCCGGAACGGCCCGGGGGACACGAGCGGCGCAGAACGCACCGCCGCAGCGATCCCGCGAACCAGACGCCAGGCGAAGCTACAAAGCAACAGCGTGTAACCGCAACACCTCAGCCCAGGCAGACAGCTTGCGCTCAAAAGACCAGCCCGCATTGGCCGGACTCGTCGATGGCAGTTTGTACACCGGCACCCCGAGCGACGAGGTGTGTTTCGAATGCCGGTAACTCTCACCCCCGTTGTGGGCTATGCCCTCCAGCAGCGGGCACTGCCGCTGCACCCACGCGAAATCATTGAGCTCCGCGTGCCGGATGTCCGCGTCCAGGCTGCCCTCGCGCTCACAAGCCCCGTACACGTCCCACACCCCCAGACCGTGCTCATGCAAGGCCGCGACGCGCGCCTCATACGGCAACGCCTTCAGGTCCACGCCCCACAAGGTCCCCAGGATCTTCCAGAACTGGTTCTGCGGGTGGCCGTAGTACTGCTGCGCGCGCAACGAAGCCACCCCCGGAAAACTCCCCAGCACCAACAGGCGCGTGCGCACGTCCAGCACCGGCGGCAATCCCTGCAGGCGGCTCATCGCTGCACGGGCACCAGTGCAGCCAGCCGGGGCAGCGCGGCCAGCGCGTTGGCGGTGCTCGCCTGCGCAAGGGCTTCTTGCGCCAGACCTCGCAAACCTGCAATCACCGCGCCGATGCGCGGCAACTCCGCCGGCGTGTTCACGCCCTGCGCCTGGCCCGCCGCGCGCTCGGCGGCGGTGACATACAGCCAGTGCGGTGGGATGTCGGGCGCGTCGGTCTCCAGCACCAGCGAATCCAGCGGCAGTTCGGCTGCCAGGGCGCGCAGCTTCAGGGCCGGCTCGAAGGTCGCCGCGCCGCCGAACCCGAGCTTGAACCCCAGGTCGATGAAGGCCTTCGCCTGGGCTGCACTGCCGTTGTAGGCGTGGGCGATGCCGCCCCCCGTGGGCAGCTCGCGCAGGTGCTTGAGCAGCACGTCGGCGCTGCGCCGCACATGCACGATCACGGGCAGGCCGTGCTTTCGCGCCAGCCTCAGCTGCGCGCGGTAGAAGCGGATCTGTCGCTCGCGCATCGCGGGTTCACACAGCGCGGGCACGAAAAAATCGAGCCCGATCTCACCCACCGCCACCAGCCGGGGGTCGTCGCGGTGCTCGGTGAGCGCGGCGTCGAGGTGCGCCAGATCGGCGTCATCGGCACGGGGCACGTACAGCGGGTGGATGCCCAGCGCATAGGCGTCGCCCAGCCGGTGCGCGAGCCGGCGCACCGTGTCCAGGTTGCTGCGCTCGACCGCCGGGATGACGCAAAGGCCGACGCCCCGCTCGGCGGCCAGCGTGCGTGCGACCACCGCGCCCTCGTGGTCAGGGCCGAATTCGGGTGCGTCCAGATGGCAATGGGTGTCGATCCACATGGGGGTATAACTCCTTCATTCATTGTGCCCGTGCAGTCATTGCACCCCATCCCAGGAGGATTTTCCATGTCGCTGCACCTGCCCCGCTTCCGTTGGTTCCATGCTCTCCCGCTGATCGCGGCGCTGGTGGGTTGCGCGGCCAGCGGCACAGCCGCGTCCACACCGGAGCCACTCTGGGGCAGCGAGTGGCGACTGCAGGATCTGGGTGGCCAGGCGGCCATGGCACAACCGGCTGCCACGCTCGCCTTCCCCCAACCCGGTCAGGCGGCCGGACACGGCTCGTGCAACCGCTTCTTCGGCCCGGTGGAGATCGATCGCGACCGCATCCACTTCGGCCCGCTCGCCGCCACCAAGATGGCCTGCATGGGCGGCGCCAGCCAGCAGGAAATGCGTTACCTGGGCGCGCTGCAGAAGGCGCAGCGCTACGAGGTGAAAGACGGCTCGCTGCTGATCCATGTCGATGGCATGGACCAGCCGCTGCGCTTCAGCCGGTCAGCACCCCGGCCGTGAGCCGCAGCACCCGGCCGCAGCGTGCGGCCAGGGTTTCGTCGTGGGTCACGACGATGAACGCCGTGCCCTGATCGCGGGCCAGTTGCAGCATCAGCTCGAACACGCCGTCGGCGGTGGCACGGTCGAGGTTGCCGGTGGGCTCGTCGGCCAGCACACAGGCCGGATTCGCCACCAGCGCCCGCGCAATCGCCACGCGCTGGCGCTCGCCGCCCGACAGCTCGGCGGGCCGATGGTGCAGCCGCTCTGAAAGCCCCACCTTGGCCAGCACCTTCTCAGCCTGGGCACCGGCCTCGGCGCGCGACTGCCGCCGGATCCACAGCGGCATGGCCACGTTGTCGCGTGCGCTGAACTCGGGCAGCAGGTGGTGGAACTGGTAGACGAAACCCAGGTGCTGGTTGCGCAGCTCGCCTTGCTGCGCGGCGCTCAGACCGGCCAGGGGCTGGCCCATCAGCGTGACACTGCCCGAGGTGGGCGCGTCCAGCCCGCCCAGCAGGTGCAGCAGCGTGCTCTTGCCCGAACCCGAGGCCCCGACGATGGCGATGGTCTCGCCCGCGCGCACGCTCAGGTCCACACCCTTCAGCACGGTCACGTCGAGCCGGCCTTCGGTAAAACGTTTGGTCAGGCCGTTTGCGCTCAAAACCACATCCGTTCGGGCTGAGCCTGTCGAAGCCTTCGCCACCGTGTTGGTGAGTCCTTCGACGGGCTCAGGACGAACGGGATTGTTGATGTCACTCATAGCGCAGTGCTTCCGCAGGGTTCACGCGGCTCGCGCGCCAGCTCGGGTAGATCGTGGCCAGAAAGGACAGCACCAGCGAGATCACCGCGATCGGCATGATGTCGCTGCGCTGTGGGTCGCTGGGCATGCGGCTGATCAGGTAGATGTCCTGCGGCAGGAAGCTCGCGCCCAGTGCGCGCTCCAGCGCGGGCACGATGGTGTCGATGTTGAAGGCGATGCCCAGGCCCAGCAGCAGGCCCAGCCCAGTACCGATCACGCCCACCATCGCGCCTTGCACCATGAAGATGCCCATGATGCTTTTCGGGCTCGCGCCCAGGGTGCGCAGGATGGCGATGTCGGCGCGCTTGTCGGTCACCGTCATCACCAGCGTGGACACGAGGTTGAACGCGGCCACAGCGACGATCAGCGTGAGGATGATGAACATCATGCGTTTTTCGAGCTGCACCGCCGCGAACCAGGTGCGGTTCTGGCGCGTCCAGTCGCGCACCAGCAGCCCCGGGTCGAGCTGACCGGCCAGCTCGATGGCCACCTCGCGCGCCTGGTGCAGGTCGCGGATCTTGATGCGAACCCCCGTCGGCCCTTCCACGCGGAAGATGCGCGCCGCGTCGTCCTGGTGCAGCAGCGCCAGCGCCGAGTCGTACTCGTAGTGGCCCGAATCGAAGGTGCCCACCACCGACATCTGGCGGATGCGCGGCACCACGCCGGCCGGGGTCACCTGCCCGCTGGGCGCGATCAGGGTCACGGCGTCGCCGACACCCACGCCCAGGCTGCGCGCGAGTTCACCACCCAGGATGATCCCGAACTCGCCGGGCACCAGGCGCGGCAACACGGTCTGCGAGAGGTCCTTGGCGAGGTCGGTCACCTGCGGCTCCAGCGCCGGGTCGATGCCGCGCACCAGCGCGCCCTTCATGTCTTCGCCGCGCGCCAGCAGCGCCTGCGCGCCCACAAACGGCGCGGCGCCCACCACCTCGGGGTTCTTGCGCACCGTGGCCAGCACCGACTCCAGGTTCGGGATCGCCTGGCCGCCGGGTTCGAACAGCTCGATGTGCGACAGCACGCCCAGCATGCGGTCGCGCACCTCTTTCTGAAAGCCGTTCATCACCGAGAGCACCACGATGAGCGCGGCCACGCCGAGCGCGATGCCCAGCATGGACACGCCCGAGATGAAGGAGATGAAGCCGTTGCGCCGGGTGGCGCGGCCGGCGCGCGTGTAGCGCCAGCCGAGAATGAGTTCGTAGGGGGTTTGCATGAATGAATTCCAGCGGCGATTGTGGCATCCCCGACAATCGCGGCATGCCCGCCCCGCCCCTGGTTCCCGAGTCGTCCCGCCACCTGCTGGTTCCTTTTGCCGCCGCCAGTGCCGCCGAATGCCAGACCCTGTTGCCCGGGCTTGTGCTGCCCCGCCTGGCCGAACTGCTGACCCTGCTGACCGAACAGGCGCCCGACCGGGGCGAAGACGAGGCCCTGAGCCCGCCGCACGAGCGGGCCCTCGCGCGGGCGCTGGGCCTGCCGGTGGCCGGTGACGGCCGCATTCCGTGGGTGGCGGCGCAGAGCGATGCCCCCACGGTGCCGCAGGCCTGGTTCAGCCCCTGCCATTTCCAGGTGGGCATGGAGATGGTGCAGCTGCTGCCCGGATCACAACTCGATCTGCCCGAGGCCGAATCGCGTACGTTGTTCGATGCGCTCGCGCCGTTCTGCGCCGAAGACGGCATCACCCTGCGCTTTGACAGCGCCACCCAGTGGCATGCCAGCGGTGAAGCGCTGCATGGCATCGCCTGCGCCAGCCTGGACCGTGTGAGCGGGCGCCAGGTGGACGCCTGGATGGCCGAGAGCCCCGCCAACCCGGCGGGCGCGCAGTTGCTCAAGCGCCTGCAGAGCGAAGCACAGATGCTCTTCTACACACACCCGGTGCACGACGCGCGCACCGCCCGTGGCCTGCTGCCGGTCAACGGTTTCTGGGTGCACGGCGCGGGCGCGCTCGACACCGTGCCGGCGCTGCGCGAACCGCCAGCCATGCCCGAGGGCCTGCGCCAGGCGGCGCTGCGTGCCGACTGGGCGGGCTGGCAAGCCGCCTGGCATGCCCTGGACGCGGGCGAGATCGCCGGCCTGCTGGCCTCGGCACGGCGCGGCGACAGCGTCACCCTCACGCTCTGCGGCGAACGCCACGCCCGCACCTGGACCACCCAACCCGTCAGCGCCCTGGCGCGCTTGGCCCGCCCGTTCCAACACCTGCTGGGCCGCGCGCCGGCCAGCCAGACCTTGAAAGACCTATGAAGATCATCACCCGCGATGTCCCCCCCCGCGCCGCCTGGGCGCTGGAACAAGGCGGCGTGCACCCGCTGCTGGCGCGTCTGTTTGCCGCGCGCGGCATCACCACCAAGGAGCAGCTCGACGACGCGCTCTCGCTGCTGCTGCCACCCACCTCCATGAAAGGCGCGGCAGAGGCCGCACGTGCGCTGGCCGACGCCATGGCAGCGAACAAAGCCATCTGCATCGTGGCCGACTACGACTGCGACGGCGCCACCGCCTGCGCCGTGGGCCTGCGCGGCCTGCGCCTGCTGGGCGCGCCCATGGGTTTTGAGCGCGTGAACTACCTGGTGCCCGACCGCGTGACCGACGGCTATGGCCTCACGCCGGCCATCGCCCAGCGTGTGAAAGCGCAGGGCGCCGACGTGCTGGTCACCGTGGACAACGGCATCGCCAGTCTCGACGGCGTGCGCGCCGCGCGCGAGCTGGGCCTGCAGGTGATCGTGACCGACCACCACCTGCCCGCGCTCAAGGGCGGCGAGGTCGTGGTGCCCGCCGACTGCGTGATCGTCAACCCCAACCAGCCCGGTTGCACGTTCGAGAGCAAGTCGATTGCCGGCGTGGGCGTGATGTTCTATGTGCTGCTCGCCTTGCGTGCGGAACTCCGCGAGCGGGGCGTTTTCACCGCGCAGACACAGCCGAAGATCGATGCCTTGTTGCCTTTGGTGGCACTCGGCACCGTGGCCGACGTCGTGAAGCTCGACGCCAACAACCGCCGCCTCGTGGCCCAGGGTCTGAAGCGCGTGCGCGCTGGCGCCATGCCGACGGGCATGACGGCGCTGTTCAACGTGGCCGCACGCCAGCCGCTGAAGGCCACCAGCTTCGACTTCGGCTTCGCCCTCGGCCCACGCCTGAACGCCGCCGGCCGCCTGGCCGACATGACGCTGGGCATCGAATGCCTGACCACCGACGACGGCCTGCGCGCCGACGAACTCGCGCGCACGCTCGATGGCATCAACCGCGAACGCAAAACCATTGAAGGCGAGATGCGCGACCAGGCGCTGTTGCTCGCCGAGGAGATGTTCGACGAATCGGAAGAGCCGCCACCGGCATTGATCGTGTTCGACCCGGACTTCCACGAAGGCGTGGTCGGCATCGTCGCCTCGCGCCTGAAGGACAAGATGCACCGCCCCACCTTCGTGTTCGCCGCCAGCGGTGCAGAGGGCAAGGAAAACGAGCTCAAGGGCTCGGGCCGGTCCATTCCGGGCTTTCACCTGCGCGACGCGCTGGACCTCGTGGCGAAACGCCACCCGGGGGTGTTGCTGCGTTTCGGTGGTCACGCGATGGCGGCGGGTTGCACCATTGACGAAGAGCATCTGGAGGTGTTCGAGGCCGCGCTGCAGCAGGTGGCCCACGAGTGGCTGGACGCCGCCACGCTGCAGCGCCGCATGGAGGCCGATGGTGTGCTGGACAAGCAGTACCGCCGCACCGATCTGGTGGACACGCTGCACCACGAGGTGTGGGGCCAGGGTTTTGCGCCGCCGGTGTTCTGCGAAGAGCTGCAGATCGTGTCGCAGCGTCTGGTGGGCGAAAAGCACTTGGCGCTCAAGATGAAGCACCAGGGCGAGCCGGTGGACGGCATCTGGTTCGGCCACACCGAGCCTTTGCCTGAGAGGGTGAAGCTGGCGTTCCGGCTCGATGCGGATGAGTGGCAGGGGCAGCGGCGCGTGCGGTTTTTGATTGAAGCGGCGGAGGTCTGAAATCCCGGGATCGCTCGCCGACACCTCGCGGTGCTGGATGGCGCGGGTCGCGCTGTTCCGCTCATGTCCCCCGACGGCCTGCGGCCGTCTCCTCCTTTACTTCGCTGCACAGCGCGACCCACACCATCCAGCGGGTGACGTATTTGCGCTCCCGGACTGGCATGCGAAGCGGTCTTCGGTGATCGGGGTGACCGGCGCAGCGAAGTAAAGGAGGAGGTTTGGGCGCAGCCCAAACCGGGGGACATGAGCGGAGCCGGTCACCCCGATCACCGAAGACCGGACCAACCGGAGAAAAGCATCCCCAACCGCAACAGGAAAAGCGTCAGCTCACCAAAGCTTCACGCACGGCCGCCAGTTGACGACGCGACACAGCCAGCCGCTCGTCCACCCCATCCAGCCGCACCATCCAGCCCTCGCCCTCGACCGGGTCGTTGTGCTTCTCCACCGCCCGCACCCTCCGCCGCGCCACCAAGGCATTTCGGTGCACCCGCACAAACAGGTGCGCGTATTTCTGCTCCAGATCGCTCAACGCGCCATCAAAAATGTGCTCCTTATCGGCCGTGCGTACCGTGATGTACTTCAACTCCGCCTTGAGGTAGATCACATCGGCCAGCGCCACACGCTCGCTGCGACCCCGCTCCTGGATCAACAAGCTCTCTACACCGCCCGAAGCCTCGGCCACCTCGCCGGCACTGCGCAGGCGCTGCACCTTCTGCAAAGCCTGCTGCAACCGCTCCAGACGCACCGGCTTGGTCAGGTAATCCACCGCTTCCAGGTCGAAGGCCCGCACCGCGTGCTCGGCGTACGCCGTGACAAACACCACGTGGGGTGGCGAGACCATCTCCTGAAAGTTGGCCGCCAGGGTCATGCCGTCCACACCGGGCATGTGGATGTCGAGCAGGACCAGGTCGCAAGGCGCGCGTTGAATCTGTTCCATCGCCTGCACCGCGTTGGCCGCTTCACCCACCACTTCGGAAAGCGGCTCTTTGCAATCGCCCAGCAGCGTGCGCAAACGGGACCTGGCCAGCGCCTCGTCGTCAACGATCAGTACCTTCAATGCCATGTCACGCTCCGTTGATGCCGCCTGGACAGACAGGCTTTATATCGGGATTTCAAGTCGCACCTGAAACACGCCGTCCACCAGCGCGCTTTGAAAGCGGCCTTCAACATCGTGCAACAGCGTCAACCGCTGGCGCACATTGTCCAACGCCAAACCGTGGCCGCGCGAACCGCTGCCCGAGGGCACGGTGTTGGTCACCTTGATGATCGCCGTCGAGCCTCGTCGCTTGGTCGAGATGCGAACGGTCGCTCCGGTCGGGCTCGGCTCCACACCGTGTTTCACCGCATTCTCGACCAGGGGTTGCAGGATCAGCGGGGGCAACAGCGCGCCTGACGCCTTTTCATCCAGGCTCCACTCCAGTCTCAGCCGATCCCCAAAACGAATCTGCTCGATGGCAAGGTAGTGCTCGGCGAGTTCCAGCTCCTGGCGCAGTGGCACCGCCTCTTGCGCGTCGGCCAGCGCGTGGCGGAACAGCTCGCTCAGGTCTTCAAGCAGCGCCTCGGCCTTGGCGGGCTCGGCGCGCACCAGCGCAATGGCGCTGTTGAGCGTGTTGAACAGGAAGTGAGGGCGAATGCGCGCCTGCAGCTCGGCCAGCCGTGCGGTCGTGCCGGCCGGCGCACGCGCTCGGGCCCGCCACACGAGGGCCGCCACCAGCACCGCCGCCACCAGCGCGCCCGACGCGGCACTGGCCAGCCAGGGCGCCGGGTCTACCAGCCCGGTCCAGGCCAGCAGGCCGCAGCCATAGACCGCCGAAGCCGCGCCCAGCAAAATGCCCGAGGTCCATTGCGCCGGCTTCGGCAGGCGGGCGAGCTGGCGTTTGAGGGCGCACACCACGAGCAGCCAGATCAGCACCGCAGGCAAGGTCGCCGCCGTGTACAGGGCCACCTGGGTCATCCACCCCCACCAGCCCTGCGCGCCATACAAGGCCGCCACCCAGGCCACCGCCTGCACAAACATCACCGCGCGCAACACCACACCGACCTGGCAGGTGTCAAAGATCAGCTCTTCCGCGCGCCGGTGCTCAGGCATCTGCGAGAGCGGCAAGGCGCCCGTCGCGGTGGTCAGGTCCTGGAAGGTCGATAAAATTCGTGAATCTCGCATAACGCTCGCACTATAGGCCGCGACCGCCCTTTTGGGGCAACGGCGAGCCGTTTGAGCAACCCGGCCAGCCTGGCCTGGCGCCTGGCGCCCCCTCTGACCCCCCCACCTCTCCGCTGGCAACACCATGTCCACCAACCAATTCGACAAAAAATCCGAAGCCTGGTCCGCCCTGTTCTCGGAGCCCATGAGCGACCTGGTCAAGCGCTACACCGCCAGCGTGTTTTTCGACAAACGCCTCTGGCTGGCCGACATCACCGGCAGCCTGGCCCACGCCGAGATGCTGGCCGCGCAGAAGATCATCGGCGCCAGTGACCTGGCCGACATCCAGCGCGGCATGGCGCAGATCCGCAGCGAAATCGAGGCCGGCGGCTTTGAGTGGAAGCTCGACCTCGAAGACGTGCACCTCAACATCGAAGCCCGCCTGACCCAACTGGTGGGCGACGCCGGCAAGCGCCTGCACACCGGCCGCTCGCGCAACGACCAGGTCGCCACCGACGTGCGCCTGTGGCTGCGCGGCGAGATCGACCTCATCAGCGACCTGCTGGTCGAACTGCAGACCGCGCTGGTCGACGTGGCCGAGAAAAACGTGGAAGTGATCCTGCCGGGCTTCACCCACCTGCAGGTGGCGCAGCCGGTGAGCTTTGCCCACCACCTGCTGGCCTATGTGGAAATGTTTGCGCGCGACGCCGAGCGTTTGGCCGACGTGCGCCGCCGCACCAACCGCCTGCCGCTGGGCAGCGCCGCGCTGGCCGGCACCACCTACCCGCTGGACCGCGAGCGCGTGGCCGTGAGCCTGGGCATGGTCGATGAGAAGGGCAACCCGCAGGTCTGCCAGAACAGCCTGGACGGCGTGAGCGACCGCGACTTCGCGATCGAATTCACCGCCGCCGCCTCGTTGTGCATGGTGCACATCAGCCGCTTCAGCGAAGAGCTGATTCTGTGGATGAGCCAGAACTTCGGCTTCGTGAAGGTCGCCGACCGCTTCACCACCGGCTCGTCGATCATGCCGCAGAAGAAAAACCCCGACGTGCCCGAACTCGCCCGCGGCAAGACCGGCCGTGTGGTCGGCCACCTCATGGGCCTGATCACGCTCATGAAGGGCCAGCCCCTGGCCTACAACAAGGACAACCAGGAAGACAAGGAGCCGCTGTTCGACACCGTGGACACCTTGAAAGACACGCTGCGCATCTTTGCCGAGATGGTGGGCGGCCAGCTCAACCCGGCCACGGGGCAGAAGGAAGGCGGCATCACGGTCAACGCCGTGGCCATGGAAGAGGCCGCCAAGAAGGGTTACGCCACCGCCACCGACCTGGCCGACTACCTGGTGAAAAAGGGCCTGCCCTTCCGCGACGCCCACGAAACGGTTGCCCATGCGGTGAAGGCCGCCACGAGTCACCAATGCGACCTGTCCGAGCTGCCGCTGACCGTGCTGCAAAGCTTCAACGCCAGCATTGAAAAAGACGTCTACGAGTGCCTGAGCCTGCGCGGCAGCCTGAACGCGCGCAACACGCTGGGCGGCACCGCACCCGCGCAGGTACTGATGCAGATCGCGCGCCACCGCGCCCGCCTGGCGTGACAGGTGTCGTGGGGTACCCCGCTCAAGACTGACCGAAAAAAGCCGATTCCTTCCTCAGAGCGACCCATAGCCCCATGGGTCACCACCAGGTCTGGAGGCCCTCGTGTCTTTTTTCTCGCTTTTCCGTCGGCGACCCGCGAAAACCGCTGTTGCACGGACGGCGCCCGTCCGGCGCCCCGGTACGCCGGCCGCTTCGATCGCAGCCCCAGCAACCCCTGCCTTTGTATTCACTTCACCCCTGCCAGCCGCACCGATTCCCGCTGAGTTGTCTGGATTTCGCTGGCTGACAGTGCAGGGCCTGGACCCCGAGCGCCGAGACGCCCTTCTGGCCGCTGTCCGCGGCATTCCCCGCCCGCCGCCGTCGATGCAGCAGTTGCTCTCGCCCGAGTTTGTCGCCAAGGCCGGTTCGGCCGAGCTGGCCGAACTCGTGACAGCTGAGCCGCTGATCGCAGCCAAGGTGCTCGCGACCGTCAACTCCCCGTTCTACGGCCTGTACCAACCCGTCACCCGCATCGGGCAGTCCGTCACGTTCCTGGGCATGAACACCGTGCGCAGCATCTGCCTGCAATACATGCTGGCCGAGGCCTTCAAACCCAAGCTGGCCGAAGCACAACGCTGCTTTGACACCATCTGGCGCTCCAGCGCCATCGCCAGTGAGCTTTGCGTCCGGTTGGGCAAGGCGCTCAACCTGCCCGACCAGAGCGCGTTGTCCACCAAGGTGGTACTCAGCTTTGTGGGACAGCTCGCCACCGCCTCGCTCATCCCGGCTCCCAGCCTGGAGAGGTGGCTTCAGTGCGACCGCCTGGAGCGCGCGCAACTCGAGCAGGAGCTGCTGGGCCTCAACGCCTGCGAAATTGGTTGCCTGCTGATGAAGTCCTGGGAACTGCCCGAAGACCTGGTCAACGCGGTCGGCGGCGTGGGTCGTCAGCTGGTCAGTCCGTACATGACCACCGATCCGGTGAACGCACCCCGTCTGGCGCTCGGTTACCTCTGCGCCCGTCTGGGCGAGCGCCTGGCGCTGGGCCAGCTCGGCTCGCTGAATGACTACGACGTGAAGCAGGACGCCGGTGTGGACACCTTCCACCTGCGAACCGCCCTGGCCCACCCGACCCTGGCCCGACTGGAACAGGCCCTGGCCTCGCCCGAGGTGCAGACCGCGGTGCAGCAGATGCTGGGCAAACCGGCGGCCTGAACCCGGCCCGCCAGCCCCTTAGCGGGTCGGCGCCGGACCGAAGGCGTTGTCGCCGTCGCTGGGCTGAACGGCCCAGTAGATCATCACTAAGCCCACCAGCGGTACCAGCCCGACCAACACCCACCAGCCGCTCCTGCCAATGT
>NZ_MUNZ01000083.1 GCF_002001205.1 Hydrogenophaga sp. A37
ACGCATCGACCACTTCGTCACCGCTCACAACGAAAACTGCCAGCCGTTCAGGTGGACCGCCACTGCCGATTCCATCCTTGAAAAGCTGCATCGACTTTGTTCACGTATCAGCGGGACAGGACACTAGACCCCAGTCGCATAGAACCTGGGGATGCAGGTAGACCGGCGGCGTGGGGTCCTCTCCGTTGAGCGAAAGCGCCACCAGCAGGCTATTCGAGCCAAGCGTCTCCTTCTCTTGGACGAGCTGCTCGTACTGCTCCATCAGTCCCAAGGCCCGCGAAACGTCGGCATGCGCCCGACCAGCCTCGGTCAGGGCCACAGATGCGCGACGATCCAGGTCCTGGTAGGTCTGGCCCTCTTCGGTCGTGTACGCCCGAGAATGGAGGTAGGGAGGGATCCGGTGCGCCGTCGAGTCTCGGTAGGCCTTGCCGTATTCATTGAACCACGTCAGCGGCGTCGGCTCGCCGACATAGTCCTTCAGCTCATCGGGAAGGTACGGCTCCACATCGCGCTTGAACAGACCGATCTTCAAGGGGTTCAGCGCGCCGCCCGACTCCAGAACGCAGACCCACGCAATGTTGTCCATCAGGCCGTACATGTTGATGGCGAATGCCTGGAACTGGATGGCCACCTCATCGCAGGTCTCCAAGGACAGCAGCTCTGCGGTATCGGGCGGGTAGAGCGTGAAGATGTTGCGCGCGCCGCGAGCGATCAGCGGCAGGCGTCGGCGATGCCCTGCAGGGCGAATGTGCGAGCGCGCGGATTGGTGAGGCGCTGGGCCAACTCGCCAAGCACGAAGCGCATGCCTGCCGCCTCGTTTAGCAGGCGCTGTACGGACTTAGCGAACTCCTCAAGCTGCTTGGGGCCGTACCCGCGCCCGATGTTCGGTGTTGCCATTAGTGGATCCGGGTACCGAGGTGGGGTCGAAAGGACGGGATGAGCATAGGGAAGATGGTATGTCCGCTTTCGCTGGCGGACCAACGCCTCGCCACCCTCACCCGCACCTCGCAGGCTGACACGCACACCCACAACCCCTCGCCTGGTGGCAATGGCACTCACCCGTCTTGCGGTTTAAGCGGCAGCCGCAGGCGTTGAGGCCGCCGCCGTGGGCGAGTGTGGCGGTGGTCTGGGATGCCATGCAGGCCGGCAGCAGCCAGGGTGTGGAGGCAGATGCTGTGTCCAGGGTGATGAGGGCGAGCAGGGCGGTGAGCGCCAAGGTGCGCCTTGCCGTGTTCACCGCTGCGCTGCCATGCGCGTCGGCGCGAACATGCTGCGCCCCAGCCAGCGCCAGAGCTGCTGGCCGTTGCGCCCCGCGCCCTGCACCTTCAGGTCGCCCGACTGGATTTCCTGTTCCGGGGCGCTGTCGCCGGTCCAGATTTCGGTGAGGGCGCGCACTGTCGAGTCGACCTGCACGCTGACGTCGTGGCCCGGGTCGTCACGACACAGATCGGCCACGTGGTTTTCCACCACCAGCCACCACAGCCGCTCGGTCGCGGGGCCGTCGCTGAACCGGAAGTGCACCACCGTGCGCTCGGCGTCTGGGAACTCCTCCAGGCGCGCGAAGCGGCGGATGTCCCACATCAGGAAGCCCGCGTCGAGCTGCTCGCGCCGCAGCCGGCTGCCGATCCAGCGCGCACCCCAGTGGCCGATGCCAACGACGATCGGCCGCAGCTCTTCGCCCGCGGGCGTGAGGTGGTATTCCCAGGTCTTGTCGACACGGCGCCGCTCGATGACGCCGATCTCTTCGAGCTTGCGCAGGCGCTGCGTCAGCAGCGTGGCCGACATGCGCGGCACGCCGCGGTGGATGTCGTTGAAGCGGTGGCTGTCGCAGAGCAACTCGCGCACCACCAGCGGCGTCCACAGTTCGCCCAACACCTCGGCACCTCGGGCGACGGTACAGAACTGCATGTAGTCGATCATGCGGGCCAGTCTATCGGTGTGCTGCCGGTCTGCCTACTCCAGATTCTGGACTTGAGGGCGCCCTGCATCGCGCTTACCTTGAAGACCGACCGTGCATGTCGCACCGGTCTTGTCCCAAGGAGCACTGCCATGACCGAGACCCTCGTTTCCGCCCCCGCTGCCCCGGCCGTCTTCGACGCCGAGAAGTTCCGCCAGACCACGCGCGCGCAGTGGGAGAACACCGCCGAGGCCTGGAACCGATGGGGGCCCTTGCTGGCGCGCTGGCTCGGCCCGGCCACCGAGGCCATGCTGGACATGGCGGCGGTCGGCCCCGGCGCGCGCGTGCTCGACGTGGCGGCCGGCGCAGGCGAACAAACGCTGGTCGCGGCGCGCCGCGTGGGTGCGCGCGGCCACGTGTTGGCCACCGACATCTCACCGGCCATCCTGCGCCATGCGCGGGCGGCGGCCGAGCAGGCCGGGCTGGCGAACGTGGACACCCGGGAACTCGATGGCGAGCGCCACGACCTGTTGCCCGGTGCGTCGTTCGATGCCGCGATCTCGCGCGTCGGCCTGATCTACTTTCCCGACCAGCAGCGCGCGCTGGCCGGCATCCGCCATGCGCTCAAGCCGGGCGGGCGCTTCGCCGCGGTGGTGTATGCCACCGCCGAGCGCAACCCCTTCTTCGCGTTGCCGGTCGGCATCATCCGGCGCCGCGCGCAGCTGCCGCCACCCCTGCCCGGGCAACCAGGGCCGTTCTCATTGGGGGCCGAGGGCGTGCTGGCGAAGGCGCTGGAGCAAGCGGGTTTCCGGGACGTGGCGGTGCGCAAGGTCGATTCCCCGGTCCGCCTGCCGAGCGCCGCCGAGTGCGTGCGCTTTGAGCGGGAGTCCTTCGGTGCCCTGCACCAGATGATGGCCGGTCTGAGCGAAGGCGAACGCGCCGACACCTGGGAAGAGATCGAACAGACCTTGCTGCGTTTCGAAACCGGGGCGGACGGCTTCGTGGGCCCGTGCGAGATGCTGGTGGGGGCGGGCACGCGCTGAGCGGCACGGGCGAAAGCGGCTTGGACCCGTTACGGCGTGGCGGCCAGGCTGCGTGCGGTGCGCAAGGTGGTGGTGTGGGTGTTCATGGCGTGCAACATGGCCAACCGTGTGGCAGACCCTGCTACCGTGTGGCCATTCGCAACCCCTTCGCAAAGGCCCGCCATGCGCCACCTCGCGCTCTCCCTCACCTTGCTGTTGCTCACCGGCGCCACCGCCGCCCAGGCCGAAGAGATCGGCTCGGTCGATACGGTGTTCAAGCTCATCGGGTCCGACCACAAGATCGTGGTCGAGGCGTTCGACGACCCGGGGGTCACCGGCGTCACCTGTTTCCTGTCGCGCGCCAAGACCGGTGGCATCAAGGGCGCGCTCGGTCTCGCCGAGGACAAATCCGAGTCGTCCATCGCCTGCCGGCAGGTCGGCCCGATCTCGATCCCCAAGCCCATCCAGGCGCAGGAAGAAATCTTCAGCGAGCGCACCAGCTTCATCTTCAAGCGCCTGCGCATCGTGCGCATGGTGGACCTCAAGCGGCACACGCTGGTGTACCTCACCTACTCCGATCGGGTGATCGAAGGCTCGCCGCAGAACTCGGTGACGGCGGTGCCGGTGGACCGTGCCACCGCGATCCCGGTGCGCTGAAGGCGCCTAAACGCCACCCGACAGCGACAACACGTGCCCCAGGCGCGGGTCACCGTGCCCGCCGAGCACCAGGGCGTGCGCCGCCTGCACAGCCTCGGGCCCGATGTGGTGCTGCACCACCAGCCAGGGCGCCGGAGGCTGGTTCACTTGCTGGATGAACGCATGCCAGGCGCGCGCCATGCGGTCGTTGAACCCGGCGGCGCCCCAGTCGGCATGGCGCTTCTTGGCTTGCGCCGGTGCAAAAAACAGCACCGGGCGTGGCCCGGGCAGGTCGCGTGCGCCGGCCAGCTGGTCGACATGGGTGCCGCCGATGGAGCAGCTGTAAGCGAGCGCCGTGAACCGGCCGTGGATGGCCTTGCGCAATTCGCCATTGCCCGCGAAGTCGACGTACACGCAGGGCGTGTCGGTGGGCAGGGTGTCGAGCTGGTCGTAGGTGAGGACGCGGCTGTACACGCCCAGGCTTTCGCAGAACCCCACGTTGCTGGGTGAGGTCAGGCCGATCACCTCCACGTCCGGTCGGTGGGCCAGCCGGGCCGCGGTGGCGTACGCCGTCTTGCTGCTGGCCGACGAGAGCAGCATCACGCCACGCCGGCCCTGCTGGCTGGTGCCGAAGAAGGCGTTGTCGGCCAGGAAATCGTCGATCAGCCAGGCGGTGAGGAACAAGGGCCGCAACAGCGCCTGCAGCGGCTCGTTGGCGGGGTCGTGCAGCGGGTCGGCCGCGCAGCGCAGGTAGTGGTTGTAGACCGGGTGCAGCGCCGCGCGATGTGATGCGCCGTCAAAGAAGCCCTCGGGCGACACGCGCGCGGGCAGCAGCACCACGTCCGAGGCCATCGGCCAGTAGCCATACAGGCGTTCGCCCACCGCCACCCCGGCGCACCGCGTCTGCGCCACCACGCCGAATCCCCACACCGGGATGAGTCCCCACGGCGCGTCGCCGCTGGCCGGGTCGTCGGCCCGTTGCACCACCGGGAAAAACCGCCAGTAGTCCATGGCCTCGCCGAAGGCGGCGTAGGTGATGTTGTTGGACGTGTAGGCAAACTGCTCGATGCGCACCCGAACCTGGCCGTCGGACAGGGGCGCTTCGGGCAACTGCACGGTTCGCGTGGTGTCGAGTTGGTTCTTGCGGACCTGGAACTGGGTGGTGGTCATGGGGTGGCTCGCGGTGACGGAACGGGGGCCGCCATGGTGCACCGGTTCGGCGCGCCCGGTTGTCACCCTTGCTTCTGGGCGCTGGAATGCGACCGATGGCCTCCGCCGCCGCAAGTGCGGGCCGCTCTGCGAAAATCGCTCCATGAACGCGACGAACACCACCGAACTCATGAACACCCTGGGCAGCCAGGCCAAGGCCGCCTCGGCGCTCATGGCCAAGGCCAGCGCGGCCACCAAGCTCAAGGCGCTGCGCGGCCTGGCCTCTTTGTTGCGCGCCAATGTGGACACCTTGCAGACCGAGAACGCCAAAGACCTGGAGCGCGCCAGTGCCGCCGGGTTGAGCGAGCCGATGGTGGACCGCCTGAAGCTCACGCCGAAGGTGATCGAGACCTGCGCCGAAGGCTGCGAGCAGCTGGCCGCCATGGCCGACATCATTGGCGACATCTCCGGCCTGAAGCAGATGCCCAGCGGCATCCGCGTGGGCCAGATGCGCGTGCCCATCGGGGTGTTCGGCATGATCTACGAGAGCCGCCCCAACGTGACCATCGAGGCCGCCAGCCTGTCGATCAAGAGCGGCAACGCCTGCATCCTGCGCGGCGGTTCCGAAGCCATCGACTCCAACCGCGCGCTGGCCGCCCTGGTGCAACAGGCGCTGGTGGCCGCCGGCTTGCCGGCCGACGCGGTTCAGCTCGTGCCCACCACCGATCGCGCCGCCGTGGGCCAGCTCATCACCATGCCGCAGTACGTGGACGTGATCATCCCGCGCGGCGGCAAGGGCCTGATCGAGCGCATCAGCGCCGAGGCGAAGGTGCCCGTCATCAAGCACCTGGACGGCAACTGCCACACCTACGTGGACGACCCCTGCGACATCGCCATGGCGGTGAAGGTGGCCGACAACGCCAAGACGCAGAAGTACAGCCCCTGCAACGCCACCGAAAGCCTGCTGGTGGCGCGCGGTGTGGCGGCCGACTTCCTGCCGAAGATCGGTGCCATCTACGCCGCCAAGGGTGTGGAGATGCGCGGCTGCCCCGAGGCCATGGCCATCTTGTCCGCCGTGCCGGGCGCGAACGTGGCCGCCGCCAGCGAGCAGGACTGGAGCGAGGAATACCTGGCACCGGTCATCAGCGTGAAGATCGTCGACGGCGTGGACGAAGCCATCGCCCACATCAACCGCTACTCCAGCCACCACACCGACGCCATCCTCACCACCGACCACATGCACGCCCAGCGTTTCCTGCGCGAGGTGGACTCGGCCAGCGTGATGGTGAATGCGAGCACCCGCTTCGCGGACGGCTTCGAGTTCGGCCTGGGCGCCGAAATCGGCATCTCGACCGACAAGTTCCATGCGCGTGGGCCGGTGGGCGTTGATGGGCTGACCTCGCTCAAGTACGTGGTGCTGGGCGAAGGCGAAGTTCGCGGCTGAGCGGGGCTTGCAAGCCGGGGCTCCGGCCCCACTTCTGACCTTTGGCTGTCTCGGTCGGTCCCTACAATGGGTTGGCCGTCCCCTTCCCCGCAAAAGGTTTTCTCATGGTTCCCCACCTCGTCACCGCCCTGACCGGTCCGATCAACGAACTCGAGCAGCGCATCCTCGAATCCACGCCCGTCATCGAGCGGTGGTTCCGGCTGGAGTGGATGGAACACACACCGCCGTTCTACAGCTCGGTCGACGTGCGCAACGCCGGCTTCAAGCTTGCGCCGGTCGACACCAACCTGTTCCCGGGCGGCTGGAACCATCTCACGCCCGAGATGATGCCGTTGGCGGTGCAGGCGGCCATGGCGGCGATCGAGAAGATCTGTCCCGAAGCCAAGAACCTGCTGCTGGTGCCCGACAACAACACCAACGTGTTCTACCTGAGCAACCTGCGCCAGCTGCAGCGCATTTTTTACCAGGCGGGCCTCAATGTGCGCCTGGGTTCGCTGTCCAACGACATCAAGGCGCCCACCACCATCGACCTGCCGGGTGGTGAGTCCATCACGCTGGAGCCGCTGATCCGCAGCAAGCGCCGTCTCGGTCTCAAGCACTTCGACCCCTGCACCATCCTGCTCAACAACGATGTGCGGGCCGGTGCGCCCGGCATTCTCGAAGACCTGCACGAGCAGTACCTGTTGCCGCCGCTGCACGCCGGCTGGGGCACCCGGCGCAAGAGCAACCATTTCAAGGCCTACGAGGAGGTGTCCAAGCGCTTCGGCAAGCTGCTGGGCATGGACCACTGGTTGATCAACCCGATGTTCAACCAGTGTGGCGAGGTGAATTTCGCCGAAGCCACCGGGCTGGAGTGCCTGCGCAGCAACACCGACGCGCTGCTCGGCAAGATCCGCCGCAAGTACAAGGAATACGGCATCAACGAGAAGCCGTTCGTCGTCATCAAAGCCGACAACAGCAACGCAGCGCTGGGTCAGCTCACGGTGCGCGATGCCAAAGACTTGGACGACGCGTGGTTCAAGGCCCGCGCGAAGGCGGTGGGCACCCAGCCGGTGGGCGAGGTCATCATCCAGGAAGGCGTGCTCACCAACGAGCGCATCAACGCCGCCGTGGCCGAGCCTGTGGTCTACATGATGGACCGCTACGTGGTGGGCGGTTTCTACCGCGTTCACGCCGACCGGGGCACCGATGAAAGCCTCAACGCACCCGGCTCAAGCTTTGTGCCGCTGGCTTTCGAACAAAGCGCCCAACTGCCGCAACCCGGTATGAAGCCCGGCGCCAGTGTGCCCAACCGCTTCTACATGTACGGCGTGATCGGCCGCCTGGCCATGCTGGCCGCGAGCTATGAGCTGGAAGCGACCGACCCGGACGCAGAGGTTTACGAATGACCCCCGCGCCGCGCTGGCAACGCGTCACCCCCTGACAGGGGGCGATGCGAGTGGCCCGACGAAGCCGGTTCCACCGCATCCTGGTGAGAGGCGCGCCGCGCCGGAAGGGGGTGGGCTCAGCCATGTTCTTGGGGGCGGCATGTCTCGTCGACTGAGTTGTTGCATTGCAACATATGTCACGCACTGGCGCTTCCAGCGATACCCCCCTACTGGCGGGGCATGGACTGCGGGCGCAGAATCGCCCCCATCCTGACAGTTGAACCCGGGCCGACAAGTCCCGGGTGTTTTTGTGTCCTCCAGCAAATCTTCGCTCGCTGCGCTCACCCTGGGCGCCATTGGTGTGGTCTACGGCGATATCGGCACCAGTGTGCTGTACGCCATCAAAGAGATCTTCGGGTCCGGCCACGTTCCCTTCACGCATGCGAACGTGTACGGTGTGTTGTCCATCGTCTTCTGGACGCTGACGGTCATCGTCTCCCTCAAATACGTCGTGCTCGTGCTGCGCGCCGACAATGCGGGCGAAGGCGGTCTGATCGCCATGCTGGCGCTGGCCTCGCAGGCGGTGAAAGACCGGCCCGAGCTGCGCAAGTGGCTGTTGGGCATCGGCATCTTCGGCACCTCGCTGTTCTATGGCGACGGTGTCATCACCCCGGCCATTTCGGTGCTCTCGGCGGTGGAAGGCCTGGAGGTCATCTCTCCGGCGTTCAAGCAGTACGTGGTGCCGATCACGCTGGTGGTGTTGTTCGGCCTGTTCTTCGTGCAGAAACGGGGCACCGGCGGCATTGGCAAGTTCTTTGGCCCGATCACGGTGTTGTGGTTTCTCACCATCGCGGCGCTCGGTGTGGTGCACATCGTCGGCCACCCCGAGATCCTGGCTGCGATCAGCCCGCACCACGCCCTGCGCTTCATCTGGGAGCAGCCGGGCACCACCTTCATCATCCTCGGCGCCGTGGTGCTGTGCGTGACGGGCGGTGAGGCGCTCTACGCCGACATGGGCCATTTCGGCAAGAAGCCGATCCGCCTGGCCTGGTTCTCCGTGGTCATGCCCTGTCTGACGCTGAACTACTTCGGCCAGGGCGCGCTGCTGCTGGAGAACCCCGACGCGGTCAAGAACCCCTTCTTCATCATGGCGCCCGACTGGGCCCTGCTGCCCTTGGTGGGGCTGGCGACCATGGCCACGGTGATCGCCTCTCAGGCGCTGATCTCCGGCGCCTTCAGCGTCACCAAACAGGCGGTGCAACTGGGTTACCTGCCGCGGTTGAACCTGCTGCACACCAGCGTGCGCGACACGGGCCAGATCTACATTCCCTTCGTCAACTGGGGCCTGTTTGTGGCCATCGTGCTGGCGGTTGTGATGTTCAAGTCGTCCAGCAACCTCGCCGCCGCCTATGGCATCGCCGTCACGCTGGACATGCTCATCACCACGGTGCTGACCTTCTTCGTGATCCGCTTTGGCTGGAAGTACCCGCTGTGGCTGTGCCTGCTGGCGACCGGGTTCTTCTTTGTGGTGGACCTGGCCTTCTTCAGTTCCAACTTGCTCAAGCTGTTCGCGGGCGGCTGGTTCCCGCTCCTGATCGGTGGCGTGGTGTTCATGCTCATGATGACCTGGAAGCAGGGGCGCGCGCTGTTGTCGGCCAAGCAGCAGGCCGAGGCCATCGAACTCGACAGCTTTCTCGATGCGGTGTTCATGGCACCGCCCGCGCGCGTGGAGGGCACCGCGGTGTTCCTGACGGCCGAAACCGGCACCGTGCCCAATGCCCTGCTGCACAACCTCAAACACAACAAGGTGCTGCACGAGCAGAATTTGTTTGTCACGGTGCGCAGCCATGAGGTGCCCTGGATCGGGCTTGACAAGCGTCTGGCCGTGGAGCCTCTTGGGCACAATTGTTGGCAGGTGGTGGTCCATTACGGGTTCAAGAACGATCCCGATGTGCCCAAGGCGCTCAAACTCATGAGGGGTCGCGGCTGCGAGCTCGAACCCATGACCACCAGCTACTTTCTCTCGCGCGACCTGGTCGTGCCCACCCTGGGCAGCGGCATGGCGCCATGGCGCGAAAAGATCTTTGCGCAGATGCACCACAACGCGGGCGCGGCGGCCGAGTTTCTCAATTTGCCGAGCAATGCGGTGATCGAGCTCGGGTCAAAAATAGAGATATAGGCCCATCCCCATCGCTTGTTCGCTTCGCGTAAGCGCTCCGCCCCTCAAGGGGCGATGCGAGTGGCCCGGCGAAGCCGGTTCCACCGCATCCACGGTGAAGCCACTTGCTCCGGAGAGTCTGGTCTTGCCAAGAAGGTGCTGCGGTCCCGGCACAATCCCCCGATGTCTTTCTTTCGTGATGTAAACCTCTCGGCCGCCACGGCCGGTTTTGTGGCCGTGCTGGTGGGTTTCACCAGTTCGGTCGCCATCGTCTTCCAGGCCGCACAGGCCTTTGGCGCCACGCCCGAGCTCGTCACCTCGTGGATGTGGGCGCTGGGCCTGGGCATGGGCCTGTGTTCGGCGATCCCTTCGCTGATCCTGAAACAGCCGGTGATGGTGGCCTGGAGCACGCCCGGCGCCGCCGTGCTGGCCACGGCCGGGCTGGCTGGTGGCTTCAGCATGCCGCAGGCGGTGGGCGCGTTCATGGCCTGTGCCGTGCTCATCATCCTGGCGGGTGCGACCGGCTGGTTCGAGCGGGTCATGAACCGCATTCCAGTGGCGATTGCCTCGGCGCTGCTGGCCGGCGTGCTGGCGCGTTTTGGCCTGCAGGCGTTTGCCGCCGCGCAGACCGCGCTGCCGTTGGTGCTGCTCATGCTGCTGGCGTACCTGCTGGGTCGCCGCGTCGTGCCGCGTTATGCGGTGCCGCTCACGCTGGCCGTGGCGGTGGTGTACGTGCTAGCACGGGGTCAGTTCAACGCGGGTGCACTGGTCTTCGAATGGGCCAGGCCGGTGTTCACCGCACCCGAATTCACGCTCAGCGCTTTCGTCAGTCTGGCGTTGCCGTTGTTCATCGTGACCATGGCCTCGCAGAACCTGCCGGGCGTGGCGGCCATCCGCGCCGCGGGCTATCAGATGCCGATCTCGAAAATCATCACCATGACCGGTGTGGCCACGCTGGTGCTGGCGCCGTTCGGCGCGTTCGCTCTCAACCTCAGCGCCATCACCGCCGCCATCTGCATGGGCGAAGAAGCGCACGCGGAGAAGAGCAAGCGGTACACCGCCGCCGTGGCCTGCGGTGCAATCTATGTGGTGATCGGGCTCTTTGGTGCGGCGGTCACCGGCCTGTTGCTGGCGTTCCCCAAAGAGCTGGTGCTGGCCATCGCGGGCCTGGCGCTGCTCGGCAGCATCGGCGGTGGCCTGCACACGGCGCTGCGCGACGACGCCCACCGCGAGGCCGCGCTCATCACCTTCCTCGTCACGCTCAGCGGCGTGGTGATCGCCGGCATCGGCTCGGCCTTCTGGGGCGTGGTCGCCGGCGCGCTCGCGCTGTTTGTGCAACAGTACGGGGCTGCCCGCAAAGCCTCCTGAACAAGCCCCATGAACATTCTCTTCGTTGCCGACCCGCTGGCGTCTTTCAAGACCTACAAGGACACCACCTTCGCCATGATGCGCGAGCTGCAGAAACGCGGCCACACCGTCGCCGCGACCGAGCCGCAGCAGATGGCCTGGCGCAGCGGCCAGCCGGTCACCGCCCAGGCGCGCCACATCACCCTCACGGGCGATGCCGACGCCTGGTTTGAGGTCATCCGTGAGGGCATCGATCCGGTGCACAGCTTCGACGCCGTGCTCATGCGCAAGGACCCGCCGTTTGACAGCGAATTCTTCTACGCCACCCACCTGCTGGAGCAGGCCGAGCGCGAAGGCGCCCGCGTGTTCAACAGCCCGCGCGCGCTGCGCGACCACCCGGAAAAGCTCGCTCTGATGGAGTTCGCGCGGTTTGCGCCTCCCACGCTGGTCACGCGCGCGGCCGAGGACATCCGCGCCTTCCACGCCGAGCACCGCGACGTCATTCTCAAGCCGCTCGACGGCATGGGCGGCATGGGCATCTTCCGCGTCGGGCCCGACGGCATGAACCTCGGCTCCATCATCGAGACGCTCAACCAGGGCGGCGCCACCAGCGTGATGGTGCAGCGCTACCTGCCCGAGATCGTGCTGGGCGACAAGCGCCTGCTGCTGATCGGCGGCCAGGTCGCGCCCTTCGTGCTGGCGCGCACCCCGCAAGGCAACGAGGTGCGTGGCAATCTGGCCGCTGGCGGCAAGGGCGTGGCGCAGCCGCTGTCTGACGAGAACCGCGCCGTGGCCGAAGCCATCGCGCCCACGTTGGCGGCGCGCGGCCTCCTGCTGGTGGGGCTGGACATGATCGGCAACAGCGTGACCGAGATCAACGTCACCAGCCCGACCTGCTTCCAGGAGATCACCGACCAGACCGGGTTTGATGTGCCGGCGATGTTTGTCGATGCGCTGGAGGCCGCTTTGTGATACACCCCCGCAGCGCTTCGCGCTACCCCCTCAAGGGGGCGGCACTGGCCGTCCGGCAAAGCCGGCCCGGCGGTGCCCTGAGCGGCGCCTTGGCATGCGCAGGGATGGCGCTTCGGCGACGTGGAGAACCGACATGAGCGACATCGAAAAACCCGCAGAGCCGATCAAGCAGGCGCGCAACCCGCTGCACGGCCTGACGTTGGAGGCCATCGTCACCGCGCTGGCCGATCACTACGGCTGGGAAGAGCTGGGCCAGCGCATTCCCGTCCGCTGTTTCAACGTGGACCCGAGCGTGGGCTCCAGCCTGCGCTTTCTGCGCAAGACGCCCTGGGCGCGCGAGAAGGTGGAGGGGTTGTATCTGTTCATGCTGCGCGAGCGCAGCCGGGCGGCGGGCCGGCAGACCCGCTGACGGCGCCGCGGCGCCCGTCGGCGGGGATGTCGTGCGCGAACCACGCGAGGGCTGGCCCGCAGGCCGCGGTGGGGGCGGAATTGTCATTCGAAAGTTGTGTTTTTCGGGTCAGGTCGGGCAAGCCCGCCTTGTCGCGTGCGCAGGGCTGCGGTACAAGCCATAGAGTGGGGGGTTCCCTATTTTTTTTGCGACTTTTTGCGACGCCTCATGCCCGATACCCTGGACCTGACCACAACCATTTTCACCAAGACCCCCCTCGGTCAACAGGAAATCCAAACCCGTTCGCTCGGCTTGTCGCCGTTGGTGCGCCGCACGCTGGTGCTGGTCGACGGCAAGCGCACGGGCGCCGACTTGGGCGTGTTCCTGTCGGGCGGCGCCGACATCGCCGACGTGCTCGGGCAGTTGCTGACGCTCGGCTGCGTGGAGGCCCGGGAAACCACGCAGCGTGCCGCCGCGCGGGTGCCGGCCATCGAGCCACAGTCCGGGCCCGAGGCTGTGTTGGATCCCGAGGGCGAACCCGCCGCCGAGACGCCCGACTCGGATGCGCTCGCCGCGCTGCCGCCCTCCGATGCGCGCAATGCGAAAGACAACGAGATGGCGCGCAACTTCATGGTCAATTCGGTCAATTCAATCTTTGGGCAGCACATGCACATCTCGTTGGTGCGCGACATCTCGGAGGCCCGAAGCACCGAGCAGTTGCGCACGGTGTATCACGCCTGGATGGTCAGCATGGCAGTCCACCGAACGGGTTCCAAGCGGTTGCCGGAGCTGCGCGAGAAGCTGTTCAAGGTGCTCTGAGCAGAACACCGCCCCCGCGCCGGTGCTTCAGTGGGCCGCCGCCTTGGAAAACACGTTGAGCACCACCACGCCGGTAATGATCAGGCCCATGCCGATCAGGCCGGGTAGGTCGATCTTCTGGCCATAGATGACGAAGGCCGCTACGGTGATGGGCACGATGCCCAGGCCCGATCAGACCGCGTAGGGAATGCCCACCGGCAGCACCTAGAGCGCCAGCGAGAGGCAATAGAACGCAACCGCATAACCCACCATCACGACGGCCCCAGTTGGGTGAAGCCGTGGCTGGCCTAGAGCGCGCTGGTGCCGACCACTTCGGGCACGATGGGCCGGCCCAGGGTGAACCAGGCGTTCATTGGACGACCCTCCGTGCTGCGCACTGCGGCGCTGAGCGCCTTCGGAACGGCCGGGTGGCGTTCACAGGACTGCCCGCACCAGCTCCACCGGTAGCCCGTCCACAAACACCTTGAGCTCACCCGGCTCGAACGCGGTCCACTGCTCGTTGCGGGTCAACGGCGTGGTCACGATCACGGCCGCGCGGTCGCCGGGCTGGTTGAGGTCGGCGAAGTTCACCGTCCAGTCGTGGTCCATCAGCGTGGCCTGCGCGAACGGGTGCTGGCGCACCAGGTAGTGCAGTTTGGTGCTGCAGTGCGCCCACATGGCTTCGCCGTGGGAGAGCAGCAAGTTGGCGGAGCCGAACGCGGTGATCTGGGGAATCAGTTCGCGCAGTGTGTGCGTGAGTTCGCCCACGCTGGGCAGGCTGGCATGTGACTTGGCCAGCTCCTGCATCAGCCAGCAAAACGCGCGCTCGCTGTCGGTGGTGCCCACCGGTTGGAACGCGCCGTGCAGCTTGGGGAAATAGTCTTTCAGGTCGCCGTTGTGGGCGAACACCCAGTGCCGACCCCACAGCTCGCGCGTGAAGGGGTGGGCGTTCTCCAGCATCACCTCGCCGATGGTCGCCTTGCGCACGTGGGCCAGGATGTTCTTGCTCTTGAGCGGGTAGCTGCGCAGGAACTCCGCCATGCGCGAGTTGGCCGCACTGTCGTGGTCGATGAAGAGGCGCAGCCCCCGGCCTTCGAAGAAGGCGATGCCCCAGCCGTCGGCGTGGTGGTCGGTGGCACCGCCGCGCTGGCAGAAGCCGGTGAAACTGAACGAGGCGTCGGTGGGGGTGGCGCAGTTGAGGCCGAGCAGTTGGCACATGGACATGATCTTGTCACAAGCTCGGCGCCGAAATCGCGGGATTTGGGCCGGCCCGCGCTCCGCGACCCACTTTTAGGGCGAACATGCGTGCATTGTTCTCACTTCTGGCTCCATGACCCCACCGGCTTCCCCTTCCTTGCGCCTGCACCCCAGCACCGCGCGCGCCTACCGCTGCACCTGCGGCGCCCAGGTCTTTTTTCGCAACAACACCTGCCTGCAGTGCGGGCGGGCACTGGGCTTCGACCCCTGGCTGGGACAGGTGCTGGCCATCGCCCCCGACGCCGACTCCGGTGTGTGGCGCGCGGTCACGCCGCAGGGTTCGGGGAACGGGGAGGGCTTCCTCCAGCGCTACCGGCGCTGCGCCCAGATGGACACGCCCGCCCTGTGCAACTGGCTGGTGCGCGACAACGGCTCCGCCACTGGCGCTGCCGTGGCCCTGTCCTGCGTGGCATGCCGCCTCAACCGCGTCATCCCGGACCTCGGCCTGGAGCGCAACCACGAGCCCTGGCGCAAGGTCGAGCTGGCGCGCCGCCGCCTGGTGTCGCAGCTGATCGGGCTCGGCCTGCCGGTGGAGCCGCTG
Organism: Hydrogenophaga sp. A37; assembly: GCF_002001205.1. GTDB lineage: Bacteria > Pseudomonadota > Gammaproteobacteria > Burkholderiales > Burkholderiaceae_C > Hydrogenophaga. The sequence continues at coordinate 14,977 of NZ_MUNZ01000083.1, forward strand.
TCGCAGGACGGCGGGTCAGCCGGTCTGGTCTTCGACACCCTGGTGTCGCTCCCCGGGCAGGCGCAGGTGCTGACGGGTCACGCCCAGGGCGTGATCACCCTCAACCTGGCCGAGGCCGACGACGCCTACCGCGAGCAGGTGCGCAGCCAGATGCGCGAGCCCTACCGGACGCTGCTCGGCCACTACCGCCACGAGGTGGGTCACCACTACTGGGACCGACTGGTCCGAAACGACCCTTGTCTGCAAGGTTTTCGCGCGCTGTTCGGTGACGATCAGCAGGACTACGCCGCCGCGCTGAATGCGCACTACCAGCAAGGCTCACCGCCGGGCTGGCGCGACACCTACATCTCGAGCTACGCCAGCGCCCACCCGTGGGAAGACTGGGCCGAGACCTGGGCGCACTACCTGCACATGCGCGACACGCTCGACACCGCGGTGAGTTTCGGCATGGCGCCGGACGAGGTTGACGTGGACGCTTTGCACTACCTGCCCTCGGTGCTGCAGGAAGAGCCTTCCCCCGAGGCCGATGTGTTTCTCGCCATGCTCAACGCCTGGACCCGGCTGACGGCCGTGCTCAATGAGCTGTCGCGCAGCATGGGGCTGCCCGACTTCTACCCGTTCGTGTTGTCGGACACGGTGGTCCGCAAGCTGCATTTCGTGCACGGGCGGGTCGAGCCCTTCGAGCGGACGACCTGACCCCCGTCAGCGCGCTTCGCGCACGCGCCAGGCCGCGATCAGCGCGAGCGCGCAGATGCACGCCAGCATCAAGAAGGTTTCGTCGAAGGCCGCGATGCGGGCCTGAGCCTCACCCGGTGTCGCCAGCACCACGCCGTGCACGGCCAGCCGCCACTCCAGCACGATGCCGCACAGGCTCACGCCCGCCGCGCCGCCGAGCATGCGCAGGAAGTTGATGACGCTCGACCCTTGCGGAATCAGGCCGCGCTCCAGCCCGCGCATGGCGCCGATGTTGAGCGAGGGCAGGATGAAGCCCAGCCCGATGCGCCCGAGAATCGCCCAGCTCACCAGCAAGGGGATCACGTGCGTGGGCCGGCTGGGGTCGATGGTGACCATGAGCGCGAACGACGCGGTCAGCGCCACCAGCCCGATGCTCACCAGCCGGTGCGTGGGCTGGCGGTCGGTCAGGCGGCCGACGATGGCGATGGTCACGGCCAGCACCAGCCCGGCTGGCAGCAGGATGCTGCCCACATAGGACGGTGACAGGCCCAACCCCATCTGCATGTAGACCGGGAGCAGGTAGGTCGAGCCGAACAGCGCGATGCCGTAGATGAAAGCGACGATGCTGCCCATCGCAAAGCGCCGGTCGGCAAACAGCGAGAGGTTCATCAGTGGGTCAACGCCCTGGTCCGGGTGGCGCCGCCGGGCCTTGAGCGTGCGCCGTTGCAGCCACACGAACACCAGCAGCGAAACCGCGGCCGCGCCCAGCAGGCTCGCGGCGCTCGCCGGTGTACCGCCCTGCAGCTCCACCAGACCGTTAAGAAGGCACAGCGTGCCCACCGCCGCCAGCAGCAGGCCGCGCCAGTCGAGCGCGGCGCCCACTGGATTGGCCACTGCGCCACCGGGCGAGGTGGTCGGAACAAAACGGCGCGCCAGCCAGAGCGAAGCCACACAGAACGGCACCACCATGAAGAAGATCGAGCGCCAGCCGAAGCCGTCCACCAGCAGGCCCCCGATGGACGGCCCGATGGCGGGCGCCAGCACTACGCCCATGCCGAAGATGCCGCTGGCGCGGCCCTGCTCGTGGGGCTCGAAGGCGCGCAGGATGATGATGGCCGGGATGGGTTGCACCACGCCCGCCGCGAGGCCCTCGGCCACGCGCGCGGCCAGCACCAGCGGGTAGTTGTTGGCCAAACCGCCCGCAATGCCGCCGGCCAGCAACAACCACATGCAGCCCGAGTAGGTGCGCCGGTAGCCGTAGCGCGCCAGCAGCCAGGGCGTGGTCAGCATCGACACGGTCATGGCGGCCATGAAACCCGAGGTGGCCCATTGGGCACGTTCTTGACCCAGCGTGAAGTGCTGGCTCATGTCGGGGATCGCCACGTTGATGATGGTCGACGACATGATCGAGGCCATGGTGCCGACCATCACCGAGAGCAGCAGCAGCCAGCGGTAGCGCTCGCCGTAGCGGGCGCGCAGGGCCGGGAGGGAGTGGTCGGGGGGCTGGGGCATGGCGCAGGACTGAAGATTGCCGCAACGATAACCGCGCGCAGCAACTGGCGTGGGGGTGTGGCCTATGGACGCCTAAGAACCACCTAAGAATGGCGCCAGGCGCACTGGCAGAATGTCCCGGCGGGCGGTCACGCCCCACCCACGGAAAGAACCCTTCATGCGATTGTTGCTGGTGGAAGACGACACGATGATCGGCGAGGCGGTGCTGGATCTGCTGCGCGCCGAACACTACGCGGTGGACTGGGTGAAAGACGGCGACATGGCCGACACGGCGCTCGCCACCCAGGACTACGACCTGCTGCTGCTCGACCTGGGCCTGCCCAAGCGCGATGGCCTGTCGGTGCTGCGGGCGCTGCGCGCGCGCAAGAACCGCCTGCCGGTGTTGATCGCCACCGCGCGCGACTCGGTGCAGCAGCGCATCGAGGGGCTGGACGCCGGGGCCGACGACTACGTGCTCAAGCCCTACGACATGGACGAGCTGCTCGCGCGCATCCGCGCCCTGTTGCGCCGCGCCGCGGGGCGCGCCGAGCCGGTGTACGAGCACCAGGGCGTGAGCATCGACCCGGCCACGCGCGAGGTCACGGTGAAGGGCCAGCCAGTGGTGCTGTCGGCGCGCGAATGGGCGGTGCTCGAACCCCTGCTGGCGCGGCCCGGCCTGGTGCTTTCGCGGGCGCAGCTGGAAGAAAAGCTCTACAGCTGGAAAGACGAGGTCAGCTCCAACGCGGTCGAGGTCTACATCCACGGCCTGCGCAAAAAACTCGGGCCGGACATCATCCAGAACGTGCGCGGTGTGGGCTATCTCGTCCCCAAGATATGAAGCTGAACTGGTTGTCTTCCTTGCGCGCCCGGCTGCTGGTCTTCGTGCTGTTGGCGATCCTCGCCACGGCGGTGTTGCAGGCGGCGCTGGCTTACCGGGCGGCGCGGGCCGAGGCCGATCAGATCTTCGATTACCACATGCAGCAGACCGCGCTGTCGCTGCGCGCGGGGCTGCCGCAGGGCATCGTCACTGGCGTGATCCCCGTGCCCGCCGAGGGGGAGGATTTCGACTTCGTGCTGCAGATCTGGACGCTGGACGGCGAGCTGGTGTTTGAATCGGCCGCGCGCGCCGAGCTGCCGCAACGCGCGGTGCTCGGGTTTGACGACGTGGGCGCGCACGGCACGCGCTACCGCGTGTACTCGCTGCAGGCGCGCAGCTTCGTGATCCAGGTGGCGCAGGACATGTCGGTGCGCCAGCGCATGGCCGGTTCGCTCGCGCTGCGCACGGCGCTGCCGATCCTGCTGCTGGCGCCGCTGCTCATGGGGCTGGTGGGCTGGGTGGTCAGCCGCTCGCTGGCGCCGGTCGCGCGCGTGCAGCGCCAGGTGGCCGAGCGTCAGGTCGACGACCTGACCGAGGTCGCTGACACCGGCCTGCCCGACGAAGTGCGGCCGCTGGTGCACGAGTTCAATGGCCTGCTGCGCCGTGTGGCCCTGGCGTTTGACGCACAGCAGCGATTCGTGGCCGACGCCGCGCACGAACTGCGCTCGCCGCTGGCCGCGCTCAAGCTGCAGGTGCAGGGCCTGCAGCGCGCGCCCGACGACGCCACGCGCGAGCGCGCGCTGGAGCGCCTGGGCTCGGGCATCGACCGCGCCACGCGGCTGATCGAGCAGCTGCTGGTGCTGGCGCGCCAGCAGGCCAGTGCGGCCTCGGGCGTGCCGCCCGAGCCGGTGGCGCTGGCCGAACTGCTGCGCCTGGCCGTGGCCGATGTGGCGCCCGCGGCCCAGGCGCGCCGCATCGACATCGGCCTCGTCCGGGCCGACGCCGGGCGGGTGAGCGGCCACGCCGAAGCGCTGCGCATCCTGGTGCGCAACCTGCTGGAGAACGCGGTCAAGTACACGCCCGAGGGCGGGCGGGTCGATGTGTCGCTGCAGACCGGTGCGGACACGCTGGCGCTCAGCGTGGAAGACAGCGGGCCGGGCATTCCCGAAGCCGAGCGCGAGCGTGTGCTGGACCGTTTTGTCCGCCTGCCCGATGCACCGTCGTCGGGCAGCGGCCTGGGCCTCGCCATCGTCAAGGCGGTGGCCGACTTGCACAGCGCCACGCTGCGGCTGGACGCCTCACCGCAGCTGGGCGGCTTGCGGGTGCAGGTGGTGTTTCAAACGATGGGTGGTTAACCCAGCGCGGTGGCGAACACGTTCACCGCCATCGCCAGCACGATCAGGTTGAAGGCGAACGACAGCAGGCCATGCAGCAGCACCAGCCGCCGCATGGCACGGCCCTGCACCGTCACGTCGGCCACCTGCGAGGTCATGCCGACGATGGCGCTGTGGTAGAAAAAATCGAGGTAGTCCGGGTCTTCATTCCCGGGCCAGGCCAGTCCGCGCGAGGGCTCGTGGCCACCCGGACGCGCCAGGTAGTAGGCGCGCGCGTAGTGCAGCGCAAACGCCGACTGGATCAGCAGCCAGGCGCCGGCCAGCGACAGCAGCATCAGGCCCAGGTGCGCGGCGCGCGGCCAGCCCTGCAGCTGGCGGCCGCTGTCCACCGCCATGGCCACGGCCAGCAGGCTGGCGCAGGCCGCGCTGGTGACCAGCACAAAGAGCATCGCCGCGCCCGGGTCTTCCCAGCGCGCCCGCCGGTGGGTGCCGGTCGCGTCCAGGTGCCGGGCCAGGCGCCAGACCAGCCCGATGTAGACCGCGCAGTACACCACCCAGCCGCAGAGCCAGGGCGTGGCGGCACCGACCTTCAGCCACGCGGTGGCCGCGCCACCGATCAGCAGCGCGGGCAGCAGGGCCACGGCCTGGCGTTGCCAGGCGCTGAACCTGGCCGACCAGTGCAGGTCGCGCATGGGGTGGTGTTGCATGGATTCAGTGTGCCATGGGCCACCCGTGCGAGACCCACCTTGGAGGCCGACCCTAAGCCCGGTCTAAGTGTTTGCGCCGACAGTGACGCCATGTCCAACCCCCTGGCTTCACAAGGAGCACACATGAACACCCGAACCTTCACCCCCACCCGTCTCGTGCTGTCTCTGCTCACCGCCGGCTTGCTGGGCGGCGCCGGGGCCACCTACATGGCCGGTGACCCCGCGCGGGCGGCGGCGTCAGGCAGTGCACCGGTCGCGAGCAGCGTGGCCCAGCCGGCCAGCCTGCAGGGCGCGCCCGATTTTTCGCGCATCACCGAACGCCACGGACCGGCCGTGGTCAACATCAGCGTCAGCGGCGTGCGCAAAGCATCCGCCGAGGGCGAAGAGACGGCTGCGGCACCCGGCCTGCCGCCCGGCATCGACCCGAACGACCCGTTCTTCGAGTTCTTCCGCCGCTTCCAGGGCCAGGGTGGTGGCCGTCCAGAGCGGTCGCAGCCGGTGCGGGGCCAGGGCTCGGGCTTTGTCGTCAGTGCCGACGGCCTGATCCTCACCAACGCCCACGTGGTGCGCGACGCCAGCGAAGTGATCGTCAAGCTCACCGACCGGCGCGAGTTCAAGGCCAAGGTGCTGGGCTCGGACCCGAAGACCGACGTGGCGGTGTTGAAGATCGAGGCCAAGGACCTGCCCACCGTGCCGCTGGGCAGCGCCCGCGATCTCAAGGTGGGTGAGTGGGTGCTGGCCATCGGCTCGCCCTTCGGCTTCGAGAACAGCGTGAGCGCCGGCGTGGTCAGCGCCAAGGGCCGCTCGCTGCCCGAAGACAGCTTCGTGCCCTTCATCCAGACCGACGTGGCCGTGAACCCCGGCAACTCGGGCGGGCCGCTGTTCAACAGCCGCGGCGAGGTGGTGGGCATCAACTCGCAGATCTACAGCCAGTCCGGCGGCTACCAGGGCCTGTCGTTCGCCATCCCCATTGAGCTGGCCACGCAGGTCAAAGACCAGATCGTGGCCACCGGCAAGGCGAGCCACGCGCGCCTGGGCGTGTCGGTGCAGGAGGTGAACCAGACCCTGGCCGACTCGTTCAAGCTCGACAAGCCCGAAGGCGCGTTGGTCTCCAGCGTCGAGCCGGGCGGGCCTGCCGACAAGGCGGGACTGAAGTCGGGCGACGTGATCCGCCAGGTGAACGGCCAGCGCATCGTGGCTTCGGGCGACCTGCCGGCGCTGATTGGCCAGTCGACCCCGGGCAGCCAGGTGGCGCTGGAGGTCTGGCGCCAGGGCCGGGTCGAGACGCTGAACGCGAAGCTGGGCGACGCCAGCGACAAGAAGGCGCAGGTGGCCCAGGCCGACAGCGGCGCCGGCCAGGGCCGGCTGGGCCTGGCGCTGCGCCCGTTGCAGCCCGAGGAAAAGCGTGGCGCCGGGGTTGGCGCGGGCCTGGTGGTGGAGGACGTGGGCGGCCCCGCGGCGCTGGCCGGTGTGCAGCCGGGTGACCTGTTGATGGCGGTCAATGGCACGCCGGTGCAGAGCGTGGACCAGGTCCGGGCCGCGGTGGCGAAGTCGGCCAAATCGGTGGCGCTGCTGATCCGGCGCGACGGCGACACCATCTTCGTGCCGGTGCGCCTCGGATGAAGGCCGCGCCGCAAGCGGAGGGCTGCCCTGGCGAGGCTCGGCGCGCCAGCGGGCTGTCGGCCCACATCCTGCCGACCTCGGCCACCATGATTGGGGTGTGCCTGACGGCGCTCTACATCAGCCTGCTGAGCCCGTTCAGCGCCGAGCGGGTGATGGTCGACAAGCTGCTGGCGGTGGACGCGCTGGTGTTCCTCGTCAGCGCGGTGCTCTCGTTCGCCTCGATGCGCGTGCGCGACGGCGGTTCGCGTTTCGAGGCCTGGGGCGAAAACGTGTTCATCGGCGCGCTGGGCCTGCTGGCCCTGGGCGCGCTGGTGCTGGCGTTTGCCGTGGATTAGGGAGCACCCCCGCCGCGCTGCGCGCGACCCCCTGAAGGGGGCTGAGGGCCGCGGCTCCAAGCCTGCCTGCGCAGGTTTGGACGGCCCGAAGAAGCCTCGCCTCTGGCGAGGCTGCGGCCTGCAAGGCGCACTGGCCGTCCGGCAAAGCCGGCCCGGCGGTGCCCTGCGCCGTCGGCCACTTCATGCGAAGGTTGTCGTTCAGCCTCGGCTGCGTCGGGCGTTGCGCCAGAGTCGCACCGCCAGCAGCGCCAGCGGCACGGTGTGCAGCAGCAGATCGAAGATGTCGATGGGTTGGGTCAGCGTGCCTTCGCTGAGCATGCGCAGCTTTTCCACCAGGTGCGGCTCGGGCACGATGGGCGCCACCGCCAGCCAGAGCACCAAGGCGATCAGCAATGCCAGCGGAAAGCGGTCGAGCCAGGCCAGCAAGGTGTTCATGGGCTGAGGTTTTGGTTGAAGCGGGCGAGGCAGCGTGCACAGATGCAGGCCTGGCCTTGCGCCGCTTCGGGCAAGTGCGCCAACAGGTCGGGGCTGAAGGTTTCGGTGACGCACCAGCATGGCGGCTGGGGTTCGCCCGTCGCCTTCTGCACCTCCATCGCGCAGCGGTTGTCGCCGCCACACAGTGGGCAGCGGGTGGGGTCGGTGGTGACGCGGGACAAGGGGGTGGTCTGCATGGAAAAGGCGGTTTCTGGTCAGTGTATCGGCCCGATGCCTGTGGTACTTTCAAAGCGCCCATGTCCCTGCTCCGAACCCACCTCCCCATCGTCATCGCGGCCCTGCTCTGGCACGGCGCGGTGGTCGCCGCCGAGCCGCAACGCACCGTGCCCGACACCCTGGCCCAGCGCACCATGGCCTGCACCCTGTGCCACGGCAAAGAGGGCCGCGCCACCAACGCCGGTTACTTCCCGCGCATCGCGGGCAAGCCGGCGGGCTACCTCTACAACCAGCTCACGCACTTTCGCGACGGCCGGCGCCAGAACCCCGGCATGGCCAACCTGCTCGACCACCTGTCTGACGCCTACCTGCTCGACATCGCCAACCACTTCGCCAGCCTCGATCTGCCGTACCCGCCGCCGCAGACCGTCAACGCACCGCGCGATCAGCTCGCGCGCGGTGAGGCGCTGATCCGGCGCGGCGACCCGGCGCGCCAGCTGCCCGCCTGCGCCAGTTGCCACGGCGACGCGCTCACCGGCATGAAGCCCGCCATACCCGGCCTGCTCGGCCTGCCGCGCGACTACCTGATCGGGCAGCTCGGCGCCTGGCAGACCGGCCTGCGCCACACGCACGCCCCCGACTGCATGGCGCAGATCGCCAAAGGCCTAACGCCCGACGATGTGGGCGCCCTCGCCACCTGGCTCTCGGCCCAACCGCTGCCCGCCGACACCCACGCCGTCGCGCCCTCGGCGAAGCCCTTGCCCCTGCGTTGCGGGAGTGCGGACAAATGAGCGGGCGCCGGGCCGCTCCCAAGCCCGCTCGCACCGAAGCCCGCAGGGCGGAGGTACGTCGATGAGCGAGGTGAACCACACCGCGGTGCGCCGCCTGCTTGCTGTCGCGCTGGGTGCGACGGTGGTGCTGCTGATCGCGCTCGCGGTGCTTATCGGTCGGCAGCTCGGCGTGGAGGCCTTGCCGCCGCTGACCGCCCAGCCCGCGCCCGACGACCCGGCGCTGGTCGCGCGCGGTGCCTACCTCGCGCGGGCCGGCAACTGCGCCGCCTGCCACACCGCGCGCGGCGGCCCGCCCTACGCGGGCGGGCGCGGCATCGAGACGCCCTTCGGCACCGTGTTCGCGGGCAACCTCACGCCCGACACCACCGGCCTGGGCGCCTGGAGCGCCGACGCCTTCTGGCGGGCCATGCAACAAGGCGTGTCGCGCGACGGCCGCCTGCTCTACCCCGCGTTCCCTTACGAGAGCTTTTCGCGCATCACCCGCGACGACAGCGACGCGCTGCACGCCTTCCTGCGCAGCCTGACGCCGGTCGCGCAGGCCAACCGGCCGCACGCGCTGCGGTTCCCCTACAGCACGCAGGCCGCGCTCGCGGTCTGGCGCGAGCTGTACTTCGAGCCCGCCGCGTTCCAGCCCGACACATCGCAGAGTGCCGAATGGGACCGGGGCGCCTACCTCGTTCAAGGCCTGGGCCACTGCTCCGCCTGCCACTCGCCGCGCGACGCGCTGGGCGGCGTGGACAGCGCCCGGGCGCTGGACGGCGGCCTCATGCCCGGTCGCGGCTGGTATGCACCTTCGCTGCGCGCCGCGCACGAGGCCGGGCCATCGGTCACACCCGGCGCCTCCACCGTCGAGCTGCTGAAAACCGGCGTCACCGCCGGCGCCTCGGCCATGGGGCCGATGGCCGAGGTGGTGCAACACAGCACCCAACACCTCAGCGACGCCGACCTGAACGCCATCGGCCACTACCTCGCGTCCCAAGCCCTGCCAGCGGCGCCGCCACCGGCCGCACCGAGCGCGCCGTCGGCCCAGCTCGATCTCGGCGAGAAGGTCTACAAGCAGCACTGCCTCGACTGCCACGGTGAACAGGGCCAAGGCGCGGCGCGCGAGGGCCTGGCTGGAACTGGAAGCACCATGGCCTACCCGCCGCTCGCGGGCAATCGCGCGGTGCGGCTGGCCTCGCCGGTCAACGCGGTGCAGGCCATCCTCGGTGGCGGCTTCGCGCCCGCCACCGCTGGCCACCCCCAGCCCTACGGCATGCCGCCGTTCCGCACGCTGCTGAACGACACACAGATCGCCGCCGTGACCAGCTTCATCCGCCAGCGCTGGGGCAACCAGGCCGGCGCGGTGACCCCACTGGACGTGCAGGGCATCCGCTGAGCGCGGCGCAGGGCTTGACGCCTGGGTGACGCGGGCGGGTGGCGCCGGCTGACTACCATGCGGCCATGAACGCCACCCCCACGCCCCCTGAAGGCCGCATCACCACCGAGGCGCGCGGCGCCGTGCTGCTGATCGGCATTGATCGTCCTGCCAAACGCAACGGCTTCACGCCGGCCATGATGCGCTCGCTCGCCGAGGCCTACACCCGGCTCGACGACGAGCCCGCGCTGCGCGTGGGCGTGCTGCACGCGCACGGCGATCACTTCACCGCGGGCCTGGATTTGCCGACCTTCGCGCCGCTGATGCAGCGCGGCGAGTACGCCGTGCCCTTCGGCCTGGTGGACCCGCTCAACCTCGGCGACGCCGGCTGGCGCCGCCGCACCAAGCCCCTGGTTGTGGCGGTGAAAGGCATCACCTACACGCTGGGCATCGAGCTCATGCTCGCGGCCGACATCGTGGTGGCCGCGGACAACGGCCGGTTCTCTCAACTCGAAGTGAAGCGCGGCATCATGGCCACCGGCGGTGCCACGCTGCGCATGGCCGAGCGCGCCGGCCTGGGCAACGCACTGCTGCACCTGCTGACCGGCGATGAGTTCGACAGCGCCGAAGCGCTGCGCCTGCACTTCGTGCAACGCGTGGTGCCCGCCGGCCAGGAGCTCGACGAAGCCCTGCGCATCGCGACGCAGATCGCCGATCAGGCGCCACTGGCCGTGGTGGCCACGCGGCTCAACGCGCTCAAGGCGGTGGAGCAGGGGCCGCTGGCGGCGATGGCCGAGTTCGACGCGGTACAGAAAGGCCTGGCCAACAGCGAGGACGCGAAAGAGGGCGTGGCCTCGTTCCGTGAGAAGCGGGTGCCGGTGTTCAAGGGGCGCTGAACGCCTTCAGCGCTCGGACGCGAACCGCGCCACCAGCGCCTCGCCCCACTCCCAAGGCCCGGTGATCGTCAGCGTCACCGTGGTCCAGTCGCCGTCTTGCTGCACCTGCTGGTCGGCGTCCCAGGCGCCGCCCTCGTCCAGCGGGCCGCGCGGCCCGGGGCTGTGTTTCTCGGCCCAGGCCAGCACGGCCTGCACCTCGGCCATCACCGCGGGCACGTCGGCCGCGCGCACGCTGGCCATGGCGTCCCAGGTGCCGGTGCCTTCGCCGTCGTCGCTGGCGTCGAAGATCAGGTAGTGCAAAGGCGCGGCGCTCATGGGCTGGTGCCCGAAGGCGGGTTTTGCTTGGCGATCCACTCGACCCAGAAGTCAATGCAGGCCCGGATCTTGGGCAGCCGCTGTCGCGCGCTGGCCGTGATGGCGTAGAGCGGCACCGGCAGGTGCGGCACAAACGCTGGGAGCACGGGCAGCAGCAGTCCCTGCCGCACCAGCGGCGCCGCCGCCAGCGTGGCGAGCCGCCCGATGCCCAGGCCCTGCAGCACCATGTTGGCGGCCTGGCCGGTGTCGTTGATGCGCCAGTAGCCTTCGGCGGGCCGCAGAACCGCGTGACCCTCCACCACAAACGGCCACTGGTTGAGGTGTGGGGCTGTGGTGTTGACGATGAGCCGGTGGTGTCTCAGGTCGTCGGGGTGCTGCGGCAACCCGGCCTGTTTTGCGTACGCCGGGGCGGCATAGAGCGCGCGGTCGAGATGGCCGAGTGCGCGGGCCACCTGGGTGTTGGGCAGAGCGGTGTGGGTGCGGATGGCCATGTCGATCCCTTCGCGGGCCATGTCCACGAGCTGGTCGCTCACCTCCAGATCCACGCGCAGGTTCGGATGGCGCTGGTTCAGCTCGCCCAGGCTGGGCACCACAAAGTATTGCGCAATGACGGTGCTGCATGCAATGCGCACCAGGCCACGCGCCTCACCCGTTTGGTGGGCGAACTCACCCTCCAGCTCGTCAAGCACGCCCGTGATGCGGTGGCTGTAGGCGAGAAGCGTGTCGCCCTCGGCGCTCAGCGAGAGCCCGTGGGTGGAGCGGTGGACCAGGCGCGCGCCACAGGTTTTTTCAATGCGCGTCAGGGCGCGAGAGACCTGGCTGACCGGCACATCGCGCTCCCGCGCCACGGCCGAGAGGCTGCCCAGCGCGGCCACGCGGGCAAAAAGCTTCAGGTCGTCGAAGGCAAGCTTGTCCATGGCGGTGATGGTAGGCGACGGCCGTGGGGCGAGGCGCTGTGCAGGCCTTTGCGCGGCGTGCAAAACCGTTTTGAGATCGCTGCCGTTTCCCGCCGGAGGGGGAGTGCCTAGAGTTCGAGCACCCCTTCAACGGAGCCCACCATGCACACCGAACACCTGTACCAGACCCTCTCGCCGCAGGCCTACGCAGCCTTGCTCGACCGCATTCGGCGGCAGGCCGTGCAAGAACGTCGTCTGGCGGTGCTGGCCTTCGGCCAGGACTGGCCGCGCCGGTTGTGGCGGTTGTGGCAGCGCTTGCGCTTCCCCATCGTCCCCACCCACCCACAGAAAGCCTGACCATGCCCATCTTGATGCTCAAGATCGCCCCGCTGCAAAACCCCGAGCGCTACCAGGCCCTGGCCGCAGCACTCACCAGGCTCACCGCCGACATCCTGGGCAAACGCGCGGAGGTCACCGCCGTGGTGATCGACGACCTGCCCCGGGCGCGCTGGTGGGTGGGCGGGGGCGCGGTGCAGGGTGCGACGGCCTTGCTGGAGATCGGCATCACCGCTGGCACCAATACCGAAGCGGAGAAGGCGCGCTTCATCGACGCTGCGTACCGCGAACTGCAGCGCCAACTGGCGCCGGACGGTGGCTTCGAGCTCGCGAGCTACGTGACGGTGCGCGAACTACCGGCCACCGACTGGGGCTACGGCGGGCGGACCCAGCGGGCTCGGCAGCTGGCTCGCTCCACCGCCTGAGCGCCGTCAGGCGATGCCGGCGAAGGTCAGTGGGTTCCCCGGTCCGGCGACGGGGGTGCGCTGAAGCCAGAGCTGCACCGGTTCCTTGGGGCGCAAGGTCACGTGCAACTGGGGTTCACACGGAGGTGCGTGGTCGGGCAGGGCCAGCGAGAACCGCTGCAGCAGCATGGCCGAGAGCAAGGTCATTTCCAGCATCGCGAAGTGCTGCCCCAGACAGACACGCGGACCTGCGCCAAAGGGCATCCAGGCGCCCCTCGGGATCGGCGGTGCGTCGTCGAGGAAACGCTCCGGCTTGAACGCGCCGGCGTCGTGAAACCAGCGCTCGTCGTGGTGCAGGACGTAGGGCGTGATGCGCAACATGGCGCCCTTCGGAATGGCCCAGCCGCCCAGAACGATGGGCGCGGTGGTGCGCCGCGTCATGAGGGCCGCGACGGGCGGGTAGAGCCGCATCGCCTCTTTGAGCGTGGCCGTGAGCCAGGGCAGTTGGGCAAGGTGCTCCGGGCCCGGTTTTTCGTCGCCCACGACGCTGAAGACCTCGTCGCGTGCGCGTTGCGCGATGTCGGGGTGCTCGGCCATCAGGCGACTCCACCAGAGCAGGGCGGTCGCCGATGTTTCGTGCCCGGCCTGGAAGCTCACGATGCACTGGTCGAACACCTCGCCCGGTGACAAGGCGTCGCCCGTGGCTTCGTCGCGCAGCGCCAGCAGCCGGCCCAGCAGATCGGGGTGGTCGGCGTCTGCCGGTCCGGCGGCTCGGCGGGCGTCGATCTGTTGCTGGATCAGGTCTCTCAAGGTCTTCAAGGCCTGGCGTTTCGCGGCCTTGCCGGGCAGCGGCAGCCAGTCGGGCAGCGTGAACAACCGGAACATCTCGCGGTAGGCGGTGGCCGACAAGACCTGTGTCGCCTGCGCGGCGGCCACCGAGTCCTGCTGCGCCGAGCGACCGAACATCGTGCGAAGAATCACGTCCATGGTCACACGGCTCCACAGCGCGTCCATCGCGACCAGCCCCCGCGTCTGACCCGGCGGCAAGGCCGCATCGAACGCCTCCTGGGCGGCATGGGTCATGAGCTTGGCGTAGCCGGCCACGCGCTTGGGCGTGAAGGCTTCCATCAACATGCGCCGTTGCCGTTGCCACGTGGGGCCTTCGGTCACCAGAACGCTCTGGCCAAAGACCTGCGCAAAGACCTCGATCCCGCGCTCCCAGCGGATGAGCGCGTCGGCGTGGTTGACCAGCGCCTCGCGCACCAGCTCGGGTGACATCAGGTCCCAGGCATGTTCGTTGCCCAGGCGCATGTAAGTGATGTCGCCGTGGTCCCGCTGCAGCCGGGTGACGAATCCCAGGTAGTCGGCTTTCATCTCGGCCAGCAAGGACAGGCCCCACCACCGGCCGCGTGGGCCGGGGGCGTGTGTGCGGGGTG
>NZ_MUNZ01000162.1 GCF_002001205.1 Hydrogenophaga sp. A37
GGAGCGAAGACAAGCACTTCCCCGCATGGCTCCCTCCCCCGCTGGGGGAGGGCAGGGGTGGGGGCCCGCCAGCCAAGACGCCACCAGGAACCCATTCACCGAACACCGCTCAGGACACGCCCCATGAACAACCCCTCCCCCGAACTCGCCCGCCAGATGGCGAACGCCATCCGCATGCTCGCCGTGGACGCGGTGGAAAAGGCCAAGAGCGGCCACCCCGGCGCGCCCATGGGCATGGCCGACATTGCCGAGGTGCTGTGGAACCGCCACCTCAAGCACAACCCGGCGAATCCGCACTGGCCCGACCGCGACCGCTTCGTGCTCTCCAACGGCCACGGCTCGATGCTGATCTACGCGCTGCTGCACCTCACCGGCTACGACCTGCCGATGAGCGAGCTGAAAAACTTCCGCCAGTTGCACAGCAAGACGGCGGGACACCCCGAGGTGGGCGTCACCCCTGGTGTGGAAACCACCACCGGCCCGCTGGGCCAGGGCATCAGCAACGCGGTGGGCATGGCGCTGGCCGAGAAGCTGCTGGCGCAGGAATTCAACAGAGAAGGCCATGCGGTGGTGGACCACTTCACCTATGCCTTCCTGGGTGACGGCTGCCTGATGGAAGGCATCAGCCACGAGGCCTGTTCGCTGGCCGGCACGCTGCGCCTCTCGAAGCTGGTGGCGTTCTACGACGACAACGGCATCTCCATCGACGGCCACGTCGAAGGCTGGTTCACCGACGACACGCCCCAGCGCTTCGACGCCTACGGCTGGCACGTGATCCCCAACGTGGACGGCCACGACCCCGCCGCCATCGAAGCCGCGCTGCTGGAGGCGAAAGAGCAGGGCGCCCGCGCCGACGGCAAGCCCACGCTGATCTGCTGCAAGACCGTGATCGGAATGGGCTCGCCCAACAAGGCGGGCACGCACGACGTGCACGGCGCCGCCCTGGGCGCGGCCGAGGTGCAGGCAACACGCGACGCGCTGCGCTGGACGGCGGCGCCGTTTGAAATTCCGACCGAGATTGCAAGCGCCTGGAACGCCACCGACCGCGGCGCCGTGGCCGAACGGGCTTGGCGCCATCGCTTCGAGGCCTACCGCACGCAGCACCCACTGGAGGCCGCCGAGTTCGAGCGCCGCATGGCCGGTGATCTGCTGCCCGCATTTGCCGAGAAGCTGCCCGAGGTGCTGGAAGCCATCGCCGCCAAGGCCGACGCCTTCGCCACCCGCAAGGCCAGCCAGAACGCGCTCGACGTGCTGGCCCCGCTGGTGCCCGAGTTCTTCGGCGGCAGCGCCGACCTGACCGGTTCCAACCTCACCAACTTCAAGGGCTGCGTGAAGGCAGGCCGCGACGTGTGGGGCAACCACATGAGCTACGGCGTGCGCGAGTTCGGCATGGCCGCGATCATGAACGGCATGGCCCTGCACGGCGGCTACATCCCCTACGGCGGCACCTTCCTCACGTTCAGCGACTACAGCCGCAACGCGATCCGCATGGCCGCGCTGATGAAGCAGCGCGTGATCCACGTGTTCACGCACGACTCCATCGGCCTCGGCGAAGACGGCCCGACGCACCAGTCCGTCGAACACGTGCCGAGCCTGCGCATCATCCCGGGTCTGGACGTGTGGCGCCCGGCCGATGGCCTGGAGACCGCCGTGGCCTGGGCCAGCGCCATCGAGCGCCGTGACGGCCCGAGCGCGCTCTGCCTCTCGCGCCAGAACCTGCCGCGCCTGAGCGACGTGTCCATGGTCGAAAAGATCCGCCAGGGCGGTTATGTGCTGGCCGAGGGCGTGAACCCCAAGGCCGTGATCGTGGCCACCGGTTCCGAAACCTCGCTGGCCATGGAGGCCCATGCCGCCCTCGCCGCCGAAGGCATCAGCACCCGCGTGGTGTCCATGCCTTGCAGCAACGTGTTTGACCGCCAGCCCATCGCGTACCAGGACAGCGTGCTGCCGCTGGCCCTGCCCATCGTGGCGGTGGAGGCCGCGCACCCGGACTTCTGGCGCAAGTACGTGGGCCGCACCGGCGCGGTGGTGGGCATCGCCACGTTCGGCGAGTCGGCACCCGCGAAAGACTTGTACGCGCACTTCGGCATCACCGCTTCGGCGGTGGTGGTGGCAGTCAAGGATCGCGTGTGATGAGCGCCTTCCCTTACGACCTGATCCTGTTCGACCTCGACGGCACGCTGATCGAGACCGCGCCCGAGATCGCCGACGCGGTGAACGACACGCTCTCGCGTTTCGATCTGCCGGCCGTGACCCAGCCACAGGTGAATGACTGGATCGGCCACGGCACGCGCGAGCTGCTGATCCAGGCGATCGCTGCCACCGGCAACACCACCGCCGACACGGTGCGCCAGTCCGACAGCTTCAAGCTCATCGAAGCAGAGTTCGGCAAGCACTACCAGCGGCGATGCGGCACACGCAGCCGCCTCTACCCCCATGTGCGCGAAACCCTGCAGGCGCTGCGCGCGGCGGGTCTGAAGCTGGTGGTGATGACCAACAAGGAAGGCCGCTACACCCGGACCGTTCTCGACGCCCACCAGCTGGCGCCGTTGTTTGACCACGTGATCAGCGGCGACACGCTGCCGGTGAAAAAACCCAACCCGGCGGGCATCGCCGACTGCCTTCAGCGCTTTGGCGTGGCGCCCGGGCGCGCGCTCTTCGTGGGCGACTCCAGCATCGACGTGGCCACCGCACGCAACGGTGGCATTGCCGTGTGGGCGCTGCCCTATGGCTACAACATGGGCGAGCCCATCGAGGCCTGCGGGCCCGACCGCGTGATCCCCGATTTTTCGGCGTTGACCACCGGGCTGCCGGCCCGCGACACCACGGCCAGCACCTGAACGCCTTTCTTATTCATCACTTCGGAGACAGAACCACCATGACCATCAAGATCGGTATCAACGGCTTCGGCCGCATCGGGCGCAACGTGCTGCGCAGCGCGATCCAGAACTTCGCCGACATCGAAGTCGTCGCCATCAACGACCTGCTCGAACCCGACTACCTCGCCTACATGCTGCAGTACGACAGCGTGCACGGCCGCTTCAAAGGCACCGTCAAGGTCGAAGGCGGCAACATCGTCGTCAACGGCAAGACCATCCGCCTGACGCAAGAGCGCGACCCCGCCAACCTCAAGTGGGCCGACGTCGGTGCCGACATCGTCATCGAGTCCACCGGCCTGTTTCTCGACAAGGTCACGGCCCAGAAACACCTGGACGCCGGCGCCAAGAAGGTCATCCTGTCCGCGCCCTCCAAAGACGACACGCCCATGTTCGTCTACGGCGTGAACGACAAGACCTACGCCGGCCAGGCCATCATCAGCAACGCCAGCTGCACCACCAACTGCCTGGCCCCCGTGGCCAAGGTGCTGAACGACAAGTGGGGCATCAAGCGCGGCCTGATGACCACGGTGCACGCGGCCACCGCCACGCAGAAGACCGTGGACGGCCCGAGCAACAAAGACTGGCGTGGCGGCCGCGGCATCCTGGAAAACATCATTCCTTCCAGCACCGGCGCGGCCAAGGCCGTGGGCGTGGTGATCCCCGAGCTGAACAAGAAGCTCACCGGCATGAGCTTCCGCGTGCCGACCAGCGACGTGTCGGTGGTGGACCTGACGGTGGAGCTGAACAGCGAAGCCAGCTACGCCGAGATCTGCGCCGAGATGAAGGCGCAGAGCGAAGGCGCCTTGAAGGGCGTGCTGGGTTACACCACCGACAAGGTGGTGGCGACCGACTTCCGTGGCGAGACCTACACCAGCGTGTTCGACGCCGACGCCGGCATTGCGCTGGACAGCACCTTCGTGAAGGTGGTGGCCTGGTACGACAACGAGTGGGGCTACTCGAACAAGTGCCTGGAGATGGCGCGCGTGGTCGGCCGTGGTTGAGGAGGGCGGCATGAAGTTCCTCCGTTTCAGCGACGTGTGCGCGAGCGGCTTCGCTGGCGACAAACGCGTCTTCATCCGTGCCGACCTCAACGTGCCGCAAGACGATGCCGGCCGCATCACCGAAGACACCCGAATCCGCGCCAGCATCCCGGCCATCCAGATGGCGCTGGACGCCGGGGCCGCCGTCATGGTGACCAGCCACCTCGGCCGCCCCACCGAAGGCGAGTTCAAACCCGAAGACTCGCTGGCGCCCGTGGCCGCGCGTTTGGGTCAGTTGATGAACCGCAACATCCGCGTCGTGGCCAACTGGGTGGACGGCGACTTCTCGGTCGCCCCCGGCGAGGTGGTCATGCTGGAGAACTGCCGCCTCAACGTCGGCGAGAAGAAGAACAAACCCGAGCTCGCCGCCAAACTCGGCAAGCTCTGCGACATCTTCGTGCACGACGCCTTCGGCACCGCGCACCGCGCCGAAGGCACGACCTACGGCATCGCCGAGACGGCGCCCATCGCCTCGGCCGGCCCGCTGCTGGCGGCCGAGATGGACGCCATCGGCAAAGCCCTTGCCAACCCCAAACGTCCGCTGATCGCCATCGTCGCCGGCAGCAAGGTCAGCACCAAGCTCACCATCCTGCAGGCCCTGGCGAAAAACGTGGACGGCCTGATCGTCGGCGGCGGCATCGCCAACACCTTCATGCTCGCGGCCGGTCTGAAGATCGGTAAGAGCTTGGCCGAGCCCGACCTGCTGGGCGAAGCCACCGCCGTGATCTCGGCCATGAAAGCGCGCGGCGCGGCCGTGCCGATCCCGACCGATGTGGTCTGTGCCAAGAGCTTCAGCCCCGACGCCGTGGCCACGGTGAAAGCCGCGACCGACGTGGCCGACGACGACCTGATCCTGGACATCGGCCCTGAGACGGCGCAGCTGCTGGCCGAGCAGCTGAAGAAGGCCGGCACCATCGTGTGGAACGGCCCGGTGGGCGTGTTCGAGTTCGCCGCCTTCGAGAACGGCACCAAGGTCATTGCGCAGGCGATTGCCGAGAGCAGCGCCTTCAGCATCGCCGGTGGTGGCGACACGCTGGCCGCGATTGCCAAGTACGGCATCGAGAAAGACGTGGGCTACATCTCCACCGGTGGTGGCGCTTTTCTCGAAGTGCTGGAAGGCAAGACCTTGCCGGCGTTTGAGGTGCTGGCGCGCCGCGCCAAGGGCTGATGGTGGCCACGCTCGCGTGCAGCGCGTCGGGGAGTTCAGTTCACTCCACCACCATGTCCAGCCGCAAACCCGTCTGACGCACCACCGATTGCCAGCGCTCCCCCTCCGCCAGCAGCAGGTCGTGCAGCTCACCAGGGGTGGAGGTCTGCACCTGTGCGCCATCGGCCTCCATGCGCGCCACCACGTCCGGGTCTTTCAGCACCGTGTTGAGCGCGGTGTTCAGCTGGCGCGTCACCGCGTGCGGTGTCTTGGCCGGCGCGAACAGCGCGTACCACTGCGTGAGCGACACACCGGGCACGCCCGCCTCCATCAATGTGGGCACCTCGGGCCAGGCCGGCAGGCGCTCATTGCCGGCCACCGCCAGCGCCTTCAGGCGACCACTGCGCAGATAGGGCTGCGCGGTGAACAGGCTGGGGAACATGAGTTGCACCAGGCCGTTGGCCACGTCGGCGATGGCCGGCGCGGCGCCCGCGAAGTCCACGCGCTTGAGCCGCGTGCCGGTTTGCAGCTGGAACAGCTCGGCCGCGAAATGTGGCACCGTGCCCTCGCCGGCCGACGCGTAGGCCAGCGGCGCCGGCGCGTCGCGCAGCAGGCGCACCAGCTCCGCCACGCTGTTCACTGGCAGGGCGGCCGGCACCACCAGCAGCGTGGGTGAATATCCGATCAGACCGATGGGCGAGAAGTCGATCACCGGGTCGTAGCGCAGCTTCTGCAGCGCCGGGTTGATGCCGTGCGTGGCGATGTAGCCGAACAGCAGGGTGTGGCCGTCTGCATCGGCGGCGGCCACGTACTCACTGGCGATGCTGCCATTGGCGCCCGCGCGGTTGTCCACCACCAGCGGCTGACCCAGCAGGGGCCCCAGCTTGCGGGTGAGCGTGCGCGCCATGGTGTCGTTGCCGCCGCCCGCGCTGGTGGGCACGATGACGTGCAGTTCGCGCTGCGGGAAGCTGCGCACCGCCACGCCCTGTGGCGCGGTCGTGCTGGCCTCGGCCGGCGCGGCGGGCGGGAACACGTAGCCCGGCAGGTGCAGCATGCCCTGCATGATCTTGCGCGCGGTGCGCACCAGCGCGGCGCTCTTGATCTCGATGCGCTCGCCCTCGCCCTCCAGGTCCACGGCCACGTCGATCTGCCCCGCCGGGTGCAACACCACCAGCGCATGACGCCCCGCCGGGCGCGCGATGCCGCTGGCCACGGTGCCGGGCAGTGCAAAGGCGGTGGCCACGCCAATGGCGCCGGTGACGGCGTGTGAGGCGTGGCATTTGTGCGGCGTGAAGTAGCGCGAGGTGATGCTCTCGGGCGAGTCGCCCGCGCTCACCAGCACCGGTTTGGGGATCACGCTGCCCGACACATCGCCCAGACCCATGCGCCGACCGGCCTCCAAGCGCAGCGCCTCGATGCGCGCGAGCAGGGCGGTGTTGGCGTCCAGCTCGGCCGGGCGCTCGCGGCCGGTGAGGCCGAGGTCGGCGGCGCGCAGCATCATCAGCGGCATGGCCGCGTCGATGCAGGTCACCTCCAACCCGTCGATGGTGTCAATGCGCTGGCCGGTGGGAAACACCTGGCCGGTGACCGCGCCCCAGGCGTCGAGGAAGTTCAGCAGGATGGGCGCCGCCGTGCCGGCCACGCCGTCGATGCGCGCGTCGCCCTCGTAGGTGACCTTGCCGCCGGGCGTGCACACCGTGACCTCGATCTGCGAGCCGGTGTTCACGTTGTGGATGCGCACCGTGGTGTGGCCGTCCTGCGCGGTGATCAGGCCCTGCTCGATGGCGAAGGGCGCCACGCCCGAGAGCATGTTGCCGCAGTTGGGCCGTGTGTCCACCGAGCGGTGGCCCACGCCGACCTGGGCGAACAGGTAGTCGAGGTCGCAGTCGGGCCGGGTGGCGCGCGAGACGATGGCGACCTTGCTGTTGAGCGTGCTGCCGCCACCCAGGCCGTCGAGCTGCAACGGGTCGGAGGCACCGATGGCGCCGATCAGCGCCTGGTCACGCGCCTCGTCGCCTTCGGGCAGCCAGTCGCGCAGGAAAAAGGGGCCGCGCGAAGTGCCGGCGCGCATCAGGACACAGGGGATGGAGAGGGACATGGCGTGTTCAAGGGTGGGTGGGCAGCGCTGATCCGCGCGGGTGTGGTCCAGTGCACCGCCGGGCTGGCTTCGCCAGACGGCCAGTGCCGCCCCCCCCGGGGGGGGTGACGCGAAGCGGCGCGGGGGGGCAACTCAATCTGCCGTCAGCTTGGCCTTCACCACCACGGCCTTCCACTTCACCAGCTCGCTCTTGACCAGGCTGCCCAGCTGCTCGGGCGTGCTGGTCTCCACGTCGGCGCCGTGGTCCTCCATGCGCTTGACCACGTCCTTGTCGGTCAGCACGGTGTTGAGCGCCTGGTTGATTTTGTTCACCACGTCCTTGGGCGTCTTGCCCGGCGCGAAGAGGGCGTACCACTGCTGCACCTCGACGCCGTCCACACCGGCTTCCTTCATGGTGGGCACATCGGGCAGCAAGGGCGAGCGCTTGGGGCCGGCGATGGCCAGTGCCTTGAGCTTGCCGCCCTTGACGTGCGGCAGCGCGGTGAACAGGCTGGGGAACATGAACTGCGTCTGGCCGCCGATGGTGTCGTTCACCGCCGGCGCCGCTCCCTTGTAGGGCACGCTGATCATCTCCACACCCGCGTTCATCTTGAACAGCTCGCCCGCAAAGTGCGGCGCCGTGCCGTTGCCGGCGGTGGCGTACACGTAGCGCTCGGGCTTGGCCTTGAGCTGGGCCACGAGGTCCTTCACGTCCTTCACCGGTGTGGCAGCGTTGGCCACCAGCAGCGTGCCGGAGTAGCCCACCAGGCCCACGGGTTCGAAATCGGTCACCGGGTCGTAGCGCAGCTTCTGCAGCGCGGGGTTCATGGCGTGGGTGGCGATGTAGCCCAGCATCAGCGTGTGGCCATCGGGCGTGGCGCGCGCCACGAATTCGCTGGCCAGCGCGCCGTTGGCGCCGGCCTTGTTCTCCACGATCACGCTCTGGCCCAGCAGCGTGCCCAGCTTCTGCGCGATGGTGCGCGCCATCAGGTCGTTGCCGCCACCGGCGGCGGTGGGCACGACGATGGTGATGGTCTTGGTGGGAAAGGCCATCGCGGCGGGGGCGAAGGCGGCGGCGAGGGCGAGGGTGATCGCGATCCGTGTGGTGTTCATGGGTTTGTCTCCTGTGGGTTGAAAGTGGGCGAATCATCCAGCGATCAAAGACATCTGTGAATTGCATAGTTGGGATCGATTGATCCACAATGTGCATCAATCAAAATCACCCCATCCGGTCCATTCCATGTCCGCGCACTTCGATCTCAACGACCTGTTCGCCTTCCGTGCCGTGGCCGAACTCGGCAGCTTCCGCAAGGCCGCCGAGTCGGTTCACATCTCTCAGCCGGCGTTCAGCCGGCGCATCGACAAGCTGGAGCAGGCGCTGGGTGTGCGGCTGCTGGAGCGCAGCACACGCCGCGTCAGCCTGACGGTGGTGGGGCGCGATTTTGACCGTCAGCTGCGCCAGATCCTCGACGCGCTCGACACCACGCTGCTCGGCATCCGCGGTGTGGCGGCCACGCGCATGGGCGAGGTCACCATCGCGGCCGTGCCCTCGGCGGTGAACTACTTTCTCTCCAGTGTGATCGCGCGTTACCACGAGCGCTACCCGCGCGTGCGCATCAAGATCATCGACGAGAGCGCCAACGCGGTGCTGCTCGCGGTGGCGCGCGGCGAGGCCGATTTTGGCCTCAATTTCGTCGGCTCGCAGGAGGCCGACGTGGAGTTCAGGCCGCTGAAGGAAGAGCAGTTCGTGGCGGCCTGCCGGCGCGACCACCCGCTGGCCAAGAAGCGCCAGGTGCGCTGGGCCGAGCTGGCGCAGCACGACTACATCGCGGCCGACAAGGTCTCGGGCAACCGCCTGCTGCTCGACCAGGCGCTGGCGGGCATGGCCGGGCAGCCGCAGAGCCTGTACGAAACGCGGCACGGCACGACCATGATCGGTCTGGTGGAAGCGGGGCTGGGCGTGGCGGTCGTGCCCTCGATGGCCATGCCGGCCAAGGACCACCCGCTGCTGGTCAGCGTGCCGCTGGTGGACCCGGTGGTCAAACGCATGGTGGGCCTGATCAAGCGGCGCTCCACCGTGCTCACGCCGGCCGCGCAGGAGTTCTACAACCTCTGTGCCGAGATGCAGACCGGCCCGCCGCGCCGGCGCAGGACGGCGCGCGCCTAGAGGCGCCTATTTAGGCTTGCGCGTCGGGATGCGCAGCATCACCCCGGCGCCGATGGCGGCCGTGACCAGCAGCACCAGCTGCACCGCCACGCGGCCCTGAAAGTGCCAGATCGAGACACTCACCATCAGCAGCATCGACCCGACGGCGATGGCCTTGCTGCGGCGCGTCAGGCTGCGGTCGCTTTCCCAGTCGCGCAGCATCGGGCCGGTGAGGCGGTGGTTGAGCAGCCAGGTGTGCAGCCGCGGCGAGGCCTTGGCGTAGCAGGCGGCGGCCAGCAGCACGAAGGGTGTGGTCGGCAGGCCCGGCAGCACCACGCCCACGATGCCCAGCAGCAGCGCCACCGATCCCGCCACCCACAGCAGACCGCGCACCAACCGCGAGCGGTGGGGCGTGGGCGCCTTGCTCGGGGGGTTGAGCGGGCCCGCAAGGGAACGGCGTGGCGCCTCGCTCATGGCGCGAACAGGCCCATGGGATGGTGCGCCACCGCGATGCTGGCCATGAAGCCCACGACGGCCAGTGCGGCGACGAAACACAAGGCCTTGGCCATCCGCGTCGGTGCCCGCTTGAGCGCCAGGGTGCCGAGCCCGATGTAGACGATCAGCAGCACCAGCTTTGCCAGCAGCCAGTGGTCCTGCGTGGGGTTGAGCTGCCGCAGCCACCACAGCGAGCCGCCCGCGAGCAGCAGCAGCGAGTCCAGCATCGGGCTCAGGCCGCGCGCCCAGCCCTGCATCGGCCAGGCCTGCCCGGCCAGCACGCCGACGCCCCGTGCCGCAAACAACGACACGCTGAGTGTCACGAGGGTGATGTGCAGCGGCAGGAGCCAGGGATAGAGGGCGGCGACCCATTCAGGGGAAGGCATGGTCTGCGCATCATAGGTCGGCGCGCAGCGGTGGAGTGTGGGGGCCATCGGGCCAGCCGCCGGGCCGCCCCAAGGCGGGTCCCAGCCCCCTCGGGGGGCAGCGACCCGCGCAGCGGCGGAGCCCCGGTCCGCGCCGACAAAGGCGCGGGACGCTTGGGGGCGCTTACCCTCCCAGGGCGGGGTAGTCGGTGTAGCCCTCCGCGCCGCCACCGTAGAAGGTGGCTTTGTCCGGCGTGTTGAACGGGCCGCCCGCGCGCAGGCGCGCCACCAGGTCGGGGTTGGCGATGTAGGGTTTGCCGAAGGCCACGAGGTCGGCGCCATCGACCAGCGCCTGCTGGGCCAGTGGCAGGTCGTAGCCGTTGTTCACCATCCAGGCGCCCTGGCCGCCGGCCGCACGGTAGGTGGCCTTGAGTTCGGCGTAGTCAAAGGGGCGTTCGGGCAGCTCGCGCGGGCCGCCGGTGGCGCCTTCGATCAGGTGCAGATAGGCCAGTTGGTACGACGCGAGCTTGCGCACCACATGGTCGAACAACGGCTGCGGGTGGGCATCGACCACGTCGTTGGCCGGGGTCACCGGCGAGAGCCGGATGCCGGTGCGCCCACCGCCGATGGCGTCTGTCACGGCGGCCACCACTTCGAGAAGCAGGCGCGCGCGGTTGGCGATGCTGCCGCCGTAGTCGTCCTTGCGGTGGTTGCTGCTGGTCTTCAGGAACTGGTCGATCAGGTAGCCATTGGCGGCGTGGATTTCCACACCGTCGAAGCCTGCCGTGATCGCATTGAGCGCGGCGTGGCGGTAGTCCTGCACGATGCCGGGGATTTCTTCGGCGTCGAGCGCGCGTGGCTCGGAGGTGTCCACGAAGATCGGCACGCCGTCCTTGATCAGCACGGTCTTGGTGTGGGCACGGATGGCCGAGGGCGCGACCGGCTTCACGAAGTGCGGCTGCAGCTCAAGGTGCGAGACTCGGCCCACGTGCCAGAGCTGCACCACGATCTTGCCGCCGGCCTCGTGCACCGCCTGCGTCACGCGCTTCCAGCCGTCGAGCTGCTCGGTGCCGTACAGGCCGGGCACGTCGGAATAGCCCTGGCCCTGCTGGGTGATGGCGGTGGCCTCGGTGATCAGCAGGCCGGCGCTGGCGCGCTGGGCGTAGTACTCGGCCATCAGCGGTGTGGGGATGGCTTCGGGTGCGCGGTTGCGCGTGAGCGGCGCCATGACGATGCGGTTGGCGAGCCGGAGGGCGCCGACTTGCAGGGGTTCAAAAAGGGTGGTCATGGATGGGAACGGCGGCGGGAATGGAGGTGCGGCCCAGTCTACGCCTCGCTGCCCGCGAGCAGTCGCCGACGGACGGTGACCCCACGCCGGGTGTTTCATCAAGCGATGACGAACGGTATAACTTTGCCTGCCTTCAGACGCTCCACCATGCACACCCTCAAACTCATGAAGATCGGCAACTCTGTTGGCGTCCTCCTCCCCGGAGAGGTGCTGTCCCGCCTGCGGCTGGAAAAGGGTCAGACGGTGTTCCTGACCGAAACGGAAGGCCTGCTGCTCAATCCCTGCGACCCAGCGCTGGAAGGGCAAAAGAGGTCCACCGTGGGGTGTCTTTCGCGTGGCCTCAGACCAGCCTGAGGCAAAGCTCTGACAATGCAGCTCATGAATCCCATGCCCAAGCCCCTGCAAGACATCCGCCTCTCTCTGCTTGACCTCGTGGCCGTGCGCGAGGGCGGCACGGTGGCCGACGCGCTGGCCATCGCTCGCCGCACGGCCCAACACGCCGAAGCCCTGGGCTTCACGCGCTACTGGCTGGCCGAACACCACAACATGAGCGGCATCGCCAGCTCGGCCACGGCCGTGCTGGTGGGCCACATCGCAGGCGCCACAAAGACGATGCGCGTGGGCTCGGGTGGCGTGATGCTGCCCAACCATGCGCCGCTGGTGGTGGCCGAGGCCTTCGGCACGCTGGCCGAGCTCTACCCTGGCCGCATCGACCTCGGCCTGGGCCGCGCACCCGGCACCGACCCGATGACCATGCGCGCGCTGCGCCGCGACCGGCGCGAAACCGAAGAGGACTTTCCGCGCGACGTGATGGAGTTGCAGCGCCTGCTGGGCGATGCGGTGCCGGGCCAGAAGCTCATCGCCATGCCGGGCGCCGGCACGCACGTGCCGATCTGGCTGCTGGGATCGAGCCTGTTTTCGGCCCAGCTGGCGGCCGAGCGCGGCCTGCCCTACGCCTTTGCCTCGCATTTCGCGCCGCGCTATTTGCTGCAGGCGCTGGATATGTACCGCCACAACTTCAAACCCTCGGCGGTGCTCGACAAGCCCTATGTGGTCGTCGGCGTGCCGCTGATCGCCGCGCCCACCGACGACGAGGCCGATTTCCTGGCCAGCAGCACCTACCAGCGCGTGCTCGGCATCCTGACCGGCCAGCGCGGTCAGCTGCCCGCCCCGGTGGCGGGCTTCCTGGAGCGGCTGGACCCGCAAGCGCGTTCCGGCATCGCCGACTTCCTGGCTTGCGCGGTGGTGGGCGGGCCCGACACCGTGCGCGCCGGCCTGCAGCAGCTCGCCCATGCCACCCAGGCCGACGAGTTCATGATGGTGAGCGACGTGTTCGACCCGGCGCTGCGCCTGCGCTCCATGGACATCGCGGCAGCGGCGGTGCGAGAGCCGGTGGCGGCCTGAGAGGCGGGGCTTTGCGCCGTCGAGTTGTGGCGCGTCAGCGGTCGCGCTGCGCCGACGTGCCGAAGCGGAGCAGCGGTTCCCTGTGGCCGGTGGCGGACAATACCGGCCTCTTTGACCATCCCCGGGCGCCGCCTGTTTCGCGGCCCACCCGGCTTTCACCATGACCTACAGCGTCAAGGAAATCTTCTACACCCTGCAGGGCGAGGGCGCCAACGCCGGTCGCGCCGCGGTGTTCTGCCGCTTTGCCGGTTGCAACCTCTGGAGCGGGCGCGAGGAAGACCGCGCCAGCGCCGTCTGCACCTTCTGCGACACCGATTTCGTGGGCACCGACGGCACGCTGGGCGGCAAGTTCGCCAGCGCCGGTGCCCTGGCCGACGTGGTCGCCGGGCAGTGGCCCGCCGGCGCTGCCCCTGGGCTGGTGGTGCTGACTGGGGGCGAGCCACTGCTGCAGGTGGACGAGGCTCTGACCGGCGCGTTGCACGCGCGTGGCTTCACGATCGCGTTGGAAACCAATGGCACGCTGGCACCGCCCGCCGGGCTGGACTGGGTGTGCGTGAGCCCCAAAGCCGGCGCCCCGCTGATGCTCACCCGCGGGCAGGAGCTCAAGGTGGTGGTGCCGCAGGACGGACTGGACCTGGACGCACTGGCCGGTCTGCCTTTTGAACACCACTTCCTGCAGGCCATGGACGGCCCACTGGCGCGCCGCAACACCGAGCTGGCCACCGCACTGTGCCTGGCCGACCCGCGCTGGCGGCTGTCGGTGCAGACGCACAAAGTGCTCGGGATCAGATGAGAGATGGATTGAGATGAGATACGAACTGAGCCAGAGCTTTTATTTCGAGGCCGCCCACACCTTGCGCCGCAAGATTGAGGTGGAGCCCAGCCTGCGCATCCACGGCCACACCTACATCGCCGAGGTCACGCTGGCGGGCGAGCCCGACCCGGACAGTGGCATGCTGGTCGATCTGGCCCATCTGCGCGGCCACATCGAAACCCTGCGCCTGGCGCTGGACCACCGTTTCCTCGACGAGGTGGCCGAGATCGGCCCGGCCACGCTGGAAAACCTCTGTGCCTTCATCTGGCGCGCGATGGAGGTGCACCACGCGCAGCAGCTGGACTGCGTGGAGGTGCGCCGCGAGGCCAGCGGCGACACCTGCCGGTTGCGCCGGTAGGACCGCCCCCGGGAGGCGCTCAATCTCTCAGGCCACGTACCGCAGCAAGGTGAAAAAGTGGCAGGTGCTGCCGGCCAGCACGAACAGGTGCCAGATGCCGTGACCGTGGCGCAGCTTGTGGTCGGTGGCGTAGAAGACGATGCCCAGGGTGTAGAGGGCGCCACCGGTGGCCAGCCAGGCAAAACCGGCCTGGCCCAGCGCCTGCCACAGCGGCGCCACCGCCACCAGTGCAAGCCAGCCCATGAGCACGTAGATCACCAGCGACATCACCCGTGCGCCACGCGCGAGCCAGATTTCTTGCGCGATGCCCACCACCGCCAGCCCCCAGACCACGCCCAGCAGCGACCAGCCCCAGGGGCCGTTGAGCGAAACCAGCGCAAAGGGCGTGTACGTGCCCGCGATCAGCAGGTAGATGCTGCAGTGGTCCAGCTTCTGAAACACGGCCTTGGCCCGGCCGCCCAGCGCGTGGTACAGCGTGGACGCCACATAAAGCGCCACCAGCGTGGCACCGTAGACGCTGAAACCCACGATGCGCCAGGGGTCGCCCTTGAGCGACGCGCTGGTGATGAGCACGACCGCAGCGACCACGGCCAGCACCGCCCCCACGAGGTGGCTGATGCTGTTGAAGCGTTCGCCGGAGACCATGGTGTCAGGCGGTGGCGGGTTCTGTGGCTGCGTGGCCACCGAACACGGGCTGGCACGGCGGGATGGGGTGAAAAAATGCCGGAGTGGGTGTCATTCGGTGGTCCTCGAGGCTGCGTTGAGCGCGGATGCAGGGAGCGCAGAAAGCCGCAGGGTACGCCACCCCGCATGGGTGGGCGCGGTTGACCGTTCGTCGGCCGGGTCTGGACCGGTCGAGGGCGGTTCTTGATGCAGGACAAGGCGCTCCCGCCCCTTCGCCGGTAGGCTCCAAATGCGGTTTTTTTGCGCCGCACAACCGGAACGACACGATGAATGCACGAGATGACATGGGGGCTCAGCCGCCTGAAACCGGCGAAGCCGCCGCGCATGCCGAGGCGCTGTTGCGCCAGGCGCGCGAGGGCGGTCTGCGCACCTGGCACCTGGGTGGCAAAGAGCTGGTGCCTGTGGTGCAGGGCGGCATGGGCGTGGGCGTGTCGGCCGGCGGCCTGGCGGGCGCGGTGGCGTCGCTGGGCGGGGTGGGCACGGTGTCGTCGGTGGACCTGCGCCGCCTGCACCCCGACCTGATGGCGCAGACCGAGCACCTGGACAAGGAGCCCGACGCCAAAGAGCGCATCGACACCGCCAACCTGATCGCGCTGGACCGCGAGATTCAGCGCGCACGCGGCATCGCCCAGGGCCGGGGCCTGATCGCGGTCAACGTGATGAAGGCACTCTCGGCCTATGAAATCTACGTGCGCCAGGCACTGGAGAGCGGCGCCGACGCGGTGGTGGTGGGCGCCGGCCTGCCGCTGGACCTGCCCGAGATCGCCAAGAACCACCCGAAAACCGCGCTGATCCCCATCCTCTCGGACGCGCGCGGCGTGCAGTTGCTGGTGCGCAAGTGGGAGAAAAAGGGCCGCCTGCCGGACGCCATCGTGATCGAGCACCCGCGCCTGGCCGGCGGCCACCTGGGGGCCGCCAAGGTGGCCGATCTGCAGGACGCGCGATTCGAGTTCGACCAGGTGATTCCCGCCGTGCTCGAATTCTTCAAGACCGCCGGCATCGAGGGAAAAATCCCGCTGATCGCGGCCGGCGGCATCGGCTCCCGGCAAGACCTCCTGCGCCTGCAGGCTTTGGGCGCGAGCGCGGTGCAGATGGGCACGGCCTTTGCCGTCACGCTGGAATGCGACGCCGACCCTGTGTTCAAGCGCGTGCTGGCCGAGGCGCGACCCGAAGACGTGGTGGAGTTCGTGAGCGTGGCCGGCCTGCCCGCGCGCGCGGTGCGCACACCCTGGCTGGACAAGTACATCCGCATCGAGCCCAAGCTCCAGGCGGCGGCGCACGCCAAGAAAAAGTGCAACATGTCGTTCGATTGCCTGGCGCACTGCGGCCTGCGCGACGGCGTGGTGGGCATCGGCCAGTTCTGCATCGACCAGCAGCTGGGCCACGCCATGGAAGGCGATGAAAACAGAGGTCTGTTTTTCCGGGGGGCCGGTACCCTGCCTTTCGGCAAGGACATCCGTTCCGTGCGCGACCTGATGTGGTGGATGATGGGGGGCTGCCTGTCCCCGGCTTTGGGGCAGAATACCGCCCCTTTGCCCATCGAATCTGGAGCCACCGCATGAAGCGTGACCACAGCCTGCGCGCGCAGGACCTGACACAAACCCAACCCATCAGCCAGGACGTCCTGGCAGAAAAATACCTCAAGCCCGGCGAGACCGGCGTCGAAGACCTGTACCGCCGCGTGGCGCGAGCGCTCGCTTCCGTGGAAAAGCCCGAAGCGCGGGCCGAGTGGGAACAAACCTTCCTCGGCAACCTGCACGCCGGCGCCATCGGCGCGGGCCGCATCATGAGCGCCGCCGGCACCGACATCCAGGCCACGCTGATCAATTGTTTCGTGCAGCCGGTGGGCGACGCGATCCAGGGCGTGGACGCCGAGGGCTATCCCGGCATCTATGAAGCGCTGCGCGAGGCGGCCGAAACCATGCGGCGCGGCGGCGGCGTGGGCTACGACTTTTCGCGCATCCGCCCTCGGGGCGCCGAGGTCAAGGGCACGCACTCCATGGCGTCCGGCCCCTGCAGCTACATCAACGTGTTCGACCAGTCGTGTTCGACGGTCGAGAGCGCGGGCGCGCGCCGTGGTGCTCAGATGGGCGTGTTGCGCATCGACCATCCGGACGTGATGGATTTCATCACCGCCAAGCGCACGCCCGGCCGCTGGAACAACTTCAACGTCTCGGTCGGCGTCTCCGACGCCTTCATGGAAGCCGTGGGCAACGACCAGCCCTGGGAGCTGGTGCACAAGGCCCGCCCCGGCAAGACGCTGCTCGACAAAGGCGCCTACCAGCGCAGCGACGGCCAGTGGGTCTACCAGACCCTGGCCGCGCGCGAGTTGTGGGACACGATCATGAAGTCGGCCTACGACTTCGCCGAGCCGGGCATCCTGTTCCTCGACAAGATCGGCACCGACAACAACCTGCATTACTGCGAAACGATTGCGGCGACGAATCCTTGTGGCGAACAGCCGCTGCCGCCCTACGGCTGCTGCGACCTCGGCCCCATCATCCTGACCCGCTTCGTGCAGAACCCGTTCGGTTTCGGCGGGGCACCGGCCTTTGATTTCGAAGCCTTCGAAAAAGCCGTGGCACTCCAGGTGCGCGCGCTCGACAACGTGCTCGAAGTGACCTTCTGGCCGCTGCCGCAGCAGCGCGAAGAGTCGGCCGCCAAGCGCCGCATCGGCGTGGGCTTCACCGGCATGGGCAATGCGCTGGCCATGCTCTGCGTGCGTTACGACCGCGAAGAAGGCCGCCGAGTGGCCGCCCAGATCGCCGAGCGCATGCGTGACGCGGCCTACCTGGCCTCGGTCGATCTCGGCAAGGAAAAGGGCGTGTTCCCGAAATTCGAGGCCGAGGGCTACCTGGCCCCTGGCACCTTCGCCAGCCGCCTGCCCGAGGCGATCAAGAAGGCCATCCGCAAAAACGGCCTGCGCAACAGCCACCTGCTGTCCATCGCGCCCACCGGCACGGTCAGCCTGGCCTTCGCCGACAACGCCTCCAACGGCATCGAGCCACCGTTCTCCTGGATGTACCGCCGCAAGAAGCGCGAGGCCGACGGCTCCACCAGCGAGTACGCAGTGGAAGACCACGCCTGGCGCCTGTACCGCGAACTCGGCGGCGACGTGGACCAGCTGCCCGACTACTTCGTCAACGCCCTGGCCATGAGCGCGGGCGAACACATCGCCATGATGGAAGCGGTGCAGCCCTTCGTGGACACCGCGATTTCCAAGACGGTCAACGTCGCGGCCGACTACCCGTTTGAAGACTTCAAGAGCCTGTACCAGAAGGCCTGGCGCGCCAACCTCAAGGGCATGGCGACCTACCGGCCCAACAGCATCCTCGGCTCGGTGCTCGACACCGGCAGCGCCGCGACCGACGCCAAGGCCGAAGCGGCACCCGTGGTCGCCGCGCCGGTGGACCCGATGCGCACCGTGATCGAGAGCCGCCCCAAGGGCGCGCTGTCGGCCGTGGCCGACAAGATCGAGTACTGGACGCAAGAGGGCCACAAGACGCTGTACATCGTGGTCTCGTTCCTGCCGGTGCCTGCCGCCGCCGGTGTGGGCACGGTCGAGCGCGCCATCGAGTTCTTCATGCCCGTGGGCCAGAACGGCGAGTCGCAGCAGTGGATCACCTCCACCATGCGCATGCTCTCGCTGGCCGCGCGCGGCGGCTTCCTCGGCCGAGCGCTCTCCGACATGCGCAAGGTCGCATGGGACCGTGGCCCGGTGCGCCTGGGCACCTACCAGAAGGTCGACGGCACACACGTGCCGATGTGGCACGACTCCGAGGTCGCGGCCATCGCCTTCGCGCTGCAAAACATTATCGCGCGGCGCAACCAGAACGAAGTGGCCGTGGCCACGCCGCAAGCACCCGCCGCGCCCGAGTTGCCCGGCATGGCCGCGCCCTCGGCCGTGATGGCCGGCAAGAAGTGCCCCGAGTGCGGCGCGCACGCCATGATCCGCAAGGACGGCTGCGACTACTGCACCTCCTGCGGCCACCTCGGCACCTGCGGATGACCTCCACCACGCGCCCGGTGGTGCCCCTGCGCCCGGTGCGGCCAGGGCCTGCCGGCGCGCAGGGTGGCGGCCAGGGGCCGAGCAGCGCCTGGCGCCCGCAGCACCTGCTGCTGGCGCCGCACCGGCTGGCGTTTTTCCTCGCGGTGCTGCTGCTGCTGGCCTCGGGCCTGTGGTGGGCGCTGGTGCAGGTGGACCGCAGCACCGGGGCCTTCGGCCTGG
Source organism: Hydrogenophaga sp. A37 (assembly GCF_002001205.1). Classification (GTDB taxonomy): domain Bacteria; phylum Pseudomonadota; class Gammaproteobacteria; order Burkholderiales; family Burkholderiaceae_C; genus Hydrogenophaga. The sequence goes on from NZ_MUNZ01000162.1 coordinate 18,926, forward strand.
GGTACGCGGTGTCCCCGACGATCACCCATGCCGCGGTCATGAGTTTTGGCTTCGTGCCGCTCTTTTTTGCTGGTTTCCTGTTCACCGCCGGTCCCAAGTGGCTGGGTGTGGAAGGCCCCGTTTCCCGGGAACTGGTGCCCACCCTGCTGCTGCAGGCCGCCGGCTGGCTGCTCTGGCTCGTCGGGGCTCACACTCACATCGGCCTCGCGGTGGCGGGTGCGACGCTGGCGGCGGCCGGCCTGGGCGCGCAATACCTGCGCTTCTGGGCCCTGGTGCGGCGCAGCACGCTCACCGACCGCCTGCACGCCACGGTGGTGGCGGTGGCCGGCACCGTGGGCACGCTGTGCGTCGCCGGCCTGGCGATCGCCTTGCTGGTCGACGCGATCGACCTCGCCCGCAGCCTGGTGTTGACCGGCCTGTGGGGCTTTGTGGTGGTGACCTACCTGGTGGTGGCGCACCGCATGATTCCGTTTTTCACCTCCAGCGCCGTGCCCATGGTCGAGGCCTGGCGGCCGTTCTGGGTGCTGTGGGTTCTGCTGGGCGCCGCGGCCTTCGAGGTGCTGGCGGTCTGGGTCGGCGCGGCCGGCTGGGCCAGCGCCCCGGGCTGGATGCTGGTGCAGGGCCTGGTCGAGTTGCTGGCCGGTGGGGTGGTGCTCTGGCTGGGCGTCGCGTGGGGCCTGGTGCAGAGCCTCAAGGTGCGCTTGCTGGCGATGCTGCACCTGGGCTTCCTGTGGCTGGGCCTGTCCCTGGTGCTGGCGGGGCTGTCGCAGCTGTTGGGCCTGCGCACCGGCGTGCCGGCCCTGGGCTTGGGGGCGCTGCACGCGCTCACCATGGGGTGCCTGGGCTCGCTGCTGGTGGCCATGGTCACGCGCGTGTCGTGCGGCCACAGCGGCCGCACCCTGGTGGCCGATGCGCTGGTCTGGTCGGTGTTCTGCCTGCTCCAGGTGGCCGTGCTGCTGCGCGTGGCGGGTGCCCTGGAGGGGGCGTCCCCGTGGGTGCTGACGGCCGCCGCGCTGCTCTGGGCCGGGGTGATGGGCGTGTGGGGCTTGCGCCTGATCGGCTGGTACGGCCGCTTGCGCGCCGATGGCCGGCCCGGTTGAGTGTTTGTGTTGCCATGCCTTCTTCTGCTCTCATGAACGCTGCCGCCGATGTGCCGTCGCCCGACTGGGGGTTCGTGGCCGGCGAGCTGATCCAGGCGCGCCAGACCGTGTTGCCCAAGCGCCTGGTGGCGCCGGGCCCGGACGCCGCGCAGACCCAGGCCATCCTGGCCGCCGCCGCCGCCGCGCCCGATCACCTGCAACTGCTGCCCTGGCGCTTCGTTCTCGTGCCGGCTGGGCAGCGCGCGACGCTGGGCGAGGTGTTTGCTCAGGCCTTGTGGGAGCGTGATCCGGGTGCCACACCCGAGCAGCTGGCGCAGGCGCGCGAGAAAGCCTTCCGGGCGCCGCTGCTGCTGCTGGCGGTGGTGGACGGCGCGCGCGGCGATCCCGAGGTGGACCTGAACGAACGCATCCTCTCGGCCGGTTGTGCGGTGCAGAACATGCTGCTCATGGCCACCGCGCTGGGCTTCGGCTCGGCGCTCACCAGCGGCAAGGCGCTGAAGTCGGAGCCGCTGCGGACCTGCTTCGGCCTGGGCGCGGCCGAACAGGCGCTGTGTTTCATCAGCTTCGGCACCGTGGCCTCACGCAAGCCGGCGCGGGTGCGGCCACAGGTGTCGGCCTACCTGAGCGTGCTGGGTGGCGGGGGCGCCCCGTGAGCGGCACCAAGGTGCAGATCGGCCTGCCCGGGCACCGCGCCCCGGCGGCCGGTTTCGAGGCACCGTTCGAGATGCTCGGCGCCTGCCATGAGCGTGTCGAACGCATGCTGGGCTTGCTCGGAAAGCTGCGCGAACACGTCAAAACCCACGGCGCCGACGAGCAGGGCCAGCAGGCCGCGCGCGACGTGATGCGCTACTTCGACCAGGCCGGCCCGCTGCACCACCAGGACGAAGAGCTGCACGTGTTCCCGCCCCTGCTCGCGCAGCGCGACTCAGCCGTGGTGGCCGTGGTCATCCAGCTCAAGCAGGACCATCGGGAGATGGAGGCGTTGTGGGCGCTGGTGCGTGCGGCGCTGTTGGCGCTGGTGGAGGCGGGTGAGGGCTGGCCAGGGTTTTCTGCGGAAGACCAGCAGCGGTTTGATGCCTACGATGCGCTGTACCGGCGGCATTTGCTGGACGAAGATGGGGTGGTGTATCCGGCGGCTCGGTCGGTCATTCGGGGCGAGTTGCTGCAGGCGATGAGCGCGGACATGATGGCTCGGCGGGGTGTGAAGAATTGACGCACAGGTCGCCGGATCTGTTCAACCTGTTCACGAGTTCAGCGCCATACGCGACAGGCTTGATTCAGCCAGCGTTTTCAGAAAGAGGTGCGACCTTTTTTGACGACGTCGATGGTGGGTATCCTGCGGCTTGTCATTTGAATCAAAGTGAGGCCTCCGCGAAATGCACTCGTCACGCTTCTATGGTCGGCCGCTTCGGCACCTGAGCCACAAACCCTGGCGTTTGTGGCTCATGCCTCGCGAGAGTGTGCGTGGCGCCATCAGGGGCGCTACAGCTCGCGAGCGTCTGCTGCACCCCTCTCCCGGCAAGTCAGCACAGCGCCGAATCCGGCTTCGTCTGGTCGCCACTTACGTCCGCCGATTCGGGCCCGATGACTTTTCGTCCAAGTTCGCCATGACTCGAATTGCCGCAGGTCCGAGAAGCAACTGGCTGCCCGGCGGCTACGCTTGGTGGCGTGAGCGGTTGCCCGCACAAGGCAATGACGGGCACCCTGGCTGTTCCGCTGCTGTGGCCGAACGCCAACGTTGACCCGTTGTTGCCACGCCAGTACAGGTCCGGCCCGCTCCTTGCGTGTTGTTGGCCACCAAGGAACACGCCCCATGACCGACATCGACTTTTCCCGTCTCACCGCCTACCAGCGCTACAAGCTCATGGCCAGTCTGATCGTGCCGAGGCCGATTGCGCTGGTGACCACGTTGGGCGCCAACGGCGTGGTCAATGCGGCGCCGTTTTCCATGTTCAACATGGTGGGCGAGGAGCCGCCGCTGGTGATGCTGAGCATCAACCGCCTGCAGGACGGCCACCTCAAGGACACGGCGGCGAACATCCTGGCCTCGGGCGAGTTCGTCGTGCACATCGCCGACGAAGCCATGGCGCCGCAGATGCACGCCTGTGGTGAGTCGCTGCCGCCGGAGGTGAGCGAGCTGGTGGCCACCGGGCTGACGCCGGTGCCGTCGTCCACTGTGAAGCCGCCGCGCATCGCCGAAGCACCGGTGGCGTTCGAGTGCGTGCTGCACGAGACCATGGAGACCGAGAGCCGCTACGTGTTCTTCGGTCGGGTGCAGTGGCTCGCGGCGCGCGCCGGGCTGGTGGACACGCAGGCCTGGCGCGTGAACCTGCGCGAGTTCCACCCGGTGGGCCGCTTCGGGGCCAGCTTCTACACGCGCTGCGGCGACCGGTTCGAGATGGCCGAGGTCTCGTCAGCCTCGACGACCATCGACCAGCTCTGATGCCGCCTATTCGGCGGCTCCCACCGTCAACGCCACCTCGGCCACGCCTTCCACCCGCCCAGTGATGCTGTCGCCGCTGACCACCGCGCCCACGCCTTCGGGCGTGCCGGTGTAGATCAGGTCGCCGGGTTGCAGGTGGTAGAACAAGGACAGGTCCGCGATGATTTCGCGGATGTTCCAGATCAGCTTGTCCACGTCGGACGACTGCTTGGTCTGGCCGTTCACTTCGAGCGCGATGGCGCCGCTCTCGATCACCACGCCTTCCATCGGCACGATCTCGCTGCAGACCGAACCTTCTTCGATGTCCTTGCCCAGGTCCCAAGGGCGGCCCTTGTCGCGGGCCACCAGCTGCAGGTCGCGGCGTGTCATGTCCAGACCGGCCGCGTAGCCGTAGATCACCTCGTGGGCCTTGTCGGCGCTGACGCGGAAGCCGGCCTTGCCCACGGCGAGCACGAGTTCCATTTCAAAGTGGTAGTTGTTGGTGCCGGGCGGGTAGGCCACGGTCGCGCCGCTCTGCACCAGGGTCTGCGGCGACTTGGTGAAGTAGAACGGCCGCTCGGCGCTCTTGTCGACCGGCTTGCCCATCTCGACGGCGTGCGCGTGGTAGTTGCGGCCGACGCAGAAGATGCGGTTGATGGGGAAACGCTCGGTCTTGCCGCGGATGGGCAGGGACTGGACGGCGGGAGGGGTGAACAGGTACTGGGTCATGGGGTGTGATCGAAAAAGTTAGCGCGTCTCGTAGACGCCGAGCTTGCGGTGCAGCGGGGATTCATCAGCGATGAAGACGAAAGAGGGTTGGTCGGCCGAACGGTTCTTCAGCGTCACGGGTTCGTAGCCGGGGGCGCAGCAGGTGTCGGCCTCGACCAGATCAAAGGTCTTGCCGCAGGTGGACACGTCCACACCGCCTTCGATCAGGTGGAACACCTGCGAGGGTGAACGCGCGGGCAGCATGAGCGTCTGGCCGGGCTTGAGCATGAGGGCGTAGAAGCCCAGGATGTTCTCGGCATCCGTGCCGGTTTCGGGGTTCACGTAAGTGACCTGCAGGCAGTCGAGGCCGGGCTGGTTCTCGGCCATGGCCAGCAGCGCGGCGCGCGTGTCCACCCAGGGGTAGCGCAGCATGGGGTAACGCTTGTCGCTGCGGCTGAAAACGGTGGTCGGCACCACACCTGCGCGGGTCCAGGCGCGGTCGCCACTGCCTTGTTTGACTTGCTGGCGTTCACCGTTGATGTGGTAACTCGCCTCCATGTAATAGACCAGCGGCAGGTCCAGCACGTCGAGCCAGACCACGGGCTCGGTGCCGTCGTGGCCGTGTTCGTGCCACAGGCCGGTGGGGGTCAGGATCAGGTCGCCACGGCTCATCGGGCACTGCTCGCCATCGACCGTGGTCCAGGCCCCTTCGCCCTCGACCACCATGCGCACCGCGTTGGGCGTATGGCGGTGGCTGGGTGCCCATTCGCCGGGCAGCAGCAGTTGCATGCCCAGGTAAATGGCGGGGCTGGCCTTCATGTTCTCCAGGCCGTGGCCGGGGTTGACCAACACCAGCACGCGGCGCTCGGCCTTCTCGATGGGTGTGAGTTCACCGGCTTTCAGCAGCAGCGGCTTGAGCGTGGCGTAGGGCCAGTGCACGGCCTGGGTGGCGCGCGTCGGTGTGCCCGGCGGCAGCACGGCGCGCAGGCTGGGCCACAGCGGCACCAAGTTCAGCGCTTTCAGGTCGTCGCGGTAGTCCTGCGGCAGGTCTTCGAGTCGGCCGAGTTCGTGGCTCATGGGATGGCTCCTTAAAAGGCCGCATGCACATAATCAGTGTGCTTATGATAAGTGTCCTGCTAACATGGATCAAGCCGCATGGGGGAAACCCTTGATTCGACCCGCCATGAAAAATTCCAACCCGTCCACCGTGAACATCGATCTCCAGCCCGGCCATGCCATCCGCCGCCTGCACCAGATTTCGGTCGGCATCTTCCTGCAGGAAACCGGGGAGCAGGGCATCACACCCGTGCAGTACGCCGCCCTGCAGGTGGTGGGCAACCAGCCCGGCATCGACCAGCGCACGCTGGCGCGCACCATCGCGCTGGACGCCTCCACCACCGGGGGTGTGGTGGACCGGCTCGAAGTGCGTGGCTGGATGGAGCGCCGCACCGCACCCGAAGACCGTCGCGCTCGCCAGCTGGTGCTGACCACGGCGGGAATGCAGGCGCTGACCGAGTGCATTCCCGCGATGCTGCGCGCCCAGGAGCAGATCCTGGCGCCGCTCACCGAGCGTCAGCGCAGCGAGTTCATGCGTCTGCTGAACCTGCTGGTGACGCAGAACAACGAGCTCAGTCGCGCGCCGAGCGAGGCGGTGCGCACCGTGGCGCAGGCAGGCTGAACGGGCCGGCCTCAGGCCGGGCGCTTGCCCGTGGGCAGCGCGTGTGCCTGCAGCTGTTCCAGCGTCACGTACCGCAGCACCTGCGCGTGAGTGGCTTCCAGGTGCACGGGCGGTGCAACACCGGCTTCCAGTGCTTCTTTCCAGCGCAGCGCGCACAGACACCAGCGGTCACCGGGGCGAAGGCCGGCAAAGCGGAACTCGGGGCGCGGCGTGCTGAGGTCGTTGCCGCGTTTCAGCGAAAACGCGAGGAAATTGTTCGTCAACCGCGCACAGACCACATGGCTGCCCTGGTCGTGTTCGTCGGTCTGACAGCAGCCGTCGCGGAAGAAGCCGGTGAGCGGGTCGAAGGAACAGGCTTGAAGTTCAGTGCCCAGTACGTTGAGTGCCTGCATGGTGTCTTGAGAAAGGGAGACGATGTGTTCCCATCATGCACGTGGCACCTGGTTCGCAGGCCTTTCCTCTGAAAGACATTTCACCGCCACAGGTCACCCCACGCCTTGCCTCCCATGTGCTTCATCCGCTTGGAAGAAGGGGTGGGATAACATGCCCCACCCCCGCGCAAGACCGGGTTGAACAACACATCAGGAAGCGGCTCAACCGGTGCATGGCGATGCCCGCCGCACGTCAAAACGATGAAGATCACCATTGACACCGACACACAGACCGTCGCGCTGCAGTCCACCGGCGGCGCCACGACAACGCACCCCCTGTATTCCCCCGAGGCCTTCCGGCTGGTTTCCGGCGTCTGGCTCAAGCAGGAGTGGAGCCTGCTGCACTGGCAGTCGTTCTCCTGGTTGGGGTTTCAACTTTGGCAACTGCCTGAAGATGTATTGCGGTTGCAAGAAGTCGTGGCCACCCTGCGCCCGGACATCATCATCGAGACCGGTGTCAATCGCGGGGGCAGCGCGGTCCTGCTGGCCTCCCTGTGTCGGGCGCTCGGACGGGGGCGTGTGATCTCCATCGACATCCACATTCCGACCGAGGTGCGCGATGCCGTGGCGGCCTGCCCGCTGGGCGACCTCATCACCCTGATCCAAGGCGACTCGGCCGCTCCCGAAGTGGTCGAGCAGGTCCGCCGGCAGGTGGGGCCCGGCCAGTCGGTGCTGGTGTTCCTTGACAGCGACCACAGCGCGAAGCATGTGCGGCAAGAGCTCGAAGCCTATGGCCCGCTGGTCACGCCGGGCTCTTACATCGTGGCGGCCGACGGGGTCATGCAAGACCTCACCGACACCCCGCTGGGGCATGCACACTGGCGCGACGACAACCCGGCCGTCGCTGCGCGTGCCTTTGCCGCCGATCACCCGGAGTTCCAGATCCGCCGGCCCCTGGCCCAGTTCAACGACCACCTGTCGCTCGACAGCCTCACCTACTGGCCCGACGCCTGGCTCTACCGCCTGCCCTCTTCCGGAGTCTGAAAGACATGCACGCCAGTTCGCGCGACAAGATGCGCCGGTTCGTGGATCAACACCTCGCGCAACGCCGCGATCAGGCCCTGGTGGTGCACGACCTGGGCAGCCAGGACGTGAACGGTTCCTACCGCGACCTGTTTGACGCGCCTCGGTGGCGCTACGTCGGCATGGACATGGTCGCTGGCGACAACGTCGACCTGGTGCTCAAGACGCCCTACACCTGGCGTGAGGTGGCGAGCAACTCGGTTGACGTGGTGGTCTCAGGGCAGGCGCTGGAACACGTCCGCTACATGTGGATCACCCTGCTCGAGGTCGCCCGCATCCTCAAGCCTGGTGGGGTGTGCTGCCTGATCGCGCCGTCGAGCGGCCCGGAGCACCGCTACCCGGTGGACTGCTGGCGCTTCTATCCCGACGGCATGGACACCCTGGCCCGGTTTGCCCAGCTCGATGCGCTGGAAGTGAGCACGCAGTGGGTGCCGGAAGGCTACCCGGACGGCAGCGACGCCTGGCAGGACTCGGTGCTGATCTGCCGCAAACCCGACCATGGACCGTGGTGGAACACCAAGAGCGCGCTCAAGCGCTGGTTCCAGCACCGCAGCATGACCCAGGGCCTGGTGGACGTGCCGGTTGCGCCCGCTTTCCCGGCCGCGGCCCCTCTGGTGGCGCCGCCTCCGATGGCACCGGTACGGACCGAACCCGCAGCGCCGTCTGGTGCCACGCCGCCACCGCTGGAACAGTGTTACTTCTATCACACCGTGCAGCTGCCGACGGGCCAGACCATGCGTGGCCAATGGGACCTCCGGCCCGCCGTGGGGGCCTATCTTGGCAACGTCGATTTTGCGGGGCGCAGCGTGTTGGAGGTCGGGCCGGCGAGCGGCTTCCTCACCTTCCACATGGAGGCCGCCGGCGCGGCGGTCACTGCGCTGGAGCCACCGATGGAACACCTGTGGGACGTGGCACCCAGCCCCGAATTCGATGTGATCGCCTGGCGGCGGGCGTTCCACCACGCCATCCTCAGGGTGCGCAATTCCTTCCAGCACCTGCACCACCTTCACAACTCCCAGGCCCGGCTGATCGTGGACCACCTGGAAACGTTGCCGGTCACGACCGGGCCCTTCGACGTGGGCGTGCTGGCCTCGGTGTTGTTGCATTGCCGCTCGCCGTTCTCCGTGATGGAGCACCTGGCCCGTCACGTCACCGACACCATCATCGTCACCGAGCCCTACGATGAAAACCTCGGGGAGCTGCCGGTCTGTCGCCTGCTGCCCGACCCCGCCGTCAAGCAGGCGGACACCTGGTGGGCCCTGACGCCGACGTTCGTCGTGCGCTCGCTCGAGTTGCTGGGGTTCTCTCAATCGCAGCTCAGCATCCACCACCAGTTGCGGGAGATCGATGGCGTCATGGTCCCCATGTTCACCGTCGTGGCGCGCAGACCTTGAACCCGAACCGAGAACACCACGTGCACATGTCCGATACCGACTTGCTGGACCCGCTGCTGACGCCCGCGCTGGACGGCCTTTTCCGGCGACCCCATCGCCTGGGAAAACCCAGCGGCTGGTGGGGGCACGTGCCGTTCGCCTTCTGGGTGGTCGAGGCTTCGCGGCCAGGTCTGCTGGTGGAGTTGGGCACCCACCATGGGGTGTCGTATGCGGCCTTTTGCGACGCGGTCCAGCACCGCCGGTTGCCCACCCGCTGTTTTGCCGTGGACAACTGGCGCGGAGACGCGCACGCGGGCATGTTCGACGAGTCGGTCTACCACGATCTGAAGACGTTCAACAACGCCCACTTCGGCGGGTTCTCGGAACTCATCCGCGCCGACTTCGACACCGCGGTCGGGCACTTCGCCGACGGATCCATCGACTTGCTTCACATCGACGGGTTTCACACCTATGAAGCCGTGCGGCACGACTACGAAATCTGGCGACCCAAGTTGTCGCCGCGTGCGGTGGTGCTGTTCCACGACACCAATGTGCGGCGAGACGACTTTGGTGTGCACCGGCTCTTCGGCGAACTGGCGAGCGCGTTTCCCCACTTCGAGTTCCTGCACGGACATGGCCTGGGCCTCATTGCACATGGCCCGGACGTGCCCGGGCCCATCGCCCAACTGTGTGCGGCGGCCACGACCGAGCGCTGCGAAACCCTTCGCGACCGGTTTGCGGCCGTCGGTGCCCGCTGGCAAGGTGTGGCCAACGAGCAGGAGATGGAGCGCTCTTTCTCGCAACAGGTCAACACACTGGTCACGCACCATGCCCAAGTGCTTGAAGAGCGCGACGCAGCCCATGCCGCTGCCATGGAGGCGCAGGTTGAACAGGCGAGGGCGCTGGCCCTTCAGCGGGTGCCGAAACAGCCAGACCCGCTGTTGCTGGGTGAGCGCGACGAAGCGCTGCGCTCGGTCCACCACCTGCAAAGCGAGGTGAGGCGGGTGACGCAGGGTTACGTGCTGCTCGAACGGGGGCTGCTGGAAGCCCACAACATCATCGCGCAGCTGGGTGAGAGCAACGAGCGTCTGACCCGAGGCATCAGGGACACCGAGCGCGTCGCCAGTCGCCTGATTCCGGCACTGGTGGCCCCCCCGGTGGCCGACGAAGTGGGTCCGCCTCCCCACTTTCTGCAGCGCTTGCGGCGGCGGATGGGGGGGCCGACGCCTCAG
>NZ_MUNZ01000164.1 GCF_002001205.1 Hydrogenophaga sp. A37
GCTGATCGTGGACGATTGCGATACATTCACACCAGTTCCTGCGCGCTTCCCCAGCGCCGCCACGGCAACACCGATTCTCCGTCCACGATCAGCCTGAAACAGGCGTCCACGATCGCTGAAATACGCAGTGTTGCACCACTCCGAAAAGACAGGGTACTCTTTCCTGTTATCAAGAAGCCCCTGAATCCACGACCGCTCACTGGTAATAAAACGGACCGACCCAATCGGAAGGCAGTAACTGGTAAGAGTTGTTGAATTGATTGATGTTGGGCGTGCCGCCATCGGCCCGCGTGTTGCCACGCGAAGTCATTCTTCGGCCCATGATGATGAACTCGGTGTTGGTGTTGGGGCCACGGTGAAACACGTTGCTTTCGAGGACCACATCCTCCAGGCCTTCACGGCTGTCGGGGCCATTGTTTTGAGGGCCGGAAACGCCTGTCCACGAGTTGTTGTCCGTGGCATCGCCCAGACGGTTGTTGCCAATGACGATCTGCCGTGAGGCCCAGGTGCTTCCTGAAATGCCATAGTTGTCATTGAAATCACCCAACCCGCCAGAATGCACCTTCAATGCATGCCGGATCCCATCGGCAGATCCACCGCGAAGTGCGTTGTGTGCGATGTATCCCTTGTGCATGGCCCACAGGCGAACCGTGTGTTGCTGGGCCGTTCCCATGTCGTTGCCCATGACGACGAAGCGAGTTCCCAAGCCAGCCATGCCAATATGAGAGTTGGTTGTGCTGCCCCGGAGCTGATTCTCCACAATGAACAGCTCTCTGGGTTGGGTGTACTGGCTGGGAGACAGCGTGTTGTTCTGAACGACATAATCCAGAGCACTGGCGATATTGATCTGCGTCACAGGTCCGCTGGTTGGTGGATCGAATGTGTTTCGATACAGGAGTAACTGGGACATGGTCGCGAACTGCTCAAACGTTTGAAGAAAGTTGAGGTCCATGATGGAGACATCACGCGGGAAAGCGGTCGAAGTGGGGCGAACCGTGCCAACCACGACGCTGCTCACGCGCGGTTTCGCTCCTGTGCCAAAAGCCCCCACCTGCACATTCTGGCTTCCATGCGGAATGGAGATGGAGCCGAACGTTTCACCCCTGCGAAGCAAAACACGGCGACCATTGAATGTGGCCGAACTGGGTAGCGCGGTCACTTGGGAAGCTCCCGTGGGGCAACCCGAGAAGTTCGCTGCAGCTGACACGCAGACCGTGCCTGTCCCGGAGTACACGGTATTGGGGTCGAGCACCTGAACGGTGATCGACTTTTCCGAATAGCCTCCCGCCTGGTCGGTGGCACGAACCCGTACCTGATAGGTGCCAGGAAGATCAAACACGTGTGCGGAAAGCGGCCCCCCCGACTGAGAGTTCTTCGGGAGGCCCGATACGGGCCAGCTCAAACCGCGGTCATCACCGAAGCTGAATGAATAGCGCACGTGGTGAAAAGGGTGCTGGCTGGTCAGGCTCGATGTGGTGCCCGTGGAATCAAACTGAACCGCCAGCGGTGCGGTGCCGCTGAGTCGTGTGGCTGCAAGCTGGGCCACGACCGATTGGGAAGTCCCAGCCGCAGGTGCTGGAGCAGGTGCTGGTGCTGGTGCTGGAGCTGGAGCTGGAGCTGGTGCTGGTGCTGGTGCTGGTGCTGGTGCTGGTGCTGGTGCTGGTGCTGGTGCTGGGGCAGGAGCAGGGGCAGGGGCAGGAGCAGGAGCAGGTGCAATGGTGGTAGCGGTCGTGGTAAGGAAGCACGACTTCACCGTCAGCGGTATGGGATCGTCAAAGGTGGCGTTCGTGCAGCTTGCTGGGCCGGTCAGCAGCCTGACACTGAATTGGCCAGCGGCGCCGTAGGCCACATTTTTCGTCCCTGAGAAACTGCAGGTATTTCCTTCATTGGCGCAGGCTGTGCTGCTGAATGACGCGCCGTTGATGATCTGTGTGCCAGTAGCGGGAGCGGGAGCGGGAGCAGGAGTTTCCGGTGGGGCTGCTGCCTCCATCTCAGTCACCGGCGCGGGAGCCTGAGCCTTCGCCGATGGAGGGGATTCGGGCGCGCGGGTTTCTCGGGGAGGTGGTGCTTCTGGCGCGGCGGAGCGCCGGGGCTCTGGCGACCGCTCGGCACGGGCCGCCGGAGGGGCTGTCGCTGCGGTCGGCGTCTGCGCCTGTGGTGCAACCTCAGCGTCAGGTGATTCCATGGTGGTGGGTGGCGGTGCCGCGGTGGAGGTGTCGGCCGCAGGCGCCGCCGGGCGCGGCAGGGACGTGCCCAACGCGGCCTCGCGCTCCTCGGGTGTGCCCCGGTCGAACTGCAGGAACAGCAGGCCGATGAAGCCCAGCACCGCCAATCCACCGAAGGCCTTCCAGGTCCAGACGCTGTCGTTGGCCGCCGGGCGCTGGGTGCGTGGCGGCACGATCCGGTCTTGCGCCACACTGCGGGCCTGGTCCAGTACCTTGTCCCGCAGCGCGGGGCCCGGCCGCGCGTCGTCGTGGGCGTTGGCCTCGCGGTAGCGCTGCAGCAGCAGGTCATCGTCGCCCACGGGGAGGTCGTCGCGGCTCACTGGACGACCTCCGTGCGGCGCACGGCAGTGCGTACTGGATGGGGTCGGAACACACGGTGACTCATGCGAACGCCTCCAGGGTGTCGCGCAGCCGGGCGCGCGCGTAGCGCAGGCGGCTCTTGGCGGTTTCGGTGCTCACGCCGGTGGCCTGGGCGATCTCGGACACGCTCATGCCTGCTTCGGCCTGCAGCAGAAAGGCCTCGCGCTGCACCGCGGGCAAGGCAGCGAGCGCGTCCAGCAGGGCCTGGGCCTGTTCGCGCGAGCTCAGCCGCCGCTCCGGGCCGAAGCCGGACTCGGCCGCCAGCGTGTCGGCCAGCGCGGCGCCGTCTTCACTCTCGGCGTCGAGGCTCGCGTGGTGTTTGTGGGTGCGCCAGTGGTCCACGATGCGGTGGTGGGCGAGGGTGAAGAGCCAGGTGCGAAAGCGGGCGCGGGCCTCGTACAACGGCGCCTGCCGCGCCACGCTGAACCACACGTCCTGCACCAAGTCGTCGGCCACAGCGTGGTTCTGCACGCTGCGCTGCACGAAGCGCCACACCGGCAAGCTGTGGCGGTCGTACAGCGTTTCAAAGGCGCGGGTGTCGCCCGCAGCGTAAGCGTGCATGAGGTGTTCGTCACTGAGGGCGGTGTCCGCTTCCATTCGAGCGATTATGGTGGGGTGTCAAAGGGTGGCACCGGAGCGGTTCCAGCCCAGGACACCGCCGGGCCGGCTTCGTCGGACGGCCAGTGTCGCCCCCCATTGGGGGGTGACGCCGCAGGCGGCGCTGGAGGTCAACTCGGGTCCGGTGCGTATCGCGTGTGGCGCGACCCAGGGAACGGCTGGGGCTGGGCCACGGGTTCCACATCCGGCGGCAGCACGCCCATGGCGATCAGGTTGACGCGGCTGTCGTAGCGGATGCGGATCACCTCGTCTGGGCGGGCGCTGCGGCGCTCGAAGCTGGTGTGACCGACCCAGGAGCCCTCGCGCTCGCCGTGGCCGGTGCCCAGTCGCGGGGCTGGGCTGGCGGAGCGGCGCATGGCATCGGCGGCTTCGTTGTGGGACTGGCTCTTGGCACTGCCCAAGCCGGCCACGGGCGATTCAGCAGCCGGCGCTGGCGAAGCGGGCGCGCTGCGTTCGAGTGAGGAGTGCTCCGATTCGTTGAGCTCGCGGCGTTCACGCCAGGAGGAGGGCGCTTCAGGCAAGGGCACGCTGGCGGGCGGTGGAGCGAGCTTCTCGCGGAACACGGCCACGCCGATCACGCCCACGTGGGCGGGGCGACCTGTGCGTGCCGCGTAGGAGCCCGAGAGGTTGGTGAAGTGAAACGCGGCGACCTCGGCGTCGCTTTTGCGCCAACCGGTGATGTCGTATTGCTGCCAGGGGCTGAGCACGTAGCCGGTCTGCTCCAGCGCGGCGGTTTCACCCGAGATCACGTTGACGCCATCGACCGACACCACGCTCATCACGCGGCCGTTCAACGCATTGCGCACCGACACGGCGTAGCGCGCGCCGGGGCGTCCCGCCACCCAGTACTCGCCTCGGTGCTGGTAGACCGAGAGGGTCTCGCCGCTGTCGCGGTCGACGATGTTGATGTCGGCGAGGCGCCCCACGGCGTGGGCCGGCAGCGCGGCCAGGACCGCGAGCGCGGCCAGCGCGGGTAAGGCGAGGCGGCGCAGGGTGTGGCAGGTGGTGTTCATGAAAGCTCCTGAAACAGGTTGAGGAGCTGACTGAAACGAACGGAACGGGACGATGGGGTTAAACCCGAGCCCATCACATTGAAACAGTTTGTGCGCGGCGCGCGGAGGCGCGATTCAGCAGACGGAGCAACCCGCCAGCGCCAGCGCCACACCCGCGCGGGTGTGCTCGGTGAGGTGATCCAGAAACACCTGGGTGCGTTGGGGAAGGAATTTGCGGCTCGGCAGGGCGGCGTAGAGCGTGAAACGCCCGGTGATCCACGGCGAGAGCACCCGGGCCAATGCGCCGCTGGCCAGGTGGGGCGCGGCCAGCTCAACGGCGGTGCCGGTGATCCCCGCACCGTCGAGCGCGGCGCGCAGCAGCGTGTCGGTGTGGTTGGCCCAGAGCACCGGCTGCACATCGAGCAACACCTCATCGCTGACCGTGTCTGATCGGAACATGCGCCATTGACGGCCGCGCAGGCCGGCATCGGGCTTGATGCGCAGGCAGTCGTGTTGCAGCAGGTCCTGCGGCGTCTGCGGCGTGCCTTTGCGTGCCAGGTAAGCAGGCGAAGCCACCAGAAAGGTTTCGGTGGAAATCACTTTGCGGGCGATCACGTTGGCATCGAACGCCGCGTCGGCGCCGATCAGGGTGATGTCGTACTCCTCGACCGGTGGCTCCCGGTGGCTGACCACGTCGATGTCGAGCTGGATCTGTGGGTAGCGCTGGTGAAAGCTCGCCACGATGGGGGCGAGCACGTGCGAGGCCAGCACCGGCGGCGCCAGCACCCGGAGCACACCCGAGAGCTGGTGGGTGCGCGAGCTCACGAGCGAGTCCGCGTCGTCCAGGTCAAGCAGGATGTGGCGCACGCGCTCCAGGTAGGCATCGCCCGCATCGGTGAGCGACTGGCGTCGGGTCGTCCGGTGCAGCAGGCGCGCGCCGAGGTGCTCCTCCAGGTCGGCCACCAGCCGCGTCACCACGGCGGGCGACATGTCGAGGGCGCGTGCGGCGGCCGCAAAGCCGCCTTCGTCCACGACTTTGAGGAACACACGCATTGAGGTCAGACGGTCCATGGGGCAATTGTGGGGGGCATCAATGGGTTGATTGTTGCTGATGTCACAACGGACTATCGCTGATCTGGTGGTTTTTCTTCTTGGCGTGAAATTTTAAAGTTCACCCATCGCAGCGAAAAACGCTTCTGAAACACAACGCAAAGAAGCGATACCGCAGCGAAAAGACACCCGGCCCCTGGGCCGGCACGATCGCTCTGCCATTCACCACTTCTTGAAAGGAAGCACCATGAAAGCCTCTTACCTCTCCACCATCGCTCTTGCCGTCGCCGCCTTGTCGGCCGGTCAAGCCTTCGCCGCCGACACCGACGCGCCGCTGACCCGCGAGCAAGTTCGCGCCGAGCTGGTGCAAGCCCAGCGCAACGGCGACGTGATCGCCGACAACGAGTCTGGCATGACGCTGCGTCAGATGTACCCCGGCCGCTACGACGCCGCGACGTCTGTGCAGGCCCGGTCCCGCGCCGAGGTGCAGGCAGAGTTGAAAGAAGCCCAGCGCAGCGGCGACGTGATCGCCGATGCCGAGTCCGGTCAGACGATGAAGCAGCTGTTCCCTGCCCGCTACCCAGCCGCCACCGCGACCGCCAGCATCAGCCGTGAAGATGTGCGTGCCGAACTGCGCGAAGCCCAGCTCAAGGGCGAAGTGATCGGCGACAACGAGTCCGGCAAGAAGCTCAACGAGATCTACCCGAACCGCTACCCGACCGCCGTGGCCCAGGGCAAGACCCGCGCCGAGGTGCTCGCCGAGCTGAAGGAAGCCCAGCGCACCGGTGACATCGTGGCCGACGGCGAATCCGGTCGCAAGCTGAACGAGCTGTACCCGAGCAAATACAAGAACTGACCCCCCTGCGCTGCTGCGCAGCTTCCCCCGGGGGGACCACGCCCTTGGACCGGCGAAGCCGGATCCTTGGCGTGTGCTGGGTGGGGGCATCCCCTGGCTCTTCCGCTTCTTCTATCTGGTACAACCTCGCGCTGCATTCACAGCAACAGGACCAGACATGAAGACCTTCAACAAGGTGGTGCTTTACACCGGCACCGACGGGCGGGCTGCGTTTCGCGACGAGACGGTTGAACTCAATGAAGGCACGCCAGCGGCGTGCCTTTCGCCGTTGATGGCCTCAGGCGGTTTTCAGCTGCGTGAGAGCCCGGTCGGTTTTCGCAGCCAGTTCCATTGCACCGGGGCGCCGCAGTGGCTGTTTGTCTTGCAGGGGCAGATGGAGATCGGCTTGCAGGATGGCAGCTCCCGCACGTTCGGTCCGGGCGAGCATTTCTACTCGGCTGACACCTTGCCCGATGGCGCGAGCTTCGACCCGGCGGTGCATGGCCACTGGAGCCGACAGGTGGGGGATCAACCCCTGGTGACCCTCTTTGTGAGAGGGTGAATCGCTGTTCGCCAGGGCGGCCTTGTTCGACACTGGCGGATCGTTGCACTGCCATGGTCACCGTTGAATTCGCCCCCAGCCTGCGCCGCCATGTGGACTGCGTGCCGCAACAGGTCGCGCCTGGCGCCCTGCGTGAGGCGCTTGAAGCGGCGTTGCGGGCCGCCCCCGAGCTCGCCCACTATGTGTTCGACGACCAGCGCGCGGTGCGCAAGCACGTGGCGGTGTTCGTCAACCGGCAGCTGGTGACGGACCGTGTCTCGCTGAATCAGCCGCTGGAAGCGGGCGACCGGGTGCTGGTGGTGCAGGCCCTCAGCGGTGGCTGAGGGCACTCAACCTCTGAAGGAACTGGTTATGCAAACGCTGTTGCTCGCCACCCGCAAGGGCCTGTTTGTCCTGAACGGCGAGGGCGCTGAGTGGGCCATCACCGCCCACCACTTTCCCGGTGAACCGGTCACCAGCGTGCTGATCGATGCCCGCGACGGCGCCTGGGTCGCCGCGCTGCGCCTCGGCCACTTCGGCGTCAAGCTGCGCCGCAGCACCGACCAGGGCCGGACCTGGCAGGAGATCGCTGCCCCCGCTTTTCCGCAGAAGCCGACCGAAGGTCCCCTGGCCGACGACACCACGCCTTGGAACGTGGACCTGATCTGGACGCTCGCGGCCGGTGGCACCGATGAGCCCGGTGTGCTGTGGGCCGGCTGCATCCCGGCCGGCTTGTTCCGATCCACCGACTTCGGCGCCAGCTGGACGCTCAACACCGCGTTGTGGGAACAGCCTGGGCGTCGCGATTGGATGGGTGGTGGCTACGACCACGCCGGCATCCATTCCATCGTGGTGGACCCTCGCGATGCGCGGCATGTGACGGTGGCCGTGTCGGTGGGCGGCGTCTGGCAAACGCGCGATGGGGGCGAACGCTGGACCCTCATCGCCAGCGGCATGAAGGCCGACTACCTGCCGGCCGACAACGCCGAAGACGGCAATGCGCAAGACCCGCACTGCATGGTGCAGTGCGCCGCGAACCCGGATGTGCTCTGGGTGCAGCACCACTGCGGCATCTACCGTTCCACCGATGGCGGGCGGCATTGGAGCGGCATCCCAGCGCCCGCGCCGTCAGGCTTTGGTTTCGCCGTGGCCTGCGACCCGAACAACCCGCAACGCGCCTGGTTCGTGCCGGCGCAGGCCGACGTCTGCCGCTTCCCGGTGGATGGGCGCATGGTGGTGAACCGCACGGACGACGGTGGCACCAGCTTCCAGACCTTCTCCAGCGGCCTGCCGCAGGCCCACGCCTACCACCTGGTCTACCGTCACGGGCTGGATGTGAGCGCCGACGGCCAGACGCTGGCGCTGGCCTCGACCACGGGCGGGCTGTGGGTGAGTGGCGATGCCGGCGAGCACTGGCACCTGGTGTCGAACGATTTCCCGCCGGTGGCGGCCTTGAGGTTCGTTTGAGCCCAACTGCCCAGGGCGCTTCAGGCGCTGGGCGGGGTGTCTGGCAAGCGCAACCGCAACAACGCGCGCACAAACCCGTGGTCGCTGCGGCTGCGGTCGCGGCCTTCGAAGAGGTGGTCGTTGAAGACCTCGACGCGCCGCACGTCGCCGATGGACGCCCGGCTGGTGGCCACGAATTCTTCGCTCACCAGCACCTGGTCGAGCACCTCGGGGTAGCCCTGGTGGATGTGGGAGAACGCCACGTCGCGGCGCAGTGCGGCCTCACCCATCACGTCCCAGGCGTTGAAGAGCGCGTTGTCGCGCGCGCCCTTGTCGTAGGCCACCTGCGAGGTGGCGGCGATGAGCTGGGTGGTCACACTGTGCGGCCCGTCATTGAGGTCCCCCATCACGATCAGCGGCAGGCGCGTGCGGTGCAGCAGCTCGACCACTTTCAGGCGCAGCGCCAGCGCTTCACCGGCGCGCATGATCAGCGAGCGCAATGAGCCCACGGCCTGCACCGTGGGGTCTTCCGAGTCTTCAATCGAGCGGCCTTGCGCGTCCTGCAGGTACTTGGGTCGCTTGGACTTGAGGTGGGCCGTGATCACGGCGACCTCCTGCCCGTGTTTCATCCGCAGCGTGGCCAGCAGCGGTGGGCGCTCGAAGCGGGTGTGTGGGCCGATGCCGGGCACCTGCACCACGGCGGCGGCGGGGAAGTCGGTGATCGACTGGATGGACTCGACCTTCAGCCGCGTCACGATGCCGACGCGAGGCGTGCCCTGTGCCCCCGACTGACCCGGTCCGTTCTCGGCACCGGGCACGCTCACCGTGCTGTACTGCAGGCCGCTGCGGGCCACGGCCGCGCGCAGCGCCAACTCGTCCCAGACCTCCTGAACCACCAGCACGTCGGCGTTGAGCACCCGGAAGCGCTCGCCGAGCCAGCCCACCTTGCGCTCAAACTCGTTCTGGCTGTAGGGGTCCTGGCCGTCATAGAAGTGGCGACCGGGCTGCGCCAGGTTGAGCACGTTGCAACTGGCCACCATCAGGGTGGCGAAGCGCGAAACGGGAGGCGGGATCATGTTGGGCATGACCTCACTGTAACCAGCCGGTTCTTCTCAGGGTGCTGCTGGTTGAGGGATGCCCGTCAGCGGCAGGCGCACGCGCACGGTGAGGCCGCCACCCGGTGTGTCGTCCAGCTCCACCAGGGCACCGTGCAGCTCGGCGATCTCGCGCACGATGGACAGGCCCAGGCCACTGCCCTTGCCGTCACCCGGCGCCAACCGCACAAAACGCTCCATCACGCGCTGGCGGTCGGCAGGAGCGATGCCGAGTCCGGTGTCGCTGACCTCCAGGACGGCCCAGTGAGTGTCGGCGCGCAGGCTGACATCGATGCGCACCGGCGCGGTGGCGTGGTTCAGCGCGTTGTCGATCAGGTTGTCCACCAGGGTGCGCAGCGCGTGCGGGTCGCCATGCAGGCTCACTGCTGAGGCGCCCGCCAGCCCCAGATCACAGCCCAGATGCTCCGCGCGCGCGGAAAACGCCGACACGGCCTCACGCAGGATGTCGTCCAGCTGAACCGGGCCGAGGAGGGGCTGACGGGCACCGGGTTCGAGTCGGGCGAGCTGCAGCAGCTGCGACGAGAGCCGGGTCGCGCGCTCGATGCCCGCGTCCAGCTCGTCCAGTGCGGAGGGCCATTCGGCGGGGCCCAGCCGTCGCGCCAGTTGGGCCTGCAGCTTGATCGCCGCCAGCGGTGTGTTGAGTTCGTGGGCGGCATCGGCGAGAAACCGCTTCTGGTTCGTGATGAGCTGGTCCACGCGTTCGAGCAACTGGTTGAGGGTGTCTGCCAGAGGTGCAATTTCGTCGGGCAACCCAACGGCATTGACCGACTTGAGGTCCTCGGGGCTCCGCTGGGACAGGTCGTGACGCAGGTCTTCTAGCGGTCGCAGCGCCCGGTTGACCCCAGCGTTGGTGAGCAAGCCCAGGGTGACGACGAGCAGGCTCAGTGGAACCATCAGCCAGGGTGTCAATGAGTAAAAATGGCGCCTCCGAATCTTTGTGGTGATCGCAATCTGCACGGTTCGAAGTTCGCTCGGCAGCGCGTACAGGCGCCAACTCTGGCCCTGCCAGGTCACGATGTGGTGACCCGGTGGTTGCAGCGGCGGGCCGACATCCGCCAAGGACGAGTAAACGAGGCGACCGGAACGGTCCCAGATCTGGCTGACGAACTGGTCCAGGTCCTCGTCGGCCAAGGTCTGCGAGGTGATCACGGGGGGTGGCAGTTCGGGGGCGGCTTCGTCGTGCCGCATCACGGTCTGGGCAATCTGTTCCAGGCCAAGGTCACGCACGTTGTTGAAGCCGCTCCAGGTCAGTCGTGCTGTGAGGAAGCCGACCACCAGGGTGGTGATCAGCACCGAAGAGATGAGCCACAGCAACAAGCGGGCGCGGATGGAGTTCAAGGCACCTGCACCAGCTTGTAGCCCACACCGCGCACGTTGACGATCCAGGGTTCCCCAAGCTTGCGCCGCAGATGGTGCAGGTGCACCTCCACCGCGTTGCTGACGATGTCTTCGCCCCAGCCATACAGCTGGCTTTCGAGTTGCGCCACCGAGAGCACCGCCCCTGGCTGACGCATGAACGCCGCGAGCAGATCGAACTCGCGTTGCGAGAGCGCCAACGCCGTGCCCGCCAGTCGCACTTCGCGCTCGATGGGGTGCAGTTCCAGTCGCCCCAATTGCAGGTGCGGTTGACCGCGTCCGGCTGGGCGGCGTGCCAGCGCGTGGATGCGCGCGCACAACTCGTCCAGGTCAAAGGGTTTGGTGAGGTAGTCGTCGGCACCCAGGTTCAACCCCGCGACACGGTCGGGTACAGCGTCCCGAGCCGTCACCAGCATCACTGGAGTGTGCTGACCTTCCTTGCGCATCCAGCGCAAGATCTGCAGCCCGTCCACCTGGGGCAGGCCGATGTCGAGCAGGACCACGTCGTAGCTGTGGGTGCTCAGGGCGTCGATGGTCTGGTTGCCCATGCGCACCCAGTCCACCTGAAAGCCGGCGAACGCCAGGCCCTTTTCCATGCTGGTGCCCAGCATGACATCGTCTTCGGCAAGCAGCAGCTTCATGGGAGCGTTCCTGGTATGCAGGCGAAAAAAAGGCGGGTGTGAACCCGCCTTCCGGAAAAGAACCCTGAGATCAGGATGTCTGCTCCACCGCCACAGCCGGCTTCACTTCATCTTCAACCACCATGGATTTTGATGAGTTTTGACGCGTGGCACCTTGATTTCCGGTTCAGCGGATGCGTCCGTAGCTGGTGCGCAACGGGTCGGCCGGGCCGCCGCGCGGTGCGTCACCGCGTGGACCACCGCGGCCGCCGCCACCACCGCCCCGGTTGCCGTTGCGTGCGCCGCGGCCACCGATGGAGTCAATGCTGGTGCGCAGGGGATCGGGCTGACCGCCAGGGGCTGCGGCGCGTGCGCGAGGCTCGCGGATGCGCAGTTGGCCCAGGTGCGCATTCGGGCCGGGCTGGCGCTCGCTGCCGTCACCGCGGTCCTCGCGCGGCCCACGGTCTTCACGCGGCCCGCGTTCAGCGCGCTCGGCGTTGCGTGGTGCGCCACCGTTGCGCGGCGGGCCATTGCGGGGGCCATTGGCCGGGCCGTTGCGGCCGGGGCCGCCATTGTTGCGGCGACCGTCGGCGCGTTGACCGTCGCGGGCGCCTTCGCCACGCGGCTGGCCGTCACCTTGCGCAGCCGGGCGCTGGCGCTGGCCACCCCCGTTGCCGCCACCGTTTCCACGGGCGCCTTGCGGTGCGTCGCTGGCTTTTTTCTCGCGCACGCGTTGCAGCATCTCGGTGCGCGCGGCCTTGGCGGCAGCGGCCATCACGTCGCGGCTCGGCGGCTTGCCGGCGCCGCCCCAGATGGTCTGGCGGCCCATGGCGATGGGTTCGGCACGCTCACCCGGTTCGGGCATGAACTCCTGGAAGATCTGCACCGGAATCTGCTGCTTGGTGAAGCGCTCAATGTCCATCATGAAGCCTTCTTCGTCCAAGCTCACGAGGTTCACGGCTTCACCGCTCTTCCCGGCGCGGCCGGTGCGGCCGATGCGGTGCACATAGTCTTCGCTGACGTTCGGGATCTCGTAGTTCACCACGTGCGGCAGCTCGTCGATGTCGATGCCGCGGGCCGCGATGTCGGTCGCTACCAGGGCGCGGATGTCGCCGCTCTTGAAGCCGGCCAGCGCCTGGGTGCGCGCACCCTGGCTCTTGTTGCCGTGCAGGGCCATGGCCTGGATGCCGTTTTTCGTCAGGAACTCGGCCACGTTGTTGGCGCCGAACTTGGTGCGGGTGAACACCAGCACCTGGCTCCAGTTGTGCTGGTTGATGATGTGGACCAGCAGGGCTTTCTTCTTGCCACGACCCACGGGGTGGATCACCTGGGTGATGCGCTGCACCGTAGTGTTGCGCGGGGTCACCTGGATGCTCAACGGGTCCTTGAGCAGATTGTTGGCGAGGTCGCGGATTTCATCGCTGAAGGTGGCCGAGAACAGCAGGCTCTGTTTGTCCTTGGGCACCAGGGCCAGGATTTTCTTCACGTCGTGGATGAAGCCCATGTCAAGCATGCGGTCGGCTTCGTCGAGCACCAGCATCTGCACGCCGGAGAGGTCCAGGAAACCTTGTTGCTGCAGGTCGAGCAGGCGGCCGGGCGTGGCCACGAGGATGTCCACGCCGCGCTTCATGGCGTTGATCTGCGGGTTCATGCCGACACCGCCGAAGATGACGGTGGAGGTCAGCGAGAGGTGTTTGCCGTAGGTACGCACCGACTCTTCGACCTGAGCGGCGAGTTCGCGGGTGGGCGTGAGCACCAGGGCGCGGATCGCGACACCGCCGAATTTGCTCTTGGCCCGCTCACCAACGCTCAGGCGGTGCAGCATGGGCAGGGTGAAGGCGGCGGTCTTGCCGGTGCCGGTCTGGGCACCGCCGAGCAGATCGCGCCCGGCCAGCACGGCGGGAATCGCCTCGGCCTGGATGGGAGTGGGGGTTTCGTAACCGTGCTCGCGCACAGCTTGGACGATGGCCGGGGCCAGGTTCAGTTCTTCGAAGTTCATTAAAGGTGTGGCGCCCGTCCAGGGCGCTGGGGGCATCTGCCTGTTCGGACCTTGTGGGGACCGTTCAGTAGAAGGCAGACAGGATTCAGAAGGGTGGGTCTGCGGGTCCAAAAACTTGGGACGCTGACCCTCCAGCAGGGTGCTGGTGTTGGATGTCACTGATACAACACAACGGCTGCATTGTCGCACGTCTTTTCACACAGGCACTCGAAGATGCTTGCCGGAAGCTTCCGGAGCGCTCACATAATGGTGCGGATTTCGGAATTTGAACCCGTGGTGCGGCCGCCTTGCTGCGCCTCAGCCTGCTGATCTCATTTCTTCTCAGCCCCGATGAACGCTCCAAAGATGCTCCGGTTGGGCATGGCCAACGACGCCAGCAAACTGCGCCCCACGCTGCAGGACTGTCTCGAAGCCGCGCTGTCGATCTCGGACTCGATGATCGACGAACTGCTCGAAGGCCTGAACGCGGCGCTGGACCCTGATCGGCCGGGTGCTGCCCCATCGTCCGATGATCCGCTCCAGCTTGAACTGGTGGAGCAGCTCACGGAAGAAGCCGATGCGCTCAAGCGCACCTGGCATGAGCAATTGCGCAAGGTGCTCTATCACGGCAGTGTGCTGGATGCCACAGGGCCCGCTGCCGTTCGGTTTGATGACCTTCGCCAGCTCGATGACCGGTCGATCGACGCCACCATCGGGTTTGCCGTGGCCGAGCAGGCGATCCGCAGCGCCAGCGCCGAACAGTTGCCCAGGCTCAATGCCCTGGTCAGCAGCCTGATGGGTTGGATGACGGTGCAGCCCGAACTCAACCCGCTCAGGCCCGCCGCATTTGCCCATGCCCTGCGTGAGCTGCTGGTTCGCCATGTTCCCGACGATGCCCAGCGCGGTGCGCTGTTGTCCCCTGCGGCCGGCATGTTGGGCGAGAGCCTGCGACAGGTTTATCGTGAACTCATTCAGTGGCTGCTGGTGCATGGCGTGGAGCCCGTGGTGGGGCCGACTCCGATGGCCCAGCGGGAGCAGGGCCCGCAAGGTGCCGTGGGGCGAACGATGCTCACCCTCGGCCGGTTGCGGCAGTTGCTCGCAGGCGACCTGAGCAACGAAGAATCGGGTGGTCAGACTTTTGTGCACACGGTGCCCTTGTCCCTGACGGCGCTGGAAGACATGGACCTGATCGAGCCGCTGATCCAACGCTTGCGGTTACGGGCGAGCTCCACAGAAGAGCCGCCGGTGAAACCCGAATTGCCCATCATTCTGGAGAACAACCTGGGCCGCCTGCTGGGGCAGGAGGTGGTTCGGCTCATGCTGGACAACCTGACACAGGACGAGCGCCTGTTGCCCGCCATACGGCAACAGATTGGTCTGCTGGAGCCCATCCTGATCAAGCTGTCGCAGGCCGACCCGCGTTTTTTCAGCGAGCGCCGACACCCTGCGCGTCAGCTGCTGGAAGAAATCACCCAACGCAGCCTCGGCTATCAGGGGCAGAACGACCCGGGGTTTTCCAAGCTACTGGAGTCGATCATCGACGCGGTGTATTCGCTCAACCGGGCTGCCGCCACCGAGGAGGTGTTTGCCCGTCTGCTCAAACGCCTGCGCCGGCGCTGGGAGCAGGACGACGCCATCAAGAACCAGATGCGGGCCGAGGCTGCCCGTGCGCTGATGCACGCCGAGCAACGGCACCTGCTGGCCGAGCGGCTGGCCGCCGACTTTCAACGCCAGACGCAGGACAAAGACGTTCCCGAGTTCGTGCTGCAGTTCCTCTGCGGGCCCTGGTCGCAGGTCGTGGCTGAGTCGCAATTGGCTGGTGTGGTCCCGGTCGAGACGGACGAACCCATCGATCGGGTCGCGGAAGACCTGATCTGGAGCGTGCAGACGGATCTCATCCGGCGTGACACCGACCGTCTGGTCAAGCTGGTGCCCCGCCTTTTGGGGCAACTGCGCCAGGGTTTGCAACGGATCGAGTACCCGCCCGATCTGACAGCCCGGCTGTTCGACATGCTGGTTGCCGTGCACGAGCAGGCCTTCGACCGCCCGGCGGCGCAGGAGACAGGCGACGAGCCGTTGGGGGCAGAGATCCCCACGTTGATCGAACGGGTGGACGACCCGGCGCTCGCGGTCGTGCCAGCGCCCGCAGAACACGGCGAGACCTTCTGGATGGCCCACAGCGAGGCCGCGGATGCGGGCTACGTGTCCGAGGAGCCGGTGCCCATCGCACCTGATGCGGTGGACGCTCAAGGTGCCGATCTGGCGACCGGCGCCTGGGTGGATTTGCTGATTCAGGGCACCTGGGTGCGGGCCGAGCTGACCTGGACGAGCCCGCATGGCAGCCTGTTCATGTTCATCTCCGCCAAAGGGCTGGCCCACTCCATGACCCGTCGCACGCTGGATCGCCTGCGCAATGCCGATCAGTTGCGGGTGGTGTCGCGCGGCGGCATGGTCGAGGGCGCGCTCGACGCTGTCGCTCAGCTCGCCTTGCGCAACCAGAGTGAAGCCGATGGCGACGCCGAGCCAGGAACCACCCCGTGACCACCACCACCTTCGGCTACAACGCAGTGCAGGACCGCATCTGGATGCGGGTGCACGAGCAGGACAGCACCGTCTGGTTCACCCGCCGCATGGTCATCAGCATTTTCAGCACGGTGCTGCCCTCGTTCGAGGCGTCCACGCCGGGCGAGCAGGGCGGCGCCAGCCCCAGAGCCCGCGCTTCCATCGAGCACGACCTGTCGCTCCATGAGGCGGCCCCGGGGCAGAGCCCACCGCAGATTCGCGCCGGCCACGAGTCGCCGGGCGCCAAGAGCGATCCACAGCAGCGCCTGTGCCAGAAAATCAGCACCCAGACCAACAGCCAATCGGTCAACATGACCTTCGACACCAGCAGCGGGCCGCTGATCGTGCGACTGAGCCGCAAGGGCATGCACCTGTGGTTTCAGGGGCTGGCCATGGTGCTCAAGCAGGCGCGCTGGAACCTGCCTGAAGCCTTGCCTGAATGGCTGCAATCCGGGGTCTTGCCGCCAGCCATGCAGGAATTGATCAGGAAGCCTTTGCCAGACAACCTGGATGACGATTGAAGCCCGGGCGATAATCGAAGACTTCTTTTTTGGCAGTACAGCGGCAGGACAGCAACGGCTCGACATGTCTTTGTTGAAACGGGGCCGCAACAGCGCTGACGCGCTGTGGCCTGCGTTCCCTTCGGTCACTCAGCATTTTTATCAAAATGGCCCAATACGTTTTCTCCATGAACCGTGTCACCAAGACCGTGCCGCCCAAGCGGCAGATCTTGAAGAACGTTTCCATCAGCTTCTTCCCCGGCGCCAAGATCGGCGTGCTCGGCCTCAACGGTTCGGGCAAGTCCACGCTGCTCAAGATCATGGCCGGCATCGACAAGGAGATCGAGGGCGAAGCCATCGCCATGCCGGGCATCCAGATCGGCTACCTGCCGCAGGAACCGCAGATCAATCCCGAACAGACCGTGCGCCAGGCGGTGGAAGAAGGCATTGGCGGTGCTCTCAAGGCCAAGGCCCGCCTGGAAGAGGTGTACGCCGCCTACGGCGAAGAAGACGCCGACTTCGACGCCCTGGCCGCCGAGCAGGCCGAGCTCGAAGCCATCATCGCCGCCTCGGGCTCGGAAAACGCCGACCTGCAGCTGGAGTTGGCCGCCGACGCGCTGAACCTGCCGCCCTGGGACGCCACCATCAAGAACCTCTCGGGTGGCGAAAAGCGCCGTGTGGCCCTGTGCCGCCTGCTGCTCTCCAAGCCCGACATGCTGCTGCTCGACGAACCCACCAACCACTTGGACGCCGAGTCCGTGGAGTGGCTGGAGCACTTCCTGCAGCGCTTCCCCGGCACCGTGGTCGCCATCACCCACGACCGCTACTTCCTCGACAACGCGGCCGAGTGGATCCTGGAACTCGACCGTGGCCAGGGCATCCCATGGAAAGGCAACTACTCCGACTGGCTGGACCAGAAGGAACGCCGCCTGGAGACCGAGCAGAAGTCCGAAGATGCCCGCACCAAGGCGATGAAGGAAGAACTCAAGTGGGTGCGCTCCAACGCCAAGGGCCGCCAGGCTAAGAGCAAGGCGCGTCTGGCCCGCTTCGAGGAACTGAGTGATGTGGACTACCAGAAGCGCAACGAGACCAACGAGATCTTCATCCCGGTGGCCGAGCGCCTGGGCAACCAGGTCATCGAGTTCAAGGGCGTGAGCAAGTCCTTCGGTGACCGGGTGCTGATCGACAACCTGAGCTTCTCGGTGCCCCCGGGCGCCATCGTCGGCATCATCGGCCCCAACGGCGCCGGCAAGTCCACGCTGTTTCGGATGATCCAGGGCGTGGAAACGCCGGACTCCGGCTCGGTCGAGATCGGCCAGACCGCCAAGCTCGCCTTTGTGGACCAGAGCCGCGAGAGCCTGGACGGCAGCAAGACCGTGTGGCAGGACGTCTCCGGCGGGCTGGACAACATCATCGTGGGCAAGTTCATCATGCCCAGCCGCGCCTACATCGGCCGCTTCAACTTCAAAGGCAACGACCAGCAAAAGCTGGTGGGCAACCTCTCTGGTGGTGAGCGCGGTCGACTGCACCTGGCCAAGACCCTGGCCCAGGGCGGCAACGTGCTGATGCTCGACGAACCCTCGAACGACCTCGACGTCGAAACCCTGCGCGCGCTGGAAGAAGCGCTGCTGGAGTTCGCCGGTTCGGCCATGGTGATCTCACACGACCGCTGGTTCCTTGACCGCATCTGCACCCACATCCTGGCCTGCGAAGGCAACTCGCAGTGGTATTTCTTCGACGGCAACTTCTCGGAGTACGAGGTCGACAAGAAGCGCCGCCTGGGCGAAGAGGGCGCACGCCCGAAGCGCGCGCGCTTCAAGAGTATTTGATTGAACGCCCCCCGCGCCGAGCCTTCGGCGCGTCACCCCCCACTGGGGGGCAGTGCCTGCGGCCTGGCGGAGCCAGTTCCGCGGCACTCTTGAACTGAATGCCCTTCGCTCCGGACACGATTATGGAACTCTCTGACGACACCGTTTTGGCCGACACCCGCCGCTGGATCGAGAAGGCGGTGATCGGGCTGAACCTGTGCCCGTTCGCGCGCTCGGTGTACGTGAAGAACCAGGTGCGCATCGTGGTGAGCCGGGCGCGGCACCTGGACGCATTTCTCGATGAGCTGGACCGCGAGCTGGACCTGCTGGTGAACACGCCGGCCGAAGCCATCGACACCACGCTGCTGGTGCATCCCACGCTGTTTCCGGACTTTGAGGTCTTCAACGACTTCATGGGCGTGGTGGACGACGTGGTGGCCGAGCACGAGCTGGAAGGCACCGTCCAGGTGGCGAGCTTCCACCCCCTGTTCCAGTTTGAGGGCGTTGAACCCGACGACATCAGCAACGCCACCAATCGCGCGCCTTACCCCACGCTGCACCTGCTGCGCGAAGAGAGCGTGGAACGGGCCGTGGCGTCCGATGCGGGCGATGCCGAAAAGATCGTCGAGCGCAACATCGAAACCCTGCGCGGGCTCGGCGCCGAGGGTTGGGCGGCTCTGCTGGCTAAGCCCTAAACTGCGGGGTTTTCCATGTTTCATCCGGGCTTTTGGCCCGGGCGCGGTGCGCACAATCTTTGCTCATACACCCTTGTATGACCGCTGTTGATTGCCCCCTCCATGAGCGCCCGTGCCAACCCCCCCCCTTTTGAAGCCTGCCTGAAGGACGCGCAGGTTTTGGCGCGCGACTGGATTCCCCGTTGGTTGGGGCAGTTGCAGAAAACGCTTCAGCAGTGCGCTGCCACGGCCTCACACCACCAAGAGAAGCAGGCTTACCTGCACGCTGGCACCGTGCTCGTGGGGGCGCGTGACCGCATGGCCGATCAGTTCCTGAAGGCCTTGTCCGACGGTGTGCAGGCGGCGCAGGAGCGCGCCACGGGCAACGCCCCGCGGGTGCCCAGCACCCAGCGCGCCTGGGACGGCGTGAGCATGGAAGACCTGGAATTGATGGACCACCTGCAGGTGCAGGCCACGGTGGAACTCGCGCGGCTTCAGCAAGTGGTCAAGATGGCGGCCGACTCGGAACTGCTGGCGTTGGGCGCGCTGCTCAGCGGAGCGCAGGGCCTGCCTGCCGTTCGGCAAGAAGCCAATCCGCTGCGTCCCGAGGTGGTGATCGCGGCGCTGATGCAGGCCCTCTCGCATCTGCATGTGGACGAGGCGGCGCGCATGCGCTGGCTGCACGTTGGTGCGGTGCCGCTCGGCGCCGAGCTGCAGCGGTTTTACCGAGACCTGGCCTTGGGGCTGGAGCAACGGAACGTGCAGCCGGCGGCCTATGTGGTAGTGCCGACGGTGGTGGCCCACCGGGCTGCCGTGGCGGAAGGGAGCACTCGACCGGAGAGCGCGCCCTTGGACACGAAGATCGGCGACGCCGCCGTGCTCACCCTCGACCATTTGCACCAACTGCTGGTGGGCAACCTGGACCACGGTGGCGAGGTTGTCTCGGACCAGGGCGCTTCGGGTTCTGGCAATGCCATGGTGCGCACACTGGCGGTCGAGGTGGTGGCGCTCATGCTGCGCACCATTGCGCAAGACCAGCGGCTGCTGCCGTCCGTCCGCGACATGGTGCAACAGCTCAAACCGGTGCTGTTGCACCTGGCGCGCGCAGAACCCCGGTTCTTTGCCGACCGGCACAACCCCGCGAGGCGTTTGCTCGACACCATCACCGCCCGCAGCCTGGCCTTTTCCAGCGAGCAGGACACGGGATACGCCGAGTACGCCCAACAGGTGCATGACGTGGTGAAGACCATGAATGCTTCAACGAGCGCACTGCCCGATCGCATCGTCGAGCAACTGAATCGGCTGCTGCCACAAAGCGCGCCGGATCAGGGGCTGGCGATGCAGACACTGGTGCATGTGGAACAGCGTCACTTGCTGGCTGAACACGTGGCACGCGAGATTCAGGCGCGCCCCGATTTCGGTCGCGCGCCTGGTCTGGTGCGGCGCTTTCTCTGCGATCCCTGGGCCCAGGTGCTGGCGCATGCACGCCTTCATCTGGGCACAGCGGGCAAAGGCTGTCTGGACGATGTGCCGGCGCAGCGCTACATGGACATCTTGCCCGACTTGCTGTGGTCCTGTCAGCTTGCGCAGGCCAGCCTGAACCGCCCCCGGCTGGTGCGGGTCGTGCCCGCGATCTTGCGGACCTTGCGCGAAGGACTGGATTCGATCGACTACCCGCGTGTGCGCGCCGAGGCCTTTTTTCAGGGACTGATGGGTCTGCATGAAGCTGCCTACAAAACGCGACACAACGGTGACCCGGCCGCGCCCTTGCCCCCCAGGGGCGACGAACCAGCGCCGGAGCCATGGATGCACGCGGAAGAGGCGCGCCACTCGGGTTTCGTGGACACCTTGCTTGCGGCCCCCGACTTTGCCGACACCCAGCCCTTCGCCCGGGGTTTGAGCCTGCTGGCGTCCGAGCCATTGCCTGAGCTGGCGGTGGGGGCGTGGGTCGAACTGGAGCAGCAGGACGTGGTGCGCCGGTGTCAGCTCCGCTGGGCGAGCCCGCACGGCACCCTGTTTCTGTTCAACACGGCCGAGGGACTGCCGATCTCGCTCACCCGACAGGGACTGGACCGCCTCAGTGCCCAGGGGCGTTTGCGCGTGGTTGCGGGTCAGGGCATTCTGGATGAAGCGCTTGCCGCCGTCGCGCGCCAGGCCTGGATCAACTCGGGCAAGCTGTAGAGATCTTCAGCAGCATGCAGCCCAGGGCGCCGTCAGGCCGGCTTTGCCGGATGGCCAGTGCCGCTCCCTGAGGGGGTCGCGCGAAGCGCGGCAGGGGTGGGTCACTTCCCCCGGGTGAGCTTTTTTCGCACCAGACCAATGTTGCTGCGCAGGGCGTAGAGCTCGTCGGTGTGCGACAGCGGCACCACGACCTGTTCCACCTTTTCCTCCAGCCGGTTGAGCTGCTCCAGCAGATCGTCGATCGGCGTGGGCTCGTCCTGCTGGTCCAGGTGGCGTTGCTCGATGCTGCGCAGTTCGGCGTACCAGCGGAACACGCGCGAGCGGATGCGGAAGGTGTAGAGCGGCGGCACGATGCGCGAGAGGGGCAGGGCCAGCGCTAGGATCAGGCCCATCGCAAGCCACATGCGCTCGACCAGGTTCGCCAGCCAGAACGGCAGGTAGCGTTGAAGGAACGGCGGGCCGTTCTTGATGGCGCGCACCGCCTCAGGGGAGATCGGCACCTCGCTGTGCTCCAGGCTGGGGTATTCGCGCGCCCGGTTGAACCAGCTGGCGCCGCCGTGCAGGTTGGTGGCCGTTTGCGCGAAGAGCTGCAGGATGGCCGGGTGCGTCTTGGCGCCGGCGAGCAGGCTGGTGGTTGATGCGACGAGGTGCATGTCGCGCTCGGGAATGTTCTTCGACAAGTCCACCACACCCTGCGGCATGACCACGGGCGTGAGGTAACCGAAGCGCCGCGAGTAGGCCTCGCTCTGCGCAAAGTTCAGCAGGTGGATGCCGGGCGACTGCAGCAGCATCTGAACCATCAGCGACTCGGGTGCCGAGGCGAAGACCACCGCGTCGATTTCGCCATTGAGAAACGCCACCGTGGCCGGCGTCTGCTCCAGCTCGCTGAGCGTGAGCTGCTGCCGGTCGATGCGGTTCACGTCGAGCAAGGTGGTGAACAGGCGCGGCACGCCGCTGCCGGCGGTGCCCACGTTGACGCGCCAACCCACCAGATCACCGAGCGACTGGATGGTGGTTTGCTGGTGCAGGCGAACAGCCGAGTCTTCGCGGTAGAACAGCCAGAGCGGCTCCACGAAGAGGCTGCCCAGCGAGGAAATCGACTCTTCGTCGTCGTAGCCTATGTCGGCGCTGCCGCCTTGCACAAAACCCAGGTCGGCCTTGCCGGTGCGCAGCAGTTCGAGGTTGGCCGAAGAGCCTTGGGAGGGCAGCAATTCCACCGTGATGCCATAGCGCTTGAGCGCGTCGGCGTAACGCTTGCCGAACTCGTCGTAGGCGCTCTGGGCGGGGCCGGTGGCGAGCACGACACGTTTGGGTGGATTGGGGTCGAGCCACCAGTAGGTGAGCGCGAGCAGCAGCACCGTGAGCAGCGCAAACGGTCCGACCGACGCGGCCAAGTCGCGCAATGACAGCAGGGTATAGCGGATGTTGCTGGGCATCCCGTTACCTTAGCATGCGTCTGTCAGCTTCAAGACGGGCAGCGACCCGCGGAGAGCGTGGGGGCAGCGGGCCAGCCGCCGGGCCGCCCCAAGGCAGGCCCAGCCCCCTTGGGGGGCAGCGACCCGCGCAGCGGCGGAGCGTGGGGGCAACGATCCACCGCCGGGCCGCCCCAAGGTGGATCAGCCCCCCTTGGGGGGGCAGCGACCCGCGCAGCGGCGGAGCGTGGGGGCTCGTTACCTCACATGCGGAAAATCTGCACCGACTCCTGCATCACCTTGGCCTGGGCCTGCAGCGAACTGGCGGCGGCGGCGAGCTCTTCGACCATGGCCGAGTTCTGCTGGGTCACCGAGTCGAGCTGGCCCACCGCCTGGTTGATTTGCGACAGGCCCATGGACTGTTCTTGCGAGGCGCCGGTGATCTCGGCAATCAGGCTGTTGACCTGCTGCACGGCGGTGACCACGTTGCCCATGGTCTTGCCGGCGTTGTGCACCAGCTGGCCGCCCTGCGACACCTGGCTGGCCGATTCGTCGATCAGCACCTTGATTTCTTTGGCGGCGGTCGAGGTGCGCTGGGCCAGGCTGCGCACCTCGGCGGCCACCACCGCAAAGCCCCGACCCTGCTCGCCCGCGCGAGCGGCTTCCACCGCGGCGTTGAGCGCGAGGATGTTGGTCTGGAAGGAAATGCCTTCGATCACCTGGATGATCTCGCTGATGCGGCTCGACGAGCGGCTGATCTGGTCCATGGTGTCGATCACACGGACCATGGCCTCGTTGCCCTCGCTGGCCACGTTGGCGGCGCGGCTGGTCAGCACGCCGGCTTCGCGCGCCGACGTGGCGCTCTGTTCCACCGTGCTGGTGAGTTGTTCCAAGGAGGCTGCAGTTTCCTCCAGGCTGCCGGCCTGGGCCTCGGTGCGCGCCGAGAGGTCCTGGTTGCCGTTGGCGATTTCATTGGACGCGACCTGCACGCCCTCGACCTCGTGGCGCACGTCGGACACCACCGCCTGCAGGTTCACATTGAGCTGGTTGAGCGCGCGCGAAAGGTCGCCGAATTCGCCGCCGGCCTGGCTGGTCGTGCGAGCGGACAGGTCGCCCGCGGCCATGAAGTTGGCGAAGGTGACGGCCTGTTCCAGCGGCCCCACCATCATGCGGCGCATGAAGGCAGCCAGGGTCAGCGCCACCACACCCGTGACCACATAGGCTGCCAGGTGCCATGCTTTGGGCAGTCCTTCGGTGGCGCTCTCCATGAGCTGCACGCCGAACGCGAGACCCAGCGTCATGGCGCCGAGCTTCTTGCCCAGGGTCGGGCGCATCCAGCGCTGCAACTGGCCGCGCCAGCCGCTGCGCACCAGCTGGCCACTGTGCAGGCAGGTCTGAAGCTGGCCGGCCTCGGCTTCCGAGCGCATGCGGGCGTAGAGGGCTTCTGCCTGCTCGATCTGTTCGCGCGAGGGTTGTGTGCGCACCGACATGTAGCCCACTGGCTGGCCGTTTTGCACCACCGGTGTGGCGTTGGCCATGACCCAGTAGTGGTCGCCGTTCTTGCGCCGGTTCTTCACCAGCGCCGACCAGGGTGATCCGCTCTGCAGCGTGGCCCACATGTCGCGAAAGGCCTCGGCCGGCATGTCGGGGTGGCGCACCAGGTTGTGCGGCTGACCGAGCAGTTCCTCGCGTGAGTAGCCACTGACGGCGATGAAGGCCGGATTGCAGTAGGTGATGCGGCTTTGCAGGTCGGTGGTAGAGACCAGGGTGACCCCGTTCGGTATCAGGAACTCTTTGTGGGTAACGGGCAGATTGGTGCGCATGGTGTTGTGATTCCGGTGGAGCTCGTCCTTGAATTTCGTCCATCTGACCGTGAACTTGAGCCAACCCGTCTCAAGATGAAACGTTTGGAGTCTGCAGTCTATGTTCGGTACCGGAGACCAAAACGCCGGAGCAAGGGCCTAAACCCCCCCCAGTTCTCGCCCGGTCGCTCAGGGTGTGACTTGCAGGTCGATCACGGTGTAGACGCCGTTGACCTTGTCGGCCGTGAACCGCAGTTTGTCGCCGATCTTGAGCCGGCCCAGCTGCGCCGGGTCGCGTGCCTGAAACACCATGGTCATGGCCGGCATCTCCAAGTTGGGGATGTCGCCGTGTTTCAGCGTCACTTTGCCGCCCGCCACGTCCACGCGGCGCACCTCGGCCTCTACCAGGGGCAGGCCACTGGCAACCGGTGTCGCTTGGGATGGGGCGCCAGTGGTCTGGGCGGCGGCGGGTGGAGCGAGTGCCAGCAGCGTGGCGAAGGTGAGGGCTGCAACGGTGCCAAGGAACATGTGGCGTGGGGTGGTCATGGTGGGGCTCCTGGATCAGCTGCGGAATTACGACTGGTAGACGCGGCCGCTGCCGTCGGGCAACACCAGCACCACGTCGTAGGGGTCTTTGCGGCCGCCGTATTCGGGGCCGTCCATGCCGGGGCTGCCGATCGGCATGCCCGGCACCGACAGGCCGATGGCTTTGGGTTTCTCGGTCAGCATGCGGCGGATTTCGCGCGCGTTCACGTGGCCCTCGACCACGTAGCCGCCGATGAGTGCCGTGTGGCACGAGGCGTATTTCTGCGGCAGGCCGAGGCGCTGGCGCATGGTGTTGTTGCCAGTCTCGAAGACCTGCACCTGAAAGCCGTCGCGCTGGAGGTAGCTGATCCAGTCCTTGCAGCAGCCGCAGCTCGGGTCTTTCCAGACCTGCAACACGGGCAGGTCTTTGGCGGTGGGTGAGGCGGCCCAGGCAGGCAGGGAGGTGGCGGCCAGCAGGGCTGGGGCTGTGAGGAGAAGGGAACGTCGTTGCATGGTGTGCTCCTAAAAATGGGATCGATCAGACGCGGGGCTTGACGCGGATGGTGCCGCGCATGCCAGCGTCGAAGTGGCCGGGCAGCAGGCAGGCGAACTCGAAGTCGCCCGCGCGGTTGAAGGTCCAGGTGATGTCGCTGCGTTTCCCGGCCGGCACGTGGGCCATGTAGGGCTCGTCGTGCTCCATGCCGGGGTGCTTCTTCATCATCTCGGCGTGCGACTGCAGCTCCTCAGGCGTGCCGATCACGATCTCGTGCAGCATCTTGCCCCCGTTGACCGCGCGGAGGCGCAGGGTTTCGCCTTCGCGCACCTCGAGGTGGCTGGGCGTGAAGCGCATGTTGTCGGTCATGCGGATCTGAATGGTCCGTTGGGCTTCCTTGGGTTCGGCGGCGATGCCCCAGGGTTTTTGTTCCTTCACGACGGGCACGTTCGCCGCGCTCGCCGGGTGGGCGTCGCCATGGGCGCTGGCCGGGCGCTGGACCAGCCAGGTGGCCAGTGGGGTGAGCACCAGCAGTTGCTGGAAACGGCGGCGGGTGGGCGTTGGGTGTGTCATGGGGGTTGTTCCTTGTCGATGAGTGTGTGGGTCAATGTTGATGGCCACCGCTGCCCTGGGGCTTGCGCACCGTGGCGCTGGGGGCAGGTTGGTGGGGCGTGGCGCTGGCCGCCGGTTTTGCCGGGCCGGCCGCTGATGTGGGCACTTCGCGAGCCTGCGTGCCAGGCGGCATGGTGTACCAGCCCGGATCGCTGTAGTCGCCGGCCTTCAGGTCGGCGCGCACCTTGAGCGTGGAGAACATGCCGCCCATTTCAATGGCGCCATAGGGGCCGGTGCCGGTCATCATGGGGAAGGTGTTGGCGGGCAGCTCCATCTGCATCTCGCCCATGTCGGCCATGCCGCGCTCGCCCATCACCATGTAGTCGGGCGAGGCCTTTTGCAGCTTGCCGACCAGACCGCTGTGGTCGACACCGATCATGGTCGGCACGCTGTGGCCCATGGCGCCCATGGTGTGGTGGCTCTTGTGGCAGTGCACGGCCCAGTCGCCCGGTTCGTCGGCGATGAACTCGATCTGCCGCATCTGACCCACGCCCACGTCGGTCGTCACCTCGGGCCAGCGCGCGGTCTTCGGGACCGGGCCGCCGTCCGTGCCGGTGACCTCGAATTCCATGCCGTGGATGTGGATCGGGTGGTTGGTCATGGTCAGGTTGCCGATGCGCACGCGCACCCGCTCGCCCAGGCGCGCCACCAGCGGGCTGATGCCGGGGAAGACGCGGCTGTTCCAGGCCCAGATGTTCTGCTCCAGCATGGTGTTGACCTGCGGCGTCATGCTGCCGGGCTCGACGTCAAACGCATTGAGCAGGAAGCAGTAGTCGCGCGCCACGTCCTCGATCAGCGGGTGTTTCGCCTTCGGGTGCGTGACCCACAGACCCATCATGCCCATGGCCATCTGCGTCATCTCGTCGGCATGCGGGTGGTACATGAAGCTGCCGGGGCGGCGCGCGACGAACTCATAGACGAAGGTCTTGCCGGGCTGGATCTGCGGCTGCGTGAGCCCGCCCACACCGTCCATGCCCGCGGGCAGGCGCTGGCCGTGCCAGTGCATGGTGGTGTGTTCGGGCAGGCGGTTGGTGACGTACAGGCGCACGCGGTCGCCTTCCACCACCTCAATGGTCGGCCCCGGGCTCTGGCCGTTGTAGCCCCACATGTTGACCAGAAAACCGGGCGCCATTTCGCGCACCACGGGCTCGGCCACCAGGTGGAACTCTTTCACGCCGTTGGCCATGCGCCAGGGCAGGGTCCAGCCGTTGAGTGTGACCACGGGGTTGTACGGCCGGCCCGCGCCGGTGACGCCGGGTGGCGTCCACGGTGCGGCGGTGTCGGGCGAGGTCTGCTGCACGGCCTCGGGCAGGGCGGCGAGCGCCACGCGACTCACACTGGCAGCGGCCACGGCACCGAGCGCGGCGCCAGAGAAAAATTGACGTCTTTGCATGTCAGTGTCCTTGCGGTGAGGAGCCGGTGGGCGCCATGGAGGCGCTGGCGCCAGGGGGCTGATAGGCACCGCCAGCGAGCAGCAGTTGCCAGTCGAGGTGGGCGAGCCAGAAGTCGCGGCGGGCCTGGGCGGCGGCGGCTGTGGCGGCCAAACGTTCGCGGCTGGCGTCCAGCAGCTCCCAGGTGCTTTGCAGCATGCCGTTGTAGCGCAGCTGGGCTTCCTGCTCCAGGGCGGTCTGCAGCGGCAGGATGACCGAGTGGGTCTGCTGCGCCAGCGCGTGTTGCATTTGCAAATGGCCCCAGGCTTCGCGCGCCGCCGAGCGCCGCTCCACGGCCGCACGCAGCAAACCGGCTTCGGCCGACACGGCCCGCTCCAGCCCATGGTCTTTGCCAAGGCGGGCGTCCTCCAGGCTCAGGGGCGCGGCGGGCAGCGTGGCGGCGTCGAGGCTGGCGGCGCTCTCTTGCAATGCACGGTCCCAGGCGGCGCGCTGTGCGGACGGCGTGGCGTTGATCTCGCGTGCCGCGTCGATGCGCTGCAGCGACAGGGCGGCGTCGCTGGACAACACCCGGGCTTCGATGCCTGAGGCATGGCTGTCCAGTGTCTCGGGCGGCGCAGGCAGCTCGGCGGGCAGGCGCAGGCCGAGTTGCGCCACCGCGTCGCCTTGCCACAGGCCCAACAGGCGAGCCAGCCGTTCACGGGCGCCCAGCGCGCCCTGTTGCGCCTGCAACAAGGACGCTGCTTCTCGGGCGTCGGCGAGCTGCTCACGCAACAGGCGGGCCTGGCTCCAGTTGCCGGCCTGCACCATGCGCCGTCCCAGCTCGGCGCCGCTGCGGGTGGCTTCTTGTCGGGCTTGCTGCAGGCGCAACGCCTGTCCCGTGGCCACGGCGTCCACCCAAGCGCGGCGCAGCTCGGCCACGTGGGCCAGCAGCGCCTGGTGGCGTTCGAATTGCGCCAGGGCACTTCCACCGGGGGCTTTCAGCAAACCCGGTCGGAGGCGCAGCGACTGGCGCAGGGCGTCGTCTGCCGACAAGGGGCTGGCTTGGCGCTGGGGCTGGGCCGTGTCAGCGGTGTCCTTGGCCTCCGCCCGCAGGATGTCGATGTGGCCGCGGGGGAAGGCGGCCACGCGCTGGTTGGCCTGTTGCCACTGCTTCAATGCTTCGGCCGGGTCGGCGGGCAGGGGCGGCGACGCCACCGGCGAGGGCCGGGCTGGTGCGGTGGCGATGGCCGGAATGGGGGTGTTGGGGTCGGCGGCGCGTTGCGCTTCCGACACCGCTTGGGCCTGGGCGCTCAGGCCAGGCAATGCCAGCAAGCCGGCCATCGCGAGCCGGTGCAGCAGCGGACACAGCCGCTGGAATGGGGTCATGTTCATCTCCTGAAGTCACAAACCGGCGCAAACGCGGCCCCGGGAGGGACACGCGGACGCACCACGGGTGGGTGAGTTCAGGCGATGGGTGGCTTGTGACCGCGCTGGAGAACGGCGCTGACGAAGTCGCTGCGCCCAGGTGCCAACAGCGCCTGCGGCAGGGGCGCGGCAGCGGGGCTCGGT
>NZ_MUNZ01000120.1 GCF_002001205.1 Hydrogenophaga sp. A37
GAAACCACGCGGGCGCCTCGTCCAGCCGGGTCTGGAACACCCACAACACGCCCGCCTGAGTCGACTGCGCGACCCAGTAGTCGCGCACCACTTGGCGAATCTGCCCGGCGGCTTCATCCCGGTCCCACCAGCCGCCGTCCACCCGCTGCGGGCCGGCGAGCAGTTGCAGCTCACCCTGGTAATACGGCCGGTTGCCACGCACCAGCAGCCTGAGCGGCGCGGGCAGGATGAAGCCGGGCTGTGGCAACTCAGTGACCGGCGCGGGCTGGCGGGGCAAGGGCTCGGCGGCCGGCTGCCAGCGGCACATCCACTCGGGCCGGTGGTCTTCACACAGCACCGGGCGCACCACACGCTGCGGGCCCAGGCGCGCGGCGATGCGCTCCAGCACCAGCGGCAACGCTTCGCCACCCGCGTTGTCGTCGGGCAGCCAGGAGGCACTTTTTTCTTCCAGCGGCACCACCTCGTCGGCGACCAGCTCCAGATCGCCCACCGGCGCCAGCAGCGCCACCCGGGCCAGGTGCTCGGCGAGCAGGCGGCAGAGGTGGTGAATCTGGCGCGTGGGCTCGGCCGTGCGCACGGTGAGGCTGCCGCCCTCGCCCGCCGACCTGGCGCGCATCGCGTCGTGCGCCCAATGGAGCGTGAAGGCGGTGGTGCCGCTGTGTCGTGCGGCGAGCCAGCCACACAGCGAGAGCAACAGGCGGCGCGCGCCGAACAGCAGGGCCGTTGCATCGTCCACGCGGAACATGAGCTCCAGCCGCTGCGCGAAGCGCTCGGGCAGCGCGATCCACTGGTGCACCTCGGGTGCGCGGCCATAGGCCCGGTCGAGCGCGGCGAGCAGTTGTTTGTCGAAGCGCCGGCCGACACCGCCGCGCGGCAGGCGCCGCACGTCACCCAGGGTCCGGCAGCCGATGTGCGCGAGCGTGAGGCGGTGCGGGCGCACGGCGCTGAGGGTGTCCATGGGCAGGGCGTCGAGCCGCGTCGCCAGCGGCTGCCGCCAGCCGCCTTCCACGCCGGCCCGCGCCAGTGCCAGCGCGGCCAGGCTGTTGGGCGCCCAGGCGATTTGGCTCACGCCCAGCTCCCGACCTTCCGTAGCCACCCGCTCGCGCAGCGCACGCCAGCCGCCAAACAGGCGCACGCTCGCCGCCAACTCCATGACCACGGCTTCGTCGGCGACAGCGACCCGGGGCGTGAATTGAAGTGCCCAGATCGCCAGCGCCTGCAGCGCCGCGTCAGTGGGCGAGGCGGTGTCGTCGGGTGTCGGCAGCAGGAGCGCGGACCAGAGCATGGTCGGCCTCACGGTCAAAAGAAGGGGCGGTCTGAGGCGCCGGGTCGCGCGGCAACAGGGCGCTGGGCTTTTGCAGCCGTGGCGTCAGGATGGCCTGCAGACCGCCGGGCACCGAAGGCAGGTGCAGCGTGGTCTCCAGCGGCGGCCCCTTGCGCTTGACGATGTCGACCAGCAGCTCCCAGTCCGCCCCCACGCGGGCGAGCAGGCGCAGCGGCGCGGCCGACGATTCTCGGGCCGCCGCGGCGGGCCGGCACAGAAACACCGGGCCGGTGCAGCCCGCGGCCAGCACCTGCAGGCGGCGCACCTGTTCGGCGCGCACCTGCGGCAACCAGGCGATGAGCGCACCGCAGGTGTTGGCCTTAACCAGTTGCTCGGTGGTCCACAAACGCTCGGCCGGCGTTTCGGCCATCACCCAGACCAGTTGCCGTTCGTTGATGCCGTCCAGCCGCAGGCCCGGCGGATGCGGCGGCCGGGGCGGCCCGACCAGCACCACGCTGCGCCCGGCGGAGCACATCTGGCGCAGCAACGGCCCGAGCAGCCGCCACTCCAGGGTGCCGTTCTGGGCGCTCAATAGGTCGATGACGCCGTGGCAAGGCCAGCCGCCACCGGGCAAGGCCGCATCGAGCGCCTCGAAGCCGCTGGACAAGGTGGCCGCCACCGGGCTGCCCAGCTGGTCAGCGCGCCAGAGCGCCGCCGCCACTGCGGGCGGTAGCGCACCGACGGACAGGGCCGGTCGGAGGGACAGTGAAAACGTTGGCCCACCTGTGGACTCATCGGGCGGGCCAGCCAGCAAGGCAGACATGAAACTCCAATACTGTTTTTATGTACAGTAAAGGAAATCAGACCTTGTGTCCATCCCCAAGATCTCAAGGTCATGGAACCATCGTCTTAGCACTCGTTCATAGAGAGTGCTAATATTTGTGCAAGACCAATCTGAGGAGGGTTCTTCTATGTCCACATCCCTGATGACACCCACCGCTCTGCCGTCCGCCACCCTGGCGGTCGCCAGCCCGTGGGCGAGCCGTTCGCTGACGCTTCCCGCACTGGGCAACCTCGACGCCTACATCTCCGCCGTCAACCGCATGCCGCTGTTGACGTTCGAAGAAGAGCAGAGCGCCGCGCGCCGCCTGCGCGACCACAACGACCTCGACGCCGCCGGCCAGCTGGTGATGTCCCACCTGCGCCTGGTGGTGTCGATTGCCCGCCAGTACCTGGGCTATGGTCTGCCGCACGGCGACCTGATCCAGGAAGGCAACGTCGGCCTGATGAAGGCCGTCAAGCGCTTCGACCCCGACCAGGGCGTGCGCCTGGTGAGTTACGCCATGCACTGGATCAAGGCCGAGATCCACGAGTACATCCTGAAGAACTGGCGCATGGTCAAGGTGGCGACCACCAAGGCCCAGCGCAAGCTGTTCTTCAACCTGCGTTCGATGAAGCAGGGCTTTCGCTCAGAGGCGCTGGACGGTGACACCCACCGCGAGGCATTCTCCGATGGCGAGGTCGATCAGGTCGCGCGCGACCTGAAGGTCAAGCCCGAAGAGGTGCGCGAAATGGAAACCCGGCTCTCGGGCGGCGACGTGGTGCTCGACCCGAGCCCGGGCGACGACGGCGAAGACAGCTTCGGCCCCATTGCCTACCTGGCCGACGCGACCCACGAACCGACCGCCGTGCTCGAATCGGCCCAACGCGATGCGCTGGCCACCGAGGGTGTGGCGCGCGCCATGGGCGAGCTGGACGAGCGTTCGCGCCGCATCGTGACCGAGCGCTGGCTCAAAGTGAACGACGACGGCTCGGGCGGCATGACGCTGCACGAACTGGCGGCCGAGTACGGCGTGAGCGCCGAGCGGGTGCGCCAGATCGAGGTGGCGGCCATGAAGAAGATGCGCAAGGCACTCACCGCGTTCGCCTGACCGCGCACCCGGCCCCACAACCCCGGACCGGCTTTGCGCCGACCGGGGTTTTTCTTTGGGCGCCCTGCTGGCAAGGGCCTCGTCAGCTGGGCGCACGTGCCAGGGAGACACAATCGGTGTCATGACCCACCCACACGCTCTCCGCCGAGCCACCCACACCGTCCGCTGTTGGTGCCGGCTGGGCCTGTGGCTGTGGGCGCTGGCCTTGTGCCCCCTCACCCAGGCAGCACCACCGACATCGGATACCACGCTCCAGCCCATCGAGCTGGATGACCGTCTGCACAGCGTGCCGCTGGCGCAGCACAGCGTGTTCTGGGTGGACCCGTCCGGAACCATGACGGTGCAGCAACTGGAGGAACAACAGGCAGAGCTGCCGTTCGAACGGCGCAGCGCCACACACCGGATGCGCCTGGGAGAGCATGGCGTGCTGTGGGTCCGCTTTGATGCCTGGGTGCGCGACAGCCGCTCGCACTGGGAACTGGAGCTGATGCGCTCAGGCACCGACCGTGTCAGCCTCTACCACCGCCTGGCGGACGGCCACTGGCACGAGCAACACGCGGGGGATCACGTGCCGGTGAGCGAATGGGCCTACCCCGACCGCTACCCGGTGTTCGGTCTGGACACGCGCACCGACGCGCCCGTGACCTACTGGGTGCGCATCGAACACGCGCGGGTGCCGTTCTCCGGCGAGTTGGTGATTCACAGCCACAGCCAGTTGCGCGAGCTGCGCATCCTGCAGCAGTTCCTGCTGGGGGCCTACTTCGGCATGGCACTGCTGCTGGTGCTGGTGGCGGTGGCCAACGCCCTGGTGTTTCGCGACACCAGCTTCGCGGCCTACGCGATCTACACCTCGCTGCTGGGCCTGTCGCTGGCGGCGTCGATGGGGGTGGGCGGGCAGTTCCTGTGGCCGCATTCGGCGGGCTGGAACAGCGTGGCCGAGTTCGTTCTGCTGCCGCTGGCCACCGTGGCGGCCCTGCTCTTCGTCCGCCATGTGGTGCAACCGCGCCGCATCGGCCGCTCGCTCGACCGCCTCTCGCTCACGCTGGCCGCGGTGCTCCTGATCTTCACGGTCTGGGACGTGATCGCCCCCACGCAGCTCAGCTTCGACGGGCTCACGGTCGCTGGCAGCCTGACCCTCATCGTGCTCTACGCCATGCTGTGGGCCGCCTGGCGCACGGGCGACCGCTGGGTGCGCTGGATCGCGCTGGGCATCCTGCCGGTGCTGTTGGCCGGATCGCTGCCGGTGCTGCGCAACTTCAACCTTCTTTCCTCGGGTTTCCTGACGCAGTACGCCACCGTGATCGCGGCGGTGATCGAAGCGCCGCTGCTGATTTACGGGCTGCTGCAACGTTCCTCCCTGCAGCACGAGGCTCAAGCCCGCGCCAAGGCGCTCGTGATCACCGAGCCGCTGACCGGGCTGACCAACCGCCACAACTTCATATTGCGGCTGCACGACAGCCTGGTGCGGGCTCAGCGCTACCGACACAAGAACGCGGTGCTGCTGATCGCCCTGGACAACCACGGGTGGTTCAACACCGAACACGGCCGGGAAGTGGCCGACCGCGCGCTGGTGCTCACGGGTTCGCTGCTGCGCTCGGTGGCGCGCGACGTGGACACCGCCGCGCGGGTGGACGACAACCTGTTCGCCTTGCTCATGGAAGGCCCGGTCCGCGCGGCCCAGGCTGTGGCGGCCTCGACCGCCATCGTCGCTGGCGGGCTGCGCCCCTCCGATCAGTTGCCCATCGGATCATCGCTGCGGTTCAAGGTGGTGCTCGCCCTGCTGCCCGACGAAGGGCACGAGCTGCAACTCGACACCCAGGCCCACATGGCCTGGCTGCGGGACGCGGTGCACGACCTCCAGCGCGACAAACGCAAGAGCATCGAGACACTCAATTTCTAGATTCGAGCGTCGGATATCCATGGCCTCGGCGAGCGACCCCTGCGCTTGAAACGGTGCGACCCAGGGCACCGCCGGGCCGGCTCTGCCGGACGGCCAGTGCCGCCCCCTTGAGGGGGTCGCGCGAAGCGCGGCGGGGGTGGTTCAATTCAGCGGACGAGATCCACTTGATCAATGGTCGGCCTCACAGCCAGCCGCGCCGGCAGGCCGATCGTGCCCACCCCCGGCGTCACGAGCAGCCGCCCCGCCGGGGTGTCGTACAGCCCGTTCCACCAGGCTTGCTGTGAATTCGTGTGGCGCAGGAACCAGGGCGTGAAGCCCGGTATCCAGATCTGGCCGCCGTGGGTATGGCCGGCCACCGAGAGAAAGGCAGCGTCCGCCGGCAGCAAGGCCACGGTATCGGGCTGGTGCACGACCACCAGCCGTGGTGAAGCCACGGGCACACCCGCAGGCCAGAGGGTGCGAATCTGCTCCTGGGGACGACCGCCCCATTGATCGTCCAGGCCGACCAGCTCCCAACCCTTCCAGGGCACGACCTGACCTTCGATCAGGCGCACGCCGTGCGCCTGGAGCGCTTCGCGCAGCGGCAGTGTGAGATCGGGGCCCGGCGCCTGCACATCGTGGTTACCGAGCACGCCCCAGACCGGGTGGCGGATGCGCGACAGCGGGGCCAGCCCTTCGCGCAGGTTCAGTGAAGGTTCGTGGGTCCAGTCGCCGGCGACGAGCACCGCATCCACGTCCATGCCATTGAGCTGGTCCACCAGCGCGTCCAGTTGGTGGTCACGGAAGAACAGGCCCCAGTGGATGTCGGCCACCACCGCGAGCCGCAGGGGTTGAGCGCTGGCCGGGATGCCCCCGACCGTGGTGTGCCGCACCTGGATCCACCG
Source organism: Hydrogenophaga sp. A37 (assembly GCF_002001205.1). Classification (GTDB taxonomy): domain Bacteria; phylum Pseudomonadota; class Gammaproteobacteria; order Burkholderiales; family Burkholderiaceae_C; genus Hydrogenophaga. Next base: position 5,980 of record NZ_MUNZ01000120.1, read on the forward strand.
CGGCTCCACCATTGAAGACCAGAGGCCCACCAACACCAGCGCCGCGTACACCGGCAAGCGCCAGCGCCGCCAGCGGGTGTCCAGCACAAACTGCGTCACAAGGCCCACCAACAGCGGAACGCCCGCCAGCCGGGGCGCCCAGTAGAGCCAGAGCATGATGAAATTGCGCTGCTCCAGACGCGGCGTGTGCCAGCGCCCGCCGTGGTCCCACGCGGTGATGGCCAGCGAGACCAGCAGCCCCAGAATGAACAGCCGCCATGCCCAGCGGTCAAGCCGGTGCAGGCGGTTCACCGAGAGACCTTCGCCCTGCGGGCTGCGGTGCGAGCTTGCTTGGGGCGGCCCGGCGCAGCGCTCATTGGAGCATCAGGCTTCGCGACGCAGCGCGGGGAACAGGATCACGTCGCGGATGCTGGGGCTGTCGGTCAGCAGCATCATCAGGCGGTCAATGCCGATGCCGCAGCCGCCGGCGGGCGGCATGCCGTATTCGAGCGCACGGATGAAGTCGGCGTCGTAGTACATCGCTTCTTCGTCACCGCCGTCTTTGGCCGACACCTGCGCCTGGAAGCGCGCGGCCTGGTCTTCGGCGTCGTTCAACTCGGAGAACGCGTTACCGAACTCGCGGCCAGTGATGTAGAGCTCGAAGCGCTCGGTCACCTCGGGGCGGTCGTCGTTGGCGCGCGCCAGCGGCGAAATTTCCGTCGGGTGCTCCATGATGAAGGTCGGGTTCCAGAGCTTCTCTTCCACCGTCTCTTCGAAGTACAGCACCTGCAGGCTGGCCAGGCTGCGCGTGGACAGCTGGTGTTTGGCTTCGGACATGCCCAGCTTTTTGAGCGCGGGGATCAGCCACTCGGCGTTGTCCACACCCTCGCCTGCTTCGGTGTATTTCAGAATCGCTTGCGGAATAGTCAGGCGCTCGAAGGGCGCGTACACGTCCACCGGCTTGCCGTTGTAGGTGAGCGGTGTGTCGCCGTGCACCTGCTTGACCACGTGACGGATCAGCTGCTCGTTGAAGTCCATCAGGTCGTGGTAATTCCAGTACGCCGCGTAGAACTCCATCATGGTGAACTCGGGGTTGTGGCGCACCGAGATGCCTTCGTTGCGGAAGTTGCGGTTGATCTCGAACACGCGCTCGAAACCACCGACCAGCAGGCGCTTCAGGTACAGCTCGGGCGCGATGCGCAGAAACATCTCCTGATCGAGCGCGTTGTGGTGCGTCTTGAAGGGCTTGGCATTGGCACCACCGGGAATGGGGTGCAGCATCGGCGTCTCCACTTCGAGGAAGCCGTGGCTCACCATGAAGTCGCGGATGCTGGAGAGCGCGTGGCTGCGCGTGACGAAACGGCGGCGCGCGCTCTCGTCGGTCATCAGGTCCACGTAACGCTGGCGGTACTTGATTTCCTGGTCGTGGATGCCGTGGAACTTGTCGGGCAGCGGGCGCAGGCTCTTGGTGATCAGCCGAATTTTGTCGGCGTGGATGGTGAGCTCGCCGGTGCGGGTGCGCATCAGCACACCTTCGGCCGCCACGATGTCGCCCAGGTCCCAATGCTTGAAGGTGTTGAGCGCCGCTTCGCCCACGCTGTCGGTGTTCAAGTAGATCTGGATGCGCCCCCCGCTGGGGCCGAACGAGGCGTCTTGCAGCGTGGCGAAGCTGGCCTTGCCCATCACGCGCTTGAGCATCATGCGGCCCGACACACTGGCGCGCACCGGGTTGGCTTCGAGCGCTTCCTTGGTGGCTTCGCTGTGCGTGGCAAACAGCGCCTCGGCCTTGTCCACCGGTTTGAAATCATTCGGGAAAGCCACTCCCTCGCCGCGCGTCTGCGCCTCACGCAAGGCCTTGAGCTTCTCGCGCCGCTCCGCAATCAGCTGGTTGTCGTCGGTGGCGGGGATGGCGTGGGCGTGTTCGGTGGTCATGGTGTGGGGCAATGAAAAACGGGTTGCGCCCGAAAGGCGCAACCCGTCATTGTAGTTTTTCGAAAAGGCTCAGTGCCCGAGGTATGCCTCTCGAACCTTCGGATCGGTCAACAGCTCCTTGCCTCTGCCCGTCATGGTGATCTCACCCGAATCCATCACGTAGCCGCGATCAGCGATCTGCAGCGCACGCTGGGCGTTCTGCTCGACCAGCAAAATGGTCACTCCCTGGGCTGACACGTCGCGCACCACCTCGAAAATCTTGTCGACCATGATGGGCGACAAACCCATCGAAGGCTCGTCAAGCAGCAGCACCTTGGGCTGGCTCATCAACGCGCGCGCCATCGCCAGCATCTGCTGCTCACCACCCGACATGGTGCCGGCCAGCTGGTCCTTGCGCTCTTTCAAACGCGGAAAGATGCCGAACATGCGCTCGATGTCGTTCGCAATGCCCGCCTTGTCGTTGCGGATGTAGGCGCCCATCTGCAGGTTCTCGGTGATGGTCATGCGGGTGAAGACGCCACGGCCTTCCGGCACCATCGCCAGACCCAACCGGACCAGATCCCAGGCACCGCGCCCCTTGATGCTCTGGCCGAGGTATTCGATGTCGCCGCCCTCGAAGGTGAGCGATCCCGTGATCGCCTTCATGGTGGTGGTCTTGCCGGCACCGTTGGAGCCGATCAGCGAGATCAGCTCGCCCTCGCGCACCTCCAGATCGACGCCCTTGACGGCCTTGATGCCGCCGTACGCGACCTTCAGGCCGCTAACTTTGAGTAGTGTGTTTGCCATGTTGTTGTGTCCTCAGCTTCCGCCCGTGCCCAGGTAGGCCTCAATGACCTTCGGATCGTTCTGCACCTCGGCAGGCGTTCCAGACGACAGCTGTTTGCCGTAGTCGAGCACGGTCACGCGATCACACAGGCCCATCACCAGCTTCACGTCGTGTTCGATCAGCAGGATGGTGCGGTTGTCTTTGCGGATGCGGTCGATCAGCTCGCGCAGCAACACCTTCTCGGTTGCGTTCATGCCTGCCGCGGGTTCGTCGAGGGCGATCAGTTGTGGATCGGTCGCCAGCGCGCGTGCGATCTCCAGGCGGCGCTGGTCGCCGTAGCTCAGCGTGCGCGACTTGTAGTCGGCAAACTTGGAGATGCCCACGTACTCCAGCAACTCACGCGCACGTGCCGTGATTTCGGCCTCTTCTTTCTTGAAGCCGGGCGTGCGGAACACGGCGCCGATCAGGCCCGAATGGGTGCGCACGTGGCGCCCGACCATCACGTTCTCCAGCGCCGTCATTTCAGCAAACAGCCGGATGTTCTGGAAGGTGCGCGCGATGCCGGCCTTGGCCACTTCATGCACGGCGGTCGGGGTGTAGGGTTTGCCGGCCAGCTCAAACGAACCGCTGTCGGGCGTGTAGAGGCCGGTCAGCACGTTGAAGAACGTGGTCTTGCCGGCACCGTTGGGGCCGATCAGGCCGTAGACCTGACCGCGTTTGATTTCGATGCCCACATCGCTCAGGGCCTGCAGGCCACCGAAGCGCTTGGACACGTTGGCGACTTTGAGAATGGTTTCGCTCATATCAGTACCGCTCACTTGCTCAAAGACTTGCCATGCTCAGGCGATGGCCACAGGCCCTTGGGGCGCAGCAACATCACCACCACCATCGCCAACGCGATCAGCAGCTGGCGCAGGATTTCCGGGCCAAGACGGCCGCCGGTCAGCTCGGTCAGCGGGCCTGCCACGTGGCGCAACACCTCGGGCAATCCGGCCAGCAACAAGGCCCCGAGGATCACGCCCGGGATGTGGCCGATACCGCCCACCACCACCATGGCCACCACCATCACCGATTCCATTAGCGAGAAGGATTCGGGTGACACGAAGCGCTGGAACGACGCGAACAGCACGCCCGACACACCGCCAAACGTGGCGCCCATGCCGAAGGCCAGCAGTTTGAGGTTGCGCGTGTTCAGTCCCATGGCCTTGGCCGCGATCTCGTCTTCGCGGATCGCCATCCAGGCGCGGCCGATGCGCGAGTCCTGCAGGCGGTAAGACAACACCACCGCCATCACCACAAAGAACAGGAACAGGTAGTAATAGAGCGTGACCGGCTGAAAGGTGTAGTCGCCGATCGTCAGGCGCTTGCCCAGGTCCAGCCCGAACACCGAAATGGAGTCGATCTGGCTCAGACCCTTGGGTCCGTTGGTGACGTTCACCGGCCGGTCCATGTTGAGCAGGAAGATGCGGATGATTTCACCGAAGCCCAGCGTGATGATGGCCAGGTAGTCACCGCGCAGCTTGAGCGTGGGCGCACCCAGGATCACGCCCGCAATGCCCGCCACCACCGCCGCGATGATCATCACGAGCCAAATGTTGGTGTGCAGGCCATCGGGGAACATGGCCGCGATCGCCGGGAAGGTGTCGGTCAGGTGCGGCGAAGCCAGCAGCGCAAACACATAACCACCCACCGCGAAGAAGGCTATGTAGCCCAGGTCCAGCAGGCCGGCGTAACCGACCACGATGTTCAGGCCCAGGGCCAGCAGCACGTAGAGCAGCGCGATATCGACAATGCGCACCCAGGAGTTGCTCCCGGTGGATTGCAGCAGGATGGGCAGCAGCAACAAGGCTGCAGCTGCCACGAGGAAGACAATCAATTTGCCCGCTTTGGTGTTCATCATGATGGTCGGCTCCTCAAGCTCGGTCGGCCACTCGCTCACCCAGCAGACCCGAGGGTCGCAGCGTCAGCACGAGCGCCAGCACAACGAAGGCAAAGATGTCGGTGTACTGGCTGCCCAGCACGCCACCGGTGAATTTGCCCAGGTAACCAGCCCCCAACGACTCGATCAACCCCAATGCAATGCCGCCCACCACCGCACCGGCCAGGTTGCCGATGCCCCCCATGACCGCGGCCACAAAGGCCTTCAGGCCTGGCATGAAACCCATGGCGTGTTGAACGGTGCCGTAGTTCGAGGCCCACATCACGCCCGCGATGGCCGCGAGCATGGCGCCGATGATGAAGGTGGCCGAAATCACCATGTCGGGCTTGATGCCCATGAGCGCCGCCACACGCGGGTTCTCGGCGGTGGCCCGCATGGCACGGCCGAGGTTGGTCTTGTTCACCAGCCACATCAGGAACGCCAGGGTGATGGCCGTGACGGCCAGGATGGTGATCTGTGTCACCGAGATCACAGCCCCGGCGAATTCGACCGGTTCGCTCGACAGCATGGCCGGGTACGACTTGGGGTTGGGCGCCCAAATGATCATCGCGAAGGTCTGCAGCAGCAGCGACATGCCGATGGCCGTGATCAGCGGCGCCAGTCGCGGTGAGTTGCGCAGCGGCCGGTAGGCCAGCTTTTCGATCGTGTAGTTGAGCGCGCCGCAGACCACCATCGCGATCAGCACCGCCACCAGCAGGATCAGCCAGCCCGGCATCCATGCCCAGGCGCTGGACATCCAGCCGATCAGCGTCCAACTGGTGAGGGCACCGACCATGAGCACGTCGCCGTGCGCAAAGTTGATCAGGCCGATGATGCCGTACACCATCGTGTACCCCAGCGCCACCAGCGCATACATACTGCCAAGAACCAGACCATTGATGATCTGTTGCAGCAAAACGTCCATACAAACTTCTCCGTGTTGTGTCCGTACCGGACGGGTTTGTCCGGTCTGGCCAGTTTCAACTTAGCAAAAAACCCGCCAGGCTCGACCTATGAACAGGACAGACTGCGGGTTGGTGGCGGATTGTAGCCACGGGTACTGAGGAGGCTGATGCGTGTAAGCCCTTATCGGACACGGGTTTACCCTGAACTTTGAATGCCATCGTCGCTTGCATCAGCGGCTTTGGGATTTCATTAGTTTTTTTGATTGTTCAGTTTTTGGAGCTCGCGCAGCTTATCGGCGATGCGAATCTCCAGCCCGCGCTCGACCGGGCGGTAAAAACCTGGCGCTGCCATGCCTTCGGGCAGGTAGCTTTCACCCGCCGCGAAGCCGCCCGCCTCATCGTGGGCATAGCGGTAGCCTTTTCCATGGTCCAGCTCTTTCATGAGCTTTGTTGGTGCATTGCGCAGGTGCATGGGCACGGGACGCGTGCCATCTTTCTTGACAAAGGCCTTGGCTTCGTTGAAGGCCTTGTAGACCGCGTTGGACTTGGGCGCCACGGCCAGATAGACCACACACTCGGCCAACGCCAGCTCCCCTTCGGGACTGCCGAGGCGCTCGTACACCTCGGCCGCGTCCAGTGCGAGGCGCAACGCACGCGGATCGGCCAGGCCAATGTCTTCGGCCGCCATGCGGATGAGGCGACGCGACATGTAGCGCGGGTCGGCACCGCCGTCGAGCATGCGCACGAACCAGTACATCGCCGCGTCCGGGTCGCTGCCACGCACGCTTTTGTGCAGGGCGCTGATGGTGTCGTAAAACTGATCGCCTCCCTTGTCGTATCGGCGCATGCGTTCACCCAGCACCCGCATCAACCAGACGTCCGTCACTTCAGCGAGCTTCTCGCGCGTGGCCGCCACCGCCAGGGTTTCCAAGGTATTGAGCAAGCGGCGCGCATCGCCGTCCGCATACGAGATCAGGCGGTCGGCGGCGGCGGTCTCGACGGCCGGCACGGCACCGATCCCCTGGGCCCGGGTGATGAGCTGGCGCAAATCGTCTTCGCCCAGGGGCTGCAACACATAGACCGCCGCTCGCGAGAGCAAGGCGGAGTTGACCTCGAACGACGGGTTTTCGGTGGTCGCGCCGATGAAGGTGAACAGGCCACTCTCCACATGCGGCAGAAACGCGTCTTGCTGGCTCTTGTTGAAGCGGTGCACCTCGTCCACGAAGACGATGGTGCGTTCCTGTTGCAGGCCGTCGCGCGCGGACTCGGCCTGCTCCACTGCTTCGCGGATGTCTTTCACGCCGCCCAGCACGGCGCTGATGGTGATGAACTGCGCATCGAACGCGTCGGCCATCAACCGTGCAATCGTGGTCTTGCCCACGCCCGGCGGCCCCCAGAGGATGCAGCTGTGCGGCTGGCCCGACTCAAACGCCAGCCGCAGCGCCATGCCTTCGCCGAGCAGGTGTTGCTGACCAATCACATTACCCAGCGTGCGTGGGCGCAGGCGCTCTGCCAGCGGTTGGTGCGAAACGGGAGAACTCACACGTTGACCGGTCAGGGACGGATCACGTCGGCGCCGGCCGGCGGCTGAAAGCGGAAGCGATCCGCCTTCAAAGGCGCATTGCCTTGCCATTGCGTGAACGTCAGCACCGAGCGTTGCCCCAGGCTGTCGGCGATGTCCAGCGCGGCGAGCTGTCCCTGGCGAAAGCCCACCCGCACCGTCTGCAGTTGACCGTCTTTGGCTTTGGGTTTGGCCTCCAGCCACTCAAGACCGTCCTGGGCGGGTGCTGCCTTGAGATCGAACACCTCGGTCAGCGCTTTCATGTCGGTGCCTGCGGCGATCAGCGCCGCAGGTGTGCTGCCCAGCACCTCCTGCTGCTTGCGGGCGGTGACCTGGTTCAAATCGACGTCGTACAGCCAGAGCGTCTGCCCGTCGGCCACGATGGTCTGCTCGAAGGGTTTGGTGTACTCGAACCGAAAGCGGTTGGGCCGCAGAAACTCGAAGCGTCCGCTGGACGTCTTGCTTCGCGCCACGGTTTCGCCCGCGCGTTTGGGCGAGGTCACCACCTGGGTGAAGCCGGATTGGGCGCTGTCCACATCTCGAAGAAAGTTCTCCAGGTCTTTGAGGCCATCGGCGAAAACGCCCGTCGAGGTGGCCGCCATGGCGGCAGCGAGCAGAAGTTGTTTGATCATGTGAACTGTGATCCGCCAACGCGGACAAGGTTGCATGGCCGCGTCAATCGCCCCGGGGCGCGACCAGAATGTCGCGCTGGCCGCTGGACGTGAGTGCGCTCACCATTCCAGCTTTTTCCATGTCTTCAAGCAGGCGCGCAGCGCGGTTGTAGCCGATCTTGAGCTTGCGCTGCACATAGGAAATGCTGGCCTTGCGGTCCTGCAGCACGATGGCCACCGCCTGGTCGTAAAGCGCATCTTTCTCGCCGCCCTCGCCGCCACCTTCGCCAAACATGTCGCCGCCCTCTCCATCGCCCAGACTGCTTTCCAGCACACCGTCGATGTAGTTGGGCTCGCCACCCTGCTCTTTCAGGTAGGCCACGACACGGTGCACCTCGTCATCGCTCACAAATGCGCCGTGTACGCGGATCGGGAATCCCGTGCCCGACGGCATGTAGAGCATGTCGCCCATGCCCAGCAGGCTCTCAGCGCCCATCTGGTCGAGGATGGTGCGGCTGTCAATCTTGCTGCTGACCTGAAACGACAGGCGGGTCGGGATGTTGGCCTTGATCAGGCCGGTGATCACGTCCACGCTGGGTCGCTGCGTGGCCAGAATCAGGTGGATGCCGGCGGCACGCGCTTTTTGTGCCAGGCGGGCAATCAGTTCCTCGATCTTCTTCCCCACGACCATCATCAGGTCGGCCAGCTCGTCGATCACCACCACGATGTAGGGCAGGCGCTCCAGCGGCTCGGGTTGTTCGGGCGTCAGGCTGAAGGGGTTGCCGATGATCTCGCCGCGCGCCTTGGCCTCTTCGATCTTGACGTTGTAGCCCGCGAGGTTGCGCACACCGAGCTTGCTCATGAGCTTGTAGCGCTTTTCCATCTCGCCGACGCACCAGTTCAGGCCATTGGCCGCGTGCTTCATGTCGGTCACCACCGGCGCCAGCAGGTGCGGAATGCCCTCGTAGACGCTCATCTCCAGCATCTTCGGGTCGATCAGCAGCAGGCGCACGTCTTTCGCGTCCGCCTTGTAAAGCAGCGACAGGATCATGGCGTTGATGCCGACCGACTTGCCCGAGCCGGTGGTACCGGCCACCAGGCAGTGCGGCATCTTGGCCAGATCGGCCACGATGGGCTGGCCACCGATGTCTTTGCCCAGACCCATGGTCAACATCGACTTGGCGTCGTTGTACACCGACGAGCCCAGGATCTCGCTGAGCTTGATCATCTGCCGCTTGGCGTTCGGCAACTCCAGTGCCATCAGGTTCTTGCCGGGAATGGTCTCGATCACGCGGATCGACACCAGAGACAGTGAGCGCGCCAGATCGCGACCCAGGTTGACGATCTGCGAACCCTTCACACCGGTGGCCGGCTCAATCTCGTAACGGGTGATCACCGGGCCGGGCGCGGCAGCGACCACACGCACTTCGACACCAAAATCCTTGAGCTTCTTCTCGATCAGGCGGCTGGTCATCTCCAGCGTCTGGCTGTCCACTCCCTGCTGGTGGGCCGGCGCGCTGTCGAGCAGGTCCACCTGCGGGAGCTTGCTGTCCGGCATCTCGGTGAACAAGGGCTTTTGCCGCTCCTTGGCCACGCGCTCGCTCTTGGGCACGTCCACCAGCGTGGGCTCGATCAACATCGGCGTCGGGTGGTGTTCCTCGATCTCGACCCGCTCGACCTTGACCACTTCCTCGCGCTCACGCGCCGCCTGCTCGCCAATGCGCTGATCTTCCACCGCCTCGCGCTTCTCCCGCCGCGACTCGAACCATTCGTCGAGTTGCCCACCCACACGCTCGGCCCAATGGCCCCATGAGAACTGGAACACGCGGGGCATGCAGATCACCATGAGGGCCAGCGCGACCAGGGCCGATCCCGTGAAGCCCAACCATCGCACCACCCAGGGGCCCAAAAGGTGACCGAATACACCGCCACCATGCCCTGGCAAGAAAACCTCCAGTCGATACAGCCGGCTCCACTCCAGCACCATGCTGGCCAGCATCAACCCCACCAGGGCCAATACATAGGCCCCCCAGCGAACCCAAGCGGCTTGCCACAGCGGCAGGGCCGTGACGTCGTGTGCTTTGCCAGGAGCCAGTCCCCGCAAACGGCCCGCCAGAGCGGAGAGCCAGACGCGCACGCCAGCCAGTACCAGCCACCAGACGGAGAAGCCCAACAGGTAGTAGCCCCCATCGGCCAGCCAGGCACCCAACTGACCGCCCCAATTGCCCACATCGTCCTGTGAACCCGTGGTGCTCCAAGCCGGATCTGACAGGGAATAACTGAGCAGCGCCAGCAGCCAGAACCCCAGCACGGCAGCCCCTGCCACCAGCGCCATCTCATGGGCAAACCGGGCAAGGCCGCTCGGCGGCGCCTTGGCCCGATCAGCATTGAGCGTGTTGAGTGAATATGTCATAGGCCTCGCAGATATCCTGCGGCAAGCTTACCCCAACGTGGCGCAAACAAATGGCCGGCCAGGGCGACCGATCAGAGGGTCAAAGAGGTGCGGAAAAGCGCCCAAGTGGCGCAGCACGACCTACTCAGCCCAGCGAAGTCAGGCGATCCTTGATGATGGTGCTGCCGTCTTCGTCCACCTCGATGAACCCCCGGTCTTCCAGGTCCTTCATCACCCGGCTGACCATCTCGCGCGAGGCACCGATCATCTTGGCCACGTCCTGCCGAGACACCCGATCTCGGATCACCAGCCTGCCATCTTTGTCGGGATGAGCAAACTCAAGCAGCGCACGCGCCACACGCCCATACACGTCCATGAGCGCCAACGATTCGATCTTGCGGTCCGCATGGCGGAGACGAAGCACCAGACCCTTCATCACCGCATAGGCCATGGAGGTGTTTTCAGGGAGGCAGCGGGCAAACTCCACCCGGCCCAGGATCAGCACATCGGTCTGCACCTCCGCGCGCACCGTCGCCGAATGCGGCTGGTTGTCGATCAAGCTCATTTCACCCACATAGTCACCCGGATTCATGGTGGCCAGGATCACCTCGCGACCGCGGGTGTCGGTGGTCACCACGCGCGCACGGCCGGTCAACACAATCGCCAGGAAGTTGGATTTTTTCCCCTGCTCCACGATCACTTCACCGCGTTTGAAACGCCGCTTGATCACCGCGTCCGCCACCGATTCAGCCTGGGCCTGGGTCAAAGTCGAAAACAAGGGGACCCGGCGGATCAAATCAAGATTGGACAGAATCGACATAGGCTTATTCCTGTGGGTGAACGGCTCAAGCCGCGCTCTTTTGTACACTCAATCACAGACAACGCGCAAAGTTTCCGGGACGCATCCCCAAAACATGGAGGCCCGCATGCTGTCTTCATTCACTCTATACCACCCCCTCCTCAAATTGTGCGAGGGCGAACACCATGAAGCACGCAAAAGTTCTTATTTTAGGTTCCGGCCCCGCAGGCTACACCGCCGCCATCTATGCAGCCCGTGCCAACCTGAGCCCGTTGCTCATCACCGGCATCGCCCAAGGCGGCCAACTGATGACCACCACCGAGGTGGACAACTGGCCAGCCGACGTGGACGGCGTGCAGGGTCCTGACTTGATGCAGCGATTCCTCGCCCATGCCGAGCGTTTTAAGACCGAGATCGTTTTTGATCACATCAGCGCAGTCGATTTTTCCAAACGCCCTTTCGTGCTCAAAGGCGACAGCGGTGAATACAGCTGCGACGCCCTGATCCTCGCCACCGGTGCGTCCGCCAAGTACCTGGGTCTGCCCTCTGAGGAAGCCTTCATGGGCAAGGGTGTGAGCGGTTGCGCCACCTGCGACGGCTTCTTTTACCGTGGCCAGGAAGTGTCTGTGGTGGGCGGCGGCAACACGGCCGTGGAAGAGGCTCTGTACCTGTCCAACATCGCCAGCAAGGTCACGCTGATCCACCGCCGCGACACGTTCAAGGCAGAAGCCATCATGATCGACAAACTTCACGAGAAGGTTGCAGAAGGCAAGATCGCGCTCCAGCTTCACAGCACGCTGGACGAGGTGCTGGGCGACCCGATGGGTGTCACCGGCGTGCGCGTCAAGAACGTGAAGACGGGCGCCACCGAAGACATAGCCGTCAAGGGCTGTTTCATCGCCATAGGTCACAGCCCCAACACCGACATCTTCAAGGGTCAACTGGAGATGAAGGACGGCTACATCGTGACCAAATCGGGCAGCAACGGCATGGCCACCATGACCAGCGTTCCGGGCATTTTCGCTGCCGGCGACGTGCAGGACCACATCTACCGCCAGGCAATCACCAGCGCAGGCACTGGTTGCATGGCGGCGCTGGATGCACAGCGCTTCCTGGAACAAAACCCCGCCTGAGGCCGAGGAATGAGCCTCTTCGCCGACTGGCGGTCAGTAGCCGCTTTCGGCGACAGCTATAATCACAGGCTTTGCTGCGATTTCTTCGCGCAAATCATGGGTTACCGCCACCCTTTCCTGGCGAGGTGAGGCTGAGTGGCCAGATGCGAAACGGAAACACCGTCTCGCGCATCCCGCGCCACCAGCTGTAAAAAGTATCGGAGTGTCCTCATGGCACGCGTCTGCGACGTAACGGGCAAGAAGCCCATGGTTGGGAACAATGTTTCCCACGCCAACAACAAAACCAAGCGCCGGTTCCTGCCGAACCTGCAATACCGCCGTTTCTGGGTCGAAAGCGAAAACCGCTGGGTTCGCCTGCGCGTGTCGGGTGCAGCCCTGCGCCTGATCGACAAAAACGGCATCGATGCCGTGCTCGCAGACCTGCGCGCACGCGGCCAAGCTTAAGGAGCACCCAACATGGCAACCAAAGGCGGACGCGAAAAGATCAAGCTGGAATCCACTGCGGGTACCGGTCACTTCTACACTACCACCAAAAACAAGAAGACCACGCCCGAGAAGATGCTGATCAAGAAATTTGATCCCAAAGCTCGCAAGCACGTGGACTACAAGGAAATCAAGCTGAAGTAATTCAGCCGGTTTCACCCAACAAAAAAGCCGCTGTGAAAACAGCGGCTTTTTTGTTGCCCGTCTAACAAATCAGAAAAAGATACGACGATTTTTCCGGAGCGGTGCTCAACCCAGAACGCCGCGGAACCGGCTCCGCCGGGCCGCCAGCGCTGCCCCCTTGAGGGGGTGACGCGCCGCAGGCACGACGCGACGCGAGCCGGGGTGAGCCAAATCCTATGCGTGCGCGGAGCGCAGGCGGATCGAGAAATCACGAAGCGCAGCGATACCGCTTTCTTCCGCCCGGCGACACCAAGCCTGCAGGTCGGCCGCGAGCTGATCGCGCGAAGCATTCGTGCTGGACCACAGGGCGCGCAACTCTTCGCGCATGGTGACCATTTTGTCGAGCACCGGATGCTCGGCACGCGCAAGCGCCAGTTGGGGTTTCACCTCAGCGGGCACCTTGTCGTCATCGCGGTGGAGCCAGCGGCGAGCGGCATGCAGGGCCGCCGCATCGGCGCTCTTGGCTTTCAGGCCCTCCACTTCACGCTGGCACGCAGCACGCATTTCGCGTGCGTAACCAGCCATGACTTCGTAGCGGTTGGTGATGATGGCCTCAAGGGTTTTCTCGTCGGCCACCAGCTTGACGTCACCGAAAGCCATCTTGGGTGGGACCTTCTTGACCGATGCCAGGCCCAGGGTTTTCAGAATGGTGATGTACATCCAGCCGATGTCGAACTCATAGGGCTTGACAGACAACTTGGCCGAGGTCGGGTAGGTGTGGTGGTTGTTGTGCAGCTCTTCGCCACCAATGATGATGCCCCAGGGCGAGATATTGGTGCTGGCGTCGGTGGCTTCGAAGTTGCGGTAACCCCACCAGTGGCCAATGCCATTGATGATGCCAGCGGCCGTGATCGGGATCCAGGCCATCTGCAGCGCCCAGACAGCAAGACCCGCCATGCCGAAGAGCAGCACGTCGATGACCAGCATCAGGCTGACGCCCAAGGCGGAATAACGCGTGTAGAGGTTGCGCTCGATCCAGTCGTCGGGTGTGCCATGCCCGTAACGTGCCATGGTTTCAGGGTTCTTGGATTCGGCCCGATAGAGCTCGGCGCCAGTCCAGAACACCGTCTTGATGCCAAACACATGGGGACTGTGTGGGTCACCCGCACGCTCGCACTTGGCGTGGTGCTTGCGGTGAATGGCTGCCCATTCTTTGGTCACTTGGCCAGTGGTCATCCACAGCCAGAAGCGGAAGAAGTGCGAGGCGATCGGATGCAAGTCCATTGAGCGGTGGGCTTGATGGCGGTGCAGGTAAATGGTCACGCTGGCAATGGTGATGTGGGTCAACACCAGTGCGATGAGCACCATTTGCCACCCGGTGGCGTGGGTCAGACCATTGGCCAAAACATCGACCAGCCCATCCCACAAGAGGGACAGGGTCCCAGAATCGGAAGAAAACATTGATTTCCTAAAAGAGCGCCCGAAGGTGTCTGTGCATACAAGCCGCGCTCACGGGCGCCTGTGGCGGGCTAACCCATGATTTTAAGGCTCGGGGCCCAAATCACCAAATGACAACCGTCAAGGCATGTCACCAGATGGAATAAGCAGGGAAACCCCGCCTTGTTCAGGCCCTCTTCTGCCAGGCAGCCGCAAAAAAGCCGTCTGTTGCATGCCGATGGGGCCACAAACGCAGCGTTTTTCCGTGATCTGCAGCGCAGAGTGATGTTGCCTCCGGCACATGGGCGACGCCCAGCAACTCGCCCACCGGGAGCATCTCGAAGTCGGCATGGGCCTGTGAGAAAGCCTCCGCAACCGCCTCGTTTTCGGTCGGCATCAGACTGCAGGTCGCGTAGACCAACCGCCCGCCCGGCTTGAGCAGGCGAGCGGCACTGGACAGAATCGCCGTCTGCAGCTGCGCTTGAGCAGCCACAGTGTCGGGGTTTTGGCGCCATTTCAGGTCGGGACTCCGGCGCAGCGTGCCCAAGCCCGAACATGGGGCATCTACGAGCACGCGGTCAATCTTGCCTGCCAGGCGCTTGATGCGGTCGTCGCGTTCGTGGGCAATCGCGACGGGGTGCACGTTGGAAAGACCGCTGCGCGCGAGCCGCGGCTTGAGCGCGTCGAGTCGGTGGCCGGACGTGTCAAACGCGTAGAGCCTGCCACTGTTGCGCATGGCGGCGCCAATGGCCAGGGTCTTTCCACCGGCCCCCGCGCAAAAATCCACCACCATCTCGCCACGTTTCGCGTCCAGCAGCAGGGAGAGCAGCTGGGAGCCTTCGTCCTGCACTTCCACGTCACCGTTTACAAATGCTGGCAGCTTGGCCAGCGAAGGCTTGCCCTGCAGGCGAATGCCCATGGGTGAATACGGTGTGGGTTCGCATTTCAAACCGGCCTCGCGCAACTCGGCCAAGACCGCTTCGCGCTTCTTTTTCAGCACGTTGACCCGCAGGTCCAACGGTGCGGGCTGGTTCAGGCTGGCCACCAAAGCGTCGAATTCATCGCCCACCTGATCGCGCAAGGCGGTCGCCAGCCACTCGGGCAGGTTGTGGCGGTGCGGGGCCATGAGCTCGCCGTCGGTCACTTTCAGACAGTTGTCCCACCAGGTCTTTTCCACCTCGGTGAGCGCGCTCTTCAGAAAATCTCGGTCACCCGGAAAACCCAGAATGGCGAGACGCCGCCACTTGGAACCAGAGCCGGAGCGGGCCAGCCACTCGAATTTCAGGCGCTCGCGCAGGATGGCGTAGACGGTGTCGGACAACGTGGCGCGCTCGCGGGACCCCAGCGACCGGTTTTCACGGAAATGGCGCGCGACCACGGCGTCGGTGGGGTGGTCAAATTTGAAAACCTGTTCGATCAGGGTGGAACATTCGTCCAGAAGGGCTTTGGGGTGCATAGCCTGCATTGTCCCATTGGGGATAATCATGGGCTATGTCTGAAATTGCCCAACAGGTGAAGCGTCGCCGCACCTTCGCCATCATCTCCCACCCCGACGCGGGTAAAACCACCCTGACCGAGAAGCTGTTGCTGTTCTCGGGCGCCATCAACATCGCCGGTTCGGTGAAGGCCCGCAAGGCCGCGCGCCATGCCACGTCCGACTGGATGGAGATCGAAAAGCAGCGTGGCATCTCCGTGGCGTCGTCCGTGATGCAGATGGAATACCGCGACTGCGTGATCAACTTGCTCGACACCCCGGGCCACCAGGATTTCAGCGAAGACACCTACCGCGTGCTGACCGCCGTGGACGCGGCGCTGATGGTGATCGACGCCGGCAACGGCGTGGAACCGCAGACCCGGCGCCTGCTGCAGGTCTGCCGGGCGCGCAACACACCCATCCTCACCTTCGTCAACAAGATGGACCGTGAGGTGCAGGCACCGCTGGACCTGATGGACGAGATCGAACGCGAACTGGGAATGACCGTGGTGCCCTTCACCTGGCCCGTGGGCATGGGCAAGACCTTCCGCGGCGTGTACGACCGCCGCACCGACCAGATGCGCGTGTTCGCTGCGGGCGAAGACCGGCGTGGCGGCGATGAAGACGTGTTGGCAGGGCTGGACAACCCCGAGAGCGTGAAGCGCTTTGGCGCGGAGTTCGAACAGGCCAAAGACGAGCTGGAATTGGTGGAAGGCGCATCGCCTGCTTTCGACGAAGCGCAATTCCTGGCCGGCAAGCAGACGCCCATGCTGTTCGGCTCGGCCGTCAACAATTTCGGCGTGCGCGAGGTGCTGGACGCGCTGGTGGACCTGGCGCCGCCACCGGGCGACCGCCCCGCCATCCAGCGCGTGGTGCACCCCGAAGAACCCAAATTCACCGGCGTGGTGTTCAAGATCCAGGCCAACATGGACCCGGCGCACCGCGACCGCATCGCCTTTGTGCGCGTGGCCAGCGGTCACTTCGAGCGCGGCATGAAGCTCAGGGTGGTGCGCAGCGGCAAGGACCTGCGGCCCAACACGGTGGTGAGCTTTTTGTCGCAGCGGCGCGAGCTGCTGGACGAGGCGTTTGCCGGCGACATCATCGGCATCCCCAACCACGGCGTGCTGCAGCTGGGCGATACGCTCACCGAAGGCGAAAGCCTGCAGTTCACCGGCCTGCCCTTCTTCGCACCGGAAATCATCCGCAGCGTGGAAGTGGCCGATCCGCTGCGCAGCAAGCAGCTGCGTGCCGGCCTGACCCAGTTGGGTGAAGAAGGTGCCATCCAGGTGTTCCGCCCGGTGGCGGGCTCGGTGCTGTTGCTCGGCGCCGTGGGTCAGCTGCAGTTCGAGGTGGTGGCACACCGGCTGGAACACGAATACGGCGTCAAGGCCCGCATCATGAACAGCCCCTATCAGGTGGCGCGCTGGGTGACCTGTGCGCCCGAAGACGGCGGCGAAATCGAACTCAAGAAGTTCATCGACGCCAACAGCCACAGGGTGGCGCTCGACGCGGTGGATGCGCCCACGTTGCTGGTGGATCACCAGGCCACGCTGCGTGCGGTGGAGGCCAACTGGCCGAAGATCAAGTTCCATGCGATGCGCGAGCACGCGGGACTGGTGTTCCACAAGACGATGTGAAACCGCCCTTCCATCACGCGCAGATCCGGCTGGGCCCCATTGAGGGCGTGCACGCCGAGGCCCTGTACAGCGCCCGCAGCTTCGGCAGGCACTGGCACGACAGTTTCGGTTTCGGCGTGATGGAAGAAGGCGGGCACCGTTCGGCCAGTGGACGTGGGCCTGTGGAGGCTCTCGCGGGGCACATCGTGACGTCCAACCCGGGCGAAGTCCATGACGGTGTGCCACTGGACAAGACGACCCGGCGGTGGCGCATGATCCACGTCGCTCCTGCCACCATGGCCCGGCTGGTCGAGCAGGAGGGCAGCGAGTTCAGCCGCCCGGTGATCGAGGAACCCGCACTCCGCGAGGCCATCAACCGGGTCTTCCGCTGCTGGGACGAGCTGGACGCGGCCAAGACGGCGACAACCGCAGCGATTTTCGAGGAAGCCTTGACCCAGGCCTGTGGCCTGCTGGCCTTGCACCACAGCCAGCGCCGGTGCGAGGTCGCCGCGCCGGCCGCATTGCACAAGGTGCGTGAGTGCCTGCTGGACCGCATGACCGATCCGCCCGATCTGGAGCAGCTCGCCCACCTGGCCGCCCTTTCCCGCTTCCAACTGCTGCGGCAGTTCGCCCGTTGGCAAGGACTGCCGCCCTTTGCCTGGCTGCAACAGCAGCGGCTGCGCCAGGCTCGGCAACTGATCGCCTCGGGCAGCCCTTTGGCCGAATCCGCCGCCGCCTGCGGCTTTGCCGACCAGAGCCATCTGCACCGCCAGTTCACACGCAGCTTCGGCTTCACGCCCGGTCAATGGCAGCGGGCCTGCAATAGCGTTCAAGACCCGACGCCTTGAGACCGGTGAAAGTGCAACCTCCGCCCAGCCAGAGGGCGGCCATCGTTGCCCACCCTGGAGCCCCGCCTATGATCAGCTTTGAATTTCTCTTGACCTCTGCCGTGGTGGTCATCACCCCCGGCGCCGGCGTCCTGTTCACCGTTTCCACCGGCCTGTCGCAAGGCCGTTTGGCCAGCGTCTGGGCCGCCCTGGGCTGCACCCTGGGCACCGTGCCGCACATGGCCGCCACGGCCCTGGGTCTGGCTGCCGTGATGCACGCGGGCGCGCTGGCCTTCCAGGTGCTCAAGCTCGCTGGCGTGGCCTACCTGCTGTACCTGGCCGTGATGACCTGGCGCGACCGCTCGGCCTTCGCCGCTGGTGCATCGGCGGCTTCGTTGGCGCCGCTGCCACTGGTGGGCAAGGCGGTGTTGCTCAACCTCCTCAATCCCAAGCTCACCCTGTTCTTCATGGCTTTCCTGCCGCAGTTCATCGCTCCCACCGATCCAACGCCGATGCTGCGTTTCGGTGTGCTGAGCCTGGTCTTCATGGGCATGACGCTGGGCGTCTTTGTGCTGTACGGCGTGCTGGCACATGCGTTCCGCCAGAAGGTCATGGGCTCGAAAACGATCCAGAACACCCTGCGCCGGGGTTTCGCCGGAGCCTTCGCCGCCATGGCCGGCAAACTGGCCTTGAGCGAGCGCTGACCGGCAGCTCAGGACATCCGGGACAGAAGCTGCTCGACCACACGCGGGTACAGGATGTGCTCCTGCGTCAGCACACGATCAGCCAGTGCTTGCGCCGTGTCCCCGGGCAGCACGGGCACCACGGCCTGATCGAGGATGTCGCCGTGGTCGAGCTCGGCGGTCACGCGGTGCACGGTGGCGCCGGCGAACTTGCAACCCATGTCGATGGCGCGCTGGTGGGTTTTCAAGCCAGTGAAGGCCGGCAGCAGGCTGGGGTGGATGTTGATCAACCGACCGCCGTAGTGCTGCACGAAACCGGGGGTGAGGATGCGCATGAAGCCGGCCAGCACCACCAATGCCGGCTGGTACCGGTCGATCTCCGTCGCGAGCGCCGCATCGAAGGCCTCGCGCGAGTCGAAGGCCTTGTGGTCCAGGCAGGCCGTGGCGATCTGGTGTTCCCGTGCGAAAACCAGGCCGGCCGCATCGGCCTTGTTGCTGATCACGGCGGCGATCTGCGCGCCATACCGCTCCTGCCAATGACCCTTGCGCGAGGCTTTCACGATGGCGGCCATGTTGGAGCCGCTGCCAGAGATGAGAATGACGATGTTTTTGTTCACGGCCCGATGCACTGCCTGATGGGGTCGCCAAGTGTAATGAACCCCACCCCATGAACCACGATTTCCACACCCGCCCCCTTTCGCCCGCCGAAGCCCGCGTGCTCGGCACGCTGATGGAAAAGGCACGCACCGTGCCCGACAGCTACCCGCTCACACTCAACAGCCTGCAAAACGGCTGCAACCAGAAGAGCGCGCGTGAGCCGGCCATGAGCCTCTCGGAAGCGGACATCAGCGAGGCCATCGACGGGCTGCGCGAATGCAGCCTGGTGATCGAGTCCAGCGGCTCGCGGGTCACGCGCTACGAACACAACTTCCAGCGTGCGGCGGGCGTGCCCGAGCAGTCGGCTGTCTTGCTGGGCCTGCTGATGCTGCGCGGCCCACAGACCGCGGGCGAGTTGCGCATCAACACCGAGCGCTGGTACAAGTTTCTGGACATCGCCTCGGTCGATGCCTTCCTGGAAGAGATGCAGGACCGGTCGGCGGAAAAGGGCGGTGCGCTGGTCGTGAAGTTGCCTCGGGCGCCAGGTGCGCGCGAGCAGCGCTGGGCCCATCTGCTGTGCGGCCCGGTGGACCTGTCGGTGCCCGCCACCACCGCAGCGACGAGCGGAGCGGCCGAGGAAGATGTGATCGCCCTCACGCGCCGGGTGGCGGTGCTGGAAGACACGGTGGAGCAACTGCGCACCCAGCTGGAGCACCTGCAACGGCAACTCGGCGGCTGACGCCCGATCCCCTCTCGATTGAAGGGTCGCTTCAATTCGGCATGGAGGTCGTTTGTCGCAGCCAGGACAGCACAAAAACGAACGCCCGTGCGAAACTTCATGGCGTTGCCCCAAGTCCGCGGCGGACCGGGTCACCCAACAGGAGACACCCATGGATTTGGCATTCACGCCCGAAGAGCAGGCGTTTCGCGAAGAGGTTCGTGGCTGGGTCAAAGCCAACCTGCCCGCTGAGATCGCCCACAAGGTTCACAACGCCCTGCGCCTGAGCCGCGATGACCTGCAGGGATGGGCCAAGATCCTCGGCAAAAAGGGCTGGCTGGGTTATGGCTGGCCCCAGCAGTTCGGTGGCCCGGGCTGGACCGCCGTGCAGAAGCACCTGTTTGAAGAAGAGTGTGCCCTGGCCGGTGCACCACGCATCGTGCCCTTCGGGCCGGTGATGGTGGCCCCCGTCATCATGGCTTTCGGCAACAAGGAACAGCAGGAGCGCTTCCTGCCCGGCATCGCCAGCGGCGAGGTCTGGTGGAGCCAGGGCTACAGCGAACCGGGCTCGGGCTCGGACTTGGCCTCGGTCAAGACCCGCGCTGAGCGAAACGGCGACCACTACATCGTCAACGGCCAGAAGACCTGGACCACACTCGGCCAGTACGGCGAGTGGATCTTCTGCCTGGTGCGCACCAGCACCGATGGCAAACCGCAGACCGGTATCAGCTTCCTGCTGATCGACATGAAGTCGCCCGGCGTGAGCGTGCGCCCCATCAAACTGCTCGATGGCGAATGCGAAGTCAACGAGGTGTTCTTCGACAACGTCGTGGTACCAGCCGAGAACCTGATCGGCGAAGAGAACAAGGGCTGGACCTACGCCAAACACCTGCTCAGCCACGAGCGCACCAACATCGCCGACGTCAACCGCGCCAAGCGCGAGTTGGAGCGGCTCAAGCGCATTGCCAAGGCCGAAGGCGTGTGGGACGACAGCCGCTTCCGCGATCAGATCGCGCTACTGGAGGTGGACGTGGTGGCGCTGGAGATGCTGGTGCTGCGCGTGCTCAGCGCCGAGAAATCGGGCAAGAACTCGCTGGACATCGCCGGCCTGCTCAAGATCAAAGGCAGCGAGATCCAGCAACGCTACGCCGAGCTCATGATGCTGGCCGCCGGCCCGTTTGCCACGCCCTTCGTCGAAGAAGCCATGGAGGCCGGCTGGCAGGGCGACTTCCCCGGTGGCACCGTGGCCAACGCGCCGTTGGCGTCGACCTACTTCAACATGCGCAAGACCACCATCTACGGTGGTTCCAATGAAGTGCAGCGCAACATCGTGGCCCAGACGGTCCTTGGTTAAGGAGACAGACATGGATTTCGATTTCAGCGACGACCAAGAACAGCTGCGCGATGCCGTGCGCAAGTGGGTGGACAAGGGCTACCACTTCGAGCGCCGTCACGGCATCGTCAAGTCGGGTGGCTTTGACCGCAATGCCTACAACGAGCTGGCCGAACTCGGCTTGACGGGCCTGTACATCAGCGAAGCCGATGGCGGCCTGGGCATGGGTCCGGTCGAGGGCATGGTGGTCATGGAAGAGCTGGGGCGAGGCATGGTGCTGGAGCCGCTGGCGCAGACGCTGATCGCGGGTGGTGTGATCGGCGGATACGCCGGGGCCGACGTCAAGGCAGACTGGTTGCCGAAAATCGCCTCGGGCGAAGCGCTGGTGGTGCTGGCGCAGCAGGAGCGCGGCGCGCGCTACCAGTTCGACGCGTGCAAGACCATCGCGACACAGACTGGCGACGGCTGGACTGTGAGTGGCGCCAAGAGCGTGGTGCCCGCCGGCGACCAGGCCGACGCCTTCATCGTGCCCGCCGTGGCCAATGGAAAGATGGCGCTGTTCCTGGTGGAGCGCAGCGCCAGCGGTGTGAGCACGCAAGGCTATGGCACGCAGGACGGCGGTCGCGCTGCCGAAGTGAGCCTCTCGAGCGCTCCCGCCAGCCTGATCACCACCGACGGACTGACCGCACTGGAACACGCGGTGGACATCGGCATCGCCTCGGTCTGTGCCGAAGCGGTGGGTGTGATGGACAAGACGGTGGCGCTGACCGTGGAGTACATGAACACGCGCAAACAGTTTGGCGTGGCGATCGCAAGCTTCCAGGCCCTGCGTCACCGCGTAGCCGACATGAAGATGCAGCTGGAACTGGCGCGCTCCATGAGCTTCTACGCCTGCCTGAAGCTCAATGCTCCGGCCAACGAGCGGCGTCGCGCTATGGCGCGGGCGAAGGTGCAATTGGGCCATTCGATGCGCTTCGTGGGTCAGCAGTCGGTGCAGCTGCATGGTGGCATTGGCGTGACCGACGAGTACATCGGCAGCCACTATTTCAAGAAGCTGACCCAGCTGGAAATGACCTTTGGCGACACGCTGCATCACCTCGGGGAGGTGTCCGCGCGAATGGAAGACACGGCGGGGGTGTTTGCCTGAGGCGTCCTCTTTTTTGATTCCGTTTGTGGTGCCCCGCTTTGCGGGGCATTTTTTTCGCGCGTCGGCTTCTGCGGGAACGGCGTAAGCGTCCGGCGAACCCATGTTGACCACCGCCGACAGTCCTGTCTGACGATCAGATGTCAGTGGGCTGCCAGCGGTGCGGCAAGAGCTCGTCGATGCGGCTGGCCTTGTGCATGGGCAGCCGCGT
>NZ_MUNZ01000121.1 GCF_002001205.1 Hydrogenophaga sp. A37
CTCGTAGGCCCTCGCCACGGATGCCACCCCCGCCCCAGCACCCTGGCGCTCGCCCTGCAAGGCGCACTGCTCACGCTGGCCGTGGGCTCGGCCATGCTGCCCCAGGTCGCACACGCCCAGTCCGCACCCACCGCGCTGCCCACCGGCGGCGAGGTGGTGGCATTCAACGTGCCGGCCGGGCCGCTGGCGGCGGCGCTGGACCGCTTTGCCCGCACCGCCAAGGTGAACCTGTCGTACGACGCCGCCCTGCTTGAGGGACAGACCTCCGGCGGACTGAGCGGCAGCCACACCATCGCCGCCGGCCTGTCGGCGCTGCTGGTGAACAGCGGCTTGGAGGCGCTCGCCCAGCCGGGCGGCGGCTATTCGCTGCGCCAGGCCGCCGTGGCGGCGACCTCGGTGACCTCGGTGACCAACCCTCCAGCAGCGATGAGGCCAAGACCCGAAGCCACCCTGCCCACCGTCACCGTCACGGCCACCGCCGCGCCCAGCTCGCCCCTGGTGTACCTCTCCAAACACGCGGCCACAGGCGCGTTGGGCCACAAGTCGGTGCTCGACACCCCGTTTTCCGTCACGGTGGTGGGCAGCGAAGAGATCGCCGAACGGGGGGCGAAATCCGTCGGGCAGATCTTTGTCAACGACGCCTCGGTCTACACCCCGACCTCTTCATCGACGACCGACTGGTGGGGCACGCAGATCCGCGGGCTGCCGGTGCGCAACAGCTACATCGACGACATCCCGATGCTGCTGTATTGGGGTGGTGATTTCCCGACCGAGGTGGTCGACAGCGTGACGGCCCTCAAGGGCCTCTCGGGCTTCATGTACGGCTTTGGCGAGCCGGGCGGCGCCTTGAGTTACCAGTTGAAGCGGCCCAAGCCCGACAACGAAACCACTGTGGAGCTGGGCTACCGCAACCCGAGCCTGCTCTCGGCCCATGTGGACGTGAGCCGGCAGCTCGGGAACGAACTCGCGGTTCGCGCCAACGTCGCCACCGAACAAGGCACGGCCTACAACGAGAGCCGCATTCACCGCACGGTGGCCGCGCTGGCCCTCGACAAACAGTTCGGGGCTTCGGTGAAGTGGTTCACCACCCTGCTGCAAGAGGACAGCAAGAACACGGCCGAACCCCTGCAGTTCTACCTCAGCGACTACGACGTGCTGGGCAGCGGCGGCAAGCTGCCCGCCGTCACCTACCGCTACGGCGACTTCAATGTCGACAACGCGTACTACCGCACCAAAACCCTGCTGGCGTCCACCGGCTTGAAGTGGAAGATCGACGACCAGTGGGACCTGACCTACCAGCTCGGTTTCTCGCGCAAGGACCACCAGTCGAACAAGGCCTTTGCCGACCTGCTGAACCAGCAAGGTGACTACACCGGCTACGCGTACAACTTCGCCGGTCGGCTGGACACGGCGTTCACCCAGGCCATGCTGCAGGGCAAGTTGAACACCGGCGCGGTGAAACACGAGGTGGTGGCTGGCCTGGGCCTGCAACGCAGCAAAGACGCCTGGGGCGGTGAGTGGTATTGGTCGAACGACTTCAACGGCAACATCCACCAGCCACAGACCTTCCGCACGACCCGCACCCCGGATTTCACATTGACGCCCGTGAGCGCCGACAACCGCCAGCTGTACGCCTTCGCCAGCGACACGCTGCACATCAACGATCAGTGGCAGGCCATCGCCGGCCTGCGCTTCACCGACTACAAGCTGAAAGACCTGGACGGCGACCCAACGGTGGACTCGGCCTATGCCACGCGCAAAACCAGCCCCACGCTCGCCCTGATTTACAAGCCCAACGCGCTGACCAGCGTGTATGGCAGCTACGTGGAAGGCCTGGAGCCGGGCCAACGGGTCGATGCGCTCTACGCGAACGCGGGCGAGGTGCTGGGCGCCACGGTCTCGAAGCAGCACGAGATTGGGGTCAAGCACGCCTCGGGTGGCGTTGACTACGCCGCCGCGCTGTTCCGCATTGAAAAGGCGAACCAGATGGACGTGCTGCGCAGCGGCGCCCGCTACCTGACCCAGGACGGCCTGGTGACCTACCAGGGCCTTGAACTGTCGGCCGCCCACCAGTTCACCAAACACCTGAACCTCGGGCTGAGCGGCATCTACCTGGAAGGCGCCATCAACCGGGTCTCGGCCGACAACGCGGCGGTCGAAGGCAATGACCCGGCCTACGCCCCGGAATGGCAGTTCGTCGTCCACGCGCAGTACCAGGTGCCCGGTGTCAAGGGACTGAAGCTGCATGGCAACGCGCGCTACTTTGGCCAGTCGTACACCAGCGAAGCCAACAACCTGACCGTTCCCGACCGCACGGTGGTCGGCGTCGGTTTCACCCACGACCTCAAGATGGGCGGCCACGACTGGACGCTGATCGGCAACGTCTACAACCTGTTCAACGCCAAATACTGGGCCGGCGGCGGATGGTCATCCGGGAACGCAGGCGAAGCGCGCAACGTTTCGCTGGCCCTGCGATCCCAGTTCTGATCACCGTGGTGAACCCGCTGGCGCTGGCTGCGGCCTTGCAGGCGGCCCGACTGTCGCGCACCCAGACCCGGATGCTGGTGCTGACCGAGCTGGCCCGGACGGGGCCGGCGCCCAGGACCGCGCGCGACATCCACGCCGCGCTGCGGCAGGGCCGCCCGTCGCTGCCGTTCAGCACGACCTACCGTGTGCTGCAGTGCTTCACACACAAAGGCCTGGTCGTGACGGAGGCCGCCGATGCCGGCGGCCCGGCGTTCCGCCTGAGCGCCGATCTGATCCAGACAGCGTGCCGCCCCGATCCTTGATCCACATCAAAAAACACCGTCTTGTCGTAAACTAGAATCGTTCTCATTTACTTTCACGAGGAATTCCATGCAACTGCAAGCCCTGACCCTGGCGATCGCCGCCCTGACCGCCAGCACCGCGCTGACCACCCTGTCGGTCCACGCCCAGACCGCCACACCCGCCGCCGCGGTGGCCGCCAGCGCCGTGGACCACAAGGCCGTGGCCCTGCAATACGCCGCCCTGGTGCACGCCACCTACGCCGACACCCTGACCAGCGCCAAGGACATGCAGGCCGCCATCGCCGCCTTCGTGGCCGCGCCCTCGGCCGACGGCCTGGACAAGGCCCGCAAGGCCTGGCTGGGCGCGCGCGAGTTCTACGGCCAGACCGAGGCCTTCCGTTTCTACGGCGGCCCCATCGACGACGACAAGGGCCCCGAGGGCCAGATCAACGCCTGGCCGCTGGACGAGGCCTATGTGGACTACGTGACCGGCAAACCCAAGGCCGGCCTCGTGAACAACACCAAGCTCAAGATCACCAAAGCGGCGCTGATCAAGGCCAACGAGCGCGGCGGTGAAGAGAACATCAGCGCCGGCTGGCACGCGGTCGAGTTCCTGCTCTGGGGCCAGGACCTGAGCGAGACCGGCCCGGGCAACCGCCCGTTCGAGGACTACGTCAAAGGCAAGGGCGAGAACGCCGAGCGCCGCGCGCAGTACCTGACGGTGGCCACCGAGCTGCTGGTCGAAGACCTGGCCGGCATGGTCAAGGCCTGGGAACCCAACGCCAAGAACTACCGCGCCAAATTCGAGAAGGGCGGCAAGGAATCGGTGCGCAAGATCATCGTCGGCCTGGGCTCGCTCTCACGCGGTGAACTCTCGGGTGAGCGCATGGAAGTGGCGCTGAACTCGCAGGACCAGGAAGACGAACACTCGTGCTTCTCCGACAACACGCACCGCGACGTGGTGAACAACGCCAAGGGCATCCAGAACGTGTGGCTGGGCCAGTTCAAGCGCCTGGACGGCAGCACCCTGCAAGGCCCCAGCGTGCGCGACCTGGTGGCCGCCAAGAACCCGGCCCTGGCCGAGAAGACCACCGCCCAGCTGGCCGCGTCGGTCGCGGGTGCCGAGGCCATTCCGGCCCCGTTCGACCGCGCCATCGCCAAGGGCTCGGCCGGCCGCCCGGCCATCGAGAAGACGGTCGCCAGCCTGGTCGCGCAATCCAAGCTGTTGGTGGAATCCGCCTCGGCGGTGGGCATCGCCAAGCTCACGCTCGTGGAACCTTGACCGGGATTGACCCACCCCCGCGCCGCGCCTAAGGGCGCGTCACCCCCTCAAGGGGGCAGCGCGAGTGGCCCGGCGAAGCCGGTTCCACCGCGCTCTGGTCAGCTGCCCTCCGCTGCGGCGTGTTTACTTCAACCTGTTCTCTTTTTCACCATGTCCACATTGCCCAAAGCCACGCGGTTCACGCTAGCCATGGGGGCCATCGCCATCGGGGCGACGGCGTTCGCCCTGCATGGGCGGGTCACCGCTGAAACCGACCCCGATCCGCTGGGTGAGAAGACCGCGGGCAGTGCCACGGTCTACGCCACCGGCAAGAACGCGTTTTCTTTCCCGCTGGCCAACCTGGACGACGCCGAGCGCACGCGCTTTGCCATCGGCAACTCGTTCTTCAAGCGCAACTGGGTCGAGGCCCCGGCCTCCACCACCGCGCGCGACGGCCTGGGCCCGCACTTCATCGCGCGCTCCTGCGCGGGCTGCCACGTGATGGACGGGCGCGGCGCGCCGCCGGACTGGAACAAGACCCTCGGCCCCAAGCCCGACAACACCGTGGCCCTGCTGTTTCGCCTCTCGGTGCCCGGCACACCCGCGCCGCACGATGGCGTGGTGCCCGAGCCGACCTACGGCGACCAGTTCAACAACGCCGGCATCCAGGGCGTGAAGCCCGAGGGCACGGTGCGCATCCGCAGCACGCCGGTTCGCGGGCGATTTGCCGACGGCACGCGCTACTCGCTGCGCCAGCCGGTCTACACGTTCACCGACCTCGGTTACGGGCCCATGGCCAAGGACGTGATGGTGAGCCCGCGCATCGCTCCGCACATGGCGGGGCTGGGCCTGATCGAGGCGATCCCTGAAAAAGAGATCCTGCGCAACGCCAGCGACCAGGCCGCCGCACCCGGTCCCATCAAGGGCCAGCCCAACCGGGTGTGGGACGCCTTCGCGCAGAAGGAGGTGATCGGTCGCTTCGGCTGGAAGGCCAACACCGGAAGCATCGCGCACCAGAGCGCGGGCGCCTTCAACGGCGACATGGGCATCACCAGCAGCGTCAACTGGCGCGAGGCCTGCACAGCCGCGCAAACCGACTGCCTGGCCGCGCCGCACGGCGGCGGCAAGCGCAGCGGCCGCGACGGCCTGATGCCCTCGGCGCAGGCCACGGCCGAGGTGCCCGAGATCGACGACGAGACGCTCGGCCACGTGATCTTCTACACCGCCACCCTGGCGCCGGCCGCGCGCCGCCAGCCCGACGACCCGCAGGTGTTGCGCGGCCAGGCGCTGTTTGCGCAGGCGCAGTGCGCCACCTGCCACCGCCCGAGCTACGTGACCGCCGAGGCGCCGTTCCCGCGCCTGACCAGCCCCCGGGTGAGCGGCCAGCGCATCTGGCCCTACACCGACCTGCTGCTGCACGACATGGGCCCGCAGCTGGCCGACGGCCGCCCCGATTTCCGCGCCAGCGGCAGCCAGTGGAAGACGCCGCCGCTGTGGGGCGTGGGCCTGTTCAAGGACGTGAACGGCCACCAGCGCCTGTTGCACGACGGTCGCGCCAACGGCGTGCTCGAGGCCGTGCTCTGGCACGGTGGCGAAGCGTTGAGCGCCAAGGAGCAGGTGCTCAAGTTCTCGAAGCGCGACCGCGACGCGCTGGTCAAGTTTGTTGAGTCGCTCTGATGAAAGCCACCCCCCTCGCCCTGGCCATCGCCACCGGCCTGCTGCTGGCTGCCGGGGCCGCCCAGGCCCAGAGCCCTAGCGCGCCGGCCGCCACGCCGCCGTCGGTGCAGACGCCGGTGCTGGCCATGCCCTACTACACCGGTGAACAGGCGCTGCAAGGCATCTACACGCACCACCTGCCGCCGCTGGCGCAGGCCTTCGTGACCGACGCCGAGGGCCTCGCCGCCACCAGCGAGCGGCATTGCAGCGGCCAGGCCCCGCGGGCCGAGCTGCGCACGGCGTGGCAGCAGGCGCTGTTGCGCTGGCAGGCGCTGTCCAGCCCGGCGGTGGGGCCGCTGGTGGCGCGGCGCTCGCAGCGGCAGATCGACTTCTGGCCCTCCCGCCCGCAGCTGCTGCAGCAGGCGCTGGCCCGCGCACCGCAGACCCTGGCCGACATGGACCGCGTGGGCACGCCCGCCAAGGGCTTCCCGGCGCTGGAACAACTGCTGGCGCAGGACACCGCGCTGACCCCGGCGCAGTGCCGCTTTGCCACGCTGGCGGCGCAGGCCATCGCCGTCGAGGCGCGCGAGCTGCAGACCGCGCTGGACACGCTGGCCCGCAAAGACTGGAGCGAGTCGCCCGAAGACACGGGCACCGCCTTTGCCGAGTGGATCAACCAGTGGCTGGGCGGCCTGGAGCGCCTGCGCTGGGCGCACATCGAGAAGCCGCTGCAAAGCCACCGCACCGCCGGCCGGCGCGGCGCCGTCGAATTCCCCCGGCACACCCGCGAGACCAACCTGGCCGACTGGCGCGCCCAGTGGCAGAGCCTGCGCGCTCAGGCGCGCCTGACGCCCGCGCAGCTGGCCCAGCCGCCCCAGCCCGGGCAGTCGCTGGTGCCCATCGAGGCGCTGCTCATGGGCAAGGGGCAACTGGCCCTGGCCCAGCGCTGGGCCCAGGCGCTGGACGCAGTGAACGTCGGCATGGACGCGCTCAAGCCCCAGGCCAGCGCGCGCGAGCTGCTGGCCCTGACCCAGCGCATGAAGGCCGTGACGGTGCTGTACCAGAACGAGGTAGCTGCGGCGCTGGACGTGCCGCTGGGCTTCTCGGATGCGGATGGAGACTAGAGAGCCCCCCCGCGCCGCCTGCGGCGTCACCCCCCCAGGGGGGCAACACCTGCGGCCCGGCGAAGCCGGTTCCGCGGTGTTCTCGGGTGGAGACATTGCTCGCCGGTCGCTGGGTTGGCTGGAGGGCGGTTCCGCTGCGCTTCCGCCCCAAAGCTCTATTCGCGAGCCGTGGGGTTTTTCGGAACACAGTTCCTCATCGCGCTCGTCTGTTGCCGGCCTTTCTCGCCGTCAGATGATGCTGTTCGCTGCGGGCGGCTCCCTGCTGCCAGGCGCCTGGGCGGCGCCTTCCGGACCTTCGGGTTCCACCACCTTGCTGGCGGCCTGGCAGTCGCCGGACGAGCACCGCGTCGGGCTGGTGGAGGTGGGGGCGCGGCAGTGGTCGGTGCAGCGGTCGCTGCCGGTGCCCACCCGCGCGCACGGTCTGCTGGTGGAGCGGGGCGCCAGTGTGCTGGCGGTGGCGCGCCGTCCCGGCGACTGGCTGCTGCGCTGGCACCCGGCGAGCGGCAAGGCCCAGTGGCACTGGGCGGCGGACGACCGCCGCTTCAACGGCCATGTGCTGGCCAGCGCCGACGGCCGCCAGCTCTGGACCACCGAAACCGACCTCGACACCGCGTTGGGCTGCCTGGGCCAGCGCGACCCGAAGAGCCTGGAGAAAACCGCCGAGTGGTCCACGCACGGCATGGACCCGCACGCGCTGCTGGCGCTGCCGCAAGCCGTGGGTGAGTGGCCGGCCGGCACGCTGGTGGTGGCCAACGGCGGCATTCCCACCCTGCCCGAAACCGGCCGCGCCAAGCGCGCGCTGGGCCGCATGGACGCGTCACTGGTGGCCCTGAACCCGCAGACCGGCGCGTTGCTCGGCCAGTGGCGGCTCGACAACCCCTGGCTCAGCATCCGGCACCTCGCCTGGGACCCGGTGACGCGCACGGTGGGCATCGCGCTGCAGGCCGAGCACCCGGACAAGGCCGCCCGGTTCGACTCGCCGGTGCTGGCGGTGTGGGACGGGCAGGGCCTGCGCGCCGCGACGGCGCAGCCCGCGCTGGCCGGCTACGGCGGCGACATCTGCGCCCGTCCTGGCGGCGGTTTTGTGGTGAGCTGCCCGCGCGCCGACGTGCTGGCCCTGTTCAGCGCGGACGCGCGCTGGTCCGACAGCCTTGCTCACAAGACGGCCTACGCCCTGGCCGCGGCGCCGGGCGCGGCGGCGGCTCCCTGGTGGGCGAGCGGCGACGAAGGCGTGCTCGTGGTGGGCGAGGGCGACCGACCACCGCGCGTGGCCCCCGCCGCGCCCCAGGCGCCGCAGCACCTGCAGTTCGACAACCACTGGCAACGCTGGCTCACCTGAGCGGAGCTGATCCCGCGAGCGCCGCCAAGGTGTCAGCGCGGTGCCGAATCGCTCGCACTCAGCGCGTGTGTTTCGTCCACCGGGCGTTCGCAGGCCTGGCCGCTGCGGCGGCATTGCCCGTCCGCCTCCAGCCAGGGGTGCGCGTGCCCCACGCACCCGGTCTGGCAGATCACGGCCTGCGCCGCACGCAAGGCCGGGTCGAACGCATGCTGGTCCTCGCCCGCCAGCGTCCGCGCCCGGCGCACCACGACACCCGCTCCCAGACCCCAGAGCACCCCGGTGCGCAGCACCACCAGCTCGGCACGCAGGCGCAGGTTCTGCGCCTCCAGCTCGTTGTTGCGCGCTCGCTCGGCCCGCTGCACCTCGCCCATGCGCCGCTGCAGGCCACCCAGCTGGCGCAGCATCGCACCGTGCTCGAGCAGCAGTTCGCGCACTGCGGCGTTGTCGTGACGTGGCACCAGGCCCACGAGTGACAGCGGATGTTCGGGGGACGGGGACATGTTCATGGTGCGGACTCCCTGTGGTGGTGAAAAGCAAGATCAGCGGCGACGCGCCACCACCGTCGGCAGCATCGCCGGTGTGCGGCTCAAGCGCCGTTGTCCAAGCTGTCGTCGTCCAGCAGCATCTGGCCCGCCGGGTGGTGGTGCAGGCCCCAGTCCACGCAGTGCAGCACGTGGCCATCGATGTCATGGAACGCAAACTCCCAGGCGCCCCAGGGCTGCAGCTTGGGGCCTTCGGCGTCCAGCCTGCCGGCGTGCAGCGGCTGCGTGCCCGCAACGTGGGTGCGCACGCCGCGCAAGGTGGCGCTGCGCAGGCTGGCGTACAGCGCATGGATGCGTGTGACCACCACGCTGTGGTGCCCCGGCGTAAACCCCTTGTCGCGGGGATCTGGCTTCTCCCAGCGACCGGGCCGGGCGCCGCAGGCCCAGAGCTGCAATTGCAAGGGCCCATGCACCACCACCGCCAGCACGCCCAGAATGTGCTGGCGGCATTCGAAGCCCAGCACGCCGGTGTAATCTGCCACGGCGCGTGGCAGATCGGGTGTGCGCAAGACCATGCTCATGGGGACACCTTCGCTCTGCGGGCTGGCTTGGGATGGGCCGGCACGACGTCAGCGGCGGGTCGCGCGGCGGCCAGCGGGCCGGTCGGGGGCGTCTCCGCATCCGCAGGCGCAACCCTGCGCCGCAAAGGCCATCCAGCGCTTGCCGGCCCCGAGCCAGGCCGGCGCGGAACCGAGGGCCTTTTCGGCACGGATCTGCACCAGACGTTCGCGCATGGTGAGGTTGACCGGGTGGGCCACATGGGCGGGGTTCGACGTCATGAAAGCGGGTCCGGCAGGCGGCCCACCGGTTGAAAACCTGGGGTGTTCTGGCCGATGTGCCAGCACACGCCCGAGGGATCGATGAGCACGAACTCGGTGATGCCCCATGGCTGCTCCACCATCGGCGTGAGGCGCACGCCATAGCGCTCGGCCAGGTCCTGCGCCTCCACGTGGGCGCGCCATGCAGCGACGTCCGGCACCAGCACGTGCATGACCAGGTTGTCGGCCAGCGCCTGCTCGTAGAAGTCCTGCAGCAGGAAGGCGCAGCCATCGACGCTGAAGTAGGCGACACCACCGCCTTCGGAGCGCTGGGTGAAGCCCAGGTCGGTGAAAAAGCGCTTGGACAGCGCAAAGTTTTTGGCGGGCACGAAGGCCTTGATCTCGGTGGCCCGCAGGGCGTTGGCGGCGCTCATTGCACGTGGTCCGGTGCGGCGTGCCACAGCGGCGAGGGCCGCCGGTCCGGCCGGGCGGTGGGTGCGGCTTCTGCGGCCAGCTGCCAGCGCGTGCGCAGGTTGGCCAGCATGGTCCGCATCAGCGGGGAGACATGGGGGTGTTCGGACAGGAAAAACAGGTTGGACACCAGCTTGCGGGCCATGAGACCGCGGTGAGGGCAGTCGCTGGCGGACTGGGCGTACCCCGTCATCAATGCCAGCGTGCCTGCCGTGAGGGCCTCGACCGTGGGAAGGATGTGCTCTTCGTCGTCTGTTGCGCAGGTGTCGCAGGCGGTGTCGTGCATGGGTTTCTCCGCAAATGGAATGTCAGTGCAGGGTCATTATATGAGAATGATTCTTATTTGAAAAGCAGTTTCAAACCAAGCTGCAGGATGACTGGAGAATGAGGACAATGAAGCACTTTCGCTCCCCTCATCACACAGAAAAGGACCTGCCATGAAAGGCGATCAAACTGCCATTGGCCACCTTCAGGCCCAGCTCAAGAACGAGCTGACCGCCATCAACCAGTACTTCGTGCACTACCGCATGCTCAAGCACTGGGGCCTGGACAAGCTGGCCAAGAAGGAGTATTCGGAGTCCATCGGCGAGATGAAGCACGCCGACTGGCTGATGGACCGCATCTTCATGCTCGACGGCCTGCCCAACCTGCAAGACCTGGGCAAGCTCAACATTGGCGAGACCGTGCCAGAGATGCTCACCAGCGACCTCGAACTCGAGCGCGGCGCGCAGGCCACCATCAAAGACGGCGTGGCGTACTGCGAGTCGGCGCGCGACTTCGTCTCGCGCGACCTGCTGATGAAGATCCTCGACGACACCGAAGAACACATCGACTTCCTCGAAACCCAGCTCGAGTTGATCGACAAAGTGGGCCTGCCCAACTACCTGCAAAGCCAGATGGGCGAGCCCAGCTGACCATCCGTCGGCACAAGACCGCGCGATCCGTGCGGGTTTGCGGTGAAACGAATGAGATCAATTATCATTCGTGCACCAAAACCCCGACCATCCACACCATGATCGTCTGTGTCTGCCGCCGAGTGAACGACAAAGCCATCGCCCAGGCGGCGCGCTGCGGCATGAGCTTTGACGACATCCAGATCGACATGGGCGTGGCCACCCAGTGCGGTCAATGCGAGTCCAGTGCCCGGGCGGTGTGGATGCAGTGCCGCCCTTCTCAACCCACCGCCCATCTCAGCCGGCAACAGCCCGCAGAGCATCCGGTGCACGCGCCAGCCTGACGGTTTCACCACCTATTTCTGGCAAGGCCGCCCTCGAGGCGGCCTTTTGCTGTGGAAAACCGAGCTTGCCAGATCGAGATTCCTGCTGAAAATGTCAAAAGCAAACAGACCCAGCTTCAGCAAAACCCTGCCGGGTTTTTCCAGACGCGGATTTAGAATGCGCAACCGTCTTTCACATTACAGAATGACCCGACAGGAGACATCCGCATGAGCAACGACCACGCCCAGGACATCAAACGCGCCGAACTGCGCCGCGCCGCCCTCGAATACCACGAGTTCCCGACCCCTGGCAAAGTGGCCATCGCGGCCACCAAGCAGCTCATCAACCAGCGCGACCTGGCGCTGGCCTACTCGCCCGGCGTCGCCGCGCCTTGCGAAGAAATCGTCGCCGACCCCAATAACGCCTTCAAGTACACCAGCCGCGGCAATCTCGTCGCGGTCATCACCAACGGCACCGCCGTGCTGGGCCTGGGCGACATCGGGCCGTTGGCCGCCAAGCCGGTGATGGAAGGCAAGGGCGTGCTGTTCAAGAAGTTCTCGGGCATCGACGTGTTCGACATCGAGATCAACGAGAAAGACCCGGACAAGCTGGTCGACATCATCGCCTCGCTCGAACCCACCTTCGGCGGCATCAACCTCGAAGACATCAAGGCGCCGGACTGCTTTTACGTCGAGCGCAAGCTGCGCGAGCGCATGAAGATCCCGGTCTTCCACGACGACCAGCACGGCACGGCCATCGTGGTCGGCGCGGCGTTCCTGAACGGCCTGAAGGTGGTGGGCAAGGACATCAAGTCGGTCAAGCTCGTGACCTCGGGCGCGGGCGCCGCCGCCCTGGCCTGCCTGGGTCTGCTGGTCAAGCTCGGCTTGCCCCGTGAAAACATCTGGGTCACCGACTTGGCCGGTGTGGTCTACGAAGGTCGCACCGAGTTGATGGACGAAGACAAGATCGTCTTCGCGCAAAAGACCGAGCAGCGCACGCTCTCCGAAGCCATTGCCGGTGCCGACGTGTTCCTGGGCCTCTCGGCCGGCGGCGTGCTGAAGAAAGACATGGTGGCCAAGATGGCGCCGAATCCGCTGATCTTCGCGCTGGCCAACCCGAACCCGGAGATCGCGCCCGAAGACGTGAAGGCCGTGCGCGACGACGCCATCATGGCCACCGGTCGCACCGACTACCCGAACCAGGTCAACAACGTCCTGTGTTTCCCCTACATCTTCCGCGGCGCACTGGATGCGGGCGCATCGACCATCACCGACGAGATGGAGATCGCCGCGGTGCACGCGATCGCCGACCTGGCGCAGGCGGAGCAGAGCGAGGTGGTGGCTGCGGCCTATGCGGGCGAAAAGCTGGCCTTCGGCCCTGAGTACCTGATTCCCAAGCCCTTCGACCCGCGCTTGATGATGAAGATCGCGCCGGCCGTGGCGCAGGCCGCCGCCGACAGCGGTGTGGCCCTGCGCCCAATCACCGACATGGAGGCATACAAGCAGCGCCTGCAGAGCTTCGTGTTCGCGTCAGGCACGATCATGAAGCCGATCTACGCGGCGGCCAAGACAGCGCTGAAGAAGCGCGTGGCCTACGCCGAGGGCGAGGAAGAGCGCGTGCTGCGTGCCTGTCAGATCGTGGTGGACGAGGGCCTGGCCCGCCCCACGCTGATTGGCCGTCCGGCCATCATTGCCGAGCGCATCGAAAAGTTCGGCCTGCGCCTGAAGCAGGAACTGGACTACGACGTCGTCAACGTCGAGCAGGACCACCGCTACCGCGATCTCTGGCAGACCTACCACCAGCTCCTGGAGCGTCGGGGCGTGACCGAGCAGCTGGCCAAGATCGAGATGCGCCGCCGCCTCACGCTGATCAGCTCCATGCTGCTGCGCCGGGGGGACGTGGATGGCGTGATCTGCGGTACCTGGGGCAACACCGCTCTGCACCTGGAGTACATCGACCAGGTGATCGGCAAACGGGAGGGTGCAAGCTGCTATGCCGCCATGAACGCGCTCATGCTCCCAGGGCGTCAGGTGTTCCTGGTGGACACCCACATCAATTACGATCCCACCGCCGAACAGCTGGCGGAGATCACCAAGATGGCCGCGCGCAAGATGCTGCGCTTTGGCATCACGCCCAAGGTCGCCCTGCTCTCCCACTCCAACTTTGGCTCAAGCAACCAGCCCAGCGCCATCAAGATGCGCGACACGCTCGCCATCCTGCAAGCGAATGCACCGTGGCTGGAGGTGGACGGCGAGATGCACGGAGATGTGGCACTGGACGCAGATGCACGCCAATCGATCATGCCGCGCTCCACCCTCAAGGGCGACGCCAACCTGCTGGTCTGCCCCAACATCGACGCCGCCAACATCGCCTACAACCTGCTCAAGACGGCAGCCGGCGGCGGCATTGCCATTGGCCCGATGTTGCTCGGCGTGGGAAAACCTGTGCACATTCTCACAGCCAGCGCCACCGTGCGCCGCATCGTCAACATGACAGCTTTGACCGTGGCAGAAGCCAACGTTGCTCGATAAGCTTCTGAGAAAAAGCAAGCGCTAACTTTTTTTCACAAAATCACCTGCACGCCCTGCCTAAATATTCAGCATCAGCTTGCTTTTTTGTGACGCCTCAGGCACACTACGCAGCTTGAATTTCAGGGTTAACCCACCCCGATCCGCCCATTCTTTGGTGATTTTGCCGGGCGTTGAAGGTGGGTGACGGCATCAGAGAAACAGGGAAAGCGATGGGTCTGTTTTCGATCCGGGCCAAAAAATGGCGCCTCAGACTGGTGGGTGGTCTGGCGCTGACGACGGCATTGCTCGCGACGCTTGGCACCGAGATGGTGCAGGCCAGGGGCTTATCTTCATCCTTGCTTCTCGGTTCTTCGGTGGCCTCCGTGGCCTTGTCGAGCCTGCCACCGCAAGGCCAGGAAGTGATGGAGCAGATCCGTGAAGGCGGACCTTTCCGTTATACAAAAGATGGATCGGTGTTCGGCAATCGCGAACGACAGTTGCCCAGCCAGAAGCGCGGCTACTACAGAGAGTACACAGTGCCTTCTCCGGGGCTGAGCCACCGGGGGGCGAGACGAATTGTGTGTGGAGGGCCAAAGCCCCGCACACCGGATGCGTGTTTTTACACCGAGGATCACTACAGCAGCTTCAGGCTGATTGTGCAGTGACCTTGGTGAAACAAGTGGATTTTTAACTTTGACCTTTGAAAGAGACGCGGAGATGGACACGCCACTTCGTAATGTACGAACCAACATCGTCCAGTCGATTCGCGCCTATGGCGTGAAAGAACTGCAGGCCGCAGCCGATCAGCTGGGGCACCACTTCCTGTACGCCAACTTGGCCAAAGCCCAGAGCAAGCAGGACGTGCTCGAACTGATCGCGGCCCAGTACACCCTGCCCTCACACTTCGGCAAGAACTTCGATGCGCTCTATGACTGCATGACCGATCTGGTCCACAAGTCAGGGCCGCAAACCGGTTTCATCGTCGTGCTGGAGCACATCCCGGCACACGCCAAGTTCGACAAGGAAGCACGCGAGCAACTGCTCGACATCTTCCGCGACACGGCCGATTACTGGAGCGACCGCAAGATCCCGTTCCGCTGCTTCTATTCGTTCTCGGTGGCCCGTGCTCCCAAAGGCGAAGAGCCGATCGAAGTTGAGAACGAAGAACCCATGCCAACCGACAAGTTGCTCGACGTGAGCCCCATGGCGCTGCGCATGAGCAGCCCGTTCAACGCCGGGTACTGGCTGGCTGCGGCCTGAACTGGCTCACCCCCGCGCCGCCTGCGGCGTCACCCCTCAAGGGGGCGGCGGCACTGGCGGCCCGGCAAAGCCGGTTCCGCGGTGCCCTTAAAGGTAAAAAGCCGCTGCATCGCAGCGGCTTTTTCATGCCTGAGTGTTGGCCATCACTGTACGATTTGGGCGAGTGCCACGTACTCGGCCACTGGCACCTCCTCGGCGCGGCGCTGCAGATCAAAGCTGCCCGCAAATTCACGCGCGTCCAGCCACTTGCCCAGCGTGTTGCGAAGGATCTTTCGGCGCTGGCTGAAGGCGGTCTGCACCAGTTCACCGTACAGCTTGAGGTCGATGGCCGGCGGCTCGATCAGCGGAACCATGCGCACGATGGCGCTGTCCACGCGGGGGGGTGGGTCGAAGCTCTCGGGTGGCACGAACAGCACGTTCTCCATCGCATAGCGCCACTGCAACATGACCGAGAGTCGGCTGTAGTCGCCCGTGCCAGGGAGCGCCACCATTCGATCAATCACTTCTTTTTGTAACATGAAGTGCTGGTCCTGCACCACGTTCACGTGGTCCAGCAGGTGAAAAAGGATGGGCGTGGAGATGTTGTACGGCAGGTTGCCCACGACCCGCAGTTTCGGCATGCCCATGTTGACCGCCAGGGCTGCGAAGTCCACCTTGAGCACGTCGGACTCGATCACGCTCAGCTGCTTGTGCGCACGCAGGCGCACCGCGAGATCGCGGTCGAGTTCAATGACGGTGAGTCGCCCCAGGCGCTCCACCAGCGGCTGGGTGAGTGCGGCCAAGCCGGGGCCGATCTCGACCATGGCATCGCCGGGCAAAGGTGCAATGGCATCGACGATGCCATCGATCACGGCGGCGTCGGTCAAGAAATGCTGGCCAAACCGCTTGCGGGCAACATGCTTCATCCGGCAACCCGCAGAAAACCGCCGACCTTCACAGCTGAGGCGCTTCGCGTTGTTCGACGAAGGCACGTCCTCGAACGTCCTCGCTCCAGGCCTTCAAGGCATCTTCCGACTTCTGCTCACGCACCATATCGCGTGCCAACTCGCGCTGCTCGCGGTCGCTGAGCACAGCCTGCCGCCGCTCATCCAAGCGGATCAGGTGCACGCCGAAGCGGGACACCAGCGGTTGCGACATCTCCCCGGGGCGCAATGCGTTCATCGCTTGTTCGAACTCGGGCACGAACTGGCCAGGGCCGACCCAACCCAGGTCACCCCCTTCGCGAGCGGAACCGTCCTGGCTGTACTGGCGCGCCAGGGCTTCAAAGTTCGCCTGACCGCTGGCGATCTGCTGACGGTACTGGGTCAGGCGGGCCAAGGCATCGGCCTGACTGAGCTGAGCCCCGGGACGCAGGAGGATGTGACGTGCACGGCTCTGAGTGACGCTCAGACCCGGCGCGGCAGCCTGTCGTCGCTCGATCACCTTCAACACGTGGAATCCGGCGGCGCTGCGCAAAGGACCGGCAATCCCACCCGTGGGCAAAGAACGGGTGGCCGCCACAAAGAGTTCCGGCAATCGACCGACCGAGCGCAAGCCCATCTGCCCGCCGCTGGCAGCCTCTGGCGCCTCGGAATACACGCGCGCCTGCTCAGCAAAGTCAGCGCCCGCATGCAACCGGTCTGCGACCCCTTGAGCACGCGCCTGCAACTCGATCACGCGCGCAGGATTGGCGCCCTCAGGCACCAGAATCAGCACATGGCCCAGATTGACTTCCAGGGCCTCTAAGTTGGTGCTTTTGCGTTCCCGGATGAAGTTGTCGATGTCGGCCTCGCTCACACGCACACGGGCCTCCACCTCACGCTCGCGCAAGCGCTGCAACAACACCTGGTTGCGCAACTCGTTGCGCAGGCGGTTGAGATCCATTCCCTCCGAGACCACACGGCGGCGAAACGCTTCCACATCCAACTGGTTTTGCGCCGCGATGGCTTGTTCAGCCTGCAACAAGGTCGCTTCGTCCACGCGCATGCCCAATTCACTGGCCTGCTGCAACAGAGCACGCTCAACCACCAGTTGCTCCAAGACCTGCGGCAGCAACTCGCCGCGCGGCGGAAGCGACTGACCTTGCGAGGTCAGCTGCTGCTCCACACGCAACAGGCGCTGACGCACATCGAAGTTGGTCACGGGCTCGGAGTTGACCAACACCACGATGTAGTCAACCGTTCCGGTCGCAGGCGCTGCGACCGGAACGGGGCGCTGCATCTGGGCCGAGGGACGCAAGGCTTGCGCACCGGCCGAAGACCAAGCACCCAACAGAAGGCCCACGGCCAGACCCATTGCCAAGCCACCCCGGCGGCGGCTCACTCGTTGATCAGTCATATTGCTCGAAACGGTTGGGCTGGACGATCTCTTCACGCAGGTACTGGTACTTGGGCACGTTGGCCTGAATGCTCTGCAATGAACTGGCCCCCACGCGCGAGAACCCATTGAACTCCAGCTGGAACAGGATGCGCTGGTCGTTGGTGGTGGAGCTGAGTTGCAAACGCTCCAGCACCACACGGCCCAGCCAGCATCCGGCGTCGTATTCGAAACCCGCGACAAGGTCGATCATCTTGCGATCAGGCAAGCTGTAGTTCAGGCGTCCCACGCTGTACCACTGACCTGGGCCGAGGGCACGCCCCGGAATCGCATCGGGCGACTTGCCCCACAGGCCCGACAAGGGCCATTGCCAGCCCAGATCCAGCTGCTCGCTGACACCGCGCTGTATGCGGTAAGCGGCACTGAGCACCTTGAACGGCCCTGGCGTGTAGCGGCCTCCGATGGTGCTGCGCTTCGATTCCCGGCTCTTGGTGTTGTATTGAATGTTGGTGTCAAGCGACCACAGCGGATCCCACTGCACGCGGGCCGCCACGAGGGTATCGCTCAGGCGTTCGGTCACGGGCGTCCCGCCGGGCAAGGTCACGCTCTGGTCCGCGAGCAAGGCCCGCTGCGCCACACCCAGACGAACGACCTCGGCACCGGTGCCCACGTCCAGCAGGCGGGAACTCACGCCCAAAGTCACCGCGCGGGTGTCGCTGATGCGGTCGTTTCCACTGAATGCGTTCTCGGCGAACATGCTGGACAGATTGAAATCACGCGCACCCGAGTCGTAGTTGGGCAGCTTGCTCTGGTCGCGGAACGGTGTCCAGGTGGCGAAGGCACGAGGCTCCAGGGTCTGGATGTAGTCAGTGCCGAAGAAGTTGGCCGGGCGCTCGAACACCAACCCGCTGTCCAGGCTGAGCGTGGGAACGCTGCGCGAGGCGGACACGGTGGAGCCCGTGGCGTTGTCGGTGCGGTACTGGGTCATGTGCAGGCGGGCAGCGGGCTCCACATACCAGCCCGGCGCCTGGAAACGGCGCGCCAGGTTGGCTACCGCCAGCGACCGGTCGCCGCCCGACTTCTGGCGCACCGTCGACGAGAGCACCGAGCGCTGGAAACGGGTGAAGTTGGTATTCAAGGACATGTCCCAACCCGGGGTGTCAAACAGCGTCTGGTTGACCTGCTGATAGCTGAAGCCCATCGACGGCAATCGGTCGTATGGCGGCGTGATGGGCGCGTTCACATCCTGCAACGTCTGATAGCGGTACATGCCCGCGCTGGTGGACCAGGGACCCTTGCTCCAACCCACCGTCACATTGTTGTACAACAGACGGGAGGTCAACGAGGTGATGGTGCGCGGAAAATCGCGCCAGTAGTTGTCATCGCTCACCTTGTTGAGGTTCACGCGAAGACCCAGCGCGCTGCCGCCTCCCAGAGACGAGATCAGCGATTGGCCGTGTTGCAGGGAATAGGCCCAGCGGTCCATGTCGCGCAACTGATCCGACGGCATATAGGACGCTCGCAGCAGGCCGGAGTAGCGCGGCTGGAGGTATCGAAACTCGCCCGAGAGGTCCAGGCCCCGCTTTGTCATCACAGTCGGCGTGACCGTGGCGTCGTAGTTGGGCGCGAGGTTGAAATAGTAGGGCGTCGACAGCTCAACGCCACTCTGCGTGCTCACGCTGATGCTGGGCGGCAGAGCGCCCGTCTTGCGTTGGTCCGAGAGCGGGAAACTGAGAATGGGCGCCGCAAGAATTGGCACTCCCATGAACTCGATCACACCCGACTTGGCAATACCGACATCCTCGACCTTGTCGAGTTCGATGCTGCTGGCGCGCACCAGCCAGTCGGGCATCCAGGCGGCGCCTGGCTGGCGCGGGCAGGTCGAATAGCGACCATCGTGCACCAGCATCTTGTCTTCGCCCAGAAAGTCGATGCGGCGGGCATCGCCCTTGGCTTCGTTCTTCAGCAGCGAGTAGGTGGGCTGATTGAAATAGCCTTCGTAGGTGTTGACGTTGATCTGCAGGTCGGGACCGGTCACGCGGTCGCCATTGCGGTTGAGCAGCACGTTGCCGTTGGCCTTGGTTTCGCCGGTGCGCTTGTCGTGCTCGATGCGGTCTGCCTTGATCACGGTGTCGTGCCGGCGCAGTTCGGCGCCGCCTTCAAACACGGAGATGGCGTCCATCTCGCCTTCGATGTTTTCACCCCAGCCAAAAACCGGCAGGTCCTTGCGCACTTCGACCGGGACCTGTTGCAGCAGCGAGGTGCCCTGCTTCAGCTTGATCCCCGTCGAATCCGCCTTGGTGGCGGCATCGACCTGGGCCCAGACCGGCACGCAGGCCGCCCCCAGCGCCAGCACCGCCATGGCGCCCTGTACCGCACGGGACAGGGACGTGGGCTCAAAGGACGCGCGTTGCGAGACCCGAATGCGGTGGGCGCCACGCAGCGTGCGCGAAGAAATGTTCGGTAGTGAGGAAGCAGGTTTCAAGGCGGTGTATGGCAAAACGGCCGTCTCTCAATGCTGATGACACACAGCCCGACCGCACGGAAACGGAGGAGCCACAGACTGTGCGCGGAGCAATACCGCCAACAGTGGATTTGTAGAATCTCCGGTCATTATCCTATGCCTGTCACCCCGGCACGCCACCGCGCACCCGCGCGCACCAACCACCCCGCTCCATGACCCCATCCTC
The DNA here is from genome assembly GCF_002001205.1 of Hydrogenophaga sp. A37. Classification (GTDB taxonomy): domain Bacteria; phylum Pseudomonadota; class Gammaproteobacteria; order Burkholderiales; family Burkholderiaceae_C; genus Hydrogenophaga. Next base: position 19,892 of record NZ_MUNZ01000121.1, read on the forward strand.
ACCCGCCGTCGCCTGGACCGATCCCCAACGCGAGGCTGCTTTCAACGCCTGGCTGCAGGGCCTCGCGAGCACCCAGGGTCTGGTGCCCGCCACACTGCGCACGGCCTCGGCCGATGCCAGTTTTCGCCGCTATCTGCGCGTGGACACGGTGGACGGCGACAGCCGCATCGTCATGGACGCCCCGCCCGACAAGGAGAACTGCAAGCCCTTCGTGCACGTGGCCGACCTGATGCGGGACGCCGGCCTGCTGGTGCCGCAGGTCCTCGCCTGGGACGAACCCCAAGGCTTCATGCTGCTGTCGGACCTGGGCACGCAGACCATGATGGAGCAGATCGATCCCCTGAACCCCGCTGCCAACCATGCGCGTTACCTGCAGGCCACCGACGCCTTGCTGGCCTGGCAAATGGCCTCGAAGCCCGGCGTGCTGCCGGCCTACGACGAACCGTTGCTGCGCCGCGAGCTGCAACTGTTCCCCGACTGGTACCTGGCCCAGCACCGCCAGGCCACACTGCAAGGCAAAGACGCCGAAACCCTGAGCAAAGCCTTCGACAGCATCGTGAAACGTTGCCTCTCAGCGCCCAGCGTCTACGTGCACCGGGACTTCATGCCCAGGAATCTGATGATCCCTGGGGACGAGGCCCCCACGCTCCCCGCTGCGCGAGATTCGCTGCCCCCCGTGGGGGCTGCTTCGCCTTGGGGCGGCCCGGCGGCGAAGCCCGGCCGCACGCCCCAGCAGCAGCTCGGCGTGCTCGATTTCCAGGACGCGGTGTATGGCCCCATCACCTACGACGTGGCCAGCCTGATGCGCGACGCCTTCCTCACCTGGGACGAAGACTTCGTCATCGACATCACCATCCGTTACTGGGAAAAGGCGCGCAAGGCTGGGCTGATGGACTTTGAAGACTGGCACAGTGACTTCGGCGCCTTCTACCGCGCCGTCGAGTGGATGGGCCTGCAGCGCCACCTCAAGGTGGCCGGCATCTTCGCGCGCCTCACGCTGCGCGACGGCAAGCCTAAGTACCTGGCCGACGCACCGCGCTTCATCGACTACATCCGACACACCACGCACCGCTACCGCGAGCTCGGGCCGTTCCTGCAACTGATCGACAAAGTCGAAGGCTTCGAGGCCGCCTCGGGTTACGCCTTCGGCCGCGTCTGAGCGCCAACGCATGCCGCGCTTTCATTGCCCCGTCCCGCTGACCATTGGCGCCGAGCTGGAACTGCCGGCCGCCGCTGCGCGCCACGTCCAGGTGCTGCGCCTGCAACCCGGTGGGGTGATCACGCTCTTCAACGGCGAGGGCGGCGAACACAGCGCCACCATCCTGCGCATGGGCCGCAGCGACGTGGCCGTGCGCGTGGACAGCCACGAGCCGGTGGAACGGGAAGCCGGCCGCCACGTGCACCTGGCTTTGGGCATGCCCGCCAACGACCGCATGGACTGGCTGGTGGAAAAAGCCGCCGAGCTCGGCGTGCGCAGCGTGCAGCCGCTGCACACCGCGCACAGCGTGCTGCGCCTCATGGGTGAACGCGCCACCAAGAAGCAGGGCCACTGGCAGCAGGTGGCCGTGGCCGCCTGCGAGCAGTGCGGCGGCAACCGCGTGCCCGAAGTGCTACCGGTGAGCGATCTCGCTGCGTGGATCGGTCGGTCCAACGGTGTTGCTCCCCTGCGCTGCGTGTTGTCCCTCGCCGAGGGTTCACAGCCCCTGGCCGATGTGCTGGCGGGCGTGTCCGCCGACGCGGCGGTGTGTTTCCTCAGTGGCCCTGAAGGCGGGTTGTCGCCCACCGAGGATGCCCAGGCCAGGGCGGCGGGATTCATTCCCGTGACGCTGGGACCACGCGTGCTGCGTGCCGAAACCGCCGCCTTGCTGGCGCTGGCTGTGTCGGTTTGACCCAGGGCACCGCCGGGCCGGCTTTGCCGGACGGCCAGTGCCGCCCCCTTGAGGGGGTCGCGCGCAGCGCGACGGGGGTGCTTCTATGAATACATCGGTCGCCCCTCGTTCAGGCGGATCCAGCCCTTGACGATGCGGTAGATGAACCAGACCAGGTTCGCGAACAGCACCGCGAAGCCGACCACGACCACCAGGCTCAGCACACCGAGCACGCTCCACAGCAGTCCGAACCAGAAGGTGCGGATCTGCCAGCGGAAATGGCTCTCCAGCCAGGTGCCCGCCACGTCGTCGCGTTTGACGTAGTTCATGACGATGGCGACCAGGATCGTCACTCCCACCAGGATGGACGACGCGTAGAGCGCATAGATCACCATGGTGAGGGTTTTGTTGGCTTCGTCGCTGGCGGGTGCGTTCATGTCGGTTCCAGGCAGGGGTCGTGGAAGGTGTGCCACCGCGCATCGGCCGCGGCACACGGCGAGAACTATAGCGACTGACGCCCAGGACAGCCCGCTGTATAAACAACGACTTATGAACAAAAACCTCTGGCTGCTGGCCGCCGCGCAAGGCCTCTTCCTGACCAACAACGTGGTCTTCATTGCCATCAACGGCTTGGTGGGCCTGTCGCTCGCGCCGCTGGGCTGGATGGCGACGCTGCCGGTGATGGGCTATGTGGTGGGCGGCGCGCTGTCCACGCCGTTGGTGGCGCGCACGCAGAGCGCCTTCGGGCGCAAGGGCTCGTTCCAGATCGGGCTGCTGGTGGCGTTTGCCTCCGCCTTGCTCTGCTTCTGGGCCGCGGCGGACAAGAACTTCTGGCTGCTGGTGACCGCCACCGTGATCGCGGGTTACTACAGCGCCAACGGCCAGCTCTACCGCTTCGCGGCGGCCGAACTGGCGGCCCCCGACTTCCGCGAAAAGGCCGTGTCGCTGGTGCTGGCCGGCGGGTTGGTCGGGGCCGTGGCCGGGCCCAACCTGGCCAGCCGCACGCGCAACCTGCTGGAGGTGCCGTTCGCCGGCGCCTACCTGTCGCTGGCGGCGGTGGCGCTGCTGTCGATGGTCATCATGGCCTTTCTGAAATTTCCGCCGCTGCCGCCCAAGAAGGCCAACGCCGACACCGGGCGCCCGCTCTCGGTGATCGTGCGCCAGCCCATCTTCATCGTCGCGGCCATCGGCGCGGCACTGGGCTACGGCGTGATGAACCTGTTGATGGCGGCCACGCCGCTGGCCATGCAGGTTTGCGGCTTCGCGTTCGACGACGCGGCACTGGTGCTGGAATGGCATGTCATCGGCATGTTCGCGCCGGGCTTCTTCACCGGCCATCTGATCAAGCGCTTTGGCGTGCTCACCATCATGGGCGTGGGCGTGGTGCTGAACGCGCTGTGCATCGCCATCGCGCTCACCGGCGTGGAGCTGCAGCAGTTCCTGATCGCGCTGTTCTTCCTCGGCGTGGGCTGGAATTTCCTGTTCACCGGCAGCACCACACTGTCGCTGCAAGCCTACAGGCCTGAGGAAAAAGACCGCGCACAGGCCGCCATCAACTTTTTTGTTTTTGCCACCATGGCGGTCACTTCCTTTGCCTCCGGCGCCCTGGTCACCACCCAGGGCTGGCAGTGGCTGAACATCGGTTCTCTGGTCCCCGTGGCCCTCACCGGAGTGGCGCTGGCCTGGCTTGCGTGGGCCCGACGCCAAGCCCACAATGCGGCCTGAACCGGCGCCAGATGGCACCGGCCGTTCATTTCACGAGAGAGGTTTCACATGGGACTGTTGGATTCACTGGTGGGCGCCGCTCTGGGCGGCCAACAAAGCGGCCAGGCACAGAGCGCCGGCGGCATCGACCCTCAGGTGCTGATTGGCATCGTGGGCGCGCTGATGACCAGCAGCGGCGGCCTCTCGGGCATCCTGAGCAAACTGCAGCAGGGCGGGCTGGGCGACGCGGCGGCTTCGTGGGTGGGCACGGGCGCGAACCAGCCGGTCTCGGCCGATGCTCTGGGCGGCGCCCTCGGCCCGGACCTGATGGACATGATCGCCAAGCAGCTCGGCGGCAACCAGCAACAGGCCGCCGGCACCATGGCCGACCTGCTGCCCGGCCTGATCGACCAACTCACGCCACAGGGCCAGGTGCCCGCCGACAATGGCATGGGCTCGCTGGGCTCGCTGCTCGGCGGCGGACAACGGGGCGGCAACGGCCTGGACGCGGGCGACCTGATCGGCATGTTGGGCGGCATGCTCGGCAAGCGCTGAGCAGACGGGACCGCGCGGCGCGAACACGGCCAGGGTGTTCAGCTCAACGTGTCCAGCCAGCCACTCAGCGTGCCGTAAGCGGTGGACGGATCGATCTCGTTGAAGATTTCGTGAAACTGGCCGTCGAGGCAGCGACTGCTCACCCACTGGGGCGGTGACACGGCGGCAAACGCCCGACTGCCTTCTGGCCGCACCAAGCGGTCGTCGCCCGCGAACATCAACAAGGTCGGTACGGTCCAGCTGGGCGCGGCAGCCACCACGCGCGGGCCGTTGCTGTCGATGAAGTGCGCGAGCCGGGCCGAGATGCGGTTGTGCACCAGGCGGTCGTGCTGGTAGGCCTGCACCACCGCCTGGTCGTGCGAAATGGCGGTGGCATCCAGCCCGTTGGACACCGTGAGGTTCGGTGCCCAACGGTAAAGCAGGCCGGTGAGTTTTTTCTGGAACAGGGTCATGCCCGTGTCGAGCGCTGGCGAAGACAGCACCAGACCATCCACCGGCGCGATCTCGCGCTGGACGAAGGTGGCCGCCACCAGCCCACCCATGCTGTGCCCCAGCAAGATCAGCGGACAGGCCCAAGGCTGTGCGATGTGGCGGCGCGTGTCGTCCACCACCTCGGCCAGGTCGTCGAGCAGCGCATCGTCGTCGGGCAACACCCCCTGATCGCCACCCGACTCGCCGTGTCCCCGCTGGTCGTAGGCCTTGACCGCAAAACCCCAGCCGTTCAGGCGCTGCGCCAGCGCGTCGTAGCGCCAGGCGTGTTCCCCCAGACCGTGCACGATCAGGATCACCGCGCGCGGGCGCTGGCGGCTGGGCAGGGGCCAGTCGTAGATGGCGACATTGAGGCCGTCGCGCAAGGTGAAGGGTGACTGGGTTGAATCGATCATGCGAGGGCGAGCAAAGGGCAGCGTTTCGATGTCCGTGGCTTCATGGCAAACAGGCCATGACCTGCGCCACCGATGCGGTGAGGCGACGCGCGTAGTCGAGGTGCAGGAATTCGTTGGGGCCGTGGGCGTTGCTCTTGGGGCCGAGCACGCCGCAGACCATCATCTGCGCCTTGGGGAAGCCCTGGCTGAGCATGTTCATGAGCGGGATGGTGCCGCCCTGGCCGATGGTGCCGCAGGCCGCGCCAAAGTGCGCCTGCGACGCGCTCTGCAGCGCGTCTTCAAACCACGGCGCGGTGCTGGGCGCGTTCCAGCCGGTGGCCGCGCCTTCGCCCTCGAAGGTGACGCGGGCCTGGTAGGGCGCGTTGTCTTCCAGCAGGGCCTTGAGTTGCTGCACGGCGGCCGAAGCATCCACCAGCGGCGGCAGGCGCAAGCTGAGCTTGAAGGCGGTGTAAGGGCGCAGCACGTTGCCCGCGTTCTGCAGCGTGGGGAACCCGTCGGCGCCGGTCACGCTGAGCGTGGGTCGCCAGGTGCGGTTGAGCAGGGCCTCCACCGGGTCAGTGGTGGTGGGCAGGGCGAACACGCTGGAGCCGCCGCAGTCGTGGTGTGCCCAGGGGAAACGTTTGTAGAGTTCGTCGCCCAGGATGGCGGCCGTGGCCTGCGCCTGCGCCAGCCGCTCGGCCGGCACTTCGCAGTGAAAGCTGGCGGGCAGCAGGCGACCGGTGGCGCTGTCTTCCAGGCGGTCGAGCACCTGCCGCATGATGCGGAAGCTCGACGGCACCAGGCCCGAAGCGTCGCCCGAGTGGATGCCTTCGGTGAGGATCTCGACCTTCAGCACGCCGCTCGCCATGCCGCGCAGGCTGGTGGTGAGCCAGAGCTGGTCGTAGTTGCCGGCGCCGCTGTCGAGGCAGATCACCAGGCCCACATCGCCCAGCCGTGTGCGCAGCGCGTCCACGTAGGGCAGCAAGTCGGTCGAGCCGCTTTCTTCGCAGGTTTCGATCAGGCCGACGATGCGCGGGTGCGCCACGCCCTGAGCCTTGAGCGCCTGGATGGCGGCGATGCTCGCGTAGACCGCGTAGCCATCGTCCGCGCCGCCGCGGCCGTAGAGGCGGCCGTCGTCGATCTTGGGTGTCCAGGGGCCGAGGTCGCTGCGCCAGCCGGTGAACTCGGGTTGTTTGTCGAGGTGGCCGTACATCAGCACCGTTTGCCCTGAAGCCGGTGCTGGCGTTCCATCTTGGCCGCCGCTGGCCGGCACTTCAAAAAACAGCACCGGCGTGCGTGCCACGCCGTGGGCATCGTTCAGGCGCACGATCTCCAGCGTGAGGCCCTCCACCTGCTGCGCGCGCACCCAGTCGGCGGCGCTCTGCAACACGCGTTCGAGCAGGCCATTCTGGGCCCACTGGGGGTCGAACATGGGTGACTTGGCCGGCACCTCGATGTAGCGCACCAGCTCGGGCACGATGCGCTGCGCCCACGCGGTGTCGACACGGGCCTGCAAGGCCGACGGGTCCAGCGGTAGGGGCAGGCGGGCGTTCATGGTGTTGATCTCCAGGCCGGGCCCGGCGGCCCACGATCAACAAGTATAGGCAGGCCTGCCACAACGAGATGTCAAAGGGCCACTCACTCGCCGCCGGTGGGTAGAGTTCAGCCCCGAGCCGTCGCGCCCTCGAGCCGGAACACGCGCACCACATGCGCCAGACTGGCTGCCTGGTCTTTCAGGCTTTCCGCGGCCGCGGCGCTCTGTTCCACCAGCGCGGCGTTCTGCTGTGTCATCTGGTCGAGCTGCGTCACCGCCACATTGACCTGCGCGATGCCCTGGCTCTGCTCGCCCGTGGCCGAACTGATCTCGCCCATGATGTCGGTCACCCGCTGCACGCTGGCCACGATCTCGTTCATGGTCGATCCGGCGTCGGCCACCAAGCGCGTGCCGGCATCGACCTTGTCCACGCTGGTGCTGATCAGTGTCTTGATTTCCTTCGCCGCTTCGGCGCTGCGCTGCGCGAGGTTGCGCACCTCGGCCGCCACCACCGCAAAGCCGCGGCCCTGTTCACCCGCCCGCGCAGCCTCCACCGCGGCGTTCAGCGCCAGGATGTTGGTCTGGAAGGCAATGCCGTCGATCACGCCGATGATCTCGCTGATCTTCTGGCTGCTCTGGTTGATCTGGTCCATGGTCGTGACCACCTCGGCCACCACGGTGCCGCCGCGGCGTGCGATGCTGGCGGCCGATTCGGCCAGCTGGTTGGCGGTGCGCGCGGCGTCGGCGCTGTGGCGCACGGTGCTGGTGAGCTCTTCCATGCTGGCCGCTGTCTCCTGCAGGCTCGACGCGGCCTGTTCGGTGCGGGCCGAGAGGTCCTGGTTGCCACTGGCGATCTCCACCGACGCGGTGGTGATGCTGTCGGTGGCGTTGCGCACCTGGCCCACCGTCTGGCGCAGCGACGACACCATCTCACCCAGCACCGCCAGCAGGCTGCCGGCGGGCGCGTGGCGCAACTCCACGGCCAGATTGCCGTTTGCCACGTCCTTCATCACCGCCACCGCCTCGACCGGATCGCCACCGATCTGGCGCGTCACACTGCGCAGGGTCGCCCAGCCGATGCCGCCAATGATGAGCAGCGCCGCCAGCCCCACCCCAAGGTTGGTGAGGAGCGCCTGGCGCACCTGCAGGTCGAGGTCGTCCGTGTACAGACCGGAACCGACCATCCAGTTCCAGCCGTCGACCTGGATCACGTACTGCAGCTTGGGCACCGGCGCGGTGCTGCCGGGGCGCGGAAAGTTGGTCTGCACAAAGGCGCGTCCGTTGCCGCTGTTGCGCAGCCCCTGGACCAAGGCCCCGATGACATCCACACCGTTGCCGTCCTTGACCTTGCCCACCATGTTCTGACCGGACCATTCGGGTTTGATCGGGTGCATCACACCGGTGCCCGTCAAGCTCCAGATGTAGTAATAGTCCTTGCCCTCGGTGCCGTAGCGCGACATGCGCAAGGCATCCTGGGCAGCCCGCTGGGCCTCGGCCTCGGTCATCTTGCCGGCGGCAGCCTGGGCACGAAAGCCCTCCACGATGGCGTGCGCCGACTGCACGCCTGTGACCAGCTGGCCCTGCAGGCCTTCGGTGATCTGCCGGCGCGACTGGAACACCGAGAGGGTGGCGATGACGGCGATGCCGACGACGGCAAAAAGCACCAGCGCGGTGATTTTCTGGCGAAAACTCAGGTGGTCCAACATGGTGATATCAGGTTGATGGTTGAAAAAACGGGTCAGGCCTGCAGGCGGAACACCTGCACCACCTGAGACAGGCGGGAGGCCTGGTCCTTCAGGCTCTCAGCCGCCGCTGCGCTCTCTTCGACCAGTGCCGCGTTCTGCTGGGTCATCTGATCGAGAAGGCTCACGGCGGTGTTGACCTGGCCGATGCCGCTGCTCTGCTCGCCGCTGGCGGCGGTGATCTCGCCAATGATGTCCGCCACGCGTTGCGCGTTGGCCACCACTTCGCCGATGGTGTGACCGGCTTCGGCCACCAGGCGCGTGCCGTCTGCCACCTTGTTCACGCTGGTGCCGATCAGGCCCTTGATCTCTTTGGCCGCTTCGGCACTGCGCTGCGCCAGGCTTCGAACCTCGGCCGCCACCACCGCAAAGCCCCGCCCCTGCTCGCCCGCCCGCGCCGCTTCCACCGCCGCATTGAGCGCGAGGA
>NZ_MUNZ01000166.1 GCF_002001205.1 Hydrogenophaga sp. A37
ACAACTACCGCCCCCAGTTCTACTTCCGCACGACGGACGTGACGGGTGCCATCGAGCTGCCTGAAGGCAAAGAGATGGTGATGCCGGGTGACAACGTGTCGATCACGGTCAAGCTGATCAACCCCATCGCCATGGAAGAAGGTCTGCGCTTCGCCATTCGCGAAGGTGGTCGTACCGTCGGCGCCGGTGTCGTTGCCAAGATCATTGCGTAAGGAGCACACACATGTCTTCCAAGCAAAAGATCCGCATCCGCCTGAAGGCGTTTGACTACAAACTGATCGACACCTCGGCTGCCGAGATCGTGGACACCGCGAAGCGCACCGGCGCGATCGTCAAGGGCCCTGTGCCCCTCCCGACCCGCATGAAACGTTTCGACATTCTGCGTTCGCCGCACGTCAACAAGACGTCGCGCGACCAGTTGGAAATCCGCACCCACCAGCGTTTGATGGACATCGTGGACCCGACCGACAAGACGGTTGATGCCCTGATGAAGCTCGACCTGCCGGCCGGCGTGGACGTCGAAATCAAGCTGCAGTGATGCGAGCAGCAAGCTCGGCGACTGCTGGGCTTGCGCAAAAGAAGCCCGCTGGTTATACTGGCGGGCTTTCGGGCTTCTTGTCCGAGAGATTTTCGTTTTTCGGCGCTACCCAATCGGGTATGCCTTAACAACGTGTCGCAGCGGTACCGCAAGGTGCTGGCGGGCACACCATCAGCCCCGGCCAATTGAAGTCGGGAACGGAGAAAACAATGAGTCTTAGCAACTCCCTCGGGTTGTTGGGTCGCAAGGTGGGCATGATGCGTCTGTTCACCGATGATGGGGATGCAGTTCCTGTCACGGTGGTCGATGTGTCCAACAACCGTGTGACGCAAGTGAAAACCCAAGCCAACGATGGCTACGATGCGCTGCAGGTCACCTTTGGTGCCCGCCGTGCCTCCCGCGTCACCAAGCCCATCGCGGGCCACCTGGCCAAGGCCGGTGTTGAAGCGGGTGAAATCATTCAGGAATTCCGTGTCGCCGCTGACGTGGCTGCCCAGTACCAACCCGGTGCTGTGGTCGCTGCCAATGTGGTGTTTGCCGCTGGCCAGAAGGTGGATGTGCAAGGCACTTCCATCGGTAAAGGCTTCGCTGGCACCATCAAGCGCCACAACTTCAAATCCCAGCGCGCATCGCACGGCAACAGCCGTTCGCACAACGTGCCGGGCTCGATCTCCATGGCCCAGGATCCGGGTCGTGTGTTCCCGGGCAAGAAAATGACCGGCCACATGGGCGATCAGACCAAGACCATCCAGAACCTGGACATCTTCCGTGTCGACGAAGCCCGTCAGCTGCTGATGATCCGTGGCGCGGTGCCGGGTTCCAATGGCGGTTTTCTGACCGTCCTGCCCGCCATCAAAGCCAAAGTCAACAAGGGAGCTAACTGATGCAAGTTGAACTCCTGAACGACCAGGGTCAGGCTTCGTCCAATGTGGATGTGCCTGAGACCGTGTTTGGTCGTGACTACAACGAAGCGCTGATTCACCAACTGGTGGTGGCCTATCAAGCCAACGCCCGTCAAGGTACGCGTGCCCAAAAAGACCGTGAGCAGGTCCATCACTCGACCAAGAAGCCGTTCAAGCAAAAAGGCACGGGCCGCGCCCGCGCTGGTATGACCTCTTCCCCGCTGTGGCGCGGCGGTGGTCGTATCTTCCCGAACAGCCCGGATGAGAACTTCACCCAGAAGCTCAACAAGAAGATGTACCGCGCCGGCATGGCGTCCATCTTCTCGCAACTGGTGCGTGAAGGCCGTCTGGCCGTGGTCGATTCCATCAAGGTGGATTCGCCCAAGACCAAGCAGCTGGCCGACAAGTTCAAGGCCATGAACCTGAGCCATGTGCTGGTGATCGCCGAAGAAGTCGACGAGAACCTGTACCTGGCTTCGCGCAACCTGCCCAACGTGCTCGTCGTCGAGCCCCGTTATGCAGACCCTGTGTCGCTGGTGCACTACAAGAAGGTGCTCGTCACCAAGGCTGCCATCGACCAGCTCAAGGAGATGTTCGCATGAGCGTCACAAAATACGACGAAGGCCGTCTGATGCAGGTGCTCGTGGCACCGATCGTGTCGGAAAAGGCCACACAAGCCGCTGAGCAATCCAACGCTGTGCTGTTCAAGGTGCTGCGTGACGCTTCCAAACCTGAGATCAAGGCCGCTGTGGAACTGATGTTCAAGGTGCAGGTCAAGGGCGTCTCGGTACTCAACCAAAAGGGCAAATCCAAGCGCTTTGGCAAATCCGTTGGTCGCCGTGACCACGTGCGCAAGGCCTATGTGACGCTGATGCCGGGTCAGGAACTGAACTTCGGCGGGGAGGCTGTTTAATCATGGCAGTGATCAAGATGAAACCCACCTCACCAGGCCGTCGCGGCATGGTGAAGGTCACGCGTGACCACCTGCACAAGGGTGACGGTTACGCACCGCTGTTGGAACCCCAGCACCAGAAGGCTGGCCGCAACAACAACGGTCACATCACGGTTCGCCACAAAGGCGGGGGTGCCAAGCACCACTACCGCGTGGTCGACTTCCGTCGCAACAAGGACAACATCCCGGCCAAGGTCGAGCGCATTGAGTACGACCCGAACCGCACGGCGCACATCGCGTTGCTGTGTTACGCGGACGGCGAGCGTCGCTACATCATTGCCCCCCGTGGCGTTGAAGTGGGGGCAACGCTGTTGTCCGGTTCGGAATCGCCGATCCGTGTCGGCAACACCCTGCCGATCCGCAACATCCCCGTGGGTTCCACCATCCACTGCATCGAACTGCAGGTCGGCAAAGGCGCGCAAATCGCCCGTTCCGCTGGCGCTTCGGCGGTGTTGCTTGCTCGCGAAGGCATCTACGCCCAGGTTCGCATGCGTTCCGGCGAAGTGCGCAAGGTCCACGTGGACTGCCGCGCCACCATTGGTGAAGTGTCCAACACCGAGCACAGCCTGCGTCAGTTGGGCAAGGCCGGTGTGAAGCGTCACATGGGCATCCGCCCGACCGTTCGCGGTACCGCGATGAACCCGATCGATCACCCGCACGGTGGTGGTGAAGGCAAGACCGGCGAAGGCCGCGCTCCGGTGGATCCGTGGGGCAACCTGACCAAGGGATATCGCACCCGCAACAACCGCCGCACGCAGTCGATGATCGTCTCGCGTCGCAAGAAGTAAAGGGTTGACAACATGACTCGCTCACTCAAAAAAGGCCCCTTCATTGACCATCACCTGATGGCCAAAGTGGAGAAGGCCGTGTCCACCAAGGACAAAAAGCCCGTCAAGACCTGGTCGCGTCGCTCAATGATCCTGCCCGAGTTCATCGGCCTGACGATCGCTGTGCACAACGGCAAGCAGCACGTGCCTGTGTACATCACCGATCAAATGGTGGGTCACAAGCTCGGCGAGTTTTCGCTGACGCGCACGTTCAAAGGCCACCCGGCCGACAAAAAAGCCAAGAAGTAAGGAACCACCATGACCACAGAAACTAGCTCTGTCGTTCGCGGCGTGCGCCTGTCGGTTGACAAAGGCCGATTGGTTGCTGACCTGATTCGCGGCAAGAAAGTCGACCAAGCCTTGAACATCCTGGCCTTCACGCAGAAGAAGGCTGCTGGCATCGTCAAGAAGGCGCTTGATTCCGCGATCGCCAACGCCGAGCACAACGACGGCGCCGACATCGATGAACTGTTCGTGAAAACGATCTACGTCGAACAAGGCACCACACTCAAGCGTTTTTCGGCCCGCGCCAAAGGCCGTGGCAACCGTATCAGCAAACCCACCTGTCACATCTATGTGACAGTTGGCAACTGAAGAGGTCACAGGAATATGGGACAGAAAATCAACCCCACCGGGTTCCGCCTCGCAGTTTCCCGCAACTGGGCCAGCCGCTGGTACGCAAGCAACCGTGACTTCGCCGGCATGCTGGCCGAAGACATCAAGGTGCGCGAGTACCTCAAGGGCAAGCTGAAGAACGCCGCCGTGTCGCGCGTCGTGATCGAGCGCCCCGCCAAGAACGCCCGCATCACCATCTACTCGGCACGGCCGGGCGTGGTGATCGGCAAGAAGGGCGAGGACATCGAGAAGCTGAAGAAAGACCTGGCCGCCAAGCTGGGTGTGCCGGTTGCAGTGAACATCGAAGAAGTGCGCAAGCCTGAAATCGATGCCAAGCTGATCGCCGACTCCATCACGCAGCAGCTCGAAAAACGGATCATGTTCCGCCGCGCCATGAAGCGTGCGATGCAGAACGCCATGCGTCTGGGTGCCCTGGGCATCAAGATCATGTCGTCCGGTCGTCTGAACGGTATCGAGATCGCCCGCTGCGAGTGGTATCGCGAAGGCCGCGTGCCGCTTCACACCCTGCGCGCTGATATCGACTACGGCACGTCCGAAGCCAAGACCACCTACGGCATCATCGGTGTCAAGGTCTGGGTCTACAAGGGCGACACCCTGGGCCGCAACGATGCGCCCGTGGCCGCCGAAGCACCGCGTTCCGAAGAAGACCGTCGTCCGCGCGGTCCGCGCCGTGAGCGTCCAGCAGGTCCTCCTGCCCGCGCTGCGGTTCGCCGCCCTGGCGCCAATGCCGCACCGGCCGATGGCAGCGACAAGCCTGCCGAAGCCACTGCAGGCACCGACAAACCCGCCGTTAAGCGCGTTCGCAAAGACGCACCCGCAGGGGCACCTGCGGACGGTAAAGGAGAATAAACATGCTGCAACCCGCTCGCCGCAAGTACCGTAAAGAGCAAAAAGGCCGCAATACCGGCGTCGCCACCAGTGGCGCGACGGTGGCTTTTGGTGACTTCGGTCTGAAGTCCACCGACCGTGGCCGTCTGACGGCCCGCCAGATCGAAGCCGCACGCCGTGCGATTTCCCGTCACGTGAAGCGTGGCGGCCGCATCTGGATCCGCGTGTTCCCAGACAAGCCGATTTCCCAGAAGCCTGCCGAAGTCCGCATGGGCAACGGCAAGGGTTCGGTGGAGTACTACGTGGCTGAAATTCAGCCCGGCAAGGTGCTCTACGAAATCGTGGGTGTGACCGAAGAGTTGGCTCGTGAAGCCTTCACGCTGGCCGCCGCCAAACTTCCCCTGCGCACCACGTTCGTGACGCGCATGTTGGGTCAGTGATTCAGGAGAACATAGATGAAAACTGCTGAACTGCGCCAAAAGGATGTGGCCGGCCTCGAAGCCGAAGTGAAGTCTCTGCAGAAGGCCCATTTCGGTCTTCGCATGCAGAAAGCCACGCAACAACTCAACAACAACGCCACGTTGGGCGACACCCGTCGTTCCATTGCCCGTGCCAAGACGATTCTGGCCGAGAAGCAGCGTGCTGCTGCGGCCAAATAAGGAGCGAACCCATGACGGAAGCTAAAACATCCCTCAAGCGCACCTTGATCGGCAAGGTCGTGAGCGACAAGCGCACCAAAACCGTGACGGTTCTGGTGGAGCGTCGCGTCAAGCACGAGCTCTACGACAAGATCGTTGCGAAGTCCAGCAAGTACCACGCCCATGATGAAAAGGGCGAGTACAAGATGGGCGACGTCATCGAAATCTCCGAGAGCCGTCCGCTGTCGAAGACGAAAAACTGGGTGGCCACCCGCTTGGTGCAAAAAGCCGAGCTGGTGTAAGCCTGTTCCCGCTGCTCGCAGCGTGGATCTGAAAAGCGACCGACAATTCGGTCGCTTTTTTCTTTTCTGGCCCCCGGTTTTCAAGGGGCTCACGACAACGGCCTGCGGGCCATCACACGAGGAGCAACACATGATTCAGGTTGGCGACAAGATCCCGGCGGCCACGCTGATGGAATACATCGAGGTTGAAGGCGGTGGCTGCAGCATCGGCCCGAACCCGGTGGACACCATCAAGGCCAGCGCCGGCAAGACGATTGCGCTGTTTGCCCTGCCCGGTGCGTTCACGCCAACGTGCTCGGCCAAGCACGTGCCCGGTTTTGTCGAGCAGCACGAGGCCTTCAAGGCCGCAGGCGTCGACGAGATCTGGTGTCTGAGCGTCAACGACGCGTTCGTGATGGGTGCCTGGGCGCGTGACCAGAAGACCGGCGACAAGGTGCGCATGTTGGCCGATGGCGACGCTGCATTCGCCAAGGCCACTGGCCTGACGTTGGACCTCACCGGCAAGGGCCTGGGCTTGCGCAGTAACCGCTATTCGATGCTTGTCAAGGATGGCGTGGTCAAGACGCTCAACATCGAAGGCCCAGGTAAGTTCGAGGTGAGCGATGCCGCCACCTTGGTGACACAGGCCAGCGCAGGCGCCTGATTTTCAGGCCTGATTCCCAAACAGAAGGGGCGGTGTGATGGACCACACCGCCCCTTCTGTTTGGTGTTGAACGGAGGTCAGAGGCTGAGCTTGAGGTAGTGCGCGCCGGGAATGGGGTTGTGGTAATAGGGCTCGGTCTCGACGAAGCCCACCTCCTGGTAGAGCGCCCGGGCTGACTCCATGTCGCTCAGGGTGTCCAGCAGCATGGTGGTGTAGCCGGCACGCTGGGCCAGTTCAATGATGGCCTCCACCAGTTGGCGCCCCAGACCCAAACCTCGGTAGCCGTTGCGCACAAAAAGGCGCTTCATCTCGCAGGCGTTCAAGTGGTCGCTGTTGATCAAGGGCCTGAAAGCGCAGCAGCCGGCAGGTTGGCCGTCGACAGTGGCCAGCAGCAGTGCCCCGGAGGGTTCAACATAGGCGCCGGGCAGTTCGTTCAGTTCCTGTTCAAAGCCCTGAAAGCACAGGTCGATGCCCAGATCGGTCTGGTAGTCCTGAAACAAGTGGCGAACGGCAAGCAACTGCTCGGGCGTTTGGGCCGGGGTCAAGGACAGCGCGGTCGCGTGTTGGGGGGCTGGCATGGGGTGACAAGAAGGTCCAGAGGCGCACTATACGACAGCCCTCCAGCATCGAAAACGGTCACGCGCTCATGTTGCCCAGGCTGACCAGACCGTACACCGCTGCCGCGCACAGGCCAAACACCACCAGAGCGGCGATGCGGGAACCCGCAGTGTCGTGGGCACTGGGCGCGGGGAAGCTGACTTCCTTGTCACCGATCACCATGGGTCGCACCAGGTTGTCTTTCTTCACGAGTTTGTAGAAGGCAATGGCCAGCAGGTGAATCACCACCAGCGCGAGCACGATGAACTTGCCGACGTTCTTGTGGTAACTGGTGGCATCGCTGATGGTCTCCCCCGACACGAAGCGCACCAGTGGGCCGGTGAAGGCAATCTCGTCGTCGGCGATCAAACCCGTGCCGACCTGGGCCAGCAGGATGAACAGCAGCGCAAGCACCGACAGCATGCCCAGCGGGTTGTGACCGATTTGGTGTTCTGGTTTGGCATGGCCTCGCAGATAAGCCAACACCGTGGACGGTCCATAGACGAAGTTGCTGAAGCGTGACCAGTGACCCCCTACGAAGCCCCAGACCAGTCGGAACAGCAGCAGGCTCAGTACCGTGTAGCCCAGCCGGAGGTGCCAGTTCATCCAGTTGCCACCCACGTTGGCGGTGACGATCGAACCGATGAAGCAGACCACCAGAGCCCAGTGGAAGAGTCGGGTGGGCAGGTCCCAGACGCGAACGACGTGCATGTGGCGGGTATCCAGAAGCGGTTGAAAGATCGGTAGAGAAGATACACGGACTTCGGTTCCTGCGGAACTTTTTCCCACGTCATCAACTCACGCTCGGGTAGCTCCCACGGCTACCTTGCTCGAAAACCAACTTTTCTGTTCAGGAGTCTCCATGAAATTGCTTGCTTCGTTCACGCTCGCGGCCGCCGCTTCCATGCTGTCGCTGCCGGCCATGGCGCAGTTCCAGAAGCCCGAAGACGCCGTCAAGTACCGCAAAGCCGCCATGACGGTGATGGGGGCCCACTTTGGGCGGATCGGTGCCATGGCCAGTGAAAAGGCCCCGTTTGACGCCAAGATCGCGGCCGAGAACGCCGCCATCGTTGAAGCCATGAGCAAGCTGCCGTGGGCGGGTTTCGTGGCCGGATCCGACAAGGGTGAAACCCGAGCCAAGCCGGAAATCTGGGAAGAGCAGGCCAAGTTCAAGAAGGGCGCAGACGACATGCAGGCTGCTGCGGCTCAACTCAACACCGCCGCCAAAACGGGCAATCTGGATGCCATCAAAACCGCGTTCGGCGCCGCCGGCAAGAGCTGCAAAGCCTGCCACGATGCCTACCGCAAAGAGTGAGACAACACGTCAACCGCACACCTGAATGAAGAAGGGGCTGGTGTCCAACGACACCAGCCCCTTCTTCATGCGCACCCAGCGAGGCTCAACTTTTCGCCAGCAGTTCCTCAATCAGGCTGTGCAGGGCGGTGAAGTCGGGCTCGCCAACGAAGCGCTTGACGATGAGTCCCTGTTTGTCCAGAAGGTAGGTGGTGGGCGTGAGCTTCACGTCGCCCCAGCTCTTGGCGATGTCCCCGGTGTTGTCGAGAGCCACCTTGAAGGGCAGCTGGCGGGTCTGCGCGTAGTTGAGCACCCAGGCGGGCTGGTCGTAGCTCATCGCTACCGCCACCGTTTCGAAACCCTTGGCCTGGTACTTGTTGAATGTGGACACCAGCGATGGCATTTCTTTGACACAGGTCACGCAGGTGGTGGCCCAGAAATTCACCAGCGTCACCTTGCCCTTGAGCTGCTCGGTCGTGGTGGTGGTGCCGTCGAGCAAAACGAAATTGGAGGCCGGGGCTTCATCGCCGGCGGCACATCCGCTCAGACCCAGCACACCGGCACCAGCCAGGACAAGCAAGACAGTAAGGGAGCGGCGGCGGTGGAAAAAATCGGGCGTCATGGAGCGTCAGTGAAGGGGGGCACGGGGTGTGTGATCACCCGATTGTCCGGGAGTTCACTCTTTGACGCCAACACGCCGGTCAACGAAGCCGTTTGCGGGCTTCCTGGAGACGGGTGTCCAGGTACTCGCCATAGAAGTCAGCCACCGCCACCCCCACCAGGCGCTCGGCCAGCTCCTGGCCTTGCGGGCCCAGAAACAGCACCGTGGGGGTGAAGCGTGCCTTCCACACCCCGGCCTGTTCGGCCGGCGTGGTGGTTTCGCCATGAAAGCCTTGCAGGTTGCTGGCGCGGTCTCGGGTGTCGATCTGCACCGCCTGCACCTGTCCGGCGCGCCGCATGGGCAGCAGGTGGTGGTTGCGCACCAGGTCGCAGTAAGGGCAACCGGCCAGTGTGGTCATCACCACCAGAGGTTCGCCCAGGGCTGCAGCGGCCTGGGCGGCGCCGCGCAGCGACGCGGGAGTGGGCAGAGCGGTTGGTGTGGCGGGGGCCATGGCGTCCTCGTTGATTGAATATCAGCGGATGCTGATGTAAATCAGACGATACCGCGTCCCCGGAGTTCTGCCAACCGGATTTCACCGGCGCCCAGCCAGTCGGCCAGCACCTCCGAGGTGTGTTCCCCCAGCAGGGGCGGTGGCAGGTCGCTGCGCACGGGCGTGGCGCTGAGCTTGAGTGGGCTGGCGACCAGGTCCACCGCGTCGGCCAGTGGGTGCTGCCAGGTCTGCACCATGTCGCGCGCTTGCACCTGGGGGTCGGCAAACACCTCGGCCAGGTTGTTGATCGGGCCGCCGGGCACCTTGGCGGCTTCCAACGCGGCCAGCCATTCGGCCTTGCTGCGGGTTTTCATGATCGCTTCTAGCAGCGGCACCAGCACGTCTCGGTGGCGCACGCGGTTCTGGTTGCGGGCGAAGCGCTCGTCCGCCGCCAGCTCAGGGCAGCCTGCCACCTCGCAGAACTTGGCGAACTGGCTGTCGTTGCCCACGGCCAGGATGACATGTTGCACCTGGCCCTGCGCGTCCGGCGCCACTTCAAACACCTGGTACGGCACGATGTTGACGTGCGCGTTGCCCGCTCGGCCGGGCACCTGGCCGTCCTCGCGGCCGCGCACCAGGTAGTTGGCGCCCAGGTTGGCGAGCATGGCGACCTGCGTGTCGAGCAGGGCCATGTCGATGTGCTGACCCTCGCCGGTGCGTTCGGCGTGGCGCAGCGCGGCCTGGATGGCGACGGTGGCGTAGAGCCCGGTGAACAGGTCGGCCACCGCCACGCCCACCTTCTGTGGACCGCCGCCGGGCAGGTCGTCGCGTTCGCCGGTCACGCTCATGAGCCCGCCCATACCCTGGATCGCGTAGTCGTAGCCCGCGCGGTCTTTGTACGGCCCGGTCTGGCCGAAGCCAGTGATGGAGCAGTAGACGAGCTTGGGGTTGAGGGCGTGCAGCGAGGCAAAGTTCAGCCCGTAACGCGCCATGTCGCCGACCTTGTAGTTCTCCACGAACACATCGGCTTTCGCGGCCAGCTCCCGGATCAGCGCCTGGCCTTCGGGCTGCGCGATGTCGCAGGTGATGGAGCGCTTGTTGCGGTTGGCGCCGAGGTAGTAGGCCGCCTCGGCGGTGTCGGCGCCGTCGCGGCCTTGCAGGAAGGGCGGGCCCCAGCCGCGCGTGTCGTCTCCGCCGGGGTGACTGGGACCGGGCGGGCGCTCCACCTTCACCACGTCGGCGCCCAGATCCGCCAGCGTCTGGGTGCACCAGGGGCCGGCGAGCACGCGGGACAAATCGAGTATGCGGATACCATCCAATGCGTTCATCGGGCCATTGTGCCCGCCGCGGCGGCGCCACACTGTCGCGTCTTTCCGGAGACTCCGTTGCCGATTTCCTCCCGCGCCGCTGCGCTGACCGCGTTGCTGGCCCTGGGCGCCTGCAGCCCCACTTTCAACTGGCGCGAGCTGCGCCTGGACGGCACCCCACTGCTGGCGCTCATGCCCTGCAAACCCGAGAGCGCCACGCGAGCGGTGCCGCTGGCCGGCACGTCCACCGAGCTGCACATGCACAGCTGCGAAGCCGGGGGCCTGCGCTTTGCGGTGGCCTGGGCCGATGTGGGCGACGCCGTCCAGGTGGCGCCCGCGCTCGCGGCCTGGCGCAGTGCGAGCCTGCAGTCCATCCGCGTGGTGCCCACGTTGGCCGACGACCCCTCCACTCAGTGGGACGTGACCGTGGCCGGGGCACCCTCGGTGCTGGGGGTGAGGGCGCAAGGCCAGGACCCGCAGGGCCAACCAGTGCAGACGCGCGCCGCGTACTTCGCCCAGGGATCACGGGTTTTTCAGGCGGCGGTCTACGGCGGGACGCTGCCGGACGAGGCGGTGGAGCCGTTTTTCGCCGGCCTGCGCCTGTCGGCCCCATGAGCCACGTCACCGAGCCATTGGCACCGACGGAGAACGAATGGCTGGGCGCACGCCAGGCGGTGTGGGTGTTTCTGGCGTTTGCGCTGGCCTACTTTCTGTCGGCGTTGGTGCGCGCCGTCACGGCCACGCTCTCGCCGGTGCTCAGCGCCGAGCTCGCGCTCACTGCCAGCGACCTGGGCTTGCTGGCGGGCGGCTATTTCTTCGGGTTTGCGCTCACCCAGTTGCCGCTGGGCGTCTGGCTGGATCGTCACGGCCCGCGCCGTGTGATCCTCGCCTTTCTCGGTGTGGCCGTGCTGGGCTGTGCGGCGTTTGCGATGGCCACCAGCTTCGCCGGCCTGCTGGCCGCGCGCGTCCTGACGGGCATGGGCGTGAGTGCCTGCCTCATGGCACCGCTCACGGGATACCGGCGCTGGCTGCCGCCGGCCACGCAGATGCGGGCGAACTCCTGGATGCTGATGACGGGCTCGCTGGGCATGGTGGCCTCCACGCTGCCGGTGCAGTGGCTGATGCCGGTGCTGGGCTGGCGAGGCCTGTTCTGGGGACTGGCGGCGCTGGTGCTGGTGTCGATGCTCGGGCTGGCCGCGATGGTGCCGGCCTGGCGGAAGGCGGCGGATGCCCCTGCGTCTGTCTCACCCCCGGTGGGGTACCGCGACATCTGGCGCCATCCCTACTTCCGCCAGATGCTGCCGATCGGCTTCTTCAACTACGGCGGCATGGTCGCGGTGCAGACGCTGTGGGCCGGACCGTGGATGGTGAAAGTGGCCGGCTACACGCCAGCGCAGTCGGCGCTGGGCCTGTTCGGCATCAACCTGTGCATGCTCATGGCGTTCTGGCTCTGGGGCGTGGTCAATCCGCACCTGGCGCGCCGGGGCCCGCGGGCCGAGCGGCTCATCGCCTGGGGGCTGCCGTCGAGCTTTCTGATGCTGGGGTCGATCATCTGGCTCGGGGCGGGCGCCGGCTGGCCGCTGTGGGCGGCGTTCTGCGTCTGCAGCACCTTCGTGTCCTTGTCACAGCCCGCGGTGGCACTGGCGCTGCCCGCGCAAGCAGCGGGGCGTGCGCTCTCGGCCTACAACCTGGTGATCTTCGCGGGCGTGTTCAGCGTGCAGTGGGTGATCGGCCTGCTGATCGATGCCTTCGGCCGGATCGGTTGGAACACCCTGGACAGCTTTCGCGGCGCCATCGGTGTCTTCGGTCTGTGTTGTTTGTGGGCGTACGCCCTCTTTTTGCGCGGATACCGCCTGCAGTCCGCGAGCGCTCGGGGCTAAACTCCCGGAGATGAACGGCATCCTCATCATTGCCCACGCGCCCCTGGCTTCGGCCTTGCGGCAGTGTGTGTTGCATGTGTTTCCCGACAGCGCTGATGCGGTGTCGGCCCTGGATGTTCAACCCAACGCGCCGCCCGAAGAGTCGCTGGCCCAGGCACGCATCCTCATGCGGCAGTTGAACCAGCCCAACACCCTGGTCGTGACCGACGTGTTTGGCGCCACACCCTGTAACGTGGCACAAAAGCTGGTGGATGGCGTGCAGTCCAAGCTGATCGCTGGTGTCAATTTGCCGATGCTGCTGCGCACCGTGTCGTACCGGCACGAGTCGCTGGACGCGCTGATCACGCGCGCCATGATCGGGGCGACGCAGGGTGTGATCCAGGTGGCCGTGACCGCACCCCAAAATCAGGCGAGAAGAACAACCCATGATCAAGACCACCGTGACCATCAGCAATAAGCTCGGGCTGCATGCCCGCGCTTCGGCCAAACTCACCAAACTGGCGGGCATGCACACCTGCGAAGTGTGGATGTCGCGCGGCGAGCGTCGCATCAACGCCAAGAGCATCATGGGCGTCATGATGCTGGCCGCCGGCCTGGGCAGTTCGGTCGAGGTCGAAACCAACGGTGCCGACGAGCAAGCCGCCATGGACGCCATCGTGGCGCTGATCAACGACAAGTTCGGCGAGGGAGAGTGATGCTGATGCCCCCACGCTCCGCCGCTGCGCGGGTCGCTGCCCCCCGAGGGGGCTGTTTCGCCTTGGGGCGGCCCGGCGGCGAAACGGTCATTGACCTCAGGCGTTCCGGCTCGGAGCGGGCATGAGCTTCACCGTCCACGGTCTCGCGGTCTCCCGGGGCATTGCCATCGGGCGGGCGGTGATCGTGGCGTCCAGCCGCATGGACGTGGCGCACTACTTCGTCAAAGCCGATCAGGTCGATGCCGAGATCCTGCGTCTGCGCCACGCGCGCAACGCCGTCATCGAAGAAATCGAGCGGGTGCAAGGCAGCTTGGGTGAGCTGGGCTCCAACGACGCCCACCCCGAACTCAGCGCCCTGCTCGACGTGCACCTCATGCTGCTGCAGGACGAGCAGCTCACCAGCGGTGTCAAGCACTGGATCACCCACCGCCACTACAACGCTGAGTGGGCGTTGACCACCCAGCTGGAGGTGATCGCGCGCCAGTTCGACGAGATGGAAGACCCCTACCTGCGCGAGCGCAAGGCCGATCTGGAGCAGGTGGTGGAGCGCATGCTGCGTTACATGCGCGGCGTGGCCTCGCCCGTGGCCGCCCCGGCACCGGCGGGTGCTGCCGGCAAGGGCGAAACCCTGTTCGACCCCACGGTCGACGTGCCGCTGGTGCTGATCGCGCACGACCTCTCGCCGGCCGACATGCTTCAGTTCAAGCAGAGCGTGTTCGCCGGCTTCGTCACCGACGTGGGTGGCAAGACCAGTCACACCGCCATCGTTGCGCGCAGCATGGACATCCCCGCCGTGGTTGGCGCGCGCTCGGCCAGCCACCTGATCAATCAGGACGACTGGGTCATCATCGACGGCGATGCCGGCGTGGTGGTGGTCGACCCCTCGCCCATCTTGCTGGCCGAATACGGCTTCAAGCAGCGTCAGGGCGAGGTGGAGCGGGAGCGCCTCTCGCGCCTGAAAAACACCCCGGCCGTCACGCTCGACGGGCAGAAGATCGAGCTGCTTGCCAACATTGAACAACCCGAAGACGCGGTCGGCGCGCTCAAGGCCGGCGCCGTGGGCGTGGGCCTGTTCCGCACCGAGTTTCTTTTCATGGGTCGCAACGGCCAGCTGCCCGACGAAGAAGAGCAGTTCAGCGCCTACCGCCGCGCGGTGGAGGGCATGCAGGGCTTGCCGGTCACCGTGCGCACGGTGGATGTGGGGGCCGACAAACCGCTGGACCGCTCACCCGTGCGTGCTGGCGAAGACCACCTCAACCCGGCGCTGGGCTTGCGTGCCATCCGATGGAGCCTGGCCGATCCGGCCATGTTCCTGGCGCAGTTGCGCGCCATTCTGCGGGCCGCCGCGTTTGGGCCCATCAACCTACTGGTTCCCATGCTGGCCCACGCCAGTGAAATCCGCCAGACCCTGGCGCTGGTCGACAAAGCCCGTGCGCAGCTCGATGCGCGCGGTCAGGTGCACGGCCCCGTGCGGCTGGGCGCGATGATCGAGGTGCCCGCCGCGGCGCTGACGATCCCGCTGTTCCTGCGCTACTTCGACTTCCTGTCCATCGGCACCAACGACCTCATCCAGTACACGCTGGCCATCGACCGCGCCGATGAGGCCGTGTCGCACCTCTACGACCCGGTGCACCCGGCGGTGCTGCACCTGCTGGCGAGCACCATCTCGCAGTGCCGTGCGCAGGGCAAAGGGGTGAGCGTTTGTGGGGAAATGGCCGGCGACGTGACCATGACGCGCCTGCTGCTCGGCCTGGGCCTGCGCAGTTTCTCCATGCATCCTTCGCAGATCCTCGCGGTCAAACAACAGATCTTGCGCTGCGACACCACCAAGCTCGCCACCTGGGCGCAGACGGTGCTGGCGGCCGAGGACCCGGCTGCGTTGATGGCGGATTAGGTACCCCCGCGCCGCTGAGCGTCACCTTCAGGAAGCAACGCGAGTGGCTCGGCGGAGCCGGTTTCACCGCGTTCTGGGTTCGGGCACGCGCTTCGGACGCGACGCTCGCCGTTTCCTGCCGATGGCTTCAGTTTGCCAGGCCTCTATCGGCGCGTCGCCATCACCGCTGCGCCGATGATCATTACCGCCGCCACGGCCACCGATGCGCTGGGTGTTTCACCGCGCACCCAGAGCAGTGTGAGGGTGGACAGCAGCGGCGTGAGGAAGCTGAGAACACCGATTTGTCGCGCGTCGCCGCGTTTGAGCGCCGCATCCCACAGGAAGAAGGCGCCGCCCAGTGGGCCGAGGCCGAGCACGGCGATCAGGCCCCAGTCGCGGGCTGACAGCGCCACCACCGGCTCCAGCGCCGCGTGGCACAGCAGCGAGAGCAGGCCCGAGGCGAGGGCGAAGCTGCCGATGGCGGCGGTGGGAAATGCGGTGACGCGTTTCGTCATCAGCGAGTAGCTGGCCCAGATGAAGGCCGAGGCCGCTGCCGGGATGTAGCCCCAGGCCCATACCGCCTGGGCACCATCACCGCCGCGCCCGAGGATCGCGAGCGCCGCGCCGGCGAAGCCGAGCAGGGCGGCGAGCACGTGGCGCGTGGTGAGTGACACCCCTGGCAGGAAGAGCGGCGCCATGACCACGATGCCCAGCGGCCACAAATAGTTCACCAGGTTCGCTTGCACGGGAGGCGCATGGCGCAGCGCGATGAAGAGCAAAAAGTGAAAACCGAACAAGCCGTACACCCCCAGCGCCAGCGTGCTGGAGGGCACGCGCCACTGGCGCACATCAAAACGCGACAGCGGCAGCGCGATCAGGCTGCCGATGAGCAGCGCCAGCCCTGTCAGCAGGAACGGCGGCACGTGCGTGAGCGACACGCCCAGCGCGGCGAGCGACGCCCACAGGACGATGGCGCCGAGCGCCAGCAGGTTCGCCGTCATGCCGTTGCGCCGTCTGTGCGGGGTGGCATTTGATCCATGACAAGGACAGAGGGCAGGGTCACGTTTGATACTCTGGTGGGTATTTTTCTTCAAAGGACATCGCGTGAGCACGTTTGACCACAGTGGCCTGATTCAGGACATCAACGAAAGCTTGGCACCGTTTCGAAAGGCCCAGCCTGAAGCCATGGCCGGCTTTGGTGCGCTGGCCAAAGCCGCCATCACCGACGGCGTGCTGAGTGCCAAGCAGAAGGAATTGATCGCGCTCGCCATCGGCGTGACGCAGCGCTGCTCGGGCTGTATCGGCTTTCACGTGAAGGCACTGCTCCGTCTGGAATGTTCCCGCGCCGAGCTGGAGGAAATGCTGGCAGTCTGCGTGTACATGGGCGGTGGACCAGCGCTGATGTACGCGGCCGAGGCCATCACGGCCTGGGACAAGATGAACCCGGCCAAAGCCTGAGTTCACTGCACGATCAGACCTTGCCAGCTGACGCGTTGAGCGCGTTGTGCGCCTGCTGGTCGGCATGGTACGAGCTGCGCACCATGGCGCCCACGGCGGCATGGGTGAAGCCCATCTTGTAGGCCTCGGCCTCGAACATCTTGAAGGTGTCCGGGTGCACATAACGGCGCACCGGCAGGTGGTGGCCGCTGGGCGCGAGGTACTGGCCGATGGTCAGCATCTCGATGTTGTGCGCGCGCATGTCGCGCATCACGTCCAGGATCTCTTCATCCGTCTCGCCCAGGCCCACCATCAGGCCGCTCTTGGTGGGCACGTGCGGGAACAGGGCCTTGAACTTCTTGAGCAGGTTCAGGCTGAACTGGTAATCCGACCCCGGGCGCGCTTCCTTGTAAAGACGCGGTGCGGTCTCCAGGTTGTGGTTCATCACGTCGGGTGGTGCGGCCTTCAGGATCTCCAGCGCGCGGTCGTCACGGCCGCGGAAGTCGGGCACCAGCACCTCGATCTGCGTGTCCGGTGACAGTTCGCGGGTCTTCTGAATGCAGGCCACGAAATGGCCGGCGCCGCCGTCGCGCAAATCATCGCGGTCCACACTGGTGATCACCACGTACTTGAGTTTGAGCTGGGCAATCGTCTTGGCCAGGTTCTCGGGTTCGTTCAGGTCCAGCGGGTCGGGGCGGCCGTGGCCCACGTCACAGAACGGGCAGCGGCGCGTGCACTTGTCGCCCATGATCATGAAGGTGGCCGTGCCTTTGCCGAAGCACTCGCCGATGTTGGGGCAACTCGCCTCTTCGCAGACGGTGACCAGCTTGTTGGCACGCAGCACGTCCTTGATCTCGTAGAAGCGGGTGGTGGGCGAACCGGCCTTGACGCGGATCCAATCGGGCTTCTTCAGCACCTCGGCCGGCACGATCTTGATCGGAATGCGTGAGGTCTTGGCCTGGCTCTTCTGCTTGGCGGTGGCGTCGTAGCCGGCTGCGGCCTGTGGTGTGTCGGGGCGGGTCATGGCGTGGGCGCGGGTGGCGCAAGAGCGTTCAAGGGCTGAGGGTGGCGCCGAGCTTCTGGCTCAGGACCTGGGCCGCTTCATCCCATGAAACGGCGACCCCGATTGTAGAAAGGTCCACCGTCTGAAGGCCGGCATATCCACACGGGTTGATGCGCGTGTAGGGTTGAAGGTCCATGGCGACGTTGAGTGCCACGCCATGGTAGGTGCAGTGCCGGCTGACCTTGATGCCCAGGGCGGCGATCTTGCCCAGACCGCCGAAATGTGGATCGGCTGCAGGCTGCTGGCCTTCCACTTTTTTCTGGGGGCGCTGCGGCAGCACAGCGTGGCTGGCGGGGTCGTCCAGCCGCACGTAGATGCCTGGCGCACCGCCCACGCGGTGGCCGGTCACGCCGAAGTGGTCCAGCGTGCGGATCACCGCCTCTTCGATGCGGTAGACGTATTCCTTGACGAAGTAGCCGGCACGCTGCAGATCAATCAGCGGGTAGGCCACCACCTGGCCCGGGCCGTGGTAGGTCACCTGGCCGCCGCGGTTGGTCCTGACCACCGGGATGTCGCCCGGCGCGAGCAGGTGGTCGTCTTTACCCGCGATGCCCTGGGTGAACACGGGCGGGTGCTCACAGACCCAGAGTTCGTCGGACGTTTCGGCGGTGCGCGCCTCGGTGAACGCCACCATGGCGTCATAGGTGGGTGCGTAGTCCACCCGACCGAGGTGGCAGATCTGCATGTCTAGAGAACGATCTTGACCATCGGGTGAGTGGTCAGCGTGCGGTACAGCTCATCGAGCTGCTCGCGGCTGGTCACGTACACCGACAGCGTGAGACCCATGTAGTTGCCGGCCTTGCTCGGCCGCAACTCGATGGTTGAGGCATCGAAGCTGGGGTCGAAGGCCTTGGCCACATGGGTCATGGCCGTGACGTAGCCATCCACGTTGGCGCCCATCACCTTGATGGGAAAGTGGCAGGGGTACTCGATGAGCGATTGTTCGGGCGGGATTTCGCGGGGCATGTCCATAGAGGCTCCTCAAATCGACTGACTGGCCTTGGCTTGTTGGTAAGCGGCGGACAGGCGGCTGTAGATGGGGCCCGGGCGACCACGCGTGGCGCCATGGCCCACGGGGTGGCCGTCCAGGATGGTGACGGGCAACACCTCTTTGGTGGCGGACGACAACATCAGTTCGTCGGCCTCCAGTTCGGTGCGTGTGATGCGCCGCAGGTCGAAAGGGATGCCATGCGTTTGACACATTTCTTCGACTAAACCGAAGCGTATGCCTTCTAGCAACAGGTGGTCCTTTGGCGGGCCCATCACCACACCATCCTTGACCACCCACACGTTATTGGATGCTGCCTCGCTGAGGTGGTCGTCGCGAAACATCACGGTATCGACCGCGCCCATGTCGGCGCTGACCTGCCGCGACATCCGCGTGTGACCTGGATGTAGACCAATTGTTTGGATGCCCCGGTGGACACCATGTGTGCGTTGATCACGCGCCGGGCCATGACCAGCCACTCGGCATGGCTGTGCGGTTATGAATGCGCAACGCGACGAGCGAGCGGTCCAGCCAAGCCATGTCATGCTCGATGTGAAAAATGTGGCCCTCGTAGGCAGGTAGCACTTCATAGACACCGTCGCAAAAAATGAAGCCTCTGTCCATCACGCTGACCTTGGCGTCGCACAACCGCATGGTCTCGCCATCAGGTGGCACAGCGATTCGGGCAGTGGTGGCGGAAGGTCGGGGGTGGTGCCCGGCATCGGTATGTTCATGCAGAGCAATTATCCGTCGCCCTTGGTGCGTGCACCGTCTCGCTCGCGGAGTGCCTTGACGGGAGGATGGGGTTTCTACGTATAATCAACGGCTGTGCCAAATCGCATGCCTTTGTAACCTGTCAGTAATTTGCCATGTCGACAATACCGACGGTGGGGTCGACGTCGCGAACCTCTGATGCTTGGGAAGATGGGGCGGTTGACCCCGATTTCAAGCCCCTCACGCATGAAGAAGCGTTGCAGTGGCGGCGCAGTCAGCCCGCGTTGTCGGCCTGGCGCCTGGTCGGTGTGCAAGTGCTGGTGGGGCTGGTGACCGGAATGTTGGGGTGGTTGTTCACCCGTTCGGTTCCGGTGGCTTCTTCGGTGTTGTACGGCGCAGCTTCGGTGGTGATCCCGACGGCCTTGATGGCCTGGGGTATGACGTCGAGTGCTTTGTCCCGTCGATCGGCGGGGCATGTGATCTCGATGTTCATGAGTTTTGTTTTGTGGGAGGGGGTCAAGATTCTGTTGGCGGTGGCCATGTTGTGGTCGGCGCCCAGAATCGTTCCCGACCTGAACTGGCTGGCCCTGGTGGCGGGCCTGGTGATTGTGTTGAAGGTGTACTGGTTTGGATTCTGGATCCAGACCCGTCGTTGAATAAATCGGTTGATGGACGCAAACAAACATGGCTGCTGAAGGTAACGCAATCACCCCGGGTGAATACATCCGGCACCACCTGGTTCACTTGAACAACTCGGGTGAAAAGCAGCAATCCATTGTGGATTTTTCGATCATCAACCTGGACTCCGTGGTGTTCAGTGTGGTGCTCGGCGCCCTCGTGTGTTTCCTGCTCTGGCGCGCCGCGCGCAAGGCTTCGGCCGGCACGCCGGGTCGCTTCCAGGCTGCCGTGGAAATACTGGTTGAAATGGTGGATGGTCAGGCCAAGTCGGTGATCCACAACGCCGAGAGCCGCAAGCTGGTGGCACCTCTTGCGCTGACGGTGTTCGTCTGGATTTTCATGATGAACTTCATGGACATGCTGCCGGTCGACTTGATACCGCGTCTCTGGTCCGAGTACTACTCCGCCACCGGCCACGATCCGCACCACGCCTATCTCCGTGTTGTGCCCACCGCCGATCTGTCGACCACGCTGGGTCTGTCGATCTCGGTGCTGTTGCTTTGCCTGTTCTACAACATCAAGATCAAGGGCATCGGTGGCTGGTCGCACGAACTGGTGACCGCTCCGTTCGGCACCAGCAAAAATCCGATCGCGGCCTTGCTGCTGGGGGTGGTGAATTTTTCTATGCAAATGATCGAGTTCGTGGCCAAGACGGTTTCACACGGCATGCGGTTGTTTGGCAACATGTTCGCGGGTGAGCTGGTGTTCATGCTGATTGCGTTGCTGGGTGGTTTTGCCGCCTTCTCGCTCAGCGGTGGACTGTTCTTCATCGGACATGTGATCGCAGGCACGGTGTGGACCATCTTCCATATTTTGATCATCACCTTGCAGGCGTTCATTTTCATGATGCTGGCCCTGATTTACCTCGGGCAGGCGCATGACGCTCACTAAGCGGCGCGGGTTTCCCGTTCGCTGAGTTTTCTCTCTCCCTTTCTCTTTAATCTTTTCTCCATCTCAAAGGAAACATCATGGAAAACGTTCTGGGTCTCGTCGCACTGGCTTGCGGTCTTATCGTCGGTCTGGGTGCCTTGGGCGCTTCGGTTGGCATCGGCATGATGGGCGGCAAGTTCCTCGAGTCCGGCGCCCGTCAGCCTGAGCTGATGAACGACCTGCAAACCAAGATGTTCCTGCTGGCCGGTCTGATCGACGCCGCCTTCCTGATCGGCGTGGCCATCGCCCTGCTGTTCGCTTTCGCCAATCCCTTCACGCTGGCCTGATGGTTCTTGCTGCCGTGCGCGGCGGCCAGGGTTGGTCGGACGCTGAGTCCGGTCGTACCAGCGCCGCCGAAGCCGCAGCAAACACGTCTACTCCCTTGTCAACACACAGAAAGGCGTTGCGATGAATATCAATGCAACCCTCTTCGCGCAGGCCGTCGTCTTTGCGATCCTGGTGTGGTTCACGATGACCTTCGTGTGGCCACCCATCGCCAAAGCTCTTGACGAGCGTGCGTTGAAGATTTCCGAAGGCCTGGCCTCGGCTGAAAAAGCCAAGTCCGAGCTCGCTGTCGCCAACAAGCGCGTGGAAGAAGAGTTGAGCCAATCGCGCAACGAGTCGGCCATCCGTCTGGCCGACGCCGAGCGCCGTGCACAGACCGTGATCGAAGAGGCCAAGGCGCGTGCGACCGAAGAAGCCGCCAAGATCGTGGCTGCCGCTCACCAGGAAGCACAAGCTCAGGTCGTCAAGGCACGTGAAGCGCTGCGCGAAGAAGTGGCCTCCCTGGCTGTCAAGGGTGCCGAGCAGATCCTCAAGCGCGAAGTCAACGCCGGTGTTCACGCCGAGTTGCTGGGTCGCCTGAAGACCGAACTCTGATCCCGCGATCCTCCACGCTTTCCCCAGCAGGCATCCACAGGTAGACCATGGCCGAAATCGCAACCATTGCCCGTCCTTACGCGGACGCGCTGTTCAAAGCCGCTGGCGCAGATGCTGCCGGCACCGCTGTCTGGCTTGACGAGCTGGCAGCCATCGCCAGCAACGAGCAGTTGCGCCAGTTCGCCGACAGCCCCAAGGCTTCCAGCGAGCAGGTGTTCGGTGTCATCACCGGTGTGCTAAAGACCAGCTTGCCCACGCCGGCGCAGAATTTTCTGCGCATCGTGATCGAGAACGGTCGTCTGGCCGCATTGCCCGAAATCGCCGAGCAGTTCCGTGCGTTGAAAAACGCCCAGCAAGGCAGTTCCGACGCTGTGGTCCACAGCGCCTTCGAGATGGACGGCGCTGCGCTGGCCGATCTTTCGGGTGTGCTGGAAAAACGCTTTGGACGCAAGCTCAACCTGAAGGTTGAGCTCCAGCCCGACCTGATCGGTGGCGTTCGCGTGGTGGTGGGTGACGAGGTGCTCGACACCTCGGTCAAAGCCCGCCTGGAACAAATGAAAGTTGCGCTAACGGCTTGAAGCCCGTTGGTCGAATCCCGGGCGCGCCCTCATCCCATTTAACGAAAGAAGGAAAGAGTCATGCAACTCAATCCCGCCGAAATCTCTGAACTGATCAAGTCCCGCATCGAGGGTCTGGGCGCATCGAGTGATGTGCGCAACCAGGGCACCGTGGTGTCGGTGACCGACGGTATCGTCCGCGTGCACGGCCTGTCCGATGTGATGCAGGGCGAAATGCTGGAATTCCCGGCCAACAAGGATGGCGTGCCCTCCTTCGGTCTGGCCCTGAATCTCGAGCGCGACTCAGTTGGCGCCGTGATTCTGGGTGAATACGAACACATCTCCGAAGGCGAGACCGTCAAGTGCACGGGCCGCATTCTGGAAGTGCCGGTCGGCCCCGAGCTGATCGGCCGCGTGGTCAACGCCCTGGGCGCTCCGATCGACGGCAAAGGCCCGATCAACGCCAAGATGACCGACGTGATCGAAAAAGTGGCTCCGGGCGTGATCGCCCGCAAATCGGTGGACCAGCCGGTGCAGACCGGTCTGAAGTCGATCGACTCGATGGTGCCCGTCGGCCGTGGTCAGCGCGAACTGATCATTGGCGACCGTCAGACCGGTAAAACGGCCGTGGCCATCGACGCCATCATCAACCAGAAGGGTCAGAACATGACCTGCGTTTATGTCGCGATTGGCCAGAAGGCCTCGTCGATCAAAAACGTGGTGCGTGCCCTGGAGCAAGCCGGAGCGATGGACTACACCATCGTCGTGGCCGCTTCGGCCTCTGAATCCGCTGCCATGCAGTACCTGTCGGCCTACTCCGGCTGCACCATGGGCGAGTACTTCCGCGACCGCGGCCAAGATGCGCTGATCGTGTACGACGACCTGTCCAAGCAGGCTGTGGCCTACCGCCAGGTGTCGCTGCTGCTGCGCCGCCCACCAGGCCGCGAAGCCTATCCCGGCGACGTGTTCTATCTCCACAGCCGTCTGCTGGAGCGCGCTGCCCGCGTGAACGCCGACTACGTCGAAGCCTTCACCAAGGGTGAAGTCAAAGGCAAGACCGGTTCGCTGACCGCACTGCCCATCATTGAAACGCAAGCCGGCGACGTGTCCGCTTTCGTTCCGACCAACGTGATCTCGATCACCGACGGCCAGATCTTCCTGGAAACCAGCCTGTTCAACGCCGGTGTCCGCCCCGCCATCAACGCCGGTATTTCGGTGTCGCGCGTCGGTGGTGCTGCCCAGACCAAGCTGATCAAGAGCCTGTCCGGCGGTATCCGTACCGACCTAGCCCAGTACCGTGAACTGGCTGCGTTCGCGCAGTTCGCTTCCGATCTGGACGAAGCCACCCGCAAGCAGCTGGACCGCGGTGCCCGCGTGACCGAACTCTTGAAGCAGGCCCAGTACAGCCCGCAGTCCATCGCCTTGATGGCCTCCACGCTGTTTGCCGTGAACAAGGGCTACCTCGACGACATCGAGATCAAGCAGGTGCTGCCCTTCGAAGCCGGCATGCACGCCCACCTCAAGGACAAGTACGCGGCCCTGCTGGCCAAGCTGGAAAACGACAAGGCCATGGACAAGGATGCTGAAGCCCAGCTGGCCGCCGCCATTGCCGAGTTCAAGAAAACCGGCACGTACTGAACCGGCCCATTGACCCGATAAAGGAGCAGCAATGGCAGCAGGCAAGGAAATACGCGGCAAGATCAAATCGGTGGAGAACACCAAGAAGATCACCAAAGCCATGGAGATGGTCGCCGCCTCCAAAATGCGCAAGGCGCAGGACCGCATGCGTGCGGCTCGGCCTTACGCGGAAAAGGTGCGCCAGATCACCGGCAACCTGAGTCGCGCTAACCCCGAGTACACGCACGCCTTCATGAAGGTCAACGATGCCAAGACCGCTGGTTTTGTCGTCGTGACGACCGACAAGGGTCTGTGCGGTGGCATGAACACCAACGTGCTGCGGGCGCTGACGACCCAGCTCAAGGATTTGCAGGCCAAAGGCGTGGGTGCCGAGGCCGTGGCCATTGGCAACAAGGGTCTCGGTTTCCTCAACCGCATCAACGCCAAGGTGGTGTCCAGCGCAACCGGACTGGGCGACACGCCCCATCTGGACAAGCTGATCGGTCCCGTGAAGACGCTGCTCGACGCGTACACCGAAGGCCGGATCAACGCGGTCTACCTGTGTTACACCCGGTTCATCAACACAATGAAGCAGGAAGCCGTGACCGAGCAGTTGCTGCCGTTGAATGCGGGCACCTTGCAGGACGGCGCTGGCGGACGCGACTGGGATTACATCTATGAACCCGACGCACCTGCCGTGATTGACGAGCTGCTGCTGCGTTATGTGGAAGCCCAGGTCTACCAGGCAGTGGCTGAAAACATGGCCTCCGAGCAGTCGGCGCGCATGGTGGCCATGAAGGCCGCCACCGACAACGCCGGCAGCGTCATCGGCGAACTCAAGCTGGTCTACAACAAGACCCGTCAAGCCGCGATCACGAAAGAACTTTCGGAAATCGTCGCAGGCGCCGCAGCGGTCTGAAGCAGCCGTTCAACAGAATCCAGAGAATTTAAAAGGTATCCATCATGTCTCAAGTACAAGGCAAGATCGTCCAATGTATCGGCGCCGTGGTTGACGTGGAATTTCCGCGCAACCAGATGCCCCACATTTATGACGCCCTGAAAATGGAGGGCTCGGCCCTGACGCTGGAAGTTCAGCAACAGCTGGGCGACGGTGTGGTGCGCACGATTGCGCTGGGCTCGTCCGACGGCCTGCGCCGCGGCATGCTGGTGACCAACACCGCAGAACCCATCATGGTGCCCGTGGGCAAGGCCACTCTCGGCCGCATCATGGACGTGCTCGGCACGCCCATCGACGAGCGCGGCCCGGTGGACCAGACCTTGACCGCTTCTATCCACCGCAAGGCCCCGGCCTACGACGAACTCAGCCCCTCGCAAGAGCTGCTGGAAACCGGCATCAAGGTGATTGACCTGATCTGCCCGTTCGCCAAAGGTGGCAAGGTGGGTCTGTTCGGTGGCGCCGGCGTGGGCAAGACCGTGAACATGATGGAACTCATCAACAACATCGCCAAGGCACACAGCGGTCTGTCGGTGTTCGCCGGTGTGGGTGAACGTACCCGCGAAGGCAACGACTTCTACCACGAAATGGCCGACTCCAAGGTGGTGGACCTTGAGAACCTGCCCAACTCCAAAGTGGCCATGGTCTACGGCCAGATGAACGAACCCCCGGGCAACCGTCTGCGCGTGGCCCTGACCGGTCTGACCATCGCCGAGTCCTTCCGTGACGAAGGCCGTGACGTGCTGTTCTTCGTGGACAACATTTACCGTTTCACGCTGGCCGGTACCGAAGTGTCCGCCCTGCTGGGCCGCATGCCTTCCGCCGTGGGCTACCAGCCAACGCTGGCCGAAGAAATGGGCCGTCTGCAAGAGCGCATCACCTCCACCAAGGTCGGCTCGATCACCTCCATCCAGGCCGTTTACGTGCCTGCCGATGACTTGACCGACCCGTCGCCCGCCACCACCTTCGCCCACCTAGATTCCACCGTGGTGCTGTCGCGTGACATCGCTTCTCTGGGTATCTACCCAGCCGTGGACCCGCTGGACTCCACCAGCCGCCAGCTCGACCCGCTGGTCGTGGGCCAAGACCACTACGAAACCGCCCGCTCGGTGCAGAACACGCTGCAGCGCTACAAAGAACTGCGCGACATCATCGCCATTCTGGGCATGGACGAACTGGCTCCCGAAGACAAGCTGGCTGTGGCCCGCGCGCGCAAGATCCAGCGTTTCCTGAGCCAGCCGTTCCACGTCGCTGAAGTGTTCACCGGCTCGCCCGGCAAATACGTGCCGCTGTCGGAAACCATCCGTGGTTTCAAGATGATCACCGCCGGCGAGTGCGATCACCTGCCGGAGCAGGCCTTCTACATGGTCGGCACCATTGACGAAGCTTTTGAGAAAGCGAAGAAGGTCGCCTAAGCGTTGAATCGGGACCGCGCAACCGGTCCCCATCGCTGAACCCTTTTTCACTTTTCCCCTGGAGTAACTATGAGCACCATCCACGTCGATGTGGTCAGCGCCGAAGAGTCCATCTTCTCCGGTGAAGCCAAGTTCGTGGCCCTGCCGGGTGAAGCCGGTGAACTGGGCATTCTGCCCGGTCACATCCCGCTGATCACCCGCATCAAGCCCGGTGCCGTGCGCATCGAAAAAGCCGACGGTGGCGAAGAGTTCGTGTTCGTGGCCGGTGGCATCCTGGAAGTGCAGCCCCACTGCATCACCGTGCTGTCAGACACCGCCATCCGTGGCAAGGACCTGGACGAAGCCAAGGCCACCGATGCCCGCAAGCACGCCGAAGAAGCGGTCAAGAACGCCAAGAGCGACATCGACCTGGCCAAGGCCACGTCGGAGCTGGCGGTCATGGCGGCCCAGATTGCGGCGCTGCGCAAGTACCGTCAGAAAAAGTGACATGCCCACGCGCGTTTCATGAAAAAGCCGGCACATGCCGGCTTTTTTTCGTCAAGGCGTGGCGTCCTCTGGTGGTGGGTGGGATCATGGATCGCAGGTGAACACGCCGGATGAAAAAACCGATGACCTCGATATTTGAAAGCCCCGAACTGGCGCCGGAGGAGGTGGCGGCCCGTTTGTTGGTGACGCCGTCCGCGCTGGACGACCTGACGCTAGCGGACGCCACGCGTGTGGTCACCTACATGCGTCCCCATCGGATCAAGGCAGGCACCGTTTTCATCCATGAGGGTGAGCTCAAACGCAACGATTACATGCTGCTGGTTCTGGAGGGCGACATTTCGGTGGAGAACGAACTGCCCGGCCACGAGGGCAGCATGGTGGTCAACATCATCGGCCCTGGGCACCTCATCGGCGAGATGGGGGTGCTCGATGGATCGCCACGTTCGGCCACCTGTACCGCCACCACCGACATCGCCGCTGCCGTGCTTTCGCGCACGGCGCTCATGCGTTTGCTCAAGGCCGAGCCTGCCGTGGGTGGCCGCTTGCTGCTGGCCATTTCCAAGCGCATGGCCGACAGGCTGCGCGAAACCACGCGCAAGCTGCGAACCTTTGCCCAGATGAACAAAGCCCTGCAGGAGGAGCTTCAGGTGGTGATGAACAACCGCACTACACGGGGCGTGAAGAAGTCCTGATGGGGCTCATACGGTTTCACCTTCAAACGCATAGCTGTGTTGCTTCGCCTTGCTGTGCCGTAGCACTGTCTGCGGCTTCGCGCCTTGTTCTACGTTTGAATGCAAAACCGTATCAGGCCCTGACCACGCTGTCGGGCAGCTCGTTGGGGCTGACGCCTTCGGTCTCAATCGGGAAGTGCGCCACGAGCAGCGCCGAGACTTCTTCCAGCGCCTGCGTCAAACCATCTTCAAACTCGCCTTTTTGAAGCCGTGCGCTGAGGCGATCCACGATGGCTTGCCACTGTGCGTGGTCCACGTGCTCGTTCAAGGCCCGATCAGCCACGAACTCGATGGCGTGTTCGGCCAGCAGCAGGTAGATCAGCACGCCATTGTTGCACTCGGTGTCCCACACACCCAGGCGCCCGAACCAGCTCACGGCGCGCTCTCGCGTCAGCGTGCCCACGCTGGTGTCCCGCCGGTCGAGGCGCCACAGGTACGACAGCGGCAGCGACGCTTCCACACACAGGCGGACCTCGCCTGTATGGCGTGCCTCGCTCGCCGCGACACGTTGGGCGAGACGCTGGGCCATGTCGTCGGGGATGAGACGGCGCGTGTCGGCGCTGTCGAGCCAGCGGTGTTTGAGGATGCGCAAAAACTTGTTCATCGTTTCACCAGCCGCCCGAGGCGCCGCCCCCGCCAAAATTGCCTCCGCCGCCCGAGCTGAAGCCACCCCCGCCGCTGCTGCCGCC
>NZ_MUNZ01000168.1 GCF_002001205.1 Hydrogenophaga sp. A37
CACGCTCTTGCTCGCTCAACAACAATTGGACCTTCGGTCTGCCAGTTCTCATCGCGGTATCTCCATTCCCAAGATACCGCATCGGCATGCACGATTAATGCCAGTTATTAACGGGACATAACACTAGTCGCAGCGAAAGGAAAGCAATGAGTACAAAACTATTTGAGTTGTCGTTGGAAGCAAATCCAGACTTTCTCAAACTGTTGAGTGGAGACCAGTTGTCCCAAGCACTTCCCTATCTGCTCTGTGGCTTCGTCGTTTGGCTGGTGATTACGAATGGTAAGAAATGACGTGTTGAACTTGTCGCGCCCGTGAGGGTGGGCGTCATCTGTCCGTTTGCCTCACCCCTTCCGGCTCACCAGCACAATCCCCGCCGCCACCCCCAGCAGCGCCAGCACCAACTGCAGCGTCAGCGGCTCGCCCAGCAGCACCACGCCGAACACCAGCGCGAACAGCGGAGTGAGGAATGTGAAGGTGGACATCTGGGTCGCGGGGTAGTGGCGCAGCATCCACATCCAGGTCAGGTAGCTGGCGAAGGCGCCCACGGCGGTCTGTAGAAAGACGGAGCCCCAGGCCATGGCGGAGTAGTCAAAGCTCCAGGTTTCGCCCAGCGCGAGCGAGAGCAGCGGCGTGACGGCGGCGGTCACGCCGAGTTGGTAGAACAGCGACTTTTCGGCCGCGGCGGTGGCGATCTTGGTGGTGCGGATCGCCAGCGTGGTCAGGCCCCAGAGCATGCCGGCGGCCAGGCCCATGGTGTCGCCGATCCACTGGCCTGGGACTGGCGCCGGGCCGCCCCAAGCGAGGCCAGCCCCCTCGGGGGGCAGCGACCCGCGCAGCGGTGGAGCGTGGGGGTCAACCGGTATCGAGCCATGGAGGAAGGCCTCGCTGAAGGCCACCGCGACGGCGGCGAAGGCCAGGCACAGGCCGATCCACTGGATGCGGCGCAGCTGTTCGCTCTTCACAAAGCGCGGCAGCAGCAGCGCCACCCAGAACGGGCTGGTGTACAGGAACACCGTGAGCCGCGAGGCGCTGGTGTGCGTGAGGCCGAGGTAGATGAAGACGAACTCGCCCGCGAACAGCAGGCCCACGAGCAGCCCGCCCTTAAGCGTGCCGTCGCGTTTGAACAGCGGCACGCCGCGGTACTGGCACCAGAGCCAGAGCAGGGCGGTGGCGCCCCACATGCGGATCGACGCCTGCCACAGCGGCGGGATCTCACGCGAGGCGAACTTGATCAATATCTGCTGGTAGCCCCAGAAGGCGCAGCACACCACGAGCAGGGTGATGGCGAGGGTGTCGAGGTGGTCTTTGCGTTGGACGGGGGTCATCGTGTCGAGGGTATCGCGGGGTCGGGGCGCGGATGGTCGCGCCCGGGGTCACTGGCCGGAGGCCAGTTTCTGAAGGTGGCGCTTGAAGGCTTCGGCCTCGCTGGCCGACCAGCGCGCGAGCAGGGTGGTTTCTTGCTGGCGCGCTTGCGCGATCAAGGCGCTGGCCGCGGCCTGGCCGGTGGGCGTGGCGGTCACGAGCGTGCGCCGCTGGTCCGCCGGGTCGGCGTGCAGCGCGACCAGGCCCTCTTCGGCCATGCGCTGCACCAGCTTGGTCACGGTGGGTTGTTTGGCGAGCACGTCGTGCGCGAGCTGGCCGATGGCGACACCGGGTGACTGGGTCGCGGGCTCGCCGGGAGCGAGTGCCGCGTCGTGCAGCACCGCGAGCACGCGCCAGGCGATGTGGGTCAGGCCTTGCGCCGTGATCGCGTTTTCGAAGTCGCGGTACACCGCGTGGTTGGCCTGGCCGAGCAGGTAGCCCAGGTAACTGCCGACGAAGCGGCCGTCGGTGGGCTGTGGCGCGGTGGGGTCGGCCTGCGAATCCTGCAACGGGTGCTCGGTGTAGAAGCGCCCGCCGTGGTAGAGCAGGGGCGAGGCGTGGGCGCGGCGCGTGCAGCGCTCGACCTCGCCAACAAAGATCACGTGGTCACCCTCGGTGTACTGGCTGCGGTTGAAGCACTCGAAGCTGGCGACGCAGCCCTTCAGCAGCGGTGCGCCACTGAAGCCTTCCACGAATTCCACGCCCTGCCAGCGGTCCACGTCGCGCGCGGCAAAGCGCTCGGCCAGCGCCTGCTGGTCGGCCGCGAGCACGTTGATGGCGTAGTGCTGGCCGTTGGAAAAAGCCGCCATCGAGCCGGCCGCACGCGCCAGGCTCCAGAGCACCAGCGGCGGGTCGAGCGAGACCGAGTTGAACGAGCTGGCGGTGAGGCCCGCGAGTTCGCCGCTGGCGGTGCGCGCGGTCACGATGGTCACGCCCGTGGCGAACATGCCCAGCGCCACGCGGAAGTCGCGCGGCGAAAAGTCAGGGGGTAGCGCTTTGCGGGCTGGAGACATGGCTGCAATTTATATGAAAATTCATGAATAATGCGTTTCGGCTGCCATTTCCCTACCGACAGCCTCCCCAAAACAGGAGACAACCCATGCTTCAGGAACGGATCGAACCCGCCTGGATCGACGCCTTTGAAGCGGTCTTGAGGCGCTGCGCGTTGCAAACGCAGGACACGGTGGCCATTCTCTGCGAAACGCAGAGCCGGCCGGTGCTGGTCGAGCTGGCTCGCCTCGCGGCGGCGCGCCTCGGTGCCCCGGCCTTCGTGCTGACCCTGCCCTCGGTGTTCGGCCTTGCGGGCGAACCGGTGACGCGCTCCACCGGTGCCTCACCGGCCATTCAACAACAGCTCCCGGTGATCGCGGCATTGCAGGCCAGCAGCTTGGTGATCGATTGCACGGTCGAAGGCCTGATGCACGCGCCCGAGTTGCCCGCCATCCTGCAGGGCAATGGCCGCACGCAGCCGCGCATTGTCTACGTGAGCAACGAACACCCCGAGGCGCTGGCGCGCCTGCTGCCCGACGACGCCACCGAGGCGCGCGTGAAGGCGCATGTGAAGCGCCTGCGGGGCGCCCAAGCCATGCGCGTGAGCTCGCCCGCCGGCACCGACCTGCGCATTTCGTTGCAGGGCGCCGTGGTCGGCGGCAATTGGGGCAGCACCACACGCCCCGGCACGCTGACGCACTGGCCCGGCGGCCTGGTGCTGGGTTTCCCGGCGTCGGGCAGCGTGAACGGCTCGCTGGTGCTCGCCGAGGGCGACGTGAACCTGACTTTCAAACGCTACATCGAACGGCCCATCACGCTGACGATTGAAAACGATTACGTGATGCGCATCGACGGCACCGGGGTCGACGCCGAGCTGCTGCGCTCGTACTTCGCGGCGTGGGGCGAGAAAGAGGCTTACGCCGTGAGCCATGTGGGCTACGGCCTCAATGAGGCTGCGCGCTGGGACAGCATGGCGCTCTACGACAAACGCGACTTCAACGGCACCGAGCTGCGCGCCTTCGCCGGCAACTTCCTCTACAGCACGGGCGCCAACGAAACCGCCGGCCGCTACACGCGCGGCCACTTCGACTGGCCGATGCGCGGCTGCACGGTGACGCTGGACGACGCTGTCGTGGTGGACGCTGGAAAGGTGGTGAGCTGATGCCCGTGCCCCAGTTCACCACCCTCGGCAGCGGCCCCACGGTCCTGATGCTGCACGGCATCGGCGGCGGCCACCGCGCCTTCGCGCCGCAGGTCGAAACCCTCGCCAGCCTGGGCTACCGGGCCGTGGCCTGGGACATGCCCGGCTACGGCCACAGCCTGCCCATCGAGCCCTACACCTTCAAGGGCCTGGCGCAGTGCTGCGTCAACCTCATCGACGCGTTGCAGTGTGAAAGTGTGATCTTGCTGGGGCACAGCATGGGCGGCATGGTGGCGCAAGAGGTGGTGGCGCGCCGGCCCGACAAGGTGAACAAACTCATCCTCTGCGGTACCTCGGCCGCCTTCGGCAAGCGCACCGACGGGCGCGACGCCGGCGCTTGGGCGCAGCAGTTCATCCACCAGCGCACGGCGCCGCTCGACGCGGGCAAGACCATGGCCGACATGGCCGCCAAACTGGTGCCGCAGATGGTTGGCCCCGGCTCGCTGCCCGAGGGCCTGAAGCTGGCCGAGTTCTGCATGGCCAGTGTGCCCGCCGCCACCTACCGGCGTGCGCTCGAATGCCTCGTCACCTTCGACCGCCAGGCCGCGCTGGCCGACATCCGCGTGCCCACGCTGCTGATCGGCGGCGAGTTCGACCGCGTGGCCGCGCCCTCGGTGATGAAGCAGATGGCGGCCGCGATCCCCCGCGCGCGCTACGCCGAGCTCGCCGGCATCGGCCACCTGATGAACCTCGAAGCGCCCGACGAGTTCGACGCGCTGCTGCTCGATTTTTTGCGCGAGCCCACGCCGGGTCCGCTGCCCGACGTGCATTGAGCCCGCCACCACACCACCAGGAGACAAGACCGATGCCCCCAGCGATCAACCCGACCACCGGCCTGGACTTCACCCCCGCCGTCGGCGACATGCCCTTCACCCCGCTGCAGCGCGAGTGGCTGGCCAAGGCCCACGCGCTGGGCCGCGACAAGTTCGCCGCGCGCGCCGCGCAGTGGGACAAGGAGGCGAGCTTCCCGTTCGCCAACTACGACGACCTGCGCGAGCAGGGCTTTCTCAAGCTCTGCGTGCCGACCGCGTTCGGCGGCGCGGGTGCCGACTTCCCGACCTACATGATGGTCGCGGCCGAGATCGGGCGCTTCTGCGGTGCGACCGCGCTCACCTGGAACATGCACATTTGCTCGACGATGTGGACCGGCGTGCTGGCCGACGGCATCACCATGACCGACGAGCAGCGCGCCGAACACGCGGCGCGGCGCCAGATCCACTTCGCGCGCATCGTCAACGAAGGCAAGCTCTACGCCCAGCCTTTCAGCGAAGGAACGGCGGCGGCGGCCGGCCGCGCGCCCTTCGGCACCACGGCGAAGAAGGTCGAGGGTGGCTGGCTCATCAACGGCAAGAAAATCTGGGCCAGCCTCTCAGGCGCGGCCGACTACTACGGCGTGCTTTGCACCGAAGACAAAGGCGACCACCACCCCGACGCGCGCGACACGCTCTACATCAGCGTGCCCGCCACGGCCGAAGGCTTCAGCATCAGCGGCG
The DNA here is from genome assembly GCF_002001205.1 of Hydrogenophaga sp. A37. Classification (GTDB taxonomy): domain Bacteria; phylum Pseudomonadota; class Gammaproteobacteria; order Burkholderiales; family Burkholderiaceae_C; genus Hydrogenophaga. Next base: position 5,047 of record NZ_MUNZ01000168.1, read on the forward strand.
AGTGGGACCCGCTGGGCATGCGCGGCACGGTGAGTCGCAACCTGGCGTTCAAGGACGTGTTTGTCAGCGACGACGAGCAGCTCATGCCACGCGGCATCTACTTCAAGGGTGCGCAGACCTGGCCGGCCATGTTCTTCACGCTCTCGCCGACCTACCTGGGCGTGGCGAACGCGGTCTACGACTTCACGGTGCAGTACCTGCGCGGCGAGGTGCCGGGCGAGCCACCGGTCAAGCGGCGGCAGTTCCCCACCAAGCAGATCACGGTGGCGCAGATGCGCCTGCAGCTGGAGTCGATGAAGAGCCTGTTCACCCGCGCCATCTTCGAGGCCAAGCCCAACCCGAGCATGGATGAGAAGCTGCGCCTCTACGCCGCGCACCACGCCGTGATGGAGGGCGCCAATGACCTCGCGCGGCTGGGCATCCGCACCTGCGGCGGTCAGAGCATGCTCAAGCACCTGCCGCTGGAGCGCCTGTACCGCGACAGCCGCTGCGGCGCGCTGATGCTGCCCTGGACGGCCGAACTCATCCTCGACCGCATGGGCCGCGAGACGCTGTACGAACCGGGCGAGAAGGACGAATGATCCCGGGCAAGCGTGCGCTGTGTGACCCCTCGTTCATTGACGGCGCCACAGGGGTGGTCTTCCCCACGTCAATAGAATCGCCCCCATGATTCGAGACCGCCATGCTTCGCCACGCCAGGGCCTCCTGCGCACCATCTTCCAACCCTGGCTCGCGGTGACGTTGCTGTCGTGTGGGGCGCTTGCCCAGGCCCAGGGCAGCACGGCGCCCGAAAAGAGACCCGATCCCTGCATCGAGTTCGTGGCCCGCCTGCCCAACATGCAGGCGCCGCTGTGCGCCTCGGCGCAACTCAAACCCACCCTCGGCCGCACCGTGCAGGGCCGCACGCTGTACCAGCGCGACGTGGTGGCACCCGACGCCAAGATCCGTGTGCTCGTGGTCGGCGCCATGCACGGCGACGAGCTGTCGTCCGCCTCGGTCGCGCTGCACTGGATCCAGCGCGCGATGGAAACGCCGTCCAACGTGCACTGGCGTTTCATCCCGGCCCTCAACCCCGACGGGCTGATGGCGCGGCCCGCCAAGCGCGTGAACGCCAACGGCGTGGACCTCAACCGCAACTTCCCCACGCCCAACTGGACCCGCGACGCCAAGATCTACTGGGAACAGCGCACCAAAAAAGACCCGCGCCGCTGGCCCGGGCCCAAAACCTTGTCCGAGCCGGAGTCGAAGTTCTTCTTTGACGAGATGGAGCGCTTCCAGCCCCACCTGATCGTGAGCATCCACGCGCCCTACGGCGTGCTCGACTTCGACGGACCCACCGTGCCGCCCGCGCGCCTGGGCCGCCTCTACCTCGACCAGGTCGGCATCTTCCCGGGCAGCCTGGGCAACTTCGGCGGCGTGCACAAAGGCATGCCGGTGGTCACCATCGAACTGCCCAGCGCGATCCGCACGCCGCTGGACGCCGAGATGCGGCAGATGTGGCTCGATTTGCTGCGCTGGATGAGCGAGCGCGTGGTGCCTGAAGACGCGGGCGGCCAGCCGCTGCCGGTGAGGATGAAGAAGACGGGCTGAGCCGCCCCGGTCTGCCGCCCATCGCAGACAGACCTCCGGATCGGTGTTTTCTCACACCGCGCGAACCTGAAGACTCATTAAACTCCGGGCCTTTGCATCAGCTGGCCTTATGGCGCCGCGAGGCGATGCACCGGAGACCGAATGAGCACCTTTGACCCCGACGCCCTGGAATGTCTGGCCGCCATCATCGAAGAGGGCGGTTTCGAGCGTGCGGCGCAGCGCCTGTCGATCACGCAGTCGGCGGTGTCGCAGCGGCTGCGCGCGCTCGAAGCGCAGGTTGGCACGGTGCTCATCGTGCGCAGCCGCCCGCTCAAACCCACGCAAGCCGGGCAGTTGATGCTCAAGCACGCCAAGATGATGCGGCTGCTGCGCGCCGATCTCGAGAATGACCTGAAGGAGCTGGCGCCCAGCTCGGCCGGCGGCGGGCGCGACGAAGAACGCATCTCGGTCGCGATCAACGCCGACAGCATCGCCACCTGGGCGCTGCCCGCGCTCGACGGCCTGGCCCAGCAGGGCCTGCCGATCGAAATCATCACCGACGACCAGGAGTTCACCCACGAGTGGCTGCGCGAAGGCCAGGTGCTGGGCTGCGTCACCTCGCTCGGCCAGGCCCTGCGCGGCTGCAAGATGGAGGCGCTTGGCAGCATGGAGTACGTGGCCGTGGCGCAGGCCCGTTTCGCCACCACCCACTGTCCTGCGGGCCTGAACGCCCACAACTTTCACAAGCTGCCCTTTGTCTCCTTCAACCGCAAGGACAACCTGCAACACAGCTTCATTACCCAGTCGTTCGACCTGCCCCGGGTGGGCCTCAAGCAGTTGTTCGTGCCCTCCAGCGAGGGCCAGGTGCGGGCGTTGCAGGCGGGCTGGGGCGTGGCCGTGCTGCCCGAGCTGAGAGTGCGCGATCTGCTGGTCAGTGGCGATCTGGTCAACCTGGCGCCGCGCCACCGCCTCAGCGTGGCGCTCTATTGGCACTGCTGGAACCTCAGCTCGGACGTGCTGGACGCGCTCAGCATGGCCTTGCGCGAGGCGGCGGCGCGCAACCTGACGCCGCCCGGGCCACAAGAAGCCCCGCCAGGGCGGGGCTCGAAACGGCCGGCGAAGGCACTCACTTCGGCATGATCACGCTGTCAATGACGTGAATCACGCCGTTGTCGGCGGCGATGTCGGTCTTCACCACGTTGGCGGCGTCCACCTTCACACCACCCATGGTGCTCACGGTGATGTCGCTGCCTTGCACGGTCTTCACCTTGCCGGCCTTCACATCGGCGGCCATCACCTTGCCCGGCACCACGTGGTAGGTCAGCACGGCGGTGAGCTTGGCTTTGTCTTTCAGCAGGGCGTCGAGGTCGGCCTTGGGTACCTTGGCAAAGGCTTCGTCGGTCGGCGCGAACACGGTGAACGGGCCTTTGCCCTTGAGCGTGTCGACCAGACCCGCGGCCTGCAGGGCGGTGGCCAGGGTCTTGAACGAGCCGGCCGCAACGGCAGTGTCGACGATGTCTTTGGCGTGGGCACTGCCCAGGGTGGCCAGGGCGATGACGGAAGCGATCAGGGTCTTTTTCATGGGGATGTCCTTTGAATGTGGGTGGGAGACGTTGAACAGGGCTTGAAGGGTCGCGGCACCTGCGGAACGAAATTTATACCAACTGGTATTAATAGATACCAATTGGTATTTATTGATACTTGTTAGTGTGGTTATCGACGGATTCGTCGATCTGGGGCAAAATGCGCTCAAATCCCGAAGGTACGTTCATGGCCAGCGCCGCTTCCACCGCTTCAACCCCCGCCCCTCCCAAACGCAGTTTCCGCGAGCAGATGCACATCGCCCGCGAGGACGCCATCGTCTCGGCGGTGAATCGCCTGCTGGCTGAAAAAGGTTTTGAGGCCATGACGGTGGACGAGGTGGCCGCCGAGGTCGGTATCGCCAAGGCCAGCCTGTACAAGCATTTCCCCAGCAAGGAAGACCTGGCCGCCGCGGCCATGGTCAAGGTGATGAACCGGGCGCGCGCCTTCCTCGATACGCTGGACACGGCGTTGCCCCCGCTGGCGCTGCTGCGCCGCGTGGCGGGCTGGACGATGGAGGTGCAGCTGGCGGGCGAGATGCCCTCGCTGCCGAGCGAAAACTCCAGCCTGCGCCTGGCCCTGACGACCAACAAGGCCTATGTGGACGGGCTGATGGACGTGAGCGACCGCCTCGGCGCCTGGATCACCGCCGCCCAGGCCGACGGCAGCGTCAACCCCGCGCTGCCCCCGATTGCGGTGCTCTACACGTTGTATGCCAGGGCCTGCGACCCGGTGCTCGGTTTCCTCAAGGGTTCGGGCCTCTACACCGACGCCCAGATCATCGAGATGGTGCTGAGCACCTGCTTCGACGGCCTGAAACAGAGATAGCACCCCCGCCGCGCTGCGCGCGACCCCCTCAAGGGGGCGATGCGAGTGGCCCGGCGAAGCCGGTTCCACCGCATCCTTGGCTGGGACACGCGCGCCGGCGGGCTCCTTGGGAGCGGCGGAAAACGGTGTGGCAAGCTGAGGCGAAAAAATACCGGGTCGCACAACACGCCCGGTAGAGGTCCATCAAAAGTGCTGCCCGGAGCGCAAAACCGGCGGAACCGCCCACCGGCCAGCCCAGGGCGCCGCGGAACCGGCTTTGCCGGGCCGCCACGCGCCGCCCCCCCTGGGGGTGACGCCGCAGGCGGCGCGGGGGCATCACATCCTGCGGCGCAGGGGGGTCATCTCACTAGAAGCACCGGCACCGCGCAATGCGCCAGCACCTGCGTGGCCACCGAGCCCATGACCAGGTTGCCCAGGGCGCTGTGGCCGTGCGAGCCCATCATCACGAGGTCAAAGTCGCCTGCCGCGGCCTGCTTGGCGATGGCTTCGCCGGGCGAACCGGTCTTGTGCACGACCTTGGGCACGATGCCTTTGCGTGCCAAAAACTTGACCACCGGCTCGGTGACCTTGGCGGCCTCTTCGGCGTAGTAGCTGTTGGCCACCTCGGCACCCACGGCCGCGCGGGCGCGGGGGGGCAGCGGGAGCTGCACGGTGAACAGGGTGAATTCGTTCTGTGCGCTGAACACCTCTTCGTGGGTGGTCAGGTAAGCCAGCATCTTCTTGGTGTACGTACTGCCGTCAACGGCGAGCAAAATTTTCATGGTGTTCTCCTTCTAGGGGGTGTCGCAGTTTAAGCCGCGTTTTGCGCTTCAGCCGTACGGCATTCCACGCATGCAGGCTGAGCTTGACTTCGTCAGATGGTGACGAGCATCTGGGGCTGGAAGCTGAGCTGCTCCCCCTTGCTCGCGTAGCCCAGCGGGTTGGCCACGATTCGGCAGCGGCCGATCTGCACGTCGGTCGGGCAATGCAAGTGGCCGTGCAACCAGAGGTCGGCCAGGGGCAGCAGCTCGTCGAGCGCGTTGCAGAAGCCCGCCGTGCCGGGGCTCAGGCCGTAGCGCGGGTCGGCGCTGTGCAGGGTGGGCGCGAAGTGCGTCACCACCACCGTGCGGCCGTCGAACGGCCGGGCCAGTTCGGCGCGCAGCCAGGCCTGGCACTCCAGCCCCAGCTCGCGCATGGCGGCCGCATCGAACAAGGCACCAGCGCGTTGTCCGGCCATCTTCACGAGATAGAAGTTGGCGGCGCGAAACGCCCGCTCGCGCTGACGCAGGCGCTCGGTTTCGGTGGGCGCAGCGGTGAGCCCCGGACCCTTGCTGTTGGTAGCGGAACGCTTTGGGGCGCGGACCCCGGCGCCGGGCCGCCCCAAGGCGGGGTCCGCCCCCTCGGGGGGCAGCGAACCACGCGCAGCGGGGAGCGTGGGGGCATGAACCCCTGCCAGAGCGTCGTAGTCGCTCCAGAGCGTGGTGCCGACGAAGCGCACGCCGTCGATCACGGTGGTCTCGCGCTCCAGCCACTGGATGCCCAGGCGGTCGCAGGTGCTGCGCAGTGCCTGGTGTGCCGTGTCGAGGTCAAGCGCGTCGTACTCGTGGTTGCCCGGCACATAGACCACGGGCACCGGCCAGGCGGCGTACTGCGGCAAGGGCGAGAAGCGCTGCAGGCCCCAGTCGGGCTCGGGCATCACGCTGCCGTCGCGCCGCTTCTGGTACGAGCCCACATCACCGGCCAGCACCAGCAGGTCGGCACCCTGGGCCGGCACCGCGCGAAACAGCGGGTCCGATTCGAGGTGCAGGTCGCTGAGCAGCTGAAGGTTCATGCCGGCATTGTCGTCGGCGCGTCCGCCCCGCTGGCGAAGCTGCGCTGCGCGGCCCGCTCGACCGCGGCGCGCAGCCATTGGTGCGCGCTGCTGTGGGCCGACTGCCGGTGCCACAGCGTGTCCACGTGCACCGGGGGCACGGACAGCGGCAGTTCGCGCAGCGTCAGCCCGGGCTCGATGCCCGTGACCTCGACGAAGTGGCGCGGCAACACGGTGAGCAGGTCGGTGGTGGCGACCACCCGGCCTGCGGTGAAGAACTGGTTCACGGTGATCACGATCCGCCGCTGGCGCGAGAGGGCGGTGAGCGCCTCGTCGACAAAACCGAAGGGCCGGCCCGAAAAGCTCACCAGCAGGTGGCGCGCGGCACAGTAGGCATCGAGCGTGAGTGGCCGGCCCGCCAACGGGTGGTCGCGCCGCATCACCACCACGTATTCGCCGTCGTACAGCCGCTGGTGCAGGAAGCGTGGGTTGTGTTCCTGCAGGTGGATGGCGTTGAGCTCTGCGATCACGCCGGGGAAATGGCCGATGGCCAGATCGGCCGAGCCGGAGGCCAGCAGATCGCGTGGGTCGCGCGTGGTCAGGGGCACGATGCGCAGGTTCACGCCCGGTGCCTCCTTCTCCAGCTCATCCACCAGGCCCGGCACCAGCTTGGCCGCGGTCGCGTCGGCCATGGCGAGCACAAACGCATTGCCTGCCGTGGCCGGCTCGAAACTGCCCGGCGAGAGGGACTCGCGCAGCTGGGCCAGGGCGTCGCGCACCGTGGGCCACAGCGCCAGCGCCACCGGCGTGGCCTCCACGCCGTAGCCGGCGCGCTTCACCAGTTCATCGCCAAGGCTTTCGCGCAGGCGTTTGAGCGCGTTGCTCACAGCGGGCTGGGTCATGGCCAGGTTGTGGGCGGCCCGGGTGAGGTTGCGCTCGGCCATCACCTCGTCGAACACCCGCAGCAGGTTCAGGTCCAGGGTGCGGAAGTTGGGCTCATTCATCATGGTTGTGAATGTAATTCATCACAAAAATAAATTGGCGTGACATGCGGGTTAACCCTAGTATTCGTCTGTCCAAAAGACATTTTTAGCAAGGAGTTCGACATGAGCACCGTCTTTTCACCCTCTTCCACTTCAGTGGGCCTGACCTCGACCGATTCTGGGGTTTACCGCGCCAAGCCCCGTTTTGATGGCTCCCGCAGTCTGGCCGCGATGCTGCTGGCCGCTGCCGTGGCCGCCCTGGTGGTGTTGGCCGACCAGATGATCAGCACCTGGGCCGACGGCCACTTGTTCCTCGGCTGGGTCGCCTTGTGGGTTGTGGTCTTCGCTGGTTCCGTCCTGTTTGCCGGCGCCGCACGCCAACTCGCGCAGGTCACCCTGCGTTCCCTTGACAGCTGGTCGAAGTCGATGGCCGAAGCCCGCGCCGAGGCCCGCCTGTGGGACCTGGCCCGCACCGACCCGCGCCTGAAGGCTGAGCTGATGCAGGCCCGTGCCCGCGAGGCCGATGCGGCCGACGAGTTGGCCGCCCCCGTTGCGGCGAAGAACGACTTCTCCGAAGCCTTGGCCCCTATGGGTCTTGACACGGGCATCCGCTCGCCCGCCGTGTTGCGCCGCTGGGCCCAGATCGAAATGCGCCGCCACGCGGGCTACCTGCCTTACCTATAAAAAGGAGCACCCCATGAGCACCGTTTACGCACCTTCCCATACCACTTCTCCTGCCTCGCAGGCCCCGAGCCGCACTTCCGACGACACCACAGCATCGCGCCGTTCTGGCGGTTCTCGCGCGCTGGCCGCGATGCTGTTGGCGGCGGTGGTCTCAGCGCTTGTGGTGCTGGCTGACCAGATGATCAGCGGCTGGACCGACGACCACCTGTTCCTGGGCTGGGTCGCCCTCTGGGTGGTGATCTTTGCCAGCTCGGTCCTGTTTTCCGGCCCCGCCCACCGCCTGGCGCGCAGCTCGCTGCGGTCGGTCCGTGACTGGTCCCTGGCCTTGGCCGAAGCCCGCGCCGAGATGCAACTCTGGAACGCCGCGCGCAACGATCCCCGCCTGATGGCCGAACTGATGCTGGCCCGACAGCGCGACGCCGATGCGAACGCGGAAGCCAGCGGCTCACCGGAAGCCGCCTGGGGGCGCTACCCGGAGCGTCTGGTCGAAAGCCGCGACGGCCACACCCACCTGCACCACGTCTGAGCCAGCCCGCTGCGGCGGGCCACCAGCAAAAAAAGCCACCGGACTCCGGTGGCTTTTTTTTGGTCCGGACGAAGGTTCGTCCAGTGGGCGGGGGGCTCGCTACAAATCGTGCAGCTGCCCCGGTCTGGCGGGGCTCAGACGGCCGCGAGGCGCTTCTCCAATTCGGCTTTGGTCGCCACCAGTTCTTTCGGCAGGTGGTAGGCCAGTTGCTCAAAGTGGGCGTCGTGCAGCTTGAGCTCTTCGACCCAGGCGGCCTTGTCGATGCTGGTCACGGTGTTGAACTGTTCGGCGTTGAAGTCCAGGCCGGTCCAGTTGATCTCGGCGTAGGCCGGGGCGGTGCCAAACATCGTGGCCTCACCCTGGGCCTTGCCCTCGATGCGGTCGATCATCCACTTGAGCACGCGCATGTTGTCACCATAGCCGGGCCAGACGAACTTGCCTTCGGCGTTCTTGCGGAACCAGTTCACGCAGAACATCTTGGGCACGCTGCCTCCGGTCTTGACCAAGGCCTGTTCCATGTCGAGCCAGTGCTGGAAGTAGTCGCTCATGTTGTAGCCGCAGAAGGGCAGCATGGCGAACGGGTCGCGGCGCACCACGCCCTGTGCGCCGAAGGCGGCGGCGGTGGTTTCAGAGCCCATGGTCGCGGCCATGTACACGCCTTCGGTCCAGCTGTTGGCCTCGGTCACCAGCGGCACGGTGGTGCTGCGGCGGCCGCCAAACATGAAGGCGTCGATGGCCACGCCGTTGGCGTCGTCCCACTGCGGGTCGAGCGCGGGGTTGTTGGTGGCGGCCACGGTGAAGCGCGAGTTCGGGTGCGCGGCCTTGGCGCCGGTGGCCTTGGCGATCTCGGGTGTCCAGTCCTTGCCTTGCCAGTCGATCAGGTGCGCGGGCACGCCGCCGCCGTCTTTCTCCATGCCTTCCCACCACACGTCGCCGTCGTCGGTCAGTGCCACGTTGGTGAAGATCACGTTTTTGTCCAGCGAGCGCATGCAGTTCGGGTTGGTGTGCATGTTGGTGCCGGGCGCGACGCCGAAGTAACCCGCTTCGGGGTTGATGGCGTAGAGCTTGCCGTCGGCGTGGGGCTTGATCCAGGCGATGTCGTCACCGATGGTCGTGACCTTCCAGCCCGCGAAGCCGGCTTCCGGCGGCACCAGCATGGAGAAGTTGGTCTTGCCGCAGGCGCTGGGGAAAGCGGCGGCGACGTGGTACTTCTTGCCTTGCGGATTCGTCACGCCCAGGATCAGCATGTGCTCGGCCAGCCAGCCCTGGTCGCGGCCCATGTTGGAGGCGATGCGCAGCGCAAAGCACTTCTTGCCCAGCAGCGCGTTGCCGCCGTAGCCCGAGCCGTAGCTCCAGATCTCGCGCGTCTCAGGGAAGTGCACGATGTACTTGGTGGTCGGGTTGCAGGGCCAGGTGCTGGTGTCCTTCTGACCTTCAGCCAACGGCGCGCCCACGGTGTGCATGCAGGGCACGAAGTCGCCGTTGGTGCCGAGCACGGCGTACACGGCCTTGCCCATGCGGGTCATCAGCTTCTGGTTCACGGCCACGTAGGCGCTGTCGGTCAGCTCGATGCCGATGTGGGCGATGTGCGAACCCAGCGGGCCCATGGAGAAAGGCACCACGTACATCGTGCGGCCCTTCATGCAACCGTCAAACAGCGGCTGCAGGGTCTGACGCATCTCGGCCGGAGCCATCCAGTTGTTGGTCGGGCCGGCGTTTTCCTTCTTCTCAGAGCAGATGAAGGTGCGGTCTTCCACGCGCGCCACGTCCGACGGGTCGGAGCAGGCCAGGAAGCTGCCCGGGCGCTTGGCCGGGTTGAGCTTCTTGAAGGTGCCGGCGTCCACCAGCTGCTGGCACAGGCGGTCATATTCTTCCTGGCTGCCGTCGCACCAGACCACATCGGCCGGTTTGCACAGCGCGACCATGTCGGCCACCCAGGCGATCAGCCGGGCGTTTTTCACAAAGGAAGGGGTGTTGAGGTTGAGGCCCTGCATCACGGGAGAATTCATGGAAATGGCTCCAGAAGTTTGTAAAGCGGCAAGCCCAAGAGACACCAACAGCCGCTGGCCACGGTGAAACGGGCGGGCGGCTGAAAAGATCCCTTGGGCAAAGAAGGGCGGTCGGCGCTCGGGGCTGCTGTCGTGGGTCGAGAGCAGCACAAAGGCCAAAAAGAGGGCGGGTGAACCCGGGTTTTGGTCCGCGTGTCGGCCTAACCCTTTAATTTTAAAAAGGAAGCCGGGTCAGTTACCAGCAAGTTACATGCAAGACTTGCATAACCTGATGCCGAAATCCCTCATGGTCGGCGTGGGTGGCGGGCGCTAGAGTCGCGGCATGGAACCCGAACTGACCCTGGCGCCGCACCTGGCACCCCTGCTCGACGAACTGCGCCCGCTGGAAGACCTGTTTCACGCCGCGTACCCCGACGCCACGCCTGCGGATTTCGACCGACTGGTCGGCCCGGGCTTCTGGGAGGTGGGCGCCACCGGGCGCCTGTACAGCCGGGCCTTTGCGCGCCAGGTGCTGGCCGATCGACACGGCCGCCCCGACCCGGCCACCTGGCTGACCGACAACTATCACCTGCAGGAAGCCGGTCCAGGTGTGTACCTGCTGACCTACCGCCTGCGCCAGCCCAGCCGCGTGACGCGGCGGCTGACGGTCTGGCGTCGCGACGGCGATGGTTGGCTGGCGCTGTACCACCAGGGCACGGTGGTGAAATAGAGCACCCCCGCCGCGCTTCGCGCGACCCCCTCAAGGGGGCGATGCGAGTGGCCCGGCGAAGCCGGTTCCACCGCATCCTGGGTTCTGGCTCTTCGCTGCGAGGCATGAAAAACAAAGGCCGGCCACCCACGAAGGGTGCCGGCCTGGAGGCGGTGCTGTTGGTGGCGATCAGGCCATGAACACGGCAATGAAGGCCAGCAGGAAGATCAGCACGGCGCCCGCCACGGGCAGCACGACGGGCATGAGCGGAACGATGGACTCCACCACGTCTTGCGGCTGGTCGGTGTGGCTGTCGTGAGCGGGGTGGGACATGAGATCTCCGGGTGTTTTGACAAAATCAGCCGCGATTCTAAATCGAGGCCGGTTCCGCCGTGCAGCGGCCGGTGCCCCGGCGGTTCAGAGCAGGGCGTAGGTGGTGCTGGCGCGGCACACGCTTTTGCCGTCGCCCGCCGCCACGATGTCGATCTCGCCGAACACCAGGCTCTTGCCCGCGCGCAGGACCCGCGCCGTGACCAGCGCGTCCTGGTTGGCCAGCGGCTTGAGAAAGCTGGTGTTGAGCTGCACGGTGGTCATGGGCCGTTGGTTGCCCAGGCGGGTGACGATGGCCAGCGCCATGGCGGTGTCGGCGGCCGCCATCAAAGCCTGGCCGCAGACCATGCCGCCGATGCGGCTGAGGGCCGGGTTCTGCGGCAGGCGCAGCACCACCTCGTCGGTCTGGAAGGATTCGACCTTCAGGCCCAGGGCCTGCACCCAGGGCGCGAACCAGTCGCTGAGCGCGGATTGCAGGGTGTCGGTGGTGACGGCGGGCGTGGTGTCCGGGACGTGGGTGGCAGAGCTCATCGGTTGCGTCAGGGTTTGTCGTTGCGGCGGAAGCGGGACAGCCAGTGTTCCATGAGTTGGCCTGCCGCCTCGCGGCCACCGAGGCCGAACGACAGGGCCACGGCCACCGCCACAGCACCCAGCGTGAGGCCGAAGGCGAGGTTGACGATGTCGTCGGCGATGCCCATGGCGCGCAGGCCCATAGCGATCACCAGCGCCAGGATGGCGAAGCGGCCGATGCGCGCCAGGCCGCGCGAAGACGGCCCGCTGGCGCGGTGAATGGCGTCGTGAGCCACATTGGCCAGCCAGAAACCGATGACCAGGATGGCCGAGCCGAGCAGGATGTCGCCGCCGAAGCGGATGAAGGTGGACACGATGCCGCTGACCTGCTTGAAGCCGAGCTGGGCGGCGGCCTCGACCGAGGCGAACAGCATCGCGAAGAACAGCGCCACGCGACCGACCGTGGCCGAGGCGCTGGTGGTCTTGAAGGCGTGGGCCAGTCCCACCCGCTCGGGCAGGGTGTCAAAGCCCAGTGTGGCCAGCAGGCTGGCGAGCAGCTGGCTGGCAAACGACGCCACCAGCCAGGTCACGACCAGGATCAGGCCGGCCGCGATGATGTGCGGCACAGCGGCGAGCATCATGCCCAGCATGTCGGTGGCGGGCTTGGAGATGGCCTCGATCTTCAGCGCGTCGAGCGCGGCGATCAACGAGGGCAGGAACACCGCGACGAACACCAGCATGCCCAGCACCGCCGAGGGCTTCACGGTCTCGCTCAGCCCGGCCCTGCCGCCCAGCCGGTCGATGCCGACGGTGCGGCTCAGGTGGGTGGTGATGTTGCGCAGCACCGTTGCCACGATCCAGCCCACCGCACCGATCACGAAGGCACCCACGGCGTTGGGCAGCATGTCCAGCGCCTTGGTCACCATGGCCTTGAGCGGATCGAGCAGGCCCTCCATCTGCAACGCGCCGAGGATGGCCGGCACGAACAGCAGGATCACCAGCCAGAACAGCGCGCCCGAGAGGTTCTCGCTGATGGGCGACATGTCGGCGTGCTCCGACAGGCTTTGATCCAGCGTGGTCTTGTCCAGCAGCTTTTGCGACAGCGCCCGCACCACGCTCGCCACCAGCCAGGCCGCCAGCGCCAGCATCAGGCCGCCGAACACACGCGGCGCGTAGGCGAACAGCTGGGTGGCGAAGACCGAGAACGGGCCGGAGACGATGGCCAGGTTCAGCGAGTTGAAGACCGCCACCAGCGTGAGCAGGATCACCACCCAGAACAGCCCGAGCCCGACCGCTCCCTCAATGTCCACGCCGGTGCCGGTGAGCTTGCCGAAGCGGTGGTTGACGCCGATAAAGCCCAGGCTCTTGCGCACCGCAGCGCGCACGATCACGGCGATCAGCCAGCCCAGAATGAAGATCGCCAGCGCGCCCAGCAGCTGGGGGATGTGGCTTCCAAGAGCGCTTTGCAGCGAGTCCCACAAGGCGTTGGTGTTCATGAAACTCCTCCATTGCTTGACCACAGGGAAGGGCCATGATGCAAGCGAGAACCGCCCCGCGTCAACCGCTGGAGGGGTGCCACATCCCGTTACAGGATCGACGCAGGAGGTGAGCCAATCCCACCAGTTGCCTCAGCCCGCGCTGCAGCGCGCCTGACGCCAGCCGGCGTTCAGATCAGCGCCGCCTCGAACCCCTGCGCCTGCAGCTGCCGGATCACTTCGGCAATGTGCTCGCGCCCGCGCGTCTGCAGCACCAACTCGATCGACACGTTCTGCGCCGCGAGCAGGGTGAAGGCGCGCTGGTGGTGCACCTCGTCCACGTTGGCGCCGGCTTCGGCCACGATGGTGGCGATGCGCGCCAGGATGCCCGGCACATCGCGCGCGCTGACCTGGATGCGTGCGAGCCGGCCGGCGCGCACCATGCCGCGCTCGATGATCGAGGCCAGCAGCAGCGGGTCGATGTTGCCGCCGCTGAGCACCAGGCCGACCTTCTTGCCAGCGAAGCGCTGCGGGTGCTTGATCAGCGCCGCGAGGCCGGCCGCGCCCGCGCCCTCGACCAGCGTTTTCTCGATCTCCAGCAGCATCACGATGGCCTGCTCAATGTCGCCTTCGTCGACCAGCAGCACGTCGTCCACCTTGTCGCGCACGATGGCTTCGGTGATGGTGCCCGGCGTGCCCACCGCAATGCCCTCGGCGATGGTGCTGTTGCCTTGCGGCAGGTGCGTGCCCTTGATGGCGTTGTACATCGCGGGGAAGCGTTCGGTCTGCACGCCGACGATCTGGATGTCGGGTCGGATCACCTTGGCGGCGGTCGCCATGCCGCTGATCAGCCCGCCACCGCCGATCGCGACCACCAGGGTGTCGATGTCGGGCTGCTCGCGCAGCATCTCCAGCGCCACCGTGCCCTGGCCGGCGACGATGGCCTCGTCGTCGTAGGGGTGCACGAACACCAGGCCCTGGCGTTCCGACAGCTCGCGGGCGTGGGCGCGCGACTCGTCCAGCGTGTCGCCGTGCAACACCACTTCGGCGCCGAAGCCGCGTGTGCGCTCCACCTTCACGCCCGGCGTGAAGCGCGGCATGACGATCACCGCGCGCAGGCCCAGGCGCTGCGCGTGGTAGGCCACGCCCTGCGCGTGGTTGCCCGCGCTCATCGCCACCACACCCCGTGAACGCTCTTCCGTTGTCAGCTGCACCAGCTTGTTGCAGGCGCCGCGCTCCTTGAATGAAGCGGTGTATTGCAGGTTCTCGAATTTGAGGAACACCTGGCAGCCGATGAGCTGCGAAAGCGTGCGGGATTCCACACACGGCGTGTCCAGCACCTGGCCGTTCAGGCGCTGGGCGGCGGCTTCAATGTCGTTGATGTTGAGCATCGCCCGATTGTGCAACCGGAACCCTGTCACAGATGGTCTGGAAAAGCCCCACAAATCGTTGGATCACGCTCCATCACGCTCTTCCATGATTCAACAAGCTGGGTTATGGTCCGCTTCAAAGCCGACTGGCGGCCCGTGTCTCCCTGTTGTGGTCTCCTGTGGTGATGACTGGAGGTGTCCGAATGAGCAAACGCCTGTTGCAGCGCAAAGAGCCTGCAACACACACCGTGCCCGAGCCACGCCCGGGCCCCGAGCCCCGGCACAGCCCGGCGCTCGATGCGCGCGTGTTCGTGCCCGCCAGCCTGCGGCATGCGCCGGTGCTGGACCTCATGTGTTCCCACTTTGTGCTCACGCTGGCCGCCCGTCAGGGGCAACGATTCAACGTGCGCCGCGACCTCAACACCTTGCTCGCGCTGGCGGGCCGACACCTGGTCTGGCCCTTGACCGTGCTGGGCCGCCTGCGCGGTTTTCTGGAGCGCCGCTGCAAAGAAAATGAACTCTGGACCGGACACGACACGCTCTCCACCGCCGCCTTCATGGAGCGTTACGGCGTGTGGCGCGGCCCCTATGAAGAAGGCACGCTGTTCTTCTACCTGGACGAGTACGCCAAGGAGTCGCCCAAAGACCTGCTCTCGGTGCTCGCCGTCACGGGCGACTGGCTCAGCCACGCGCTGAAGAAGCAGTCCACCCTGGTCGAGAAAAACATCGACGCCCTGGCCGGGCTGCTGCAGCTCAACCGCGCCGAGCGCGCGCTGCTGCTCTACGGCACGTTGGCCCGTTACCAGCGCGACCTGCGCTCCATCCTGGTCGAGTTCAAGGTGAACAACGCGCCTGAGGCCTACGCGGCCATCGCCGACGTGGCCGGCGTCAAGGCCAGCGAGGTCGGCGAGGCGCTGCGCGCGGGCTCGCGGCTGGAGCGCATCGGCATGGTCGAGAACCTGATCTCCGAACACAACATCACCGACCTCGCCGACCTGATGAAGGTCAGCGAAAAGCTCCCGCCCGTGCTGATGCGCGAGTACCGCAACGAGAGCGAGCTGATGGCGGTGTTCACCCGCCCGGCCGCGCGCTCGGCGCTCAGCGGCAAGGATTTCGATTACGTGGCCGACGACGTGAACCTGCTCTGCGCGCTGCTGCGCGAAGCGGTGGCGCGCAAGGAGCCGGGCGTCAACATCCTGCTCTACGGCCCGCCCGGCACCGGCAAGACCGAGCTGGCGCGCGTGGTCGCGCAGGCCGCGAGCCTGGAGCTGTTCGAGGTGGAGTACGCCGACCGCGACGGCAACGCGCTCTCGGGCCGTGACCGCTACCGCTCGCTGCAGATCGCGCAGGTGTTCCTCAAAGGCACGGCCCATTCGGCGCTGTTGTTCGACGAGGTCGAAGACGTGTTCCCGCCGATCTCCAGCGAGGCGGCGCAGTACATGGCGCGCGCCGAGCAGGTGACGGCGCCGCACAGCGGCAGCGTGAGCGGCAAGGCCTGGGTCAACCAGATTCTTGAATCCAACGCCGTGCCCACGATCTGGGTCACCAACCGCATTGAGCAGATCGACCCCGCCTTCCGCCGCCGCTTCGCCTACCACCTCGAACTCAAGAGCCCGCCGCCCGGCGCGCGCGAGCAGCTGGTGCGCAAGACGCTCGAAGGCGTGCCGGTGTCCGAGGCGCTGGTGTCGCGCCTGACCGCGCGCAAGGGGCTCACGCCCGCGCAGATCCGCACCGCCGTGCGCTTCGCTCACCTGGCCAGCCCGGCGCCCAAGGCGAAGGGGCGGCGCAAGGTGTCGGCCGAGGCGGCAGGCCCGTCGCTGGACGAGCTGATCGAGCGCCAGCTGCGCAACGCCGACATGGCGCTGGGCCGCAAACCCGACGCCGGCATGCGCCCCGAAGTCACGCAATACAACCTGGACATGCTCAACGTCAGCTCGCGCTACGAGCTGCCGCGCATCGTCAACGCGCTCAAGGCGCGCGGCCACGGCACGCTGTGTTTCTATGGCGCCCCCGGCACCGGCAAGACCGCGCTGGCCGAGTACCTCGCCAAACAGCTCGAACGCCCGTTGATGATCCGGCGCGCGAGCGATCTGGTGAGCAAGTTCGTGGGCGAGACCGAGCAGCAGATGGCGGCCATGTTCCGCGACGCCGAGGCCGAGAAGGCGGTGTTGCTGCTCGACGAAGCCGACAGCTTTTTGCAGGACCGGCGCGGCGCGCAGCGCACCTACGAGGTGACCGAGGTCAACGAGATGCTGCAGGGCATGGAGCGCTACAACGGCATCTTCGTCTGCACCACCAACCTGCTGGAGAGCCTGGACCAGGCGGCGCTGCGCCGCTTCACCTTCAAGATCCAGTTCAAGCCGCTCATGGCCGATCAGCGCCGACGCATGTTCATCGTGGAGGCGCTGGGGGGCGACGAGGCGGCCCTGAGCCCCGAGGTGGCGGCGCGCCTGGCCAAGCTGGAGCAGCTGTGCCCGGGCGACTTCGCGGCGGTGAAGCGGCAGGTCGAGATTCTGGCCGAGGCTTTGACGCCCGAAGACTTCGTGTCGCAGCTCGAAGCCGAGCACCGCATCAAACCCGAAGTCAGGGAAGCCCGTGGCATGGGCTTTGTGCACTAGAGAGCTCCTCCTGCGCCGCTTCGCGTCACCCCCAAGGGGGCGGCTCCTGCGGGCCGGGAAACCCGGACCCGCGGCGCCCTGGGCTGGCCGCCTCTCTCCGAATCCATGCCCGAGCGAAACGCAAACGCCCGCTCACTCGGCCGAAGCCAGCGCCAGGCGCGCAAACCGGGGCAACACCGACGCCGCCTCGGGCGTGGGCCTGAGCGCCGCAGCGATCTGCGGTGCATCGAGCCCTTCGCGCTCCAGCACCGGGCCCAGACCGTCCAGATAACTCCGCAGCGCCTCGTCTGAAAATTCGGGGTGGAACTGCACGCCCCAGGCGTTGCGGCCGACGCGGAAAGCGTGGTGCGGTTCGAAGGCGTTGCCCGCCAGCAGCACCGCGCCCGGCGGCAGGCGCCGCACCGATTGCCAGTGCGTGGCCTGCGCGTCGAACGCGTCGGGCAGGTCGCCCAACAGCGGGTCCTGCGCCGCAGCGGCGTGGCGCTGAACGGAAACGGTGCCGATCTCCACGCCACCGGGGTGGTGCGCCACCTCGCCGCCCAGCGCGTGGGCCAGCAGCTGGTGGCCGTAGCAGATGCCCAGCACCGGCGTCTCGGCCTGCACCGCCTGCTGCAGCCAGGGCACCAGCGCCTCGCTCCAGGGCTCGCGCTCCGACACCATGGCGTGCGAACCCGTGAGCACGATGCCCGCCACCGTCTCGGGCGGAGGCGGTGTGGCGCCGCTCCGGGCATCGAACACCACCACCTCGGCCCCGCCCTCGCGCAGCCCCGCCGCGATCCAGTCGTCGAAGTCGCCCAGGCGCTCGCGGATGTGGTCGTGGGTCGAGCCGGTTTTGACGATGAGCAGGGTGCGGGCAGCGGTCATGGGGAGATTCTAAAAAGACCACCGCCAGGAAGAACGGAGCACAAAAAAAAGGCCCATCGCAAGGACGGGCCAGAGGAGGACGTTCACAACAAAAAAACGGTCGAAGAGGAAGGGAACACAGACCCCTCTCCGGCGAAAGCGCCTTAGCCCAGAACGCAGCGGAACCGGCTCCGCCGGGCCGCCAGCGTTGCCCCCTGGGGGGTGACGCGCCCTTAGGCGCGGCGCGGGGGGTTAGTGAAGCAGTGCCATCGGCCCCGAAGGCAGTTCCTCCGCCGCATGGTCCGGGTGGTGCTCGACAAAGAACTGCAGTTTCTGGTCCAGGCGTGCCACACGGTTGTGCGCGACGCCTTCGCAATGGTGTTTGGAGATCAGGTTGAACAACTTGCCGCGCAGGAACCACAGGTCCTTGGGGCTCTTGCACGCGATCAGCGCGGCGTGCAGACGGGTGCGCAAGGGGTCCTTGATGTCGGCCATCGCGTCTTCAAACTCGTCCACCAGAAAGTCCAGCTCAAGCACCTGCGTGTCGTGGTAACTCGGCTTTTTGTTGCCAAACCAAGGCAGCTTGAAAAACATGGTGATCTCCCGGGAAGTGATCTGGGCCGGGCAGGATGCTCCGGTGTCACCTTCTTCATCGGCCATGGCGGCCGCGCCTTGAGCGCCGGAAGCACAAATCACGGGCCCTCCCCGATGAGCGGTCACCGCGCCAAAAGCGGGTCATACGATGGTTGACAAAGCGCTGTGGAGGGCCGCCCACCGCTCAATCAAAAGCACTCACCACCCGAAGCACCTCGGCGCCATACGCCTCGCGTTTTTTCTGACCAATGCCGGCCACACCATCCAGATCGGCCATCGAGCGCGGTTTTTGAGCAGCGATGGCGCGCAGCGTCGCGTCGTGAAAGATCACAAAGGCCGGCAGGTTGTGTTCGCGCGCCACTTCGGCACGCCAGGCCTTGAGCGCGTCCAGGCAGTCGCGCTCGGCCAGGCTGAGCGGTTTGCCATCTGGCGCCGTCGCCGCCGCGCTCTTGCTGCGGGCGCTGCTGCGCGAGCTGGTTTTTTTCTCGCTCGCGTGCCGCAGCCAGACCGGTGTTTCGCCTTTCAGGATGGCGCGCGCCGCGTCGGCCAGGTGCAGGGTGTTGAAGTGCGCCGAGTCCACGGTGATGGCCTCGCGTGCGATCAGCTGGCGCAGCAGCGCGCGCCACTGCGTTTCGCCCAGGTCGGCGCCGATGCCGAAGGTGCTGAGCCGGTCGTGGCCGTACTGCGTGACCTTCTCGGTCACCTTGCCGCGCAGGATGTCCATGATGTGGCCGGCGCCGAAAGCCATGCCGCTGGACTGCTGCACGCGGTAGATGCACGAGAGCAGCTTGCGCGCGGATTCGGTCGCGTCGTCCAGCGCGGGTGGACTGATGCAGTTGTCGCAGTTGCCGCAGGGTTGGCTGGGCTCGCCGAAGTACGACAGCAGACGCATCCGCCGGCAGTCGCTCGCTTCGGCCAGCGTGAGCAGCGCGTCGAGCTTGCCGCGCAGCACCTGCTTGAACTCGTCGGCCGCGGGGCTCTCGTCGATCATGCGGCGCTGGTTCACCACGTCTTGCAGGCCGTAGACCATCCAGGCGTTGGCGGCCTCGCCGTCGCGCCCGGCGCGGCCGGTCTCCTGGTAGTAGCCCTCGATGTTCTTGGGCATGTCCAGGTGGGCGACAAAGCGCACGTCGGGCTTGTCGATGCCCATGCCGAAGGCGATGGTCGCGACCATGATCACGCCCTCTTCGCGCAGAAAGCGGTCCTGGTGTTTTTGCCGCAGGGCCGCGTCCAGCCCGGCGTGGTAGGGCAGGGCGTTGAAGCCGGCGTCGCGCAGCATGCCCGCCACCTCTTCCACCCGCTTGCGCGACTGGCAATACACGACGCCGGCGTCGTGGCCGTCGGCGCCCGAGTGCTCGTCGCGGATGAAGCGCAGCAGCTGCTGCGTGCCGTCTTTTTTCTCGACGATGGTGTAGCGGATGTTGGGCCGGTCGAAGCTGCTGACGAAGCGGCGTGCGTCCTGCAGCTGCAGGTGCGTCACGATGTCTTCGCGCGTCAGGTCGTCTGCCGTGGCGGTGAGCGCCACGCGCGGCACGCTGGCAAAGCGTTCGTGCAGCACCACCAGTGCGCGGTACTCGGGCCGGAAGTCGTGGCCCCACTGGCTCACGCAGTGCGCCTCGTCGATGGCAAACATCGAGAGCTTGCCGCGCTCGTGCAGTGAATCGAGCAGCGCCAGGAAACGCGGCGTGGTCAGGCGCTCGGGCGCGGCGTAGAGCAGGGTGATCTCGCCGCGCAGCATCTGCTTCTCGACCGCCTGGGCTGCTTCACTGCTCAGGCTGGAGTTGAGAAAGGCCGCGGCCACGCCCGCCTCCAGCAGCGCGCCCACCTGGTCGTGCATCAGCGCGATCAGCGGCGACACCACCACCGTGAGCCCATGGCCGCCGCGCTCGCGCACGATGGCCGGGATCTGGAAACACAGCGACTTGCCGCCGCCCGTGGGCATCAGCACCAGGGCATCGCCGCCCTCGCTCACATGGCGCACGATGTCGGCCTGCGGGCCACGGAACGCGTCGTAGCCAAACACCTCCTGCAGCACGCCGGCGCAGGTCTCCAGGGTTTCGCCGCTCTCTGAAATATCAATCATGTGTGGTGCGGTACAAAACCGGTGGCTTGGGGCGGCCGATGGCTAGGCGCCAGCGCGCGGACAGTGCTTTAGCACGGCAAGCGATGGCAACAGCGCCATCGGGTGATCCCAAGACACCGGTCACATTTGCTCCCATGGAAGGCCGTCGTACCGCCAGCCGTTGAGCGACGAGCGCTTGAACGTGTCGTTGAGGTCGCCCTCGAAGCCGTGCACCACGTGCAAGACCTCGGTGAATCCGGCGGCTTCGAGCGCGGCGCCCGCGTCCAGCGTGCGCTTGCCGCTGCGGCAGATCAGTATCACAGGGCGCCGCCTGTCACCCGCCTCGGCCGCCACCGCATCGGCAAAACGGGCCGCGTCGGGCCTCAGGTCAGGATATTCGTACCAGGGGATGTTGTTCACCCCCGGCGGACGGCCCACGTAGAGCGATTCGATCTCCATGCGCACGTCCACGAACAGCGGCGCCTCCTGGCCCTCGGCGGTGCGGCGCGCGGTCTCGGCCTGCAGCCACGACCAGGCTTGCTTGGGGGTCAGGTGTTTCATGGGCTGTATTTTCAGGCAAGCCACAGCAGCCACCGTTTGACCGCCCCGGCCGGGGCGGTCGTCCCACTACACGGCCCTTGCGGTGGCCTCGGTTTCGCGGGCGGTGCCGCGCGCGGCTTCGGCCACCCGGTCCTCGGCCGGGCCCTGCGTCGCCATGGCCTGCTGCGACTGCCCGGCGGGCGTGTTGGCCGCCGCGGCGGCGTCGATCCGACCCTCGCGCAGGGTCTGGCCGTCGTGCTGCGCGAAACGCACCGAGTTGCCGTCGGCCTTGAGGTGGGTGATGCGGCTGAGGCCGGCCTCCTGCGCCGACCGGGCGAGCGCCCAGGCGGTGTTTTCCAACCCCTGGTTCCATGGCAGACCGTGTTCGGTGGCCAGGCGCTGCACCTGCTCTCGGCTGTCGGCGAGCAGCCTTCGCGATGCGGGAGAGAGGGTGTCCAGCGAGGCCGGTTGGCCAGGGGCGAGATCGAGTTGGCTGTGCTGGCGCGAGGTCGGCGCGGCGGCAGACCCGTCCCGCTGCGCGGGCTCGCCCGGCGCCAGCGGCCCGCGCACGCGGTCGACGGTGTCTTCGATGGCACCGTCGAGCCCGCGCCCGACGGCGGTGATGATGCCGCGCTTGAGGCGCACGTCGTGGCGGTACTCGCCGATCTGCACCGCGTTGCGCGCGGCCAGCGCCTGGGCCTGTCCGTCGTGGAGCACCGAGTGGTCGGGTCGTCCCTGGGCATCGACGTCCACGAAGTGGTGCATGCGGTGGCTGTCGCCCAGGGCCACGGCCGCGCCGATGGTGCGCGGCGGCGTGGTGCCCGTGGCGTAGTGGACCGGGAGGTGGCCCCGCAGCGGATCGCTCCAGTGGGTCTGGTTGTCGAAGCCGTGGGCCGTCAGCGTGTCCACCTCTTGCGCACGCGCGTGGATGCGGACCTGCCCGAAGTGCGGGCTGCCGGCACTGACCATGTCGCCGGCCATCACGTGGTTGATCATCGAGTGGCCACCCTCGGGAATGCGCCGGTCGAGGCTGGCCGCACCGAAGGCGTTGAAGGTCTCGCCCGTCAGACCGAAGTGGTGCGCGCTGACCTGGGCGAGCGTGCCGCCGAGGGAGTGGCCGGTGACGGTGACGGGGTTTGGTGCGAGTCCGTCCTTGGTTGCTTCGGATGCCGCCATGGTCAAGGCCTGCCGTGTCAGGGCGATGGCGTCGTCCGCTTGCAGGTTGGAGCGGCTGAGCACCATGCCGGCGTCCGCCAGGACCCCGTCCTTGTAGGCTTCCCGGTCGAACTCGGTGCCCCGATGCGCCACCACGATCTCGCCGGTGTCCACGCGTTGATAGATCGTGCCTTGGTAGCCGGTTCGTGGGTTGTCCGCGTGCGCTCGGATCAGATATGCAATGCCGCCGATGGTCTCCGGTCGGGCGTCACTTCTGGAATACGAGCCTGTTGGATGGCCTCGATACGCATCGCGTGCCAGATCGGCGTACTGCTGGCTGCCGATGCTCATGACTTGCCCCTTACGGACGCAGTGATGGAGAAGAGATTGGCGCGATGCGTTGGGCCAAATTCACTGGGGTCTCGTCGACCCGAATTGCTCGTGTCTCCCGCTCCCGGCAACCGAGGGTAGTCGCCCTTCCAGTAGTGCTGTTTGATCACCGAGCCAGTGTTGATGTCCTTTGACACCAGATGGACGACATACACCGTGTCCTCCTTGGCCCCAGTAGCGCTGATGCCCACCCGGATGGACGTCAGATCCCAGTGACACACACCTTTGCCGTAGTAGTCCTCGTCCAGCATGCCATCCCGGTAGGCCGTGACCACAAAGCGATTCTTCCCAGCGGGGGACACTTTGACTGGCATTGCCTTCGACGGTGAGGCTCGCGCTCCGGCCCATTCGCTGGTCACGTAGTTGCAGTTGAAGGACTGGTATGCCAGATCGCCTTTGAATTCAGCAAACGGCCCGGGTGCGTCGTGGATTTCGAATTCGACCTCAAACCCCTCCTTGGGCGCCGGGTTGACCCGGTAGAGGTG
>NZ_MUNZ01000183.1 GCF_002001205.1 Hydrogenophaga sp. A37
CAATTGATGCCCCCCCCTGCGCCGCCTGCGGCGTCACCCCCCAGGGGGCGCCAGCAGCGGCCCGGCAAAGCCGGTTCCGCGCTGGCCTTGGATGGTCAACCGCCACCCTTTCGATCAGGTGATTTGGCGGGTCAATCCCTCCAGTGCGTGAAGCTCGCCACCGGTTCGCGCGGGGTGTGAAAACCGTTGACCGGATCGGTCGGATCGGCATAACCCAGCGCCATGCCGCAGACCAGCATCTCGTTCTCTCCCGCGCCGATGTGCGGCAGGATGATCTTGGCAAAGCCGTTCCAAGCGGCCTGCGGGCAGGTGTGCAGGCCGTGGCCGCGGGCGGCGACCATGATGCTCTGCAGGAACATGCCGTAGTCCACCAGCGAGCCCCGGCCCATCACCTTGTCCAGCGTGAACATCAGCCCCACGGGCGCGTCGAAGAATTTGAAGTTGCGCTGGTGCTGCGCGTGCATCTTGTCTTTGTCGCCTTTGGTGATGCCCAGCAGGCCGTAAAGACTCCAGCCGTTCTCGCGGCGGCGGTCGATGTAGGGGCTGACCCACTTTTCAGGGTAGTAGTCGTATTCCTCGCGGTACTGCTCGGCCAGCGACGGGTCGGCGCGCAGCGCGTCGTGCGCGGCGCAGCACGTCTCGACCAAGGTGTCGCGGCTCTGGCCCTGCAACACATAGACCTTCCAGGGCTGGGTGTTGGTGCCCGAGGGCGCGCGGCTGGCCACGTTCAGAAGGTGTTCGATGGTCTCTCTCGCCACCGGCTGGGACAGGAAAGCCCGGGCCGACAGGCGGCTGGTGATGGCCGCGTCGACACTGGCCGCGTCGATCACGGGGGCTGTCGTCGGTGGGTTCTGACTCATGGGATCTCCTGTGTTTGACGTTGACGTAAACGTCAATTATGGCAAGCCGCCTGGGCGCCTGCAGGCCGGTGGTCAGGCGATGGTCTGCAACGTGGTCTTGAGCACCTCGGGCAGCGGCGCCGGCCGGCGCGTCTCGCGGTCCACATACACATGCACGAAGTGGCCGCAAGCGGCCGCCAACGGTTCACCCTGCGCAAACAGGCCGACCTCGTAGCGCACGCTGGACGAGCCCAGGTGCGCCACGCGCAGTCCCGCCTCGACGGTCTGCGGAAAGGACAGTGGCGCAAAGTAGTTGCACTGCGTCTCGATCACCAGTCCGATCACGCTACCACCGTGGATGTCCAGCGCGCCCCGCTCAATCAGCCAGGCGTTGACCGCCGTGTCGAACCAGCTGTAGTAGACGACGTTGTTGACGTGGCCGTAGACGTCGTTGTCCATCCAGCGCGTGCCGATGGAGCGGAACACACGGTAGTGGTCACGGGGTTGAGCCTGTGGGCGGGCAGAAGCGTTCATGGCGGCGGATTCTGCCTGCTCAGCGTTCAAGCGGGTGTCACCGCCGTGCCGGTTTCGGTGGACGACCGCGCCGCCCAGCGCGCCTGGTATTGCAAGGCCACACGGTAGGTGTTCACTTGGGCCTGCACGGTGGCCTCCATGTCGGTGCCGTAGCCGCCCGCCATGGCAAAGGCCAGCGGCCGACGGCGCTGCCAGGCCCAGTCCATCACCCGCCGGTCACGCGCTTCCAGCCCGTCAAATGTGAGCTTCAGGCGCCCCAAACGGTCGCCCTCGTGGGGGTCGGCGCCGGCCAGATAGATCACGAGGTCGGGCTCGAAGCGGCGCTCGAGTTCGTCGAGCGCACGCTCCAGCGCCTCCAGGTAGACCGCATCGCCGGTGCCGTCAGGCAGCTCCACATCCAGGTCGCTGGGCTCCTTGCGGAAGGGAAAATTTTTCTCGCCGTGCAGCGAGAGAGTGAACACCGAGGAATCGTTCGCAAAGATGTGCGCGGTGCCGTTGCCCTGGTGCACATCCAGGTCGACGATGGCCACGCGCAACGGTCCACGGGCGCGGTGGGTGCGCGCGTGTTCGGCCTGCATCAGACGGGCAGCCACCGCCACATCGTTGAAGACGCAGAAACCACTGCCCTTGTCGGCGTAGGCGTGGTGCGTACCCCCGGCGATGTTGGCGGCCATGCCATCACCCGACATCGCTGCGCGGCAGGCCTGGATGGTCGCGCCCACCGACCGCCGGGCGCGCTCGGCCATGGCAGGGCTCCAGGGAAAGCCAATCTCGCGCTGAGCCACCGGGGGCAGCGTGCCGTGCTGGATGGCGCCGATGTAGGCCGGCGTGTGCACCAGGGCCAGTTCCCCGTCGCTGGCTGGCAGCGCCTGGCCGAGCTGGATGGCGGGCCACTCGGCCGCCAGGCGCTCCCGCAGGCGACCGTACTTGGCCATGGGGAAACGGTGGCCGGCGGGCAGCGGCAGGATGAAGTGGTCGGCGTAAAAGACTTGCACGGGCAGAACTCTGGCGGGAGGAGCCATTGTGTCGTCCCGATGAATCCCGGCGGGTCCGGCGCCATTTAGAAAATGGCCCCTAGAATGCTGCAGCGCAACAAAAACCACTTGCACCGGCGCGGGTTGTCCCTATAATTCAAACCATGTTGCAGTGCAGCAAAGCGAACGAGAACAACAGCGTCGAGACAGCGCGAAGTTCCAGAGCAGCTCTCAACTAAGCCCTCTGTCCCCTTTTTGTATTTAATGGAGTAATCACATGCTGACCGCTGAACAAATCGTTGCCGCCCAGAAAGCCAACATCGAAACCATTTTCGGCCTGACCCAGAAAGCCTTCGAAGGCGTGGAAAAGCTGGTTGAGCTGAACGTGCAAGCCACGAAGGCCGCCCTGTCCGAGTCGGCCAACAGCACGCAAGCCATGCTGTCCGTCAAGGACGCCCAGGAACTGCTGACGCTGCAAGCCAGCCTGATGCAGCCCCTGGCCGAGAAGACCGTGGCCTACAGCCGTCACCTGTACGACATCGCTTCGGGCACCACCGCAGAATTCGGCAAGGCCGCTGAAGCCCAGGCCGCTGACGCACAGAAGAAATTCATGTCCGTGGTCGACAACGCCGCCAAGAACGCTCCCGCCGGTTCCGAGTCCGCCGTGGCCGTGATGAAGAGCGCCGTGTCCGCCGCCAACAACGCCATGGAATCGGTGCAAAAGGCTGTCAAGCAAGCCACCGAAATGGCCGAAACCAACTTCAACACCGTGACGTCCCAAGCCGTCACCGCCACCAAGGCCGCTGCCAAGAAGCGTTGAGTTGACGGGGCTTTGCCCCGTTCGTGTCGGCTTTGACTTCCATCAAAGCCGGCATGATTCAAACATCGGAAGATCAAGCTTCGACCTCGAAAGGCGGGCTTGGATTCCAAGACCGGTTTTTCTGGTTGTCTCCTCGGGTCCTTTTCGAAATTCGGTTTCATCGGACCCCTTAAGCCCCAGCCGCAAGGCCGGGGCTTTTTTTATGGCCGCCGCTCAGGGCACCCCTCATCGGCTCGCAAGTGCGCGTGACCTGGCCAGCTCGGTCTTGAGGTGCGGCAGGGCCACCAGCATCGCCGCCCGCCCTGCATCGATGCTGCGTTGGCGCGAAGCGAAATCGGCGCTGCCCACACCCGCCAACGCGGGTCGCACCACCACATTGGCCCCGGCCAGCTCCAGCCGGTTGATGCTCTGGCCCATGATGGCCGTGGTTTTGGGCAGCAAGCTCAACAGACCGTTGGACGGCAGGTCCTGCGGGTCGGCCGAAATGTCCACCGCCAGCACCACCTCGGCCCCCATCTCTCGGACCTGGCGCACTGGCACAGGAGCGACCAGACCGCCGTCCACGTATTCGCGCCCCGCGATGGCCACCGGGTTGAACAGCCCGGGCACGGCGCTGGACGCGCGCACGGCCTGCGCCGCGTCGCCGCGCCGGAACAGCACGCCCTGCCCTGTGCCGAGATCGGTGGCGAGGATGCCGAGCGGCAGCTTCATCTGCTCGATCAGCTTGCCGCCCACGGCCTGACGCACGTAACGCGCCAGCGCTTCGCCGCGCAGCATGCCGCGGCTGACCAGCGGGAGGATCCAGTCGGTGAGGGTGGCTTCGTCCATGCTCAGGGCTGCCCGTTCCAGCTCGGCGGCGTCTTTGCCGCTGGCGTACAGCGCGGCCACCAGGCTGCCAGCCGAGGTGCCGGCGATCACGTCGGGGTGGATGCCATTGGCCTCCAGAACCTGGATCACGCCCACGTGTGCGAAGCCACGCGCGGCGCCTCCACCCAGCGCCAAGCCCAGGCGCGGCGCACGCTGGGGCATCTCCACCACGGGTGGCGGCACCGTCGGCGGTGGCACGGTGGGCGGGGTACTGCAACCCGCCAACACGAGCGCGGCCCACGGCAAGGCCCAACGAAAACGGGTGTTGACCCAGATCAAACAAAGCTTATCAAGAACTATTCGCATTTCTGTTAGCATCGATTCCATGGCCATCCAAGGGCACGGTGCCCTTGGTCCAGCCGTCACATTGTCCATGTCCGTCTCTCAGAAAGCCCCCATGAAAAAGCTTGCTTCCCTCACGCTGATCCTGGCCGCCAGCGCCGCCGCCCTGAACGCCCAGGCCCAGGACAAGGTGCTCAACCTCTACTCGGCCCGCCACTACCAGACCGATGAGGCGATGTACGACAACTTCACCAAGACCACCGGCATCAAGATCAACCGCGTGGATGCGGACGACGCCGGCATCGTGGCGCGCCTGCGCGCCGAGGGCGCCGCTTCGCCGGCCGACGTGATCTTGCTGGTGGACGCCGCGCGCATGGCCTCGGCCGACAGCCAGGGCCTGTTCCAACCGTTCAAGTCGGCCAAGCTGGACGCAGCCATCCCCGCCAACCTGCGCGCCGACGCCACCAAGGACGGCGTGACCTGGACCGGTTTCTCGACCCGCGCCCGTGTGATCGTGTACGACCCGCTGCGCGTGAAGGCCGCCGACGTGGCCACCTATGAGCAGTTGGCCGACCCCAAACTCAAGGGCCTGGTCTGTACCCGTTCAGGCTCGCATCCCTACAACCTGTCGCTTTTCGCCACCGTGGTCGAGCGCCTGGGCGACGCCAAGGGCGAGGCCTGGCTCAAGGGCGTGGTGGACAACATGGCGCGCGCGCCCAAGGGCGGCGACACCGACCAAGTCAAGGCCGTGGCCTCGGGCGAATGCGGCGTGGCGCTGACCAACACCTACTACCTGGCGCGCCTGATCAAGTCGGACAAGCCGGACGAGCGCTCGGCCATGGAAAAGGTGCGCGTGGTGTTCCCGAACCAGGGCACCACCGGCACCCACGTCAACATCGCCGGGGCGGCCATGGCCAAACACGCCAAGAACCACGACAACGCCATCGTCTTCATGGAGTTCCTGGCCAGCCCCTTCGCCCAGGACTACTTCGCCAACGGCAACAACGAGTTCCCCGCGGTCAAGGGCCTGAAAGTCGCCAACCCGGCCATCACGGCCATGGGCGGCGACAACTTCAAAGCCGAGCAGATTCCGCTGGGCGTGGTGGCGAAGAACATGACCAAGGTGCAGCAGATGCTGGACCGCGTGGGGTACAAGTAACCTCCCCCCTGCGCCGCTTCGCGGCTTCCCCCCGGAGGGGGGACAACGCGAGTGGCCCGGCGGAGCCGGTTCCACCGCGTTCTGGAACGAATTACTGTCTAAAGATCCACACCTGTCCGGCGCGCGCGGCCAAATCAAGAATGCGGCGGAACTGGCTTTGCCAGGCCGCTCGCATTGCCCCTTGAGGGGCAGAGCGGTTACGCGCAGCGAACAAGCGATGGGGGTGGGTCAATTCAACAGTTTGCGTGCCCGGTGCAGGCGCACGAACAGGCTGTCCTGGCTGATCGCCAGGCGCTCGCACACCACCTCGGTGGCCTCGTCGTGCAGCACGCGCCACTGCATCACGTCGCGCAGCGCTTTTGGCAGTCTTTCGATGCTCGCCAAGGTCAGGGCCAGGCGCTCGCGGTGCTCGGCCAGCTCATCCGGGCGGGCGGCGGCGCATTCGAACTGCAGGGCCTCGTCGTCTTCGGTGTCGGCGTCCATCTCGTGGTACCGGGCGCGGTCCCGGATCAGGTCCACCAGCTTGTTTTTCAGAATGCCGGTGAGCCAGCTGCGCAGCGCGCTGCGGCCAGAGAACGCGGCGCAGCCGGACATCACCGCCTCGAACACGTCGTGAACCAGGTCTTCGGCCAGCATCGGATCGTGCAGCTTGCGCTGGGCAAACCGGATCAGATAACTGCGGTGGCTCACCATCTCGTTCCAGCAGACACCGCCCACGAGGGGGTTTGACAAGGAAGACAGTGGGGCGGTGTTCATGGCGGGCTCCGGTTCGGATGGGATGCCTCCACTGTGGTCAGCCCAGATCACAGCCCGCTATCGAAAGATCACATTTCGATAACAATCGGGTAAGAAAGCGCTCACGCAGCGGACCCATCCCCATGAACGCCATGAAGCAGATCCTGATCGCCGAGGACCAGACCGACATCCGGGACCTGCTGGCCCTGAACTTGCGCGGTGCCGGCTATGGCGTGAGCGAAACCCGCGACGGACCGTCGGCGCTGGCGCTGCAGACCGAAGCCGGCCACGACCTGCTGGTGCTCGACCTGATGATGCCGGGCCTGGACGGGCTGGAGGTGTGCAAGACCTTGCGCGCGCGCGGCGACCACACCCCCATCCTGATGCTGACCGCCAAGTCCACCGAGCTCGACCGGGTGCTGGGCCTGGAGCTGGGCGCCGACGACTACCTCACCAAACCCTTTTCCATCGCCGAACTGCTGGCGCGCGTCAAGGCACTGTTGCGCCGCTCGGAGCTGCTGCGCGCGGCGCAAGCGGCCCAGGGTCAGGCAGCGGATGCCGGTGCGTCGCTGGTCAACGGCGAACTGGAGATTCAGCCTGTCAAACGCCTGGCCCGGGTGCGCGGCGTGAACCTCGATTTCACGGCGCTGGAGTTCGACCTCCTGCTGTATTTCGCCCAGCACCCGGGCCACGTGTTTTCACGCGGGCAGCTGCTCAACGCTGTCTGGGGCTACACCCACGACGGCTACGAACACACGGTGACGACGCACATCAACCGCCTGCGCGCGAAGCTGGAGGCCGACCCGCTGCGTCCGGACTTCATCCTCACCGTGCGCGGCGCTGGCTACAAGATGCGCGAACGCCCGGGGCACTAAGAGGCAAAGCGTCTTTCGCACATGTCCGCTCACCACCCCAAAACACACCCGCTAGTCTCTGCAAACGCGCGCCATAGCACGAGCCATGGCTGTGTTTTGCGCCTTGATCGAGCGCGTTTTGAGGCGTTGCTCGGCCCCGTTCAAAAAACGCTTAGCCTCTGGCCATGAAGGTTCGCGCCAAGATCGCCCTCACGATCTTCCTCACCGGCCTGTTCACCGCACTGGGCGTGGTGTTTGCCATCGTGCTGGCCTACGAGCGTTTCGAACACGAGTCGGCCTACTACCGCGCCGACGCTTTTCTGAAGCGCGTGGTCATACAGCACAACGACCTGCTGGGCATGCGGGCGCGGTTTGGCGAAGACTTCGACGACTTCCTCGCCAACCTGGTGCTCTATGAACCCGACACCCAGCTCTACCTGCTGGACACGCAAGGCACCGTGCTCAGTTCCACCGGAAAGGCCCAACTCGCGCCGGGTTTCAAGGTGCGCATCGGGCCAGTGTTGGAGGCCGCTGGCGACACGCCCATGCCCTATGTGCTGGGCGACGACCCCGAGCACATGGACAAGCGGGTGGTCATCGCGGCGCGCCCGCTTCGCCACGCCGCCATACAACCCAACCGGCCCGTCGATGGCTACCTGTATCTGGTGTCGCGCCCCCGCACCTTCGGCGAGGGGCGCATGGCGGCGCTGCGCAGCACGCTGTCCCAGCCCGCCTTGCTGATGGTGCTCGCGGTGGTGGCCTTCGCCACCCTGCTCGCCACCTGGGCCACCGCCGCCATCACGCGCCCGCTGGCCCGCCTCACGCGATCCGTCGGTCGGGTCACGCAGCAAGGGCTCGACGACATGGCCTCGACCGACCCGGAGGGGCCGGGGCCGTCGCTCGACCTGCCCGACGCGAAAGGCCACGATGAATTCGGCCAGCTCGCGCGTGGCATCGACGCGATGCTCCAGACCCTGCGGCGGCAATGGAGCACGCTGCGGCGCCTGGACCACTTTCGCCGCGAGGGCGTGAGCAACCTCTCGCACGATCTGCGTTCGCCGCTGACCGCCACCACCGCCTGCCTCGAAACCCTCGACGCCCGCTGGTCTGGCGACGCCACCCGCGACGAAGACCGCCGGCTGGTCGCGGTGGCCTTGCGCAACACGCACAACGCCGCGCGCCTCGTTCAAAGCCTGGGCGATCTGGCCCGCCTGGACGAACCCGCCTTCCAGCTCAACACCGAAGTGCTGGACCTGGGCGAGCTGCTGGACGACGTGGTCATGCGTTTTGCCGAGCGCGCGCGCCTTCGGGGCATCCGCCTGCAGATGGCCGAAGCCCCCGACGCCGCGCAACGCCCCGCGCTCGCGGCGGTGGACATCGAGTTGTTCGAGCGCGCGCTGGCCAACTTGGTGGACAACGCGCTCAAGTTCTCGGGCAGCGGCAACGTGATCCAGCTGAGCGCCGACCACCACACCGGCGCGCACGGCGAGGTGGTCACGGTCCGGGTGAGCGACAACGGCTCGGGCATTGCGGCGCAAGACATTCCCCACCTCTTCGACCGCTTCTACCAAAGCCGCTCCAGCGTGGCGCCCGCCACCGGCGAAGGCGGCAAAGGCCTGGGCCTGGCGATCGTGAAGCGCATCGTCGATCTGCACGGCGGCTGGCTGCACGTGTCCAGCGAACCGGGCCGGGGCACCGATGTCACCCTCGAACTCCCTGCAGCCTGAGACCAGCCGAACGCCGTGGGTGATAATTGACGTTTACGTCAACGTCAACTCAACTTCTGAGGAGCACACCCATGGACATTCAAGGCAAGGTTTTCATCGTCACCGGCGGCGCATCGGGCCTGGGCGAAGGCACGGCGCGCATGCTGGCCGCGAACGGCGGCACGGTCGTCATCGCCGACATGCAGGCTGAAAAAGGCGAAGCGGTCGCCAAGGACATCGGCGGTGCCTTCGTGAAGTGCGACGTGAGCAGCGAGGCCGACGGCCAGGCCGTGGTGGCCAAGGCCGTGTCGATGGGCAAGCTCATGGGCCTGGTCAACTGCGCGGGCATCGCGCCGGCCGAAAAGACCGTGGGCAAGAACGGCGCCCACTCGCTGGCCGTGTACACCAAGACCATCATGGTCAACCTGGTCGGCAGTTTCAACATGATTCGCCTGGCCTCGGAAGCCATGTGCAAGAACGAACCCGAAGCCACCGGCGAACGCGGCGTGATGATCAGCACCGCCAGCGTCGCGGCCTACGACGGCCAGATCGGCCAGGCCGCCTACGCGGCGTCCAAGGGTGGCGTGGTCGGCATGACGCTGCCCATCGCGCGCGACCTGTCGCGCAACGGCATCCGCAACATGACCATTGCCCCCGGCATCTTCGGCACGCCCATGCTGTTCGGCATGCCACAAGAGGTGCAGGACGCCCTGGCCGCCAGCGTGCCCTTCCCCAGCCGCCTGGGCACGCCGCAGGACTACGCCAAGCTGGCCAAACACATCTTCGAAAACGACATGCTCAACGGTGAAGTGATTCGCCTGGACGGCGCCATCCGCCTGGCGCCGCGCTGAGACGGAACACCCCCCGCGCCGCTTCGCGTCACCCCCCTCAAGGGGGGTGGCACTGGCCGTCCGGCAGAGCCGGCCCGGCGGTGCCCTGGGTGGCACCATTTCATGCGCAGGGATCGCTCTCCGGCGCCATGGAAGACCAATACCGATTCGCCTTCAAAGCGGTATGAAGCACTTGCAGCTGTCTCGAAAAACCGGGCTCAGCGGTAGGCCAGCCGCGCCTGCTTGAGGTCGATGCGGCCTTGCACCACTTTCTCCAGCGCGTCGTGGCGCAGGCTGCGCATGCCTTCGCTCACGGCGGCGTCGAAGATGTCGCTGGGCCGTGCGCGGTTCTGGATCAGCAGCTTGATGCCGCGGCTGTTCTGCAGGATTTCGTAGACGCCCATGCGCCCCTTGTAGCCCTTGCTGCCGCAATGCTCGCATCCCACCGCGTGGCGAACCTGCACCTCGCCGGGAGTGGCCACGCCCGCGGCTTCGAGCAGCCGGGCCTGGGCCTGCGGCAGGCTGAGGGCGCTGCCCTCCCGGTACTCCTCCAGCAAAGCCGTCCAGGCCGTTTCGTCCATCGCGCTGGGCTGCGCGCAGTGCGGGCACAGGCCGCGCACGAGCCGCTGCGCCACCAGCCCCAGCAGCGAGTCGGCAAAGTTCATCGGGTCCATGCCCAGGTCCAGCAAGCGCACCACGCTCTCGCTGGCGTTGTTGGTGTGCAGGGTCGACAGCACCAGGTGGCCGGTGAGCGAAGCCTCGATGGCGATCTTGGCCGTCTCCGCATCGCGGATCTCGCCAATCATGATGATGTCCGGGTCGGCGCGCAGGAAGCTGCGCATCGCGCTCGCAAAGGTCAGGCCGATCTTGGCGTTCATCTGCACCTGGCGCAGCCCAGGCTGGGTGATCTCGATCGGGTCTTCGGCGGTCCATATTTTTCGCTCGGCCGTGTTCACCTCGGCCAGCATGGAGTGCAGCGTGGTGGTTTTTCCCGAACCGGTCGGGCCCACGGCCAGCACCATGCCGAAGCTGCGCTGCGAGAAACCGGCGATGGTCTCCAGGTCGCGCGGTTGCAGGCCCAGCCGCGAGAGCGGCAGCGGCTTGGCAGACTCAAGCAGGCGCAGCACCACGTCTTCCAGCCCGTCGTGCGTGGGCATCACCGCCACGCGCAGTTCCAGCGCCTTGCCGCCGAATTCGGAGAAATCGATCTTGCCGTCTTGCGGACGACGGCGCTCGGCGATGTCCAGCCGCGCCATGATCTTGATGCGCGACACCAGCGGCCCGCGCAGCTTCGCCGGCAGCCAGAGATAGGGCTCCAGATCGCCATCGCGGCGGAACCGGATCGCGGTCAGCGCCTCGCCCGGGTTGGTCTCGATGTGGATGTCGGATGCATGCAGGCGCTGCGCCTCGGTAATCATCTCGTTGACCAGGCGCACCATGCCGGCCGACTCGCTGGCCGAGGCCAGCTGTTCGGCCTCGGCGCCGCTGCCCAACTCCACCATGGCCTGCATCACCAGATCGTCCACCAGCACGCGGTCACCGTGTTCACCGCTCCCGGCCGGAATGAGTGTGCGATGCACCTCATCCACGACCGTGGGCGCGTGTCGGGCCTGTGCCGCGTGCTCGGCGCGGCTCTGCACCTCCAGCCGGCGCTCGATCGCCTCGCCGCTGGCCCAGACCAACGCCACCGAATGACCGGTCAGCGTGCGCAGTTGCTGGTGCAGGTTGTCACTGGTCGGCGCGCACGACGCCACCACGAACTGTTCGTTGGCCATGCCCAGCGGCACCACATGCAGCGCCTGCGCCTTGCGCAAGGGCAGCACGTCAAAGGCCTTGGCATCCACATCGAAACCCAGGACCTCGACCTCCACCACGCCAGCCACGCGCGCCAGGGCGCGGTGCAACTCGTCGTCGGTCAGCAGAAGGCGCTGCACCAGTTCGCCCGAGCGCGAGCGCAACAAGTCCGGGTCCTCGACTTCCAACTGGCGCAACGTGGCATCGTCCAGCAGCCGCAGCTGTTGCAAGGCCTCTCGCAGGTTCACGATGGGCTGATGGCGCTGCCACTCCTGCGCCACGGTCAGTTGCGGCAGGGTCTGCACGACCGCGCGCAACCCCGCAACGAAGGAAGCAGGGGCATCGCCCTGCGCAGTGGTGAATGTCATCTAATCTCCTGAGGCTCTGAGGCGGGAACCGACCCACCTTCAGAACCAACATACTCCATACAAGTAACAATTTGTTTGATCCTGGGCAAGCACAGCCCGCCGATCACAACTGGAGGCAACACACATGACACGCCCAACGACATGGCTCCGGTGGCGCGCAGCACCGGCCTTCTCCGCCTTCTGTCTGGCGGCCGGGCTGCTCGCAGCCTGCAGCACACCGTCCGACCCAGGTTGGCGCTACCAACCCCCCGCCGCAAGCCAGCAGCCGGAATCGGCCTCGGGCTGGACGCCCAAGCCCGGATGGACCATGCACAGAGAGGCCGTGGCCGCCGCCAACCCCTTGGCTGCGGACGCTGGCGCCCAGGTGTTGCGCGCGGGCGGCAGCGCGGTCGACGCCGCCATCGCCGTGCAGATGGTGCTGACCCTGGTGGAGCCGCAATCAAGCGGCATCGGCGGCGGCGCCTTCCTGCTGCACCACGACGGCCAGCGCGTGCAGGCCTACGACGGTCGCGAGACCGCGCCCACGGCTGCAGATGGCAAGCTGTTCATGGGCACCGACGGCCAGCCACTGCCATTCATGGAAGCGGTGGTCGGCGGACGCTCGGTGGGCACGCCTGGCGCGGTGGCCATGCTGGCACTGGCGCACCGGCAGCACGGCAAGCTGACCTGGGCCAAGCTGTTTGAACCAGCGATCACCTTGGCCGAACAGGGCTTTGCGGTCAGCCCCCGACTTCACAGCCTGTTGCAGTCCGAGACGGCGCTCAAGGCCGACCCGGTGGCCGCCGCCTATTTCTACCGCGCCGACGGCCAGCCGCACCCGATGGGCCATGTGCTGAAGAACCCGGAACTGGCGGCGGTGCTGCGCGAGATCGCCGCGCAGGGCCCACGCGCCCTGCACGAGGGGCCGGTGGCCAACGCCATCGTGGCCAAGGTCCGGCAGCACCCCACGAACCCCGGCCCACTTTCGGCGAACGACCTGCGGCGCTACCAGCCCAAAGAACGTGAGGCGCTCTGTTTCGATCACCAGGCCCTGCAACGCGCATTGCGCATCTGCGGCTTCCCGCCGCCCAGCTCGGGCGCGGTGGCCATCGGCCAGATCATGGGCCTGCTGGCGCGCGCGCCACAGGGCGCGGTGCCCCTGAGCGGCGAGCCGGGACCGGACTGGCTGCACAGCTACATGGAGGCGTCGCGGCTGGCCTTCGCCGACCGCGCCTTGTACCTGGCCGACCCAGACTTTGTGACCGCGCCCGCGGGCCGCTGGAGCAGCCTGCTGGACGCGCGGTATCTCGACGAACGCGCCCGCCTGATCGGACCGCAGCGCGCGCCGCAGGCCCTGCCCGGCCAGCCCGGCGGGGTGGTCAGCGCCCACGCACCCATGCCCGAGCAGCGCGAATATGGCACCAGCCACATCAGCATCGTGGACCGTTTCGGCAACGCGCTGGCCATGACCACCACCATCGAGGCCGGCTTCGGCTCGCGTCTGATGGTCACGACCGACCCGTCGCGCCAGGGCGGGTTCCTGCTGAACAACCAGCTGACGGATTTCAGTTTCACGCCCGCCGATATGCAAGGCCGGCCCGTGGCCAACCGGGTGGAGCCGGGCAAGCGGCCGCGTTCGTCGATGTCGCCCACGCTGGTGTTTGACAAGGCGAGCGGGCAATTGCTCATGAGCGCGGGCAGCCCAGGCGGCGCGCTCATCATTCACTTCACCGCCAAGACCTTGTTGGGCACGCTCGGCGGCGGACTGACGCCACAGGCCGCCATCGACCTGCCGAATTTCGGCACGCTGGGCGGGCCGGTGATGCTCGAAGCCAGCCGCTTCCCGGCGACCACCGTGCAAGCGCTGCAGCAGAGAGGCCACACGGTGAGCGAAACACCGATGCCGAGCGGGCTGCAGGCGATCCAGCGGGGTGTGAAGGATGGCCAACCGGTGTGGCTGGGCGGCGCCGATCCGCGGCGCGAAGGCGTCGTTGCCGGCGACTAAACGTTGATGGCCGTTGCCGAGCCTGCTCTTTTTCGCAGTTCAAATTTCTGGATCTTTCCGGTGCTGGTTTTGGGCAGTTCACCAAACACCACAAACCGCGGCACCTTGAAACCGGCCAGGTGTTTCTTGCAGTGCGCCACGATGTCTTCGGGCGTGGTGTGCACGCCGAACTTCAGCTCCACGAAGGCACACGGCGTCTCGCCCCACTTGGGGTCGGGCCGCGCCACCACCGCCGCGGCCAGCACATCCGGGTGGCGGTACAGCACGTCTTCCACCTCAATGGACGAGATGTTTTCGCCGCCGGAAATGATGATGTCCTTGCTGCGGTCCTTGATCTTGAAATAGCCGTCGGGGTACTGCACCGCCAGGTCGCCGCTGTGGAACCAGCCGCCGGCAAACGCATCCGCCGTCGCCTTCGGGTTCTTCAGGTAACCCTTCATGGTGATGTTGCCCTTGAACATGATCTCGCCCATGGTCTCGCCGTCTTGCGGCACGGGCAATAGGGTCTCCGGGTTGAGCACGCGCACGTCGCGCTGCAGGTGGTAGCGCACGCCCTGGCGCGCATTGAGGCGTGCGCGTTCACCGATGTCCAGCTCGTCCCAAGCGGCGTGCTTGGCGCAGACCGTGGCCGGGCCATACACCTCGGTCAGGCCATAGACGTGGGTCAGATCAAAGCCCATCTGTTCCATGCCTTCGATCATCGACGCCGGTGGCGCTGCGCCCGCCACCATGGCCTTGATGCCGGCAGGCACGCCTTCTTTCATCGCCGCAGGGGCGTTGACCAGCAGGCCGTGCACGATGGGGGCGCCGCAGTAGTGCGTCACGCCATGCTCACGCATGGCGTCAAAGATCGCCTGCGCTTCCACGCGGCGCAGGCACACGTTCACCCCCGCGCGCGCCGCCACCGTCCAGGGGAAGCACCAGCCGTTGCAATGGAACATGGGCAGCGTCCAGAGATAGACCGCGTGTTTGGGCATGTCCCACTCGAGCACGTTGCTGATCGCGTTGGTGGCCGCGCCGCGGTGGTGGTAGACCACGCCCTTGGGGTTGCCGGTGGTGCCGCTGGTGTAGTTGAGCGCAATGGCGTCCCACTCGTCGGCGGGCAGGCCCCAGGCAAAAGCCGGGTCGCCACCAGCGACAAAGGCTTCGTAGGTGGTGCTACCGACCGGCCGGGATTCGCCAGTGAAGAGTGCATCTTCCACATCGATCAGCAGCAGCGGCTCGCTGCGCTGTCGCATCTGGAGCGCCTTGGCCATGGTGCCGGCGAATTCCGGGTCCACGATCACCGCCTTGGCCTCGCCATGATCGAGCATGAAGGCAATCGCTTCCGGGTCCAACCGGGTGTTGAGCGCATTCAGCACCGCGCCGGCCATGGGCACGCCAAAGTGCGCCTCCACCATGGGTGGGGTGTTGGGCAGCATCACCGCCACCGTGTCGTTCTTGCCGATGCCGGCGCGCTGAAGGGCGCTGGCAAGCTGGCGGGCACGGGTATACGTCTGCCCCCAGGTCTGGCGCAGCGCGCCGTGCAGAACAGCCAGCTTGTCCGGATAGACCTCGGCCGTGCGTTCGATGAAGGAGAGTGGCGAGATCGGGGCGAAGTTGGCCTCGTTGCGGGGCAGGTCCTGGTCGTAGATGCTCGACATGTGCTGTCTCCTGTGGATCTTGACGCGTGGGGGAGAATACCCCGGTGGCCATCCCCCAGACCTTCATCCAGGAACTGCTCAACCGCGTCGACGTGGTCGACGTGGTGGGCCGCTACGTCCAATTGAAAAAAGGCGGTGCCAACCTGATGGGGCTGTGCCCGTTCCACGGCGAAAAATCGCCGTCGTTCAGTGTCAGCCCCACGAAACAGTTCTACCACTGCTTCGGTTGTGGCGCCAACGGCAACGCCATCGGCTTCCTGATGGAACACGCCGGCATGAGCTTCATCGAAGCCGTGAAGGACCTGGCCCAGCAAACCGGCCTGCAGGTGCCCGAAGACGACGCGTCGCCGCAAGACCGCGAGCGCGCCGCACAGCAGCGTCAGAAGCAGGTGACGCTCAACGACGTGCTGGAAAAATCGGCCCACGCCTACATCAAACACCTCAAGGGTTCTCCCCGCGCCGTGGACTACCTCAAGGGGCGCGGCCTCTCGGGCGAGATCGCCAAAACCTTTGGCCTGGGCTACGCACCCGAAGGCTGGCGCAGCCTGGCCAGCGTGTTCCCGGATTACGCCGATGCGCTGCTGGTCGAGTCCGGCATGGTGATTGCGCACGAGGATGAAAAAGGCCAGGACGGTGAAGCGAAGCGCTACGACCGCTTCCGCGACCGCATCATGTTCCCGATCCGCAACGTCAAGGGCGAATACATCGGCTTTGGCGGGCGCGTGCTCGACAAGGGCGAACCCAAGTACCTGAACTCGCCCGAAACGCCGGTGTTCAGCAAGGGCCGCGAGCTCTATGGCCTGTTTGAGGCGCGCACCGCCATCCGCGTGGCCGGTTATGCGCTGGTCACCGAGGGCTACATGGACGTGGTGGCCTTGGCCCAGCTCGGTTTTGCCAACGCAGTGGCCACGCTGGGCACCGCCTGCACCGCCGACCATGTGCAGAAACTCTTCCGCTTCACCGACAGCGTGGTCTTCAGCTTCGACGGCGACGGCGCCGGCCGGCGTGCCGCGCGCAAGGCGCTCGACGCCGCCCTGCCCCTGGCCACCGACACACGCAGCGTCAAATTCCTCTTTTTGCCGGCCGAACACGATCCCGACAGCTACATCCGCGCCAACGGCGAAGAAGCCTTTGCGCAATGCGTGAAGGATGCGGTGCCGCTCTCGCGCTTTCTGGTCGACGCCGCCAGCGCCGACTGCGACCTCACCAGCGCCGAAGGCCGCGCCCGCATGGCCAGCCAGGCCCGCCCACTTTGGAACGCCCTTCCCGACGGTGCGCTCAAGCGCCAGCTGATCACCGAGCTGGCCAACGGCATCGGCATCGGGAGTTCAGACCTGTTGCAACTCTGGCAACAGTCCGGCGGCGGCGCGCGCGCTCAGCGCCCGGCGAACCGCGAACAACCGCCCTCGCAGGAGCCCGGTTACGACGGCGGCAGCCACGCTCAGGGCTACGGCGATTCGCAGGGCGGTGGCTACACCCCGTCGTACAACCCCTCCAGCGGCGGTTCGTATGGCGGCGGCAACAGCGGCTACACCAAGGGCTCCTACGGCAACAAGGGTTACAGCAAATGGCGTAAAGGCCCGCCCCCACCGCCGCGCATGCTGGGCTCGCGCCGCTCGGGCGGCAGCCGGGCCGACCGAGCGGTGGGCCTGTTGCTGGCCAATGCCCAGGCCTGGGACAGCCTTTCGGCCGACGACCACGCCATGCTGGCCCACCTGCCGGCGCCGCACGGCCCGGTGTTCGCCTGGCTCGAAGCCCAGTTGCACGAGCACGGGCCGCAGCCGTGGGCCGCGATGCGAGAGGCCCTGCGCGGCAGCGAACACGAGGCTTTCGTGTGCGCCGAGGTCGAGCAGGCCACCATGGGCGCCGACTCCGCACTGGAGCTGGCCGAGCTGGCCGATGTGATGGACCGCCTGCGCGGCGACGCCCTGGAGGCGCTGGCCGGGCTGCTGGCGGCGCGGGTGCAACAGGGCGACGCCTCGGCCTACGAAGACTACAAGCGGGTCAATGAACGCATCAAGGCCTTGAAAAGCACTCCGCCGGTATAATCTAGGGTTGCACCGCAAGCGCGACAGCAGCACCTCCGGCACAGGCCTGCCCCCAGACAGGGGCGACACGGGAATCCCCCTGGCCACCTCAGCGACCCGCCCCGGTCCTGACGGAACCCCGCAAGGACTGCACACCAAATGTTCGCCCACCCAGCTTGCAGGCCCATCCTCACCGGCGAGAGATGGGCGTTGTGCCTGACAAAACCACCGTGGATGGCCTGCCCCGCGCAGTTTGTCGTCGGTTTTTGTGAGTCCTGCCGGTTCTTTTTCTGACATTTTTTTTGAGGTCCTCATGCCTGCGAAGAAGTCCAGTACGCCCGTCGTGTCCCGCACAAAAGCCGCACCGCAAGCCAGTGCGAAAGCAGCGCCAGCCAAAGCGCCTCCGAAGAAAGCCCCTGTAGTGACGACTCCCAAGACCTCTCCCAAAGCCGCTGTCAAGGCGCCTGCCGCAAAAACCACCGCGAGCAAGGCCCTGCCGGACGAACTCGAATCCGAATTGGCCGACACCGGCGTCAAGAAGAAGGCCGGCCGCCCCGCCAAGGCCGACGCTGCTGACAAGCCGGCAGCCAAACGTGGCCGCAAGCCCAAAGCCGATGCCGCCAAGGGTGGCAGCGATCTGGACGACGCCGATCTGAGCGACATCGAAGACGATCTCAGCGGTGAGGTCGAAGCCGAAGTGGTCGACGCCACCGCGCAGCCGACCGAGAAGGTCAAGCCGCTGCGCATGAAGATCAGCAAGGCCAAAGAGCGCGCGCTGATGAAGGAATTCGGCCTGGACGAAACCGTCCTGTCCGAAGAAGAAGCCAAGAACCGCCGCGAACGCCTCAAGACCCTGATCAAGCTGGGCAAGACGCGCGGCTACCTGACCCACGGCGAAATCAACGACCACCTGCCCGACAAGCTGGTCGAGGCCGAGACGCTGGAAGTGGTGGTCTCGCTGCTGAACGACATGGGCGTGGCCGTTTACGAACAGACGCCCGACGCCGAAACCCTGCTGCTGAACAACACCGGCCCGACCGCCGCGACCGAAGAAGAAGCCGAAGAAGAAGCCGAAGCGGCGCTCTCCACGGTGGACTCGGAATTCGGCCGCACCACCGACCCGGTGCGCATGTACATGCGCGAGATGGGCACGGTCGAGTTGCTGACGCGCGAGGGTGAAATCGAGATCGCCAAGCGCATCGAAGGCGGCCTGAACGACATGATGGCCGCGATCTCCGAATCGCCCGCCACCATCGCCGACATCCTGGCAATGTCCGAAGACATTCGCAGCGGCAAGGTCGTGATCTCCACCGTGGTCGACGGTTTCGCTGACGCCGACGCGGCCGACGATTACGTGGCCGAAGAAGACTTCGACGACTACGACGAAGCCGACGACGACGACGGCAAGGGCGGCTCCAAAGCCCTGACGCGCAAGCTCGAAGAACTCAAGCGCGAAGCGCTGACCCGCTTCGACACCCTGCGCAACCAGTTCGAAAAGCTGCACAAGACCTACGACAAGGAAGGCTACGGCACGCCAACCTACATGAAGACGCAGCTCGCCATCACGGAAACGTTGATGTCGATCCGCTTCACCGCCAAGGCCATCGAGAAGCTGTGCAGCACGATGCGCAACCAGGTGGACGAAGTGCGCAAGAAAGAGCGCGAACTGCGCCGCATCATCGTGGACAAGTGCGGCATGCCGCAGGACAAGTTCATCGCCGACTTCCCGACCAACCTGCTGAACCTGAAGTGGGTCGAGAAGCAGGCCGCCGCCGGCAAGCCGTGGAGCGTGGTGATGCAGCGCAACATCCCGCCCATCCAGGAACTGCAGCAGGGCCTGATGACGATCCAGAGCAGCGTGGTCGTGCCGCTGGCGCACCTGAAGGACATCCACAAGCGGATGAACTCGGGCGAGTCCACGTCGCGCGACGCGAAGAAGGAAATGATCGAGGCCAACCTGCGCCTCGTGATCTCGATCGCGAAGAAGTACACCAACCGTGGTCTGCAGTTCCTGGACCTGATCCAGGAGGGCAATATCGGCCTGATGAAGGCGGTGGACAAGTTCGAATACCGTCGCGGCTACAAGTTCTCGACCTACGCGACTTGGTGGATCCGCCAGGCGATCACGCGCTCGATCGCCGACCAAGCGCGCACGATCCGCATCCCGGTGCACATGATCGAGACGATCAACAAGATGAACCGCATCAGTCGCCAGCACTTGCAGGAACACGGTTTCGAGCCGGATGCGTCGATCCTGGCCGAGAAGATGGAGATGCCAGAGGACAAGATCCGCAAGATCATGAAGATCGCGAAAGAGCCGATCTCGATGGAAACGCCCATCGGCGACGACGACGATTCGCACCTGGGCGACTTCATCGAAGACCAGGCCAACACCGCACCCATCGAGGCGGCGATGCAAGCCGGTCTGCGTGAGGTGGTGAAGGAGATCCTCGACAGCCTGACGCCGCGCGAAGCCAAGGTGCTGCGCATGCGTTTCGGCATCGAGATGTCGACCGACCACACGCTGGAAGAGGTGGGCAAGCAGTTTGACGTGACGCGTGAGCGCATCCGTCAGATCGAGTCGAAGGCAGTGCGCAAACTCAAGCACCCGAGCCGTTCGGACAAGCTGCGCAGCTTCATCGACACGATGTGATCTGATTCAGCGTTTCGTTTCGACGGATGTGATGGGAGCCTTTGGGCTCCCATTTCTTTTGGTGCGCCTGGTTGTGTGGTGTGGGACGGGATTGCCGGGTACTCGACTCCGCGAATGTCCCCCGGCGGCCTTCGGCCACCTCCTCCTTTATTTCGCTGCGTCAAGCACCCGACACTCCCGTCCCGCGAGTGGATGGGTACACAAAGAAAATCGAGGTGCGCCAACATCGCCTCGGTGCCGGGAGCGTTCGGTGTCCGACGCAGCGAAATAAAGGAGGAGGCGGCCTCCCGCCGCCGGGGGACATTCGCGGAGTCGGATACCGGACGCTTCCGGCACCTGCACAAAAGCCAGAGCGAAAAAGGGAGCCAACGGCTCCCTCCTTCAAACACCAACAACCCAAAGACAGATCAGACCGTCTCCAGCGCCAGAACACCGGTAGCCGTATTCGAAATCGGGATGTGGTAATTGCTGTGCACCTTGCGCACCCCCGAACCACCGGCCGTCAACGCCGCGCGCATCGCCAGCCACATCAACAGCTCCACACCCTGCGTGCCCGCCTTCTCCACCAGCTCCAGATCGCTGAACTGCGTCGCCCACTCGGGATTCGTTTCCATGCTGTCCAGGAACTGCAGATCGAACTTCTTGTTGATGAAACCCGCGCGCTCGCCATCGAGCTGATGCGACAAGCCGCCCGTGGCCATCACCGCCACCCGCTTGCTGCTGTCCCAGCTCTGGATCGCCTCACCCACCGCCTTGCCCAGCTTGTAGA
The DNA here is from genome assembly GCF_002001205.1 of Hydrogenophaga sp. A37. Lineage (GTDB taxonomy): Bacteria > Pseudomonadota > Gammaproteobacteria > Burkholderiales > Burkholderiaceae_C > Hydrogenophaga. The sequence goes on from NZ_MUNZ01000183.1 coordinate 20,839, forward strand.
CCCGCTTCGCCGTCGGCAACGGAAACTGCACCGTGTTGATGTCGATCGGCACGATCTGCACCGGCGCCACATCGTGCTCGGGCCAGAACAGCTTCAACGGCAAGGTGCAGGCGTGATCCACCAGCATCTCCTGGCAGGTCACGATGTCGAACTCCTTGGCGATCAACTCGTTGATCAGGTGCCACGAGAGTTCCGGGCAACCCGGGATCGGTGGCAACGTGGGAATGCCCCAGCCTTCGTCGGCATTGCTGTAGCTGGCCGCGGCGCCCACCGCAAACGTCGGCATCTTGTCGAGGAAGAAGTTCAGGCCGTGGTCGTTGTAGAACACCACCACCACGTCCGGCTTGACCTGGCCCAGCCACTGGTGGATGGGTGGAAAGCCGTCGAAGAAGGGCTTCCAGTAGGGCTCGTTCTGCTTGCCTTTGTGGATGGCGCCGCCGATGGCGGGAATGTGCGATGTGGCCAGGCCACCGATGAGTTGTGCCATGTTGATGTCTCCTGAAGGGTCAGCACTGCTGGTTCGCGGCCACGAGCTTGGCCTTGAACTGTTCTTTGGTCATGCCCGTCTGCTGCGCGCCGATGTCCTGCATGTCCAGGCCGAAGATGCCGGCGAACTTGGCGAGGTAGTAGGCGTTGCCGCCGGCCGAAATCAGGGCCAGCACCTGCTTGGAGCGGATGGCCTCGGCCTGCTCGCTGCTCAGGCCGTGCCGCTGCATGAAGGCCTCGGGGTCGGCCACGAAGGCCTCTCGGTTGGCCCTGTCATTGAACGAGAAGCACATTTTGTTCAGGGCGTAGCCCTTCTGGGCCGCGTCGCCGTCGAACGGCGTGGTGCCGGGAATGGTCTTGCTCACATCTGTCTCCTGCGTGGGGTGGATTGACTTGTGTCAAGCCGCGAGTATTCCCAGCCCATTGCCAAAGATAAACAGATGAATGATCATCAAACACATGAATGATTTCGATTGGTCAGACTTGGATGCCCGACTGCTTCAGCTGCTGGTGTCGGTCGTGGAAGCGGGCAGCATCACCGGCGCGGCCCAGTCGCTGGGCGTCACGCAGTCGGCCGTGAGCCACCAGTTGGACAAGCTGCGCGCCATCACCGGCGACGCGCTGTTCGTCAAGAGCGGGCGCGGCATCGTGGCCACGGCGCGGGCGGGCGAACTGGCCGTGCAAGCGCGTGAACTGCTGCGCCAGCTGCAGGGTTTTGCCCAGACCGGCGCGTTCGATCCCCAGCGTTGGAAGGGCACCGTGACCATCGCGGCCAACGACTTCCAGCGCGAGGTGTTGCTGCCGGCGCTGGCCCGCCAGCTGCGCGAGCAGGCGCCCGGGCTGGCGTTGCGCATCATTCCCTCCGACATCCCGAGCCTGGAGATGCTGCGCGACGGTGCGTGTGACCTCGCCATCAGCCCGCGCCCGCCCGAGGGCAGCGACATCGTGCAAAAGCGCCTCTTCGAAGACCGCTACTGCGTCTACCACGACCCGGCGGTGCGAGAGGCCCCGCGCTCGCGGGCCGAGTACCTCGCGGCCGACCACATCACCGTGGTCTATGAACCCCGGCGCAGGCTGCACCTCGACCGCACGCTCGAAGCCCAGGGCGTGCACCGGCGCTTTGCGGTCATGGTGCCGGGCTTCGCCGGCCTGCCCGCCTTCCTGCGCGGCAGCCCGCTGCTGGCGACCGCACCCGCCCTGCTGCACGGCAGCTTTCTGCGTGAATTCGCCCGCACCGAAGTGCTCACACCCTGCCCCCCACTGCCCATGTACCTGATCTGGCACCGCCGCCACCACGACGATGCCGCACACCGCTGGCTGCGCGAGCGCATTGCGCTGGGCACCCCGCCTGAGGCACTGTGACGGTGTCGGATCGTGGGAGCGCCCAACGGTAGAATTTCGCGCTTCGAATCACTGCCTCAGAACGCAGAACATGACCCACGCCACTGCGTCAACCTTGCCCGCGGAAACCGCCGGCAAGCCGCCCAAATCCGCCCGCTACTGGCTGCTCAGGCTGCTCGCCCTGGCGCTGCTGCTGGGCTCGTGCGGCTACTTCCTGTTCCACCTGTGGGACAACCTTCACGAGCTGCCCCCGATCCAGTGGGGCGGCTATGCGGTGCTGGTCATTGGCGTAGCGGTGCTGGGTGCGCTCTCCAGCGTGCCGCTGATCGCCCTGATGTGGCAGATGCTGTTGCGCGACCAGGGCGTGGTCCTGCCCTACCGCCAAGCGCTGCAGATCATCGCCGTGTCCCAGATGGGCAAGTACCTGCCGGGCAACGTGGGGCACTTTGCGGGCCGGGTGCTGCTGGGCTCACAGGCCGGTGTGCCGGCCGGCAAGACCATCGCCACCATGGCGATGGAGACCTTCTGGGTGCTGGGCATCAGCGGCATTTTTGCGGTGGCCGCGCTGCTGTTCTATGTGAACGATCTGCACGAAGGTCTGGTGGACACCAGCCACCCCGGTTATCTGGCGGCGCTGGCGGCGTTCATGCTGGTCTCGCCCTTCGTGGCGGTTCGTCTGGTCAACCGACTGCTGCCCGGCCTCAGCCGCAAGCTCGGGCGCGGTCAGTTGATTGCCGAGCCCCGGCTGGTCACCGCCGTGATGGTGGCGGGACTGATCGCCTTCTCGTTTGTCGTGCTGGGCAGCGTGGTGGAGCTGCTGGCGTCCGAGCTGTTCGGGCACCCTGAAATCGACTGGCTGCAAATGGTGCTGCTGTACACCGTGGCCTGGACCGCCGGATTCCTGGTGCCGGGCTCGCCGGGTGGCCTGGGGGTGCGTGAAGCCTTGATGATCAAACTCATGGGCCCTGCCATCGGCCTGGAAATCGCTTTGGGCGTGTCGCTGGTCATGCGCCTCACTTCCATGGGCGCCGACGCGCTGGCCTTTGGCCTGGGTCTGCTGTTCCGGCCGCAACAGAACGAACCGCTCGACCCAGACGTGGACTGAGGCTCAGACGGCACCGCCTCGCTGCGCCTCCCGCCAGCGCTGGGGGCTCAGCCCGGTGCGGCGCTTGAAGAAGCGCGAAAAATAGGCCGGGTCTTCGAACCCCAGCTCGTGCGCCAGGCTCGCGGCCGGCGCGGCAATATAGACCAGCCGCCGGCAAGCCTCGCGCGTCAGCCGCTCGTGCACCAGCTCCAGCGCACTGCGCCCGCTCTCGGCCCGCACCATCCGGTTCAGGCGCTGGGTGGACAAGCCGAGACGCGAGGCATAGCGCTCCAGCGGCCAGTGCTCCATAAAATGCGCCTCCACCAGCAGCAGAAAGCGGGTGAACTGCGCCTGGTGGCCTGCGGTGGCGGCGCCCTCGCGCTGCCCCTGTTCGCTGGCACGCGCCAGCCGCCACACCACCGAGCGGGCCAGCCACTGCACCACGGGTGACTCCGCCGAGCCCGGCAGTTCGAACTCGGCCGACAGCGCCTCAAGCAGCGCATGCAACCGCTGCGTGCCGATCTCGTCGGGTGAAAAGTGCACGATGCCCGGTGCCGAAAACAAGGCCTGAAAGGCTTCGCCAGCGGCCTGGAAATCACCCTCTACAAAAAAGCGCGCACTCAGCGTGAGCACCCGGCCATCGGTCTCGGGGGCGAACCGGAAGCCGTGCACCACCCCCGGCGGCACCACGATGGCGGCGGGGCCGTTCACCTCGGCCTGCCATTCGTCGAGCTGCACCGTGGCCGCGCCACGCCACAGCCACAGCACCTGGTACAGGCCCTGGTGCAGGTGGGGATCAATCTCCCAGCGGTAGAGCTGGCTGCGCGATTGCACCGCTTCGATGTGCAGCATCTCCTGCCCGGGCGTGGCCGCTTCGCCGTACAGCGCAAAGCTCGGGATGACCGACATCGCGCGCGGCGCGCGGTGGCTGGTTGAAGCAGATCCTGAAGCGGCCATGGCATACCCATCTGATCGAAAAGTACAAGAATTATCCCTTCTTAGTGCAGTGCTAATCCGAGCATGGAGCCCTACAGTGAACCCCGGATTCACCCACAGGAGACAAAAGCCATGAGCTTCCATTTCGATCCGTACTCGCCGGCCGTTGACGCCGACCCCTTTCCTTATTACCAGCACCTGCGTGACGAGGCGCCCTGCTTCTGGAGCGAAGAAGCCCAGATGTGGATCCTCTCGCGTTATGCAGACATCGTCTCCGCCGGCCAGGACTGGCAGACCTATTCCAGCGCCAGCGGCAACCTAATGACCGAGCTGCCCGGCCGCGCCGGCGCCACGCTCGGCAGCTCCGACCCACCCAAACACGACCGCCTGCGTGGCCTGATCCAACACGCGTTCATGAAGCGCAACCTGCTCGCGCTGGAAGAACCGATCCGCGATGTGGCGAAACAGGTGTTCGGCCAGCTCAAGGGCACCAAGCAGTTCGACTTCAAGGAAGTCTCGTCGCAGTTCACCGTCAAGGTGCTGATGGCCGCGCTCGGCCTGCCCATGGGCGACGAGGCTATCGTGGACGAACAGATCGTGCGTGACAACGCCGTGCTGATGGTGCAGAGCGACGCCCGCACCCGTGCCAAAGGCCCTGAGCACATCGCGGCCTACAACTGGATGCAGGAGTACGCCGCCAAAGTGATCGCGATGCGCCGCGCCGAGCCGCGCAACGACCTGATCAGCAACTTCGCGCTGGCCGAGATCGACAGCGACCGGCTGGACGACCGCGAGGTGCTGTTGACCACCACCACGCTGATCATGGCCGGCGTCGAATCGCTCGGCGGCTTCATGATGATGTTCGCCTACAACCTCGCCAGCTTCGACGAAGCCCGCAAGGCCGTGGTGGCCAACCCCGAGCTGCTGCCCGACGCGATCGAAGAAAGCCTGCGCTTCAACACCTCGGCACAACGCTTCCGCCGCCGCCTGATGAAGGACGTGACGATCCACGGCCAGACCATGAAGGAAGGTGATTTTGTCTGCCTGGCCTACGGCAGCGGCAACCGCGACGAGCGCCAGTACCCCAACCCCGACGTGTACGACATCACCCGCAAGCCGCGCGGCCATCTCGGCTTTGGCGGCGGCGTGCACGCCTGCCTGGGCACGGCCATCGCGCGCCTGGCGGTGAAAATCGCCTTCGACGAGTTCCACAAGGTGGTGCCCGACTACCGCCGTGTGGCCGACCAGTTGCCGTGGATGCCCTCCAGCACCTTCCGCAGCCCGCTGGTGCTCGAACTCAAAGCCGCCTAAGGCGCGGCCCCTTCCATCGCGCTGCCCGGTGACCGGCAGCACCTTTTTGTTTTTTAGGACTTACGCAAAAGTGTCCCAACTAGGCGCTTCGACGCAGACAGTACGAGCAGTACGGCAAGGAGAAGCAACGACGTTGGGGCGCTTTTGCGTAAGTCCTGGTTTTCTGGAGACACCATGGCAAACATTACCTTCATCGAGGCCAACGGCCAGTCCACCACCCTCAATCTCGCCGACGGCTGGAGCCTGATGCAAGGCGCCACCGCCAACGGCGTGGACGGCATCGTGGGCGAATGCGGCGGCTCCTGCGCCTGCGCCACCTGCCACTGCTATGTGGACGATCTGCTGGCCGGCGTGCTGCCCGCGCCCACGCAGGGCGAGCTGGACATGCTGGAAAACGTGGTGGCCGAGCGCCGCCCCAACAGCCGCCTGGCCTGCCAGATCAAGGCCGGCCCCGCGCTGGAAGGCGCTGTGGTCCACCTGCCGGAATGCCAGGAATGAGCGGCGAAGCGGCCGCAGCCGGCATCGTCATCGTCGGCGCGGGCCAGGCCGGCGTGATGACCGCCGAAGCCCTGCGCAGCGGTGGCTTTGAGGGTGCCATCACGATGCTGGGTGACGAACCCCACGGCCCCTACCACCGCCCGCCGCTCTCCAAAGCATGGATGGCCGGCGAGATCGAAGCGGCCCAGCTGGTGATGCGCGCGCCCGAAATGCTGGCGCGCAAAAACATCGCGCTGCGCACCGGCGTGAACGTCAAGGCCATCGACCGCAGTGCACAGACCTTGATCCTCGGCGACGGCAGCACCCTGCCCTACACCGGCCTCGTGCTCGCCACCGGCAGCACGCCACGCGCCCTGCCACTGCCCGGCAGCGACGCGCCCGGCGTGCTGGCCCTGCGCACGCGCGACGACGCCAGCGCCATCGCCGAGCGCCTGGCCGCATGCATCGCGCAGCAGCGCCCGGTGGTGGTCATCGGTGGCGGCTTCATCGGCCTCGAAGTGGCCGCCACCGCGCGCAAGAAGGGCCTGGAAGTCACCGTGCTCGAAGCCGCGCCGCGCCTGCTCGGCCGCGTGCTCGCACCCGTGCTGAGCGACTGGTACGCCGAGCTGCACCGCGGCCACGGCGTGCAACTGGTGTTGGGTGCGCAGGTCGCGGCCATCGAAGCCGCCGCACAAGGGGTGACCGGCGTGAAACTGGCCGACGGCAGCGTCGTGCCCGCGGGCCTGGTGGTGGTGGGCATCGGCGTCGGCGCCAATGACCAACTCGCCAAGGCCGCCGGGCTCGCATGCGACCGCGGCATCGTGGTCGACGCCTGCTGCCGCACCAGCGACCCACTCATCGTGGCCGCCGGCGACTGCACCGCGCGCCGCCTGGCCGACGGCAGCCTGCTGCGGCTCGAATCGGTGCAGAACGCCACCGTACAGGGCAAGAGCGCCGCCGCCGCGCTGCTCGGGCAAGAGCGCCCCTTCACCGCCACGCCCTGGTTCTGGAGCGACCAGTACGACAAGAAACTGCAGATGGCCGGCCTGTCCATGGGTGCCGACGCCTGGGCCATACGGGGGCAGATGAACGGCGACATGGCCGCCGGCACGTTCACCGTCTACCACTTCAAGGGTGATCAACTCATCGCCGCCGACAGCGTCAACGCCAGCAAAGACCACCTGCTGGTGCGCAAGCTGCTCGACGCCGGCATCTCGCCCACGCGCGAGCAGGCGGGCGATGTGGCGTTTGATCTGGCGAGCTTGCTGGTGAAGTGAGCGGGAGCGCGGGGCTCAGGCATCACGCGCCTTCACCACCAGCTCCGCGTAGCCGGTGGCCGCATCCAGCTCACGCGTGAACGCCCATTCAGGCAACAGCGCCAGCAACACCTCGGCCGTGGTGCGCACCCGGCAACCCGGCGCCACATGGCCGCCAAACACCTCGCCCGTGGCGGCCGCCACGGCCATGTGCAGGTGTGAATGGCCCCGCCCGGCAT
>NZ_MUNZ01000169.1 GCF_002001205.1 Hydrogenophaga sp. A37
GGCCAGGGCGGGCGTGCGAGCGCTGAACCAGGTGGCGAACAGCTCACGGACGGTGGCCAGGAACTGGCCGGAGGACGCATGGGAGAGGGTGGCGGTGGTCATGGAGACACTCCTAAAAAACAGGCAACAGCAATGTTGCACTGCAGTATAGGGTTAACCCTAGGTTTTGTGCTGGGGCGTGGTGCCTAATGGCCCCGTCCCTTTGCCAAAAAAGTCACGCGCCGGCCTCAGACGGCTGCGCAGCGCGCCGAATCCAGTCCCGGAATGCCTGCAGCGGCGGGTAGCCCTCGCGGTGCGCGGGCCAGGCCAGGTAATAGCTCCCGCTTTCCAGAGGGCCGTCCACCGGGATGACCAGATCGCCGCGCGCGAGCTCGCCGTCGATCAGGAACCGGGGCAGCAGGGCGCAGCCGAGGCCGGCAGTGGCGGCCTGCGCGGCCACCGCGAACTGATCGACCAGCATGCCGTGAACGTCGGCGGCGTGCACGCCCATCGCGGCGAACCAGCGTTCCCAGGCGTCGGGGCGGCTGACCAGGTGCAGCAAGGGCGCAGAGAGCAGATCGGCGGCGGATCGGATCGGGTGCCGCGCCAGCAGGCCGGGGCTGCACACCGGCACCACCGTCTCGTTCATCAGGACATCCAGTGTCGCGCCGGGCCACTGCGGCATGCCGAAGTGGATCGCGGCGTCCATCGATTCGGCCTGAAAGTCAAACGGCACCAGCCGCGTCGCCAGGTTGATGGTGATGCCGGGGTTGTGCGCCAGAAACTCGGGCAGCCGGGGCGCGAGCCAGCGGGTGCCAAAGGTCGGCAAGATGGCCAGGTTCAGCGTGCCGCCCCGGGGGTTGGCCCGGAAGGCCAGTGTCGCGGCGGACACGCGCCGCAGCGCGGCCCGGATTTCCTGGGCGTAGGCCTCGCCCGCCATCGTCAGGCGGACGGTCTGCCGCTCTCGGGTGAACAGCTCGGCCCCGAGCTGTTCTTCCAGTCCCCGGATCTGCCGGCTGACCGCGCTTTGCGTGAGGTGGAGTTCGACTGCGGCCGCGGTGAAGCTGCCCAGCCTGGCGGCCGCCTCTAGGGCTCTGAGCACGCCCATCGAAGGCAGGAACCGTGGGGGGATCTGGGTTTGAGTCATGGCCATGGGTCATTCCAAAACAGAATGACATTGCTCGGCATTATCGTTTGACCTGGGTCAAACTCTCAGCAAGACTACACCTCCGTACCGCGAAGTTGAGAACGTTTCAGAATGATCTGAGGGGTTCTCTGCGCCTGCGGGAATCCACTTCAGCCTGGCCCATGAACCACACCGCCCTCCTGAGTCCCGATGAAATCCGTTCGCGGTTTTCCGCCCTGATGTCCGAGATGTACCGGCAGGAGGTGCCGCAGTACGGCACCCTGCTGACGCTGGTGGATGAAGTCAACGAAGCGGCGGTGGCGCGCGATGGCGCCTTGCGCGCGCAGTTCGAGGGCGGGCCCGAGCGTGCGCGGCTCGACGTGGAGCGCCACGGCGCCATCCGGCTGGGCACGGCCCAGGAGTTGCACACCATGCGTCGCATCTTTGCCGTGATGGGCATGGAGCCGGTGGGCTACTACGACCTCTCGGTGGCGGGCGTGCCGGTGCATTCCACGGCATTTCGCCCGGTTGAACCGGCGGCACTGGCACGCAACCCGTTCCGGGTCTTCACCTCCTTGTTGCGGCTTGAGTTGATCGCCGATGAGGCCTTGCGTGAGACCGCCGCCGGGATTCTGCGGGGGCGCCACATCTTCACGCCACGCGCGCTGGCGCTGGTGGGCCGGTGCGAGGCCGTCGGTGGACTGACGTCCGACGAAGCCGATGCGTTTGTGTGCGAGGTGCGCGAGACCTTCCGCTGGCACCGCCAAGCCACGGTGTCGGCCGCAACCTACCAGCAACTGCACGATGCCCACCGCCTGATCGCCGACGTGGTGTGTTTCAAGGGCCCGCACATCAACCACCTGACGCCGCGCACGCTGGACATCGACGCCGTGCAGGCGGGCATGCCGCAGCACGGCATCACGCCCAAGGACGTCATCGAGGGCCCGCCGCCGCGCCGGGTGCCGATCCTGTTGCGGCAGACCAGTTTCAAGGCGCTGGACGAGCCGGTGTTGTTCCCGGAGGCCCGCGATGGCAACGCCGGGACCGGCGGCCAGATGGGCACGCACACCGCGCGCTTTGGCGAGATCGAACAGCGCGGCATGGCGCTGACCCGCAAAGGGCGGGCGTTGTATGACGCGCTGCTGCAACGCGTGCGCCAGGCCGACGGCGACGGCTCCGGCGGTGAAACCCAGGGCCACGAGCAACGCCTGGCCCAGGTCTTCGCGGCGTTTCCCGATGACATGGACGACCTGCGCCGCCAGGGACTGGGCTTTTTTCGCTACCGGTTGACACCGCTGGGCGAGCAGGCCAGCGGCGGCGCTGGGATGGTTTCGCAAGACATCGAGGCGCTGATCGGCGCCGGCCTGGTGCAGGCCGAACCCCTGATCTACGAGGACTTCCTGCCGGTCAGCGCGGCGGGCATCTTCCAGTCCAACCTCGGGGGCACGCAGCGCAAGACCTGTTCAGCCCAGGCCGCGCAGGCTGCTTTCGAGGCCGCGCTGGGCGCACCGGTGCACGACGAGGTGGCGCTCTACGAAGCTGCCGAGCGCGCTTCGCTGGCGGTGGTGAAGGCCGCGCTGTCCGACGCGGTGGTCGAGTGAACCGCGATCCCCGTTCACACGGCCTGTGGGAGGCCTTCGCGCCCCCGGCGCCGGTCACGCAGGCGCTGACCTCGACGGTGCACGCCGATGCGGTGGTGGTCGGCGCCGGGTACACGGGCCTGTCGGCCGCCTTGCATCTGGCGCAACGCGGTGCCCGCGTGGTGGTGCTGGAGGCGCAGGAAGTGGGCTTTGGTGGCTCCGGGCGCAACGTGGGCCTGGTCAACGCCGGGATGTGGGTCATGCCCTCCGCGTTGCCCGGCGAGCTGGGCGAAACACGGGGGAACCGGCTCCTGAACCAGTTGGGCAACGCGCCTTCCGTGGTGTTCGAGCTGATCGAGCGCCACGGCATGGACTGCGAGCCGCAGCGCAGCGGCACCCTGCACTGCGCCCCCGACGCGGCGGGTCTGCGCGACCTGCACGAACGCGCACGCCAGTGGCAGGCGCTGGGCGCGCCCGTGCGGGTGCTGTCCCAGGCCGAGACAGTGCAGAAAACCGGTACCGACGCCTACCTGGGCGCGCTGCTGGACCTGCGCGCGGGCACCGTCCAGCCCCTGGCCTACGCCCGGGGGCTCGCCCATGCCGCCATCGCCGCCGGCGCACAGCTGCACACCCGCACGGCGGTGACCTCGGTGCAGGATGAGAGTAGCCACTGGCGCGTCAACACCGTCGGCGGTGGCGCCGTTCACGCGCCCTGGGTGATCGTGGCCACCAACGCCTACTCCAACGCCGACGGGCCTTGGGGCGCGCTGCAGGCCGAGCTGGTCCGCCTGCCGTACTTCAACATGGCGACGGCCCCGCTGCCGCCCGAGCTTCTGAAGCACATCCTGCCGGAGCGCCAGGGCGCCTGGGACACGCGTCAGGTGCTGTCTTCGTTTCGCCTCGACCGCCGGGGACGCCTGGTGTTGGGCAGCGTGGGGGCGCTGCGTGGTCTGGGCCATCGTGTCCACCGCGACTGGGGCCTCCGCGCCCTGGTCAAGCTGTTCCCGCAGCTGCGTGGCGTGGCCTTTGAACACGGGTGGTACGGGCAGATCGGCATGACGGCCAACGCGCTGCCGCGTTTTCACCCACTGGCCCGCAACACCGTGGCCTTCTGCGGCTACAACGGGCGCGGCATCGCACCCGGCACGGTGCTGGGCCGCGAGCTGGCGCGCCTGGTGCTGGGTGAGACCACGGCAGCCGAGCTGGCGCTGCCCGCCACCGACACCGTGCCGGTGCGGCTGAAGGCGGCGCGGGAGGCTTTTTACGAGGTGGGCGCGCAGATGTCGCACTTGGCCGGCGCACGATAGAAAACCCTCTGTGTGGCTTCCTCCACCTCGACTTCTCCTTTCATGACATTCCCTGAAATCCGCTGAAATCCCCATGACCCCATCTCTGACCCAAACCACTTCGCAACTGCTGACCCGCCTCGGTGTGGAACCCAGCGCTTTCACTGGCGGTGCACTGACCGTGCGCTCGCCCATCGACGGCAGCGTGATCGGCGCTGTGCACCCGATGTCGACCGAGGCGGTTGCCCAGGCCGTCGGCCGGGCCGAGTTGGCCTTCAAGGCCTGGCGCAACGTGCCTGCGCCGCGCCGCGGCGAGCTGATCCGCCTGTTCGGCGAGGAACTGCGCGAGCACAAGCAGGCGCTGGGCGAGCTGGTGTCGGTGGAGGCGGGCAAGATCCGCTCCGAAGGTCTGGGCGAGGTGCAGGAAATGATCGACATCTGCGACTTCGCGGTCGGTCTCTCGCGCCAGTTGTACGGCCTGACCATCGCCTCGGAGCGCCCCGGCCACCGCATGATGGAGACTTGGCACCCGCTGGGTGTGGTGGGCGTGATCAGCGCCTTCAATTTCCCGGTCGCGGTCTGGGCCTGGAACGCCGCGCTGGCCGTGGTCTGCGGCGACGCCGTGGTCTGGAAGCCGTCGGAGAAGACGCCGCTCACCGCCCTGGCCTGTCAGGCCTTGTTCGAGCGCGCCGCCCGGCGCTTTGGCGACGATGCGCCGGCCGGCTTGTCAACGCTGGTGATCGGCGCGCGCGATGCGGGCGAGGCGCTGGTGGACGACGTGCGTGTGGCCCTGGTCTCAGCCACCGGCAGCACCCGCATGGGGCGCGAGGTCGGCCCGCGCGTGGCGCGCCGTTTCGGTCGCTCGCTACTGGAGCTGGGCGGCAACAACGCGGTCATCGTCGCGCCGTCGGCCGACCTCGACCTGGCCGTGCGCGGCATCGCCTTCGCCGCCGTCGGCACCGCCGGCCAGCGCTGCACCAGCACACGCCGCCTGATCGTGCACAAGAGCCACCAGGAGGCCCTGGTGCAGCGGCTGAAGAAGGCCTACGCCGGCCTGCCCATCGGCCACCCGCTGGCGGCCGACACCCTGGTCGGGCCGCTGATCGACGCCCAGAGTTTCGAGGCCATGCAAGGCGCTTTGCGCGCGGCCGTCGAACAGGGTGGCCAGGTGTTCGGCGGTGAACGGGTGTTGCAAGAGCCGTTTCCCAACGCCTACTACGTCAAACCGGCCATCGTGGAGATGCCCGCGCAAACCGACACGGTCTGCCACGAGACCTTCGCCCCCATCCTGTACGTGATGACCTACGAGCGTTTCGAGGATGCCGTGGCGCTGCAGAACGCCGTGCCCCAGGGCCTGTCCTCGGCCATCTTCAGCAACGACCTGCGCGAGACCGAGGCCTTCCTCGCGGCATCGGGCTCTGACTGCGGCATCGCCAACGTGAACATCGGCACCTCGGGCGCCGAAATCGGCGGCGCCTTTGGCGGCGAGAAGGACACCGGTGGAGGGCGCGAGTCCGGCTCGGACGCCTGGAAGGCCTACATGCGCCGTGCCACCAACACCATCAACTACTCGCGCGAGCTGCCGCTGGCGCAAGGGGTGCGCTTTGACGTTTGACGTCCCCCTGTAGCGCTTCGCGCTACCCCCCAGGGGCGGCACTGGCCGTCCGGCAGAGCCGGCCCGGCGGTGCCCTGGGCTGGACCGCTTCATGCCTTGCGGGTGGCGCTCCGGTGCCATGGGAACGGACACGGCTTCGCCTCATTGTTCGTGGCCTTCCGTTGATTGTTTTGTCTTTGTGTTGACGCCCTCGCCAAACCCCGGCGCCAGCGCCTCCCGCAGGTAGGCCACCAGGGCCGTCACCGCGCGCGGCACGTGGGCCGAATAGGGCCGGATCGCGTAGAGCTGTTCGGCGAACGCGCCCACCGGTTTCCACGCTGGCAGCACCGTCACCAGCTTGCCCGCGAGCAGGCTGGCCTGCGCGCTGAAGTCGGGCAGCAGCGCAATGCCCAGCCCGCCCAGGGCCGCGTCGCGCAGGGCCTCGCTGTTGTTGGCGGCCAGCGAGCCCGACACCTGCACCGTCACCCGCTCGGTGCCGGCCTGGGCCGAGAGCGGCTCCAGCGTCCAGGCCGGCGTGTCCTGCGAGCGCGGGTAGTGCAGGCAGTTGTGCTGCGCCAGGTCGGCCGGCGTCTGCGGTGTGCCCTGGCGGCGCAGGTAGGCGCGGCTCGCCACCAGCACCGAGCGGGTGGCGCACAGCGTCCAGGCCACATGGGTGTCGGGCGGGTTGGCCGTGTGGCGGATCGCCAGGTCGAAGCCCTCGGTGGCCAGCGACGACAGGTGGTCCGACAGGTTCAGCTCCAGCCGCACCTCGGGGTACTCGCGCAGGAAACCGGCCAGGCGCGGCACCAGTTGCTGGCGGGCGAAGGCCACGGGCGCCGTCACGCGCAGCAGGCCACGCGGCGCGCCCGCCGCGTCGCGTACCTGCGCGAAACACTGCGCGATGTGCTCGAACGAGGCCCGGGTGTCGTCCACCAGGCGCTGGCCGGCTTCCGTCAGGCGCACGCTGCGCGTGGTGCGCTGCACCAGCGCCACGCCCGCCATGCGCTCCAGCTCGGCGATGCGCTGGCTCACCGCCGCCTTGCTCACGCCCAGCCGCGCCGCTGCCGCCGTGTAGCTGCCCTGCTGGGCCAACACACCCAGCCAGTGGAAGTGGCCCCAGAGCTCTTGATGCCGTTCGTGGATTTTCGATTCGCTCATGAGGCGTATTGTTCATCAATCTGAACAATCAATTCAGGTTTTCGGCCTTGTATCGGGTGGGTGCGCTCCCTACACTGCATCCACCGTTCACCCACACCGAGACACACCATGACCACCGCCATCACCCACTTCATCGCTGGCGCCCGCGCTGCCGGCACCTCCGCCCGCGCGCAGGACGTGTTCAACCCCGCCACCGGCGCCGTCACCGGCCGCGTATCGCTGGCCAGTGCCACCGACGTGGACACGGCGGTGGCCGCCGCGCAGGCCGCGTTCCCGGCCTGGTCCGACACGCCACCCATCCGCCGCGCGCGCGTGATGTTCAAGTTCTTGGAGCTGGTGAACCTGCACAAGGACACGCTGGCCCAGCTGATCACCGCCGAACACGGCAAGGTGTTCACCGACGCGCAGGGCGAGGTGGCGCGCGGCATCGACATCGTCGAGTTCGCCTGCGGCATTCCGCAGCTCTTGAAGGGCGATTTCACCGACCAGGTGTCCACCGGCATGGACAACTGGACCATCCGCCAGGCACTGGGCGTGGTGACCGGCATCACGCCGTTCAACTTCCCGGTCATGGTGCCCATGTGGATGTTCCCGGTGGCGATTGCCGCGGGCAACACCTTCGTCTTGAAGCCCAGCCCCATCGACCCCAGCGCCAGCCTGTTCATGGCCGATCTGCTGAAGCAGGCTGGCCTGCCCGACGGCGTGTTCAACGTGGTGCAGGGCGACAAGGAAGCCGTGGACGCGCTGCTGGTGCACCCGGACGTGAAGGCGATCAGCTTCGTGGGCTCCACGCCCATCGCCAACTACATCTACGAAACCGGCGCCCACCACGGCAAGCGCGTGCAGGCCCTGGGCGGCGCGAAGAACCACATGGTGGTCATGCCCGACGCCGACCTGGACCAGGCGGTGGACGCGCTGATCGGCGCGGCCTACGGCTCGGCCGGCGAACGCTGCATGGCCATCAGCGTGGCGGTGCTGGTGGGCGACGTGGCCGACAAGATCATGCCCAAGCTGATCGAGCGCACCAAGGCGCTCAAGGTGCTCAACGGCACCAACCTCGCCGCCGAAATGGGCCCCATCGTGACCGCCGCCGCGCACCAGCGCATCACCGGCTACATCGAGGTGGGTGCGGCCGAAGGCGCCCAACTGCTAGTGGACGGCCGCCAGTTCGATGCGAAGCAGCCCGGCGAAGGTTGCGAAGGCGGTTTTTGGATGGGCGGCACGCTGTTCGACCACGTGAGCACCGACATGCGCATCTACAAGGAAGAGATCTTCGGCCCGGTGCTGAGCTGCGTGCGCGTGGCCGATTTCGCCGAGGCGGTGCAGATCATCAACGACCACGAGTTCGGCAACGGCACGAGCTGTTTCACCCGCGACGGCAACGTGGCGCGCGAGTTCGCCCGCCGCATTCAGGTGGGCATGGTCGGCATCAACGTGCCGATCCCCGTGCCCATGGCCTGGCAGGGTTTCGGTGGCTGGAAGAAGAGCCTGTTCGGCGACATGCACGCCTATGGCGAAGAGGGCGTGCGCTTCTACACCAAGCAGAAGTCGATCATGCAGCGCTGGCCAGAATCGATTGGCAAAGGGGCTGAGTTTGTGATGCCGACGGCGAAGTAGATACCCCCCGCGCCGCCTGCGGCGTCATCCCCCCAGGGGGCGCCACTGGCGGCCCGGCGAAGCCGGTTCCGCGGTGGCACTGGAATCAGACACTTCTGGCCTCGTTGCGCTTTGGCGTGGCGGGGCCTTTTCTTTGGCTGCTTCCGTGGTGGGTCTGAGCTGGGCGGAGGGCTGCCCTCATGTCCCCCGACGGCCTGCGGGCACTGCAACCGCGGCGGGGCAGCGTTGAACCCGCGAAAAATTGCTGGGAACTCCGCAGATCTGCAAGACATCCATAGCAAACACACGGGATTCAATTCAGTACATCGTCCAGCAACATCTTGGCCATCAGCGACGGCGCAACTCGGAGAAAAGCATGAACCCACACATCACAGTTCTCACGCTCGGGGTTGATGACCTCGAACGCTCTGTAGCGTTCTACCGCGAAGGTCTTGGCTTCAGTACAGAAGGCATCATCGGCTCAGAGTTCGAGAATGGAGCAGTTGCCTTCTTCAATCTACAAGCCGGCCTGAAGTTGGCTCTTTGGCCTCGCAGCAGCATTGCCGCAGACACCGGCCTCACAAAGAACCCGTCTTCCTCCACAGAATTCACCATGGGCCACAACGTGGGTTCGCCAGCGGAAGTCGATGAAGTCATGGCTCAAGCCACCAAAGCTGGAGCCGCAATTGTCAAGCCAGCCCAAGCCACGTTCTACGGTGGGTATGCCGGCTACTTCAAAGACCCGGACGGGCATATCTGGGAAGTCGTCTTCAATCCCGCCATCTCCTCGCTGGGCTAGGTTCCACATGCATCCCTACGAGACAGCGATGCCTAACCCTTTATCAAGGGGGATGTCCAAGGGCTATCACCGTTGGCCGCCCCTCGTGTCAAACGTTCGGCATCGCAGATACGGCACGCCGCGCTAGCCACATTTTTGGAGGTACACACCATGCGCACCACCGTCGCAACGGTCTCTCAACTTGTCAATTGCGAAGCAGTCGATGCTTTTGATGCGTTCGCTGAGCCAGACAAGATCACTCAGTTCTGGCTTAACTCCACCAGCGGACGGCTGACTGAAGGAGCCAGACTAACTTGGCACTTTATGGTCCCAGGTGTCACCGATACGCTAACGGTTGACATATGCAAACGGCCCAGTCTGATACAGCTCACTTGGTCAGACGGATCAAAAACCAAGCTCGAGTTTTCAGAGCATGCCCAAGGCCAAACCAAAATTTCGGTTTCCGCTGAGGTCCCTGAAACGACGGACCACATGGACCAGGTTGTAAACACCACCGAGGGCTTTGCTATCGTCCTCTGCGATTTGAAGACGTTGTTGGAGTCTGGCCGTTCCGCCAATCTCGTGCGAGCCAAGGCAGAACTCATTGCCGCCTCCATGGCAGCGCAAAAGCACGACAAACGTTAGCCATCGTAGAGCGCCGCATCGCCCATCAGCCCGCACATTGCCTCTCAAGTCATTGACGCGGCAAGCCGTTGAACTGGGGTTGGGGTCCACGAGGTAAGGAGAAGCCATGCCAGCAAACCGAATGACAAAGTTCGAAGTCTTCATCGGCATGTGGAACACGACTGGCGAAGTACTCGAAACAGAGGCAAGTCCTGCCGGCATCTTGTCTGCTACAGACACTTATCGATGGTTGCCGGGTAAGCACTTCATCGTGCACGATGTCGACGCGCGCTTTGACAGTCAGCCAACTCGATCCATGGAAGTGATGGGATTCGACGCTTCCAAGAAGCAGTACTTCGCAAGATCATTCGATGATCAAGGTTTGACAGAGGCCTTTGTCGTTGCCCTCGATGGCCGGCGTTGGAGCATCAGCGGAGAGACAGTACGGTTCAAAGGCAGCTTCGACGTGCAGAAGAACCGCCTTACAGGGCTTTGGGAGCTCAAGGGAAGCAAGGCCGGTTGGCAGCCATGGATAAAGCTCGAGTTGGTTCGGGCATGAGCGAACGAAAGGGTTGTTCCAACAAACGACACGGTTACCGCGAAGTTACTGGGTAGAGTGCAACGCACCGCACAACCGGAGACGCAAGAATGTACTCAGCCAACCCCACCCGCTACGACCGCCTGCCCTACCGCACCGTCGGCAAAAGCGGGCTCAAACTGCCCAGCATCACCCTCGGCCTGTGGCACAACTTTGGCGACACCACACCCATGGCCACGCAGCGCGCCATGCTGCGCACCGCCTTCGACCTGGGCATCACCCACTTTGATCTCGCCAACAACTACGGCCCGCCCTACGGCAGCGCCGAGACCAATTTCGGCGAACACCTGCGCCGCGACTTCAAACCCTACCGCGACGAGCTGATCATCTCCAGCAAGGCCGGTTACGACATGTGGCCCGGGCCTTACGGGCAGGGCGGCGGTTCACGCAAATACGTGCTCGCCAGCCTCGACCAGAGCCTCAAACGCATGGGGCTGGACTACGTCGACATCTTCTATTCCCACCGCTTCGACCCCGACACCCCGCTGGAAGAAACCATGGGCGCGCTGGCCACCGCGGTGCAGCAGGGCAAGGCGCTGTACGTGGGCATCTCCAGCTACTCGGCCGGCAAGACGCGCGAGGCGGCGGCCATCCTGCGGCAGATGGGCGTGCCGCTGTTGATTCACCAGCCGTCGTACAGTCTGTTGAACCGCTGGGTCGAAGAAGACCTGCTTCAGACCCTGCAGGCCGAGGGCATGGGCTGCATTGCCTTCAGCCCGCTGGCGCAGGGCCTGCTGACGAACAAGTACCTCAACGGTGTGCCGGTCGATGCGCGCATCCACCGGCCGGGCGGCAGCTCGTTCAAGACCGAGCACCTGAGCGAGCAGAACCTGGCCCATGTGCGTGCGCTGAACCAGATCGCCGAGGCGCGCGGGCAGAGCCTGGCGCAGATGGCGGTGGCCTGGGTGCTGCGCCAGCCGGGCATGAGCTCGGCGCTGATCGGCGCCAGCAAGCCCGAGCAGATCAAGGAGCTGGTGGGCGCACTGGACCGGCTCGACTTCAGCGCCGACGAGCTGGCGGCCATCGACGGTCATGCGGTGGACGGCGGCCTCAACCTCTGGAGAAAGCCGTCGACCGATCAGCGGTTGTGATGGGGATGAGAGGCCGCGCGCTCCACTGAATAGGGCGCGCTGGGTGTGTTGTATTGTATGGAGATGCATATTTCCAACCCCGACATGGAGCACTACCTCGAACAACTGGCCCGTGGGGCCAGTCCAGGCGATCAGTTGCCGACGATCCGCGAGTTGATGCGGGGTTACGGGGTCTCACAGATCCGTGTGCAGCGGGCTTTCCAAAGCCTGAAAGCGCGGGGACTGATCGAGTCCCAGGTGGGTCGGGGGACCTACTTTCGTGGCGCGGCCGACCCCGCAGCGACCGCTCCCCGGCACACCCATGCGCCTGTGACGGGGGGCCGAGCCCCGGCCTCTGCGGTGAAGTCCGTCTTGCTGTTGCGTCGCTCAATCAGCATCGCTCGCGGACGGGTGTTGCTGGAGGGGCTGCAGCGCCGCCTGGCAGCTGAAGGCCACCGCGTGCTGGAGTTGTCCTACACAGATCCCGACCATGCTCTGGTGGTTCTGAAGGGGCTGCCCCGCTTCGACGCTTGTGTCGTGCAGTCGAGCTACAAGACCATTCCCATCGCGCTGCTCGCTGCCTTGAAGGACAAGAGCGATGTGGTCGCGGTCGATGGTGCTGTGCTCGTGGGGGCCGATGTCGAGTCGGTCGGCACAGAGTGGGGCGAGCCACTGGCCGAAGCGGTCGATGTGCTGCAGCGGCAGGGCCATCGACGCATCGGATTCGCCGTCACCTCGCTGCCATTTCTTGCCACCCAGCTGGCGAGGCGCCGCTTCGACCGATTTCGCGAAACCTTGTCCGGGGTCGAACTGCAGGAGTTGGCCATCCCCTTCCTGCCCGACGGTGACTACGTGTCCACGCTCGTGGGCCGGCTCAAGGCCAGCCTCGATGAGTCAGGGCAACTGCCGTTCACTGGCCTGGTCGTCTGGGGGGTCGAGGACGGGGCGCGCCTTCTCGCGGAGCTGTCGCAGGCGGGCATGGCCGTCCCGCAGGCCTTGAGCGTGGTGCTGCTCGGCCGGGTGGACTTGGCGAACGAACACGCCGACTTTTTCCACACGGTGGGGTGTCGCGTGAGCGATCAGATCGATGGGCTGCACCAAGCCATTCACGCCCGTTGGAGCGACCCCTCGGCACCCCACGGCATCCACCTCATTCCAGTGGCTGCGCGCACGGGTCAGTCGGTGGCCCCACCCGCCAACGGGTAGTGGGAACCCAATCCCCGCTCAGCTCGACCGGCCCACTCGCTCGACGACATCGTTGGTGATGGCGACCGATTCACCCAGGTAGGCCTGCGGGTCCAGTGCCGCCGCGAAGTCGTCGGGGAGGGTCTGCCCCATGTCCCGCGCCTGCGCCAGGATCGCGTTCATGAACGGTGTGTGGTCCGACTGTGATCGCTGCGCTGCGGCGTACAGAAGCCGGTGCGCTTGGTGGCGGCCCATCTGCTGGGTCAGTCGCATCATCGCGGCCTCCGAGACGATCAGGCCGTTCGACAAGGCCAGGTTCCGCTGCATCGCTTCCGGGGCGATGACCAGGCCTTGCGCCAGCCGGGCCAGCGTCTCGGCGATGGAGGTGGCGATGATCGCGACCTCGGGCAGCAAGGAGTCGGTCACGTTGGTGGCCGAGGCGTCGCCCTCGTCCATCCGGACCATGGCCTCCAGTGCAACGGGCACGCGAGCGCGCAACATGCGCGCCAGGCTGGACAGCAGCAGGGCGGTCGAGGGGTTGCGCTTCTGGGCCATGGTGGAGCTGCCGACCTTGCCCATGTGGAACGCCTCGGCCACCTCGCCGATCTCGGTGCGCTGCATGAACACGATGTCCTGAGCGATCTTCTGCGCGGTCCCCGCGAGCAGGCCCAGCGCGGTGATGTAGTCGCTGGCCCGGTCGTAGGACGAGCGCATGGGCAGGCCCGCCGCTTGCAGCCCCAGGTGCTCGGCCATGCGCACCTCAACTTGGCGCCCCACCTCACCGGTGGCTGCAAACGTGCCGACGGCGCCGCCCATGCAGGCTGGAAAACACGGTGCCAGTCGTTGGTTCAGGCGGCTGCGTTGCCGATCCAGTTCGTCGATCCAGCCGGCCAGCTTGAACCCGAAGGTCATGGGCAGCGCGTGTTGCCCGTGGGTGCGACCAGGCATCGCCGTGTGCCGGTGCTCCAGTGCGAGCGCGCTGAGCGTGGCGATCGCTTCGCTCAGGTGAGCCACCAGCACCTGATGTGTTTCGGTCATCTGCAGTGCGCTGGCCGTGTCGAAGATGTTCTGGGTGGTGGCGCCCCAGTGGATGAAGCCGGCGGCCGGGTCGCCGCACAGGGTTTCAAACCGGTGCAACACCGGGACGAGGGGATGTTGCGCATGGGCAATGTCTTGCGCCAGCAGGCCGGTGTCGAACAAGCGGGCATCGGCCTGCTCGGCGATGGTGCGCGCCGCCGCCGCTGGGATCACCCCCAGGTCGGCCTGGGCGCGGGCGAGTGCGGCCTCCACAGTGAGCCACGCCTGAAGGGTGGCGACGTCGCTCCAGATGCGCTTGGCTTCCTGGCTGAACCAGTGACCTGTGATGAATGACTCGAACATACCGATGGCCATGGCGCGGTTCTCTGGGTGTGGTGTGGGCGGCCATACAGCCGAGCGTGCGGATTGTATTGTATTTATCTTTCTTCCCTATGTATGGCAATTTATCATTGATTTAATGAGATTAAAACAAGTGTTTGACTGAGGTTAAGTGTATCCATACAATATGTACGTCGGTGTATTGTGCCGATTTCAAAAAGGAGACATTTGTGAAGACTCTGTCCATGGCGAGGCTCCCTCGCACCCTTGGTGCTGCGGCCACTCGGCCCGGTCTGTTGTTGGCGTTTGCAGGGCTGGTGGTGACGAACCCGGTGTTCGCGCAGTCGTCCGTGTCGATCTACGGCATCGTTGACCAGGGCCTGGCAAAGGCCAACAGCGGCACCACTCCTGGCAGCATGCTGCCGGGACGGGGAGCGGCTTCAGACGTCCTGACGATGAAGGCGGGCAACACCTCCCGCATCGGATTTCGCGGTCGAGAGGACCTGGGGAACGATGCCTACGCCCGCTTTCAGTTCGAACACCGCTTTGCGGCAGACACCGGCGCTTCCAGCAATGCCAACGTGTTCTGGTTGGGGCGCTCTGTGGTGGCGCTCGGCAGCAAACAATGGGGCGAGCTGTATGCCGGGCGTGAGTACTCGCCAGCGTTCTGGGTGGCACTGAATGCCGACCCGACCTCCTGGAGCTACGTCAGCCAACTGGGTGGCACCTACACCTATGCCAACTACACGCCGGTGGAGGCGACCGTCGAATCGTCCAACATCCGCTGGAACAACTCGCTGGGCTACAAGTCCCCGGACATGGCGGGCTTCACGTTCGAGGTGGCCACCGCCTTGGGCGAAGGGGTGCGCAAGAAGTCCACTTCAGGGAATGCGCAATACAAGACCAGCCAGCTGTGGTTCGGTGTGGCGTTCGATCGGCTGGACGCCGACAACAACCTGGCGCTGGCGGCGGCCGGATACGACTTCGGCGTGGTGTTCCCCAAGCTGAGCTACAGCCGCGCCAAGGGGGGTGTGAATGGGGATGCGAAGTCCTACAGCCTGTCGGCACTGGTGCCCACCGGTTTTGGGCGTGCCTACGCATCGTTCGGCAGCCACCGCCCGGCGGCAGGACTGAACGCCAAGATGATCGGCGCAGGGGTTCAGTACGACCTGAGCAAACGAACCCTGCTGTACACCAACCTGGGGTCCGCCCTGCGCGACGGCTCGACCCGCACGACGGCCGTCGATGTCGGCATCAAGCACAGCTTCTGAAAAGGACGATCAGATGACACACGGATTTTTTCGCTCTCTCGTGGTGCTCGCTGTGGGCGCGTTCTGGGGCCTCTCTGCGCAGGCGCAGTCGGACAAGGCCATCTCGCTGGTGGTGGGTTATTCAGCAGGGGGCAGCGCCGATCTGGTGGCCCGTGTGGTGGCCAATGCCCTGTCCAAGAAGCTGGGCGGCAGGCAGGTCATCGTGGAGAACAACGCTGGCGCCAGCGGGATGCTGGCCTTGCAGCGGGTGCTCAATGCGCCCGCCGACGGTGGTTTGATCTACATGGGGGGCACCGACACCGTGCTGATTCCCATGGTGAACCAGAAGGTCAAGCACGACTGGGCCAAGGACTTCGAGCCGCTGGGCCGAATGACCACCGTTCCGATGATCTTCGCGGTCAACAAGACGTCCCCCTACGCGACCTTGCCCGAGCTGATCGCTGCCATGCAAAAACGGCAAATTGAACAGTTCAACTACGCGACCCCAGGGATCGGAACCATGCAGCATCTGTATGGGGCGCTGATCAACAAGCAGGCCAAGATCGCCATGCTGCACATCCCCTACAAGGGGGGCGCGCAGATTGCCAACGATCTGGTGGGAGCCCAGGTCGACAGCGCCATGTTGGTCTTGTCCACCGCGATGCCCTTCTTGAAGGACGGGAAGATCAAGGCCCTCTCGGTGTCGGATGTTGCCCGTGTCCCCCAGTTGCCGAATGTGAAGCGGATCGGCGAAGAAGAGGGTTTCCAGGGGATGGCATTGCCGCTGTGGCAAGGCCTTTTCGTGAAAGCGGGCACGCCGCCAGCGACGGTGGCTGCCTATGAGAAGGCCTTGCTGGAGGTGCTGGAGCAGCCCGAGGTTCGCAGCAAGTTGCAAGAGGGCGGCATCACGGCGGCGCCGATGAACGGACGCGACTTGAAGGCCTTTGTGCACGTCCAGGAAAAGGTCTACCAGGACATCGTCACCGCGACCAAGATTGCATTGGATTAGCGTTCTCCGAGTGGGGCGCCCCCTGCCCAGCAGGGTTCGGGAAGCGTCTTTTGTGCCCACCCGCGTTCAAGTGGGTGGGCCTTTTTTGCCGTCGGCGCGAGCTGTTCCGGACGGAACCTCGCACCGGTAGGACCGCACACCGCCTCGACACCGACAGGCCAGGCCGCCCTTTGGAGCCACCCTCAGCGCCGCCCGACGGTTGGTCGCGTTTCCCTGCTGGCGTAGCGGGTATAAGGCGCCATGACCGCCTTCTGCCCTCCTTTTTTTGCGTCTGGCTGGGCGCGCAAGGCGCCCCTGGTGGCGCTGACCGTCGCGGCCCTGTCGCTGCTGTCGGCCTGTGGTGGGGGGACGTCCGGGGCCGGCGGTGGCGGTGGCAAAACCGCCGATGCGGCGACCATCGCGTCGACGCCTGCCACGGTCTCCGTTGACGAGCGGACGGTCGCGTTGCAAAGCGAGGGCGCTCGCCTCAACACCGCTGAGCTGGAGGCGGCGGAGGCGGCCACCCCACCGGTGCCGGCGGCCAAGGCATTGCCCCATGCCATGTCCAAGGCCGTGGCCGGCGCGGTGCCGGTCTACCGGTTTTTCAACACGCGAACCAGCGCGCACTTCTACACCACCAGCGCGACCGAGCGCGACCAGATCCGCAACACCCTGCCGCAGTTTCTGTACGAGGGTGTGGCCTTCTCGGCCATCGGCGTGGCGGGCGCGGGGCTGAGCCCGGTGCACCGCTTCTTCAACACGCAAACCGGGGTGCATTTCTACACCATCAGCGAAGACGAGAAGAACCACATTCAGGCCACGCTGCCGCAGTTCCAATACGAGGGCGTGGCCTACCACGCGAGCAAGGTGGCCGGGGACGGGCTGATCCCGCTCCACCGCTTCTACCTGGCGGCCAAGGGTTTCCATTTCTACAGCGCCTCGTCCACCGAAACCGCCCACATCAAGACCACGCTGCCGCAGTACGCCTACGAAGGCGTGGCCTATCACGTGCCCGGCACGGTCGAGCTGGTGGCGGGGGTGAGCAACCCGATCCTGTTCGTCACCCAGGTGCCGCACACCGCCGACTTCGCCGCGCGCATGTCCACCTTCGCCAACCACCTCGCCCGGCCCGACCACGTGCCGCGCGGCGGCGACCTCTACATCCGCTACCCCGACGCCACACTGCGCAACCTGACCCGCGAGGCCGGCTTCGGCATGGACGGGCTTCAGGGCGTGCAGGCCATCGCGGTGCGCGAGCCCTCGGTGCACTGGAGTGGCAACAAGGCGCTGTTCAGCATGATCGTCGGCGCGCCGGCGGTGCGTTACCAGGTCAAAACCTTCTACTGGCAGATCTATGAAGTGAGTGGCCTGGCCAAGGGCGAGACGGTGACGATCAGCAAGGTGGCAAACCAGCCGCTGACCTACAACAACGTGTCGCCGTTCTACGGCACCGACGACCGCGTGCTCTTCACCTCCGACCGCCCCCGGGGCGGCGAAGCGCACCTCTACCCGCAGCTCGACGAGTACGAGAGCACGGCCATCGTCACCGGCATCTGGAGCTTGAACCCGGCCAACGGCGATCTGTGCCTGCTCAACCACACCGTCAGCGGCGCGTTCTCGCCCAGCATCGACAGCGCCGGCCGGGTGGTCTTCACCCGCTGGGACCACCTGCAGCAGGACCAGCAGGCCGACGCCCAGCGCGCAGGCAGCGCCGACTACGGCGCCACGACCTACGCGAGCGAGGCGGCCGGGGCGGCTTCGCTGGGCCTGACGGCCGAGGTGTTCCCCGAAAAGCGGGCCAACCACAGCGGGGCCTTCGGCGCCGTGGCGGGCTACACCAACAACTTCTTTGCGCCCTGGCAGATCAACGAAGACGGCACCGACGAAGAAACGCTGAACCACGTGGGCCGGCACGAGCTGTCCTTCGGCTTCATCGGCGAGTCGTTCACCGACGACCCGGCGCTGACCTACTCGTCCAACCCGGCCTTCCGTGCCAACACCAAGTACCTGCGCGGCGACGGTGGGCTGATGCAGCTGCGCGAAGACCCGGCGCGCCCGGGCAGTTTCGTGGGCGTCTACGCGCGCGAGTTCGGGTCGCTATCCACCAACCAGATCGTGCGTTTCAACGGCGGCATCGGCGTCAACCCGGAGCAGATGGCCGTGACCGACGTGACCGCCCCCTCCAACCCCGACGGCTCCATCACCGGCGGTCGCTACCGCAACCCCTTGCCGCTGAGCACCGGGGCGCTGGTGGCCACGCACACGCCCACCGCCGCCGCGACGGCCGCGCAGATGACGCAGTTCCTGATCAAGCCGCTGACGGTGGGCGCGGGCGGGCTGCAGCAGGCCGGCACCTCGTTGACCGGTGGTGTGCGCAAGGCCCTCACCTGGTGGGACCCGGACACACAGCGCAGTTTTGACGGCCTGCTCTGGGAGCTGGAGGCGGTGGAGGTGGTGGCGCGCGCGCGCCCGGCCACCCGCCAGGCGCCGGCCTTGGCCACTCCCGAGCTGAGCGTGTTCAGCGAAGAGGCCGTGAACGAGGCGGAACTGCGCAGCTGGCTGCGGGCCAACGACCTGGCCCTGATCGTCACGCGCAACCAGACCTCGCGCGACCGCGCCGACCAGCAGCAGCCGTTCAACTTGCGGGTGCCCGGCGGCGTCAGCACCGTTGCGCCGGGCGGCGGCCGGGTCTACGACATCGCCCACTTCCAGCTCTTCCAGGCCGACCAGGTTCGCGGGTACCGGTTCCCCGGGCGCCGACCCATTGCAACGCCGATGCACGAGCCGCGCGCCGACCATCCGGCCAACCCGGGCGGGCCGCTCAGCAGCGTGCCGATCGCCGCCGACGGCTCCACGGCCGCCTTCGTGCCGGCCCGCCGCGCCATGACCTGGCAGACCACCGACGGCGCAGGCAACGCGGTGGTGCGCGAGCGGGTCTGGATCACCTTCCAGCCGGGCGAGGTGCGGGTGTGCGCGTCGTGCCACGGCGTGAACGAAAGAAACCAGGCCGGCGGGCTCGCGCCGACCAACAAGCCCGAAGCACTGCGCACCCTGTTGCGGCACTGGAAAACCTTGCACGGGTGATGCGGGTGCGAAGTCCGAACCCATAACAACACAGCGAGACAGGCATGAGCGCCGCGCCGGGCCGTTCCCAAGCCAGCTCGCACCGCAGCCCGCAGGGCGGAGGTATTCCAGTGAACGCGTTGAAGCTTGGGGCGATCTCGCTGCTGCTGTTGGTGGCCGGCTGCGGCGGCAACGACAGCTCGCGCACCACCGTGGCCCAGCCCCGCGTCGATCAGCGCGCCAGCACCCCGGTGGGCGACGCGGCCCCGGGGGCGCCAGCGACCGACGCCTCGGTGACGGAGCGCCGCCTTTTGGACGCGGCCGCCCTCAACACCGCCGAGCTCCAGGCCGCTGAAGGCTCGGGCGCGCCCCGCGGTTTGTCGGCCAAGGCCGCTGCGGTGGTGCTGCCGGTCTACCGCTTTTTCAACACCCAGACCAGCGCCCACTTCTACACCCTCAGCACCACCGAGCGCGACCAGGTGCGCAACACGCTGCCGGTGTTCAGCTACGAAGGCCCGGCCTTCTCGGCGGCCCCCAGCGCCGAGGCGGGGCTGAGCCCGGTGCACCGGTTCTTCAACGTGCAGACCGGGGTGCACTTCTACACCATCAGCGAAGACGAAAAGACGCTGGTGCAGAGCGCGCTGCCCCAGTTTCATTACGAAGGTGTGGCCTACCACGCCAGCCAGGTGGCGGGCGCCGGTCTGTTCCCGCTCTACCGGTTCTACCTGGCGAACAAGGGCTTCCACTTCTACACCGCCAGCGCCGCCGAAGCCGCGCAGGTGAGGGCCACGCTGCCGCAGTACCGCGACGAAGGTGTGGGTTACTACGTGCCGGGTGCCGCCAGCGGCACCCCTGCGCCGCAGGTCACCTTGACCGCCGCCAGCACCAGCGTGGCCCACGGCAGCGCGACCACCTTGACCTGGTCGGCCACCAACGCCACCGACTGTTCGGCCGCCGGCGGCTGGAGCGGCACCCAGCCTGTGGCTGGCAGTGGCAGCACCGGTGTGCTGACGGCCAGCAGCAGCTTCACCCTGATCTGCAGCGGCCCCGGTGGTTCGGGCAGCCAGTCGGTGGCCGTCGGCGTCACGGGAACCGGCGCCGTCACCGGCCTCAACTACCCCTCGAACCAGTCGTATTCGGACGACCTCCGGTTCAAGTTCACCGGCGCCAACCTGCTCGATCCCTACCCGGCGACCTACATCTGGCGCGTGAACCTGCGGCATCAGAACGGTTACTACACGACCTTCTTCTGGGGGCCCGACGGGCCCTTCACGGCCCAGGCGTACTACGGCGCCCATCCCTACCCCGACGGCGGCGGCAGCAACACCACGACGCACAAGTGGGAGGTCTCGATCGAAGGCACGGATGTCGTGACGGACCTGAACAGCCACCCGACGGCGGTGAACTACGGCGCCTGGCACACCCAGGCCCTGGTGGTGCGGCGGGTCAACACCGATGAAATCGAGGCCAGCTTCTACTGGAACCTGCCCGACACCACCCAGGTGATCCGGCACACCACGCAATACGCCGATTACGCCAACACCTTTGGCTCACGCCCCTATGCGGGCAAGGCTCTGAGCTTCGGCGACGCGCCCTGGTCCATCGGCAACGAGCGCCTGAGCGGCGTGCTGCGGGGCATCCAGATCTACGCCAACGTGCTGACGCTGCCCGAGATCCTGAACGAGGCGGCGGCGCCCCTGAGCACCGGCGCAGGGGCCGCGAACATCTGGTACCTGAACCTCAACCCCACACCCACCGACATCTCGGACCAATCGGGCCAAGGGCACCACCCGGCCTGGGCCGGTGCGGCGCGGCCCTCGTTGTGGGTCGGTCCCTGAGGTTCAGAGCCCGTTCAGAAAGCCCGCAATCGCCGCGTTCACGGGCTGGGGGTGGGTGATGGGCCCCATGTGGCCCAGGTCCGCCAACATCAGCCGTTTCACCCGCGGCAGGGTGTCGCACAGCAGCCGGGCAACGCCCTGGGCCGACGCGGGCGAGCGCTGGCCGACCATGTACAGCACAGGCACGTCGAGCGTGCGAAAGGCCGCCAGCGGCGTGGTGTCGTTGAACAACGCATCGCCCCAGCGCCGCACCTGCCGGACCGACTCGGCCATGGCGGGCTTGCGGGCTGTGGGCGTGGCCGCCCAACTGCCCGGGCCCATCCAGTAATCGATGAAGTGCTGGGCGGCGGTGTCCGTGTCGCCGCGGTCCAGCGCTTCGCCTGCGGCCCCGACAGCGTGGCGGATGCCGTCGGCCTCGTTCGGCGCGGGGGTTTCCTGCTCCAGCAGCGAAAACAGCGTGGGCTCGTACAGCGCCAGGGCGCGCACCCGGCCGGGGTGGCGCAGCGCCGCGATCAGCGCGACCGCCGCGCCGTAGGAGTGCCCCACCAGCACCAGCGGTGAACCGGCACGCGCCAGCACCGGCTCCAGCAGCGCAACCTCGTCATCGAGCCGCATGGGCTGGTGGTCGGCCGGCCAGGCCGGGCTTTTGCCCGCGTCGTAGCCGTCGGGTGCCAGCACATGGCAGGTGGGCGACAACAGGTCCATGAGCTCGCGCCACTGGCCTGAGTGGCTGGCGTTCGAGTGCAGGCACACCACGCCCGGGCCGGCGCCGGCTTCGCGGAAAAAGGGTTCGGGTGGGGACATGCGGGGCTCCAGTCGGTGGGGGAGAGAGGGAGCCCGAAGGGCGGTCGTGCATCAGGTGGCGCGCGACCCCCCTGCGTCAGCTCAGCACCACGCTCGACAAGCGTCGGCGGTAGGTCGCCACGGTCGGGTCTTCGGGCGGCACCTGGCCTTCGGCGACCTTGGGCTTGGCCGGCTCGATGATGTCGAGGATGGCGATGTAGGTCTTGCGGGCGAGCTCTTCGTTCCAGGTCTTGTCGCGCATGAGGATCTCCAGCAGCTCGTCCATGGCGGGCACAAACTGGTTGTGCGCCATCAGCAGCTGGGCCAGCGCAAAGCGGCTGTCGAAATCGCGCTTGTTGGTGGCGATCTGGGCCTGCAGCTCGGCGGCGCGGGCTTCGGGGTCGGTCACCATGTCCTGCGCGTCGCGCGCTTTCATCCAGCGGTTGAGCGAATCGAGCCGGCGCACCGCGAGGGATTTGGCGATCACCGGGGCGAACGCCACCTTGGCGTCGTCGTCGCGCTCCAGCTCTAAGAGC
Organism: Hydrogenophaga sp. A37; assembly: GCF_002001205.1. Taxonomy (GTDB): domain Bacteria; phylum Pseudomonadota; class Gammaproteobacteria; order Burkholderiales; family Burkholderiaceae_C; genus Hydrogenophaga. The sequence continues at coordinate 22,389 of NZ_MUNZ01000169.1, forward strand.
AGCTTCACCAGGTCGAAGCGGGCGTCGTCGTTTTCGGGGTTGGTTTCTACGGCGTGTTGCAGCTTCTCCAGCGCACCTTCGAGGTCGCCGTCGGCCAGCGCGTCCAGCGCCTCGGCCTCTTCAGCGGCGGCCTCGACCTCTTCGGCCGCGGGCACATGTTTGTCCAGAAAGGCCTTGATCTGCCCTTCGGGCAGCGCGCCCATGAAGCCGTCCACCGGCTGGCCGTTCATCAGCAGCACGCAGGTGGGAATGCTCTTGATGCCGAAGGCGCCCGCGAGCTGCTGTTCCTGGTCGGAATCGATCTTCACCAGCTTGAAGCGGCCGGCGTAGTCGGCCTCCACCTTTTCCAGCAGCGGGCCGATCACCTTGCAGGGGCCGCACCACGGCGCCCAGAAATCCACCAGCACGGGGGTGTGCATGGAGGCTTCGATGACCTCGGCTTCAAAGTTTTCGATGGTGACGTTGATCATGGCAAAGGCTCTGGGAAGGGGCGCGCCGCGCAGAACGCGCGGGCGTGAAACGTAAAATCGACACTTTACCGGAGCCGCGCACATTGCCGGCCCCCTCTCCATCCGCCAGCCCCCGTCCGGGCCAGGGCCAAAGGCAAGAACATGAACCCCATCCAGGTGGGCGTGGTCATGGGTTCCAGCAGCGACTGGGACACCATGCAGCACGCTGTGCAGATCCTCAAGGACTTCGGCATCCCGCACGAGGCGCGCGTGGTCTCGGCGCACCGCATGCCCGACGACATGTTCGCCTACGCCGAAGCCGCAGTGGGCCGCGGGCTCAAGGCCATCATCGCGGGCGCGGGGGGCGCGGCCCACCTGCCGGGCATGATCGCCGCCAAGACGGTGGTGCCGGTGCTCGGCGTGCCGGTGCAGTCGAAGGCGCTGTCGGGTGTCGATTCGCTGCACAGCATCGTGCAGATGCCCAAGGGCGTCCCGGTCGCGACGTTCGCCATCGGTGCGGCCGGTGCGGCGAACGCGGCGCTGTTTGCGGTGGCGATGCTGGCCAACGAGAACCCGGCTTTGCGCGCGCAACTCGAAGCCTTCCGCGCGGCGCAGACCGAGGCGGCTCGCAACATGACCCTGCCGACGGAATGACCCACCCCTGCCGCGCTGCGCGCGACCCCCTCAAGGGGGCAACACCAGCGGCCCGGCAAAGCCGGTTCCGCGGTGTTTGCTGGATCAACCCCCTGCTCGCTTGACGCAGCTGTTACCCGGAACCAACTTCATGAGTCTCAAGCCTTTGCTTCCTGGCGCCCTCTCCGACCGTGGCCAGCAGATGACGCTGGGTGTCATGGGCGGCGGCCAGCTCGGCCGCATGTTCGTGCAGGCAGCGCAGGCCATGGGCTATTTCACGGCGGTGCTGGACCCCGATCCCGCCAGCCCGGCCGGGTTGATCAGCCACTACCACATCGACACGCCGTACGACGACGAGCAGGGCCTGGCGCAGCTGATGCAGCGCTGCGACGCCATTACGACGGAGTTCGAGAACGTGCCGGCGCCCGCGCTGCTCACGCTGGGTGCGCACCGGCCGGTGGCGCCGTCGTCGGCCTGCGTGGCGGTGGCGCAGGACCGCATTCAGGAGAAGGCGCACTTCGTGGCCTGCGGCCCGATCAGCGGTGTGTATCCCGCGCCCTACGCGGCCATCGAATCGCCCGAGCTGCTAGCGGCGGTGCCGGCCGATCTGTTGCCCGGCATCGTGAAAACCGCGCGCCTGGGTTACGACGGCAAGGGCCAGATCCGCGTGAAGACCCGCGAAGAGCTGGCCGCTGCCTGGGAGCAGCTGGGCCGCGTGCCCTGTGTGCTGGAAAAGCTGATGCCGCTGCAGAGCGAGTGCTCGGTGCTGGTGGCGCGTGGCGCCGACGGCCAGGTGGTGAGCTTCCCGGTGCAGGCCAACACGCACCACGACGGCATCCTCGCGATCACCGAGGTCTACGAGGGCGCCGTGCCGGCCGACCTGGCCGCGCGCGCGCAGGCCAGCACGGTGGCGATCGCCAACCACCTGAACTACATCGGCGTGTTGTGCGTCGAGTACTTCGTGGTGGACAACGGCACCGGTGGCTCGGACCTGATCGTCAACGAGATGGCGCCGCGCCCGCACAACAGCGGCCACTACACGCAGAACGCCTGCGACATGTCGCAGTTCGAGGCCCAGGTGCGCGCGCTCGCCGGCCTGCCGCTGCCCGTGCCGCGCCAGCACAGCCCGGCCATCATGGTCAACCTGCTGGGTGACCTCTGGTTCAGCGCCAATGGTGTGCGCCCACAGGCCAGCGAGCGGCCGGTGTCGCCGCCCTGGGCGCAGGTGCTGGCGCTGCCCGGCACGCACCTGCACCTGTACGGCAAGCTCAGCGCGCGCCCGGGCCGCAAGATGGGGCACCTGAACATCACCGGCAGCTCGGTGGCGCAGGTGCGCGAGACGGCTTCCAAAGTGTTGGCGCTGCTCGGTCTCCCTCCGCTCGCCTGACTTCTTCTGATGCCCCTGACCCTGAACGCGAGCGACCCGGCGGCCATCGAAGCCGCCGCGTTGCGCCTCGCCGCCGGCACGCTGGTCGGCATGCCCACCGAAACGGTCTACGGGCTGGCGGCCGACGCGGGCAACGCCAGCGCCGTGCAGCGCATTTTCGAGGCCAAGGGCCGGCCGAGCGACCACCCGCTGATCGTGCACATTCCGCCCGCTGCGGCGGACGGCTGGCGCGCCGCCGTGGCGCCGTTCGCGCGCGAGGTGCCGGATTTCGCCGTCGCGCTCATGCAGGCCTTCTGGCCCGGCCCGCTCACGCTGATCCTGCCGCGCCGGCCCGAGGTGGCGGCGGTGGCGGCCGGCGGGCAGGACTCGGTGGGGCTGCGCTGCCCCTCGCACCCGGCGGCGCAGGCGCTGCTGGTCGCGGCGCGGGCGCACGGCGTGCACGGCGTGGCCGCGCCCAGCGCCAACCGCTTCGGGCGCGTGAGCCCGACCACCGCTGCGCACGTGGCCGAAGAGTTTGCGGCCTTGCCCGACGACGCGCTGCTCATCCTCGACGGGGGCGCCTGCCCGGTGGGCATCGAATCGACCATCGTCGATGCTTCGCGGGGATCGCCCGTGCTGCTGCGCCCCGGCGCCATCACGCCCGCGCAGATCGAAGCGGCCTGTGGTGAGCCGGTGCGCGAGCGTGACGAGGCCGCACCGCGCGCCTCGGGCACGCTCGAATCGCACTACGCGCCGCGCGCCAAAGTGCGCCTGATGCCGGTGCAGCAGCTGCAGGCGGCGCTCGACGTGCTGGGCGCGGACGCGAAACACATCGCGGTGTACGCGCGCGCCACGCTGCGCGCCGCCCGCAGCGTGCCCCAGCGCCGCATGCCCGACGATGCCGCGGCTGCCGCGCAGGCGCTGTTTGCCGTGCTGCGCGAGCTCGACGCCACCGGCGTGAAGCTGATCTGGGTGGAAGCACCGCCCGAAGGCGCCGAGTGGGACGGTGTGCGCGACCGGCTCCAGCGCGCCGCGGCCTGAGAGGCTGATCCGGCGGGCAACCCGCCGCAGCGCCCGCTGCAAAAAAACTCAAGAAGCGCCTGCCTGTGCCGATGGAACGGGAGACAGCGTTGAGCGTCCGCACCCCGGTCGCTGGCGCGCACCCCGTCCAACCACCGTCGAGCCCACCGTGAAACCCTCTTCCTTCGCCTTCCGAAGCGCCAACGACGACAACTTGGCCATCAACGAAACCACGCGCCACCAGTACTACTGCACCATGCAGGCCGAGGCGTGTGACGAAGATGTGCTGGACGAGGCCCTGAACCGCCGGCGGGCACGCGCCATGTTGGAAAAACACCAGCAACCCCGCTGGGGGTTCTGGGCGCTGGGGGCATGCGGCGCGGTGGCGTTGGCTTTCTGGCTGTTCAGAGCCGGATAACCGGACGGTGAAACCGTCTCAGTTCTTCACGTTGCCGGAGCACGGTCCCGAGGAATGAAGCAGCCCACACCCCAGGGCACCGCCGGGCCGGCTCTGCCGGACGGCCAGTGCCGCCCCCTTGGGGGGTAGCGCGAAGCGCTGCGGGGGGAGCCTCAATCCGGCAAGTTGGCGGTCCACTCCACCAGCGCATCCAGCGCCGGGCGGGCTGCCACGGCGTTGGGGTGGTTGATGAAGCCCACCACCGCGTAGCGCGCGCCGCGGCCCGCGTTCACATAGCCGGCGATGCCCGTCACATCGCGCAGCGTGCCGGTCTTCAGCCAGGCGTTGCCGTGCACCAGGCTGTCGGGTGAACGGCCGATGCGCGCGGCCGTGCCTTTGACACCCGCCACCGAGAGCGACTGGACGAATTGCGCGCCCTGCGGGTGGCGCGCCGCGTGGCGCAGCAGCGCGCCCAGGGCGTCGGGGGTGATGCGCTCGACCCGCGACAGGCCCGAGCCGTTCTCCATCACCGGCGTGGCGTGGCGGATGCCGAAGGTGGTTTTCCACCAGCGGCCCAGGATCTCGCGCGAGCGCTCCAGGCGGCCGGGCCGCACCGGTGTGAGTCGCCCGCGCGGCACGGTCATCGAGTCGACCCGGGCCGGCGCCAGCTGTCCCAGCGTGAGAAACACCTGCTGGGCCATCACGTTGTTGCTCCACTGGTTGACGTCCGCGATGATCTCCGAGAGGGGCAGCGAGCGGGCCTCGTGCAGCAAGCGTGCGCGGGCCGGTGTGGCGCCGGTGCGCACCTTGCCGGTGAGCGCGCCGCCGCTGTTGCGCCACAGGCCTTCGAGCGCGCGCGCGGCGTAGCTGGCCGGGTCCTGGTAGGCCACCGGCCATTCCTTGTCGCCGCAGCTCTGGGGGTAGCGGCCCTCGAAGCGGATCGCGTTCACATCGTCAAAACGTGCGGCGATGGCGCCGCGCCAGTCGCCGCAGCCGCCGCGCGAGAGCGGCACCGTGGGGTCGATGGCCAGACCGGCCATGGGCGGCTCGCTGAACACATGGGCCACGCCGGCCGCCGGGTCGGGCGAGAACCTGAGCACCACCGACTTGAAGTTGACCAGCAGCGCGTCGGGGCTGGCGTTGTAAGGGCGCAGGGCCTCGCCATCGAATTCGCCCGGGTCGCGCGGGGTGATTTCAAACGCGCTGTTGTCGAGCACCATGTCGCCCAGCACCACCACGACCCCCTTGTCCTGCAGCGACTGAAAGGCCGCCTGGATGCGTTCGAGCACCAGCTTGGGGTCGCCGCCGCCCTGGATGTAGAGGTTGCCGCGCAGCGTGCCTTTTTCGACCACGCCGTCGGTGGCAAAACGGGTGGACCAGGTGAAGTCGGGCCCCAGCAGGTCCATGGCCGCGTAGGTGGTCACCAGCTTCATCACCGAGGCTGGGTTGATCGGCACCTCGGCGCGGTGGCGGATGCGCTCGGGCCCCTCGCCCGAGACTGGGATCACCAGGGCCGACAAGGCACTGGCCGGCACCTGGGCCCGCTGCAACGCCGCCAGCACGGCGCTGGGCAGGCTGGTGGTCACCGTCGACGGTGACCACCAGCCTGCCCAGCGCCGTGCTGGCGGCGTTGCAGCG
>NZ_MUNZ01000144.1 GCF_002001205.1 Hydrogenophaga sp. A37
GTACAGATGGCCCCGAAACCGACCACACAGATGGGGCCTGTGCTGCATCTGATGGCGCGAACTGTGCGGTCTGTGTGTCTGTCGCGCGAGCCCTCGAAGCAGGACAGTGGAGGCTCATTCACAGGAGGCCCGCCATGCACCCGACCACCGCCCAGCCCACCCGCTTGTTGCCCCGCCAGACCCGGCTCATCCACGCCAGCACCGGCGTGCGATTGAGGGTGGTCAGCGGCCGCCTCTGGCTGACCCAGCCGAACGTGGCGCAGGATCTGTTTCTCGGCCCCGGCGCCACCATCGACCTGCTGCAGGACTGGGTGGTGATCGGCGCAGACGCCGAGCCCCGCCGACCCGAGGACGCACCGTCCTGCTACAGCGAGTACCAGCTGGTGCCGTTGGCCCAACCCGCGTCGCGCCCGGCCGCCTGGGCTGTGCTGTGGCGCTTGGGCGCACGGCTGGGCAGGTGGCTCCGCGCGTCGGCGTCGGTCGCTTCGGCGGCTGTGCGCTGAACCTGACGCTGGGCGGTCCTCAGGCTTTGCCCTTCGGTAGCGAGAAATAGAAGGTCGCACCGGCGTCGACCTCTCCTTCTGCCCACGCCTTGCCGCCATGCCGGGCGATGATCCGGAAGACGTTGGCCAGGCCGATGCCCGTGCCCTGGAAATCTTCCATGCGGTGCAGGCGCTGAAAGACGCCGAAGAGCTTGTCGTGGTACCGCATGTCGAAACCGGCGCCATTGTCCCGAACGAAGACCACGGTGTCGGCCGCTGGGTCAGGCAGGCAGCCGATGGTGATCTCTGCTCGCTCACGCTTCTGGGTGAATTTCAGGGCGTTCGAGATCAGGTTGACCAGCACCACACGCAACATGGCGCGGTCCCCGGTAACCACGGGCAGTTCGGCGATGTGCCAGTCGACGTCTCTGCCCTCGGTCTCGGGGGCCATCTCCCGAACGACATCGGCGACCAAGGACCCCAGGTCCACGGCCGTCTTGCACATCTCCTGGCGCCCCATCCGCGAGAAAGACAGCAGGTCGTCGATCAGTGTGCTCATGCGACGGGTCGCGCTGGCAATCGTTTCGATGTGCTTCAGGTTGTCTTCGTCGAGCGTTGGCGCAGCGCTTTCCTTGAGCAGCGACAGATAGCCGTCGATGTGGCGCAGTGGCGTGCGCAAATCATGTGAGACGGAGTAGGAAAAGGCCTCCAGCTCCTTGTTTTTTGCGGCCAGTTCGGCCGTGCGCTCGGTCACGTCGCGCTCCAGTTTCTGGCTGTATCGCTTGAGGCGCATGACCCGAAGGCGATCCGCGCTGAACGCCAGGCCCAGCAGGAGCGTCAGCATCAGGCCAAGGAACCACCACGCTGCCCACCACGGTGGCGTGATGGTCACCTTGACGCTGGCGCCTTGATCGTTCCAGACCCCATCTTCGTTCGAACCATGCACCCGGAACAGGTATTGGCCCGACGGCAGGCCGGTATAAACCGCCAACCGTTCGTTGCTGCCCACCTCGCGCCAGTGGGTGTCAAAACCTTCCAGTCGGTAGCGGTACCGGTTTTTGGTCGGCGTGACATAGCTCAACGCTGAAAACTCGAACGAGAGGCTGTTTTGAAAGTGGGGAAGTGTCAGCGCATCCGTCTTGTTGATGTCTTTCGTCAACACTGGGTCCATGCCACCTACCGGCACCGACTTGCCAAACAGCCGGAAATCGGTAAGCACGACTGGCGGAACAAAGGGGTCGTCCTGGATGTTGCCGGGGTCAAAAACGTTGAAGCCGTTGATGCCACCAAAATACATCTCGCCGGTGCGTGGGCTTTTATGGAAGGCCGTGAAGACATTGAACTCGTTGCTTTGCAATCCGTCCAGGACATCGTAGTTTCGAAAGGCCTTGGTCTTGGGGTTGAAGCGGGCGAGGCCGTTGTTGGTGCTGATCCACAAGTTGCCTTGAGCGTCCTCCAGGATGCCTTCGATGGTGTTGTTGGGCAGCCCCTCCTTCAGGGTGTAGACCGTTGTGCAGGTTCCATCCGTCCGGTTGAAGGCACACAAGCCACCGGCTGTTCCCACCCAGAACTGACCGGCCCGGTCTTCATGGAGGACCCGCACGGCATCGTCGGGCAGGCTGGCCAGATCTTTGGGGTCGTTCCGGTACCGCTTGAACGTTTCTGTCGCTGGGTCGAACCGGTTGAGACCACCACCTTCCGTGGCCACCCACAAGGTGTGCGCCCGGTCTTCGTAGATGTCGGTCACCGAGCCGCCTCCCAGACTGCTCGGCTTGCCCGGATCGTGCTGGAACCGCTGGAAGCTATCCGTTGTGCGATCAAAGCGGTTCAGTCCGTTGCTCCAGCCCCCCGCCCACAAGACACCGTTGGCGTCGCGGTAGAGCGAGCGAATGATGTCGTCGCTGAGCGCATGCGGAGCATTGGGCGACGCCTTGTAGACCTTGAACCGGTTGGTCCTGGGGTCAAAGCGGTTCAGCCCACCGTTGTAGGTTCCGAACCAGAGCGTGCCATCCGGGTCTTCCTGGATGGCCGTCACCGAACCGTTGGAGATGCTGGTCGGGTCTGCGGGGTCGTTGCGGTAGATTCGCCACGTGTTGCTGCTGCGGTCCCAGCGGTTGAGGGTTCGATCATTGCCGATCCACACCACGCCTTTCCGGTCCTCAAAGAGGGAGAGGATGAAGTTGTCGGCCACGCTGTGGGCGTCTTGTCCGTGTCGGTAACGGGAAAACTTGGGCGGCCGCGTGGACAGCTTGTTCGCCCCACCGCCCAGGGTGCCCACCCACATCGTCCCGGAAGGGTCTTCCCAGAACGAGCTGACGAAATTGTTGCGTAGGCTGTGCTGGTTTGCGGGGTTGTGCCGGTATTGCTCCAAGGTGCCCCGCGCGGGGTCGAACTTCAAGGCACCTGCGCCTCCTGTGCCCAGCCAAAGGGTGCCTTTGCTGTCTTCGTAGATGGTGGTGGTCGCATTGAGGCTGGCCGCTGCCTGCTGCACCGCTCCGATGGCGTGGCGGGTGACGCGACCGGTGGACCGATCCAGCAAGGCGATGCCCCCTTCGGTCAGCACCCAGAACCTCCCGGCGCGGTCTTCATGCGTCGCAAACACGCGCGGGCTGGGCAGGGTGTGCGGGTCGTCTGGACGCGATGGATAGCGGGTGATCTGCCCGGTGGCTGTATCCAGCCGGTTCAGCCCCCCGTTGGTCGTACCGATCCACAGCGCTCCCCCGGAATCCCGGTAGACACTTTCGAGGTTGTTGCTGCTCAGACTGTTGGTGTCTTGAGGGTCGTGTCGGAAGTGGGTCGCGGCGCCCGTTGCCGGATCAAGCCGGTTCAGCCCACTGTCATTGGTGCCCACCCACAAAACACCCTGGGGATCCTCCTGCAGGCCAGTTCTTGAAATGCTGTTGCTGCTCAGACTGCCGGGGTTGTTAGGGTCGTGGCGGTAGTGGGTGAAGGTTTCTGTCACCGGGTCAAACCGGTCCACCCCACCGCCGGAGGTGCCCAGCCACAAAACGCCACCGCGTCCCGGGCGAATGGTCACGACGGTGTTGTGGCCCAGACCGTTGGGGTTGTTGCGATCGAATCGAAAGTTCCGGAAGGCATAGCCGTCGAAACGACTCAGGCCATCACCGGTGGCAAACCACAGGAAGCCTTGTGTGTCTTGGGCAATGCCATACACGTTCCCGGAGGGCAGACCCGCTTCTCCGGTTAAGGCTGCGAACGGGATGTCGGTGCCAGCGATCACTGCCAGACTCACGGCATCCGACGGCTCGCGAGCCTGGGCCACCATGGGTGCTGAACCCAGGAATGCCAGCACGGACAGGGATGAAGCGATCGCAGCCTTCAAGAATGCGTAAACGTTCATGTTGTTCTTGTCGCCGTTCTTGTACAGAATCCGGTTGCGTCGATCGCCGCCATTTTTCACATGATGGCAGTTCGTGCTGTGTTCTGGCCATTTTCCTCGATTGAAGGTCGGTGGCGAGAAATAGAACGACGCGCCCGTCGACTTTTTCCTCCTTCTGCGTCTGATCAGCGCGCCGGTGCCCTGCAAGCGCTTCAGCGACCCAGGAGGAAGTCGCGGATGGCGAACAGCGTGGCGTCTGGCGTTTCCGTCATCTGGTGGTGACCGACCGGCAGGCTCACCACTCGCACCGCTTTGCCCGCAGACTGGGCGGCATTGATCAGGCCTTGCGCGGCCTTGGGCGGCGTCATCTGGTCCTGCGCGCCAAGCAGGAAGAGCACCGGGCAGGTGATGGCCGCCATCGCCGCCTCGCCGCCCGCGTAGCGGTCGCAGGCCACAAAGCCTCTGTGGAACACGTTGACGGTGGTGTTGCTGGCCAGCACCCGTTGGCCCAGCGCCATGCTGCCGCCGTAGACCCAGGTGCCCGGGCCGAGCGCCGAGGGGGGTGCGGCCAGGGTGCTGCGCGAGAACACGTTGACCATGGTCAGCGCTTTCATGGGCTCGTTGAGTGACGCCTCGATGAGCGCGGGCGAGACCTTCATGGGGAAGGCCGTGCCCACCAGCACCAGGTGGCTCACACGGTCTTTCAGCCGGGAGGCGGCTTCCATGGCGATCAGCGAACCCCAGCTGTGGCCCACCAGCGCGGCTTTCTGAACACCCGCTGCATCGAGCAGGGCGGCGATGAAGGCGGCGGCTTCTTCGACAGAAGACGGCGCTTCGCCGCCACTCTTGCAGTGACCGGGCAGGTCGACCGCAAGCACATTGAAGCCGTGGTTGGCCAGGTAGCGGCTTTGCAGAATCCAGACGCTGTGGTCGTTGATCACACCGTGGATGAAGACCACGGTGGGTTTGGCGGCGTCGAAGGCTTTGCCGCCGGTGTAGCAGTAGGTTTGTGCGCCGTTGACTTGCAGGTACATGGTCAGGCCTCCCGCCGGGCCGCCCCCTTGGGGGGCAGTGAATACACGAAGTGATGAACGTGGGGGCTCATGGGTTGCCTGCCTTTTCTGCCGCCTTGAGCGCGCGTTTGATGTCGTCGATCAGGTCGTCCGGGTCTTCCAGACCGATGGACAGCCGGATCGTGCCGGGGCCGATGCCCGCGCCTGCCAGCGCCTCGTCGCTCATGCGGAAGTGCGTGGTGCTGGCCGGGTGGATCACCAGCGAACGGCAGTCGCCCACGTTGGCCAGATGACTGAAGATCTTGAGCGCTTCGATGAAGGCCTTGCCCTGCTCGCGCGAGCCTTTGATGTCGAAGCTGAACACCGCGCCCGCGCCTTTCGCGCCGTGTTTCAGCAGCTTCTGCGCGAGCGCGTGACTGGGGTGCGTTTCCAGCATCGGGTGGCCCACGCGGCTCACCAGCGGATGGCTGGCGAGGAATGCCACGACCTTCTCGGTGTTGCTCATGTGGCGCTCCATGCGCAGCGACAGCGTCTCCAGCCCCTGCAGGATCAGCCAGGCGCTGTGCGGCGAGAGGCAGGCGCCGAAATCGCGCAGGCCTTCGCGGCGCGCGCGCAGCAGGAAGGCGCCCACGGTGCTTTCTTCGCTGAAGGTCATGCCGTGGAAGCCGTCGTAGGGCTCGGTCAGTTCGGGGAATTTGCCGGATGCGTCCCAGTCGAAGCTGCCGCCGTCCACCACCACGCCACCGATCACGGTGCCGTGGCCGCTGAGGAACTTGGTGGCCGAGTGGTAGATGAGGTCGGCGCCGTGCTTGAAAGGTTGGATGAGGTAGGGCGTGGTCAGCGTGCTGTCCACCAGCAGCGGCACCTTGGCCTCGTGCGCGATCTGCGCCACGGTGGGAATGTCGAGCACGTCCAGGCCGGGGTTGCCGACGGTCTCGCCGAAGAACAGCTTGGTGTTGGGCCGCACAGCGGCCTTCCAGCCGTCGATGTCGCCGGGCTTCACGAAGGTGGTCTCGATGCCGAAGCGGCGCAGCGTGTAGTGCAGCAGGTTCTGGCTGCCGCCGTAGAGTGCGGTGCTGGCCACGATGTGCGAACCCGCGCCCATGAGGGTGGCGATGCTCAGGTGCAGCGCGGCCTGGCCGCTGGCGACCGAGATGGCACCGATGCCGCCTTCCAGCGCCGCCATGCGCTGCTCGAACACCGCGTTGGTCGGGTTGCTGATGCGGCTGTAGACGTGGCCTGGGCGCTCGAGGTTGAACAGGGCGGCCGCGTGGTCGCTGGATTCGAAGACGAAGGAGGTGGTGAGGTGGATCGGCACGGCGCGCGCGCCGGTGGCGTCGGGCGTGGCGCCTGCGTGCAGCGCGAGCGTGTCGAAGCCGGGGTCGGAATAGCCGGGCATGGAACGTGTCTCCAGTTGTTCAACACGCCCACCAAAGGCGTGAGATTGGCTGGATTGTGGGCTATATTGCGGTGCATGCCAGCCATGCTGGGGACAGCCAACCACCGAGGAGAAAAGACATGAAAGTCAGTGACATCCTGCGCGTCAAGGGCGGCACGCTCTACACCATCCAGCCCGACGAATCCCTGAGCCGGGCGATCGAAACCATGGCCCAGTTCGACATCGGTTCGCTGGCGGTCATGGACCGGGGTGAGCTGGCGGGCATGTTGACCTTCCGCGAGGTCATCCACACCCTTGCCCAAAACGGTGGCAGCCTCGGCGACCGCACCGTCAGCGCGGTGATGGACCGTCAGCCCATGAGCTGCACGCCCGAAACCGAACTCGAACAGGTGCGCCCACTCATGCTGGAGCGCCACAGCCGCTACATGCCGGTGATGGACGGCAAGATGCTCATGGGGGTGATCAGTTTCTACGACGTGGCCAAGGCCGTGGTGGACAGCCAGAACTTCGAGAACAAGATGCTCAAGGCCTACATCCGCGACTGGCCCGAAGAAGAAACCGGCAAGAACGAGCCGAACTTCCCCTGAACGCTCCCCACTCAGCAAAACGCCCCGATCTCCGGGGCGTTTGTGTTTTTGGGGTCATCCCATCGATGCGTGGATCATGTCGCGCACCCGCGGATAAATCTGCTGGTTCCACCGGCGCCCGCTGAACACCCCGTAGTGGCCCACACCGGTCTGGATGTGGTGGGTTTTCAGGTAGGGGCGCACGTTGGGGCAGAGGTCTTGCGCGGCGACCGTCTGGCCCACGGCGCAAATGTCGTCGCGCTCGCCCTCGACCGTCATCAGCGCCGTGCGGCGGATGGCGGCCGGGTTCACCGTGCGGCCCTGGTAGGTCAACACGCCGCGTGGCAGGTCGTAGGTCTGGAACACCTTCTCCACCGTCTCCAGGTAGAACTCGGCCGGCAGGTCGTTGACCGCCAGGTATTCCTCGTAGAAGTCCTGGATGGTCGCGGCTTCCTCCAGCCGGCCGTGCTCCAGGTGCTCGTAGATGTTGCGGAACGACTGCTTGTGGCGCTCGGGGTTCATGCTGATGAAGGCCGAGAGCTGCACGAAACCCGGGTAGACGCGGCGCATGAAACCGGCGTGTGGCAGTGGCACGTGGCTGATCAGGTTCTTCTCGAACCACTCGATGGGCTGGCTGGTGGCCAGTTTGTTGACCTCGGTCGGGTTGACCCGGCAGTCCACCGGGCCGGCCATGAGCGTCAGGCTGCGCGGCTGGGCTGGGTTGTCGTCTTCGGCCATCACAGCCGTGGCGGCGAGCGCGGCCACGCAGGGCTGGCACACGGCGACCATGTGCACGCCAGGGCCGATGGTCTCGGTGAACCGCATCAAGTAGCTGACGTAGTCGTCCAGGCTGAAGCCACCGTGCAGCAGCGACACGTCACGCGCGTTGTGCCAGTCGGTGATGTAGACGTCGTGGTCCTGCAGCAGGGTGCGCGCGCTCTCGCGCAGCAGCGTGGCGAAGTGGCCCGAGAGCGGTGCGGCCAGCAGCACCGGGGGCTGGAAGGGCAGGTCGTCCGCCCCCACCTTTCGAAAGCGCAGCAGCGTGCCGAAGGGCAGGGTGAGCAGGGTCTCTTCGACCACGGCCACCTCGCGCTCACCGAGCATGACCGAGTGGATGTTGTACGGCGGGCGCGTGTGGGTCAGGCGCAGGCGGGAGAGCACGTCGCAGGCGGCCGCCACCTTGCGCACCATGGTGCGTTCGGTTTTCTGCAACCAGAGCGACGCACTGAGGTGCTGTGCCGCGAGCCGCAACGGTGAGACCAGGTCGGACTGAAGTTGGTAAGCCTGATACAGCATGACGGTCTTTCCTGTAGGAGATGTCGCTTGCAGGCAAGGAACGGGCCAGCAGCCTGTGCACAGCGCTGGTGCAGGGCCGGTGCACACAGGTGGCACAGGGATTGCTCACCACGCCACCAACCAGGAGCACCCCATGGCCAAAGCGGTACTGACGATCAGCAGCAAGAACTACGGAGCCTGGGCCTTGCGCGGCTGGCTCATGGCCAAACTCGCCAAGCTGGCGTTCACCGAGCACGTCATCTCGCCCGACGACCCGGCCATGAAGGCCGAAATGCTGCTGCTCTCGGCCTCGATGCGCGTGCCCTCGCTGGACCACGACGGCGTGCATGTGTGGGACACGCTGGCCATCGGCGAGTACCTCAACGAGATCAAGCCCAATGCGGGCCTGCTGCCGGCCGACCGCGCGGCGCGGGCGCATTGCCGCGCCATCTGCGGTGAGATGCATTCGGGTTTCTCGGCCCTGCGCTCCTCGCTGCCCATGAACATCAAGGCGCACTTCCCGGGCTTCAAGCTCTGGTCGCGGGCCCAGACCGACATCGATCGCATCGAAACCATCTGGCAGGAGTGCCTGGCCAAGTACGGCGGCCCGTTCCTGTTTGGCGCCAAGCCCTGTATCGCCGACGCCATGTTCGCGCCGGTGGTCATGCGCTTCATCACCTACGACGTGCCGCTGGACGAAGCCTGCGTCGCCTACTGCGACGCCATCACGGCGCTGCCGGCGGTCGAAGAATGGGTGGCGGCGGCTGAGGCCGAGCCGGACGAGATTGACGAACTCGACGCTGAGTTTTGACCCACCCCCGCGCCGCGCCTAAGGGCGCGTCACCCCTCAAGGGGGCAACGCTGGCGGCCCGGCGAAGCCGGTTCCGCGGCGTTCTGGGTGAAGGCGTTCCGCGCCGGAGATTCCTCGCACATCGCTTCACGCTTCGGTCCAGGGCGTCGGCGGCGGGATCTCGCACACCGGGTCGACCGGCACCGACTTGAAATCGGCTGGCGAGACGATCTCCAGGTATTCCATGTCGGGTGAGTAGTCGAACAGGTAGTGGCGGATGCCCGGGCGCTGGTGCACCACGTCGCCGGCCTCGACCAGCGTCACCTGGTCTTCATACATGAACTTGGCCCAGCCTTTGGTCATGATCACGATCTGGAAGTCGGCCTCGTGGATGTGCCAGCCCGTGCCGCCGTCGGGCGGCAGGTTGGCCTTCACCAGGTGCGCGACCACCTGGCCGTGCGTGGCGGCGGCGATGCCCAGGTCGCGGTACAGAAAGAAGTCGCGCAGGCCGCCGCGCACGAACTCGTTTTCGCCGGGCTTGACGTGGGAGAACAGGGTGGTGGTTCGGTCCAGCATGGGGCGCTCCTGGTCGGGTGGACGCAATCGGATTGTTGCGGTGCGGCATGAAGCATGAAGCGTTCCATTGGCCTTTCTGCCCTGATGGGCATGGGCACGCACCAAGCTGGGTGCGGGAGCACCATCCCGGGAGCCGCATGCCCCTCTGGGATAATCCGGTCCACTATGAGCGGCAACACCTTCGGCACCCTGTTTTGCGTCACCAACTTCGGTGAATCCCACGGCCCGGCCATTGGCTGCGTGATCGACGGCTGCCCGCCGGGCATGGCCTTGACCGAAGCCGACATCCAGCTCGATCTGGACCGTCGCCGCCCCGGCACCAGCAAGTTCGTGACCCAGCGCAATGAGCCCGATGCGGTCGAAATCCTCAGTGGCGTGTACGAGGGCAAGACCAGCGGCACGCCCATCGCCCTGCTGATCCGCAACACCGACCAGCGCAGCAAGGACTACAGCAACATCTTGCAGACCTTCCGCCCCGGCCACGCCGACTACACCTACTGGCAGAAGTTCGGCATCCGCGACCCGCGCGGTGGTGGCCGCAGCTCGGCCCGCCTGACCGCACCCACCGTGGCCGCTGGCGCCGTGGCCAAGAAGTGGCTGAAAGAAAAATACGGCACCACCTTCCACGCCTGCATGACGCAGGTGGGCGATGTGGCCATCGGCTTCGAAAGCTGGGGCCACGTGCCCAACAACCCCTTCTTCGCGCCGGTGGCCGATGTGTCGGCCATCGAAACCTTCATGAACGAACTGCGCAAGAGCGGCGACTCGTGTGGCGCGCGCCTGCGTGTCGTGGCGCAGAACATGCCGGTGGGCCTGGGCCAGCCGCTGTACGACAAGCTCGACGCCGACATCGCCTACGCGATGATGGGCCTGAATGCCGTGAAGGGCGTGGAGATCGGCGCCGGTTTCGCCAGCGTGAGCGACCGCGGCAGCACGCACGGTGACTCGCTCACCCCCGAAGGCTTCGTGGGCAACAAGGCCGGTGGCGTGCTCGGCGGCATCAGCACCGGGCAGGACCTGGACGTGTCCATCGCCATCAAACCCACCAGCTCGATCCTGATCCTGCGCGACAGCATCGATGTGGCGGGCGCGCCGACCGAAGTGATCACCAAGGGCCGCCACGACCCCTGCGTCGGCATCCGCGCCGCGCCCATCATGGAAGCGCTGCTGGCGCTGGTGGTGATGGACCACGCGCTGCGCCACCGTGCGCAGTGCGGTGATGTGCACGTGGACACGCCGGACATCGCCGCCGCCGGCCGTGCCTGAGCAGCGCAAACAGCTGCTGCCGTTTGCCGCTTTGTCTGCGAGTTATTTCGCGCACATCGGCTTCTTCAATCCCTACCTGCCGCTCTGGCTGAAAGAGCTGGGCTTCGGCCTGTTCGCCATCAGCGTGCTGACCTCGGTGCAGTCGGCCACGCGCCTGTTTGCGCCTTATGCCTGGGGCACGCTCTCCGACCGCACGGGGGAGCGCGTCAAGCTGCTGCGCTACGGCGCCACGGCGGCGCTCGTGTTCTCGCTGGCGCTGTGGTTTCCGCTCGGCCCGGTGGCGCTGTTCGTTGTGCTGCTGCTCATGTTCACCCACACCAGCGCGATGATGCCCATGAGCGAGGCCGCGCTGGCGCACCTGGTGAGCCAGGGCGGGGCGTTTGACGCCAAGCGCTACGGTCGTGTGCGGCTCTGGGGTTCGCTCGGGTTCCTGATCACCGTGATGGTCGCGGGCTGGTGGTTCGAGCGCTTTGGCATGGGGCATTTCCCCGCCTGGACGCTGGTCACGCTGGCGGCGGTGGTGGTGAGCGTCTGGCTGCTGCCCGACCACAAGGAGGCCGTGCATCACGACGACGACCACCCCGCCGTCTGGCCCCTTCTGAAACAACCGACGGTGCGTTGGTTCTTCGCGGCGGTGTTCTTTCACATCCTTTCGCACATCTTCATCTACGTCTTCTTCTCGCTTTACCTCGACAGCCTGGGTTACAGCAAGACCGTGATCGGCTTGCTGTGGGCGGTGTCGGTGCTGATCGAGATCGGCTGGTTCTTCACCCAGGGCCGCTGGCTGCCGCTGCTTTCTCTGACGGGCTGGCTGGTGCTGGCGTCTGCGCTGATGGCGCTGCGCATGGGGCTCACCGCCGGCCTGCCGCTGGTGTGGCCGCTGCTGCTGGCGGCGCAGGCGCTGCACGCCATCACCTTCGCCGCGCACCACACCGTGTGCATCGCGCTGCTCTCGCACCACTTCCCCGGCCGGCTGCGCGGGCGCGGGCAGGCGCTCTACACGGTGATCGGCTATGGCCTGCCAGGTGTGCTCGGTGGGCTCGGGGGCGGGGTGCTCAGCTCGGCTCTCGGACTGGCCAGCGTGTTCTGGCTGTCGGGCGGGCTGGCCATCGTGGCCACGCTGTGTGCCTGGCGGCTGCGGCGGCTGGAACACCTCTCCGCCGTGGTGTGAACAGGTTCCGTTGGACGCCTTCGGGGCGCAGGCACAATGCCACGGTTCTTGATTACAAGCTGTCACACATCGCCATGAGCCCATCCCCCCAAACGCCGGTCTCCCACCGCTCCCGCGCGCACGATGCGCCGCCCAGAATTCCACCCTTCTGGCACCGCCTCAACGCCTTCTTCCTGTTCCCGTTCCAGCCCCGGCCGCTGACCTATGCCGTGTTCCTGTCGCTGTGTGCGCTGGCGGTGATGGTCTCCCCGCTGATCGGGGTGTTTGCCGTCATCGGCATCCTGCTGGCCACCGCCCGCTACAGCTTCAAGGTGGCGGCGATGGCTTCGACGGGCGTGCTCAACAGCTCGGACTACGACAGCGCCCGCAGCGATCCCGCATGGACGAACCTGCCCTGGAAATTCCTCGGGGTGCTGATGGTGCACGGGCTGTTCATTGCCATGCTGGCGTCGGTCGGCGAGGGGCTGGGTCTCATGGGCAACCTGATCTCTTCCCTCGTGTTGCCTGCCACGCTGATGGTGCTGATCCAGACCTGCAGCTTCCGCAGCGCGATCAACCCCGCCGAGCTGCTGCGGGCCATGTCGGCGGTGGGCATGCCTTACCTGCTGTTGTGCGTGTTCATGCTGCTGCTGAGCTTGGGCATGCCGGTGGCCTGGGGCCTGTTGTTGCCGCTGGCACCCAAGGGCTTGATCGCCCCGGTGATGGCCTTCGTGGCGGTGTACTTCTCGTGGGTGACGGCCAGCATGGTGGGTTATGTGATGTTCCAGAACCACGAGAACCTGGACATCGACCTGGTGCAGGACCCCACGAACGAGCTGGTGCCGAACGGGCAGGGCGCTCGCCGCGCCGGGCCCAATCCCGAGGTCCGGGTGCGCGATGCCCAGGTGGCCGACCTGATCCGCGATGGGCAGATCAAGGACGCCTACGACCTGGCCTACGACTGGCAACGCGCCAGCCCCGAGTCCCTGCCGGACCAGCGCCGCTACCACCGTGTGCTGTTGCTGACGGCGGACAAGAAAGACACGCTGACCTGGTTCACACAGAAATACATCCAGACCCTGCTCAAAGAACACAAGGGCCAGGATGCCCTGCAGGTGTACGGTGCCACCCTCGCCAAGGCCCCCGACCTGACGCTGGAGTCGGCCGAGCTGACCCTGACGCTGGCCGAGCTGGCCTGGAAAGCCATGGACCACAAGCTGGCCCTGGCGCTGCTCAAGGGCTTCGACAAACGCTATCCCCGCGATGCGTCGGTGCCGAAAGCCTACGAACTGATCGCCCGCGTGCTGCACCAGGGGCTGGGCCGCACCGACCAGGCCCTCGCTGTGTACCGCGCCATGGCCAAACTCCACCCGCTGCACCCCAGCACCAAAGAGGCGGCGTGGCTGCTGCGTGACCACACCGGGGACCTGCCGACGTCCGCTGCCTGAGAGTTCAGGGCGCCGGAGGGTGGCTCCGCGCCAGCATCTGGGTGATGGGGTCTGTGGGCGCGTGGGTCTGCAGCGCGGGCAGCCAGCGCATGGCCGCTTCAAACTCTTTGTGGTGAACCAGGCTGTGGACCAGTTGGGTCAGCGTCTCGGGCCACTTCGGGTGCACCGGCGTGCTCCGGTGCAACACGCGCGCCAGGTGCTGCGCGTCGTCCCAGGCCTGCAGCTTCGCAAACGCCGGGATCAGGTGCACCAGCGTGCCGGCGCTCAGCCGCATGCCGGGTTTGGCCAGCTTCAGGTAGGCGTGGTAGTGGGTGTGCAGGCGCCGGCGGGCGGCGGTGTCGTTGGCTGGCAGGTTCAGCAGGCCCTTGGCTGCGGCGTGAAACCCTTCGCTGTCCGGGAAGTGCCTGGCCACCTCGAACCACGGTTCCAGCACCGAGGCGTCGCGTGGTCGCAGGCGGGCGGCGGTTTGCCAGGCCTGGCTGGCCGCTGAAAAGTCCAGCTCGTCGCTCAGCCGTTGCGCCCGCTGGATGCTGGCCTGAGCTTGGGCCTCGTCGTCTGTCATCGGTTTGGCTTCGGGCGGTGCCAGGTTCGACGGGGCCTCGAGCTTTTTCACCATCATCAGCGCCGCCATCAGCAAGGCACCGCTGCACAGGCCCCCGAAGTGCGCCATGTAGTCCACGCCCTGGTTGCCTATCCACTGCTGCAGCAGCTCGTGGCCCATGTAGACCGGCAGCATGACCAGCGCCGGCCAGCGGGCGTAGTTGAAATAGAACATGAACATGTAGAAGAAGTTGACGCGCCGCAGCCGGTACATCACCACGTACATCGCCATCAGCCCGGAGATCGCACCCGACGCGCCCAGGCCCAGGCCCATCGAGCCGGCGTGCATGCCCAGCGACACCGCCGAGGCGCCCATGCCGCACAGCAGGTACATCACGAGGTAGGTGCCGGAACCGAGCGCCATCTCCAGCGTGAAGCCGAACAGGAAGAGAAACACCATGTTGCCCAGCAGGTGCTCCACACCGCCGTGCAGGAAGGTCGCGGTCAGCCAGTTCAGCCAGGGTTCGGAGAGCCCGCGCTCGAAGTGCAGGGCCCAGCGCCAGGTGAAGGGCCGGGGCTCGTACGGCGTCACCCGGGTTCGGCGGCTGCGCCAGTCTTCGTACTGCGGATCGTCCACCGTGATCACACGGCCGGCCAGCAATGCCTGGCGGAAATCCTGTTCGTGCCACATGTCCACGTACAGCACGTCCGCCGCCTTGGCGCCCCACATCGCCTGTACCGCGTCCAGGTGCTCCTTGCCCCTGGGGTCGCTCGGGGTTGTCTGCTTCAGGTGGTCGATGTAGCGGGGCACCTCGATGGCGGCCAGTCCGCTGTCCGCGTAGCGTTCGGCGTTGCGCTGCATCAGCCGGTCTTCCGGCGCCTGCCAGCCCCAGTACACCATCATGTTGATCACGATGAGGAGCACCGTCATCCAGGGCGGGGATTGCCAGGTGGGTTTGTTGGTGAGGGGGATGGCGAAGAACATGGGGCGATGGTCGGAGGGTGGTTCAGATCAGATGGCGCAGTCCGCGCGCGGCTTCCTGCAACACGGGCAGCACGCGCTTGACCGCGTCGTCCGACAACTCCTGGTTGATCGGCATGGTGATGCTGATCGCGCCGTGCACCTCGTTGTTGCGGTCGAGCAGGGGCACGGCGATGCCGCGGTAGTTCAGCTCCAGCTGTTGCTCTGACAGCACCCAGCCCTGGCGGCGGCAGCGTTTGAGTTCGCTGCGCAACTGGTCTTTGCTGGAGGTGGTGAACGAGGTGAAGGCGCGCAGCGTGTGCTGCTCCAGCCACGCGTCAGACGCTGCCTCGCCCTGAGCCGACAAGATCACCATGCCCGCAGCCGTTACCTGCGCCGGCACGCGCGAGCCCAGCATGTAGCCCGCGTTCATGTGGCGCTGTGCACCGCTGCGCGCGATGTACACGGTGTCGTCGCCGTCGATCACGCCGAGGTAGGCGATCTCCTGCGTGCCGCCCGCGATGCGCTGCAGAAAGGGCTGCACCAGCCGGGGCAGGCGGGCCGATTCGAGGTAGGCGTGGCCCAGCCGCAGGATGCGCGGCGTGAGCCAGAACAGCTTCCCGTCGCTGCCCACGTAGCCCAGGTGCGCCAGCGTCAGCAGGTAGCGGCGCGCGGCGGTGCGCGTGAGGCCGCAGCGCGCGCCGGCCTGGCTCGCGGTCAGGCGCGGGTGTTGGTCGTCAAACGCTTCGATCACCGCCAGGCCTTTTTCCAGACCGGCGATCCAGTCGCGTTTTTCGAGCGGGGCAGGGCTGGAAGCGGGAGCGGTGAGTGACACGGCGTGGCCTTTCTTGGGGCTCAGGGAGAGCGATTGAACGGATCTCGCAAACCCTGATATCGTGCGATCAGCATGTGATGGCGTGCGATTATCGGCCAGTTCTGCACACCCATTCCTGCCCGGCATCGGCCGAAACCTCTACAGTGCACGCAGTGCATTTCCGGGCCCGCCGCGTTGGCGCCGCCCGCCCCACGGAGACATATTCATGAGTGACCTGCTGCTCAACACCCCCGACCACCGCGAGCCCCTGCAAGCCTCGTTCAGCGACGCCGCCAACCCGCTGGGGCTGGACGGCATCGAGTTCATCGAATACGCCACCACCAAGCCCCAGGCGCTCGGCCAGGTGCTGGAGATGATGGGCTTTCGCCCGGTGGCGCGCCACCGCTCGCGTGAGGTGTTGCTGTACCGGCAAGGCGAGCTCAACATCGTGGTCAACGCCCACCCCAGCGACGCGCAGGGCGCGGGCCACGGAAGTGAGGTGCCCTCGATCTCGGCCATGGCGCTGCGCGTGCGCGATGCGCGCGCCGCTTACCACTACGTGCTGGAGCGCGGCGCCTGGGCGGTGCCCACGCACGCCGAGGTGATGGAGCTCAACATCCCCGCCGTCCACGGCGCTGGCGGCAGCCGCATCTACTTCGTGGACCGCTACAAGGAGTTCTCGATCTACGACGTGGACTTCGTGCCGATCCCCACCGTCGACCAGCGCCCGCCCGCCACGGCTGGCATCCACTTCTTCGGCGTCGTGCAGTACATCGGCCCCGAGCGCAGCAACGACTGGATCGAGTTCTATGCCGAGCTGTTCGGCACCGAGCTGATTCCCGACGAGCAGCGCTTCGGCATCATGCCCAAGGGCACGCTGCTGCGCACGCCCGCACTCGACCCGGCCAAGCGCTTCATGCTGCAACTCGTGGAGCCACCGCTCAACGTGCACGACGCTGACGAGAAGCTGCAACGCATCGGCCTGGGCGTGCCCGACGTGATCGCCGCAGTAAAGGCCTTGCGCGCCCTGGGCGTGGAGTTCGTCGAGACCGAAGCCGCCCACACCGAGCAGCGCGGCGCCATCAGCAAGACCTACCTCGGCTCGGTGGTGTTCGAGCTGGTGCACAGCGAACAGCGCCGCGGGGAGTGAGGCCATGAGACCCACCCAAGCCGCCATCATCGAAGCCATCTCCGGCTTCGGCATGGACACCATCACCCTGGCCGGCCCGCTCGAAGCCAAGCTCGCGGCCATGAAGGCCGCCGGCTTCTCGCAGGTCATGCTCAAGGCCAACGACATCAACGGCCACCCCGGCGGCATCGACGCGGCGGTGCAGGCCGTGAAAGCCAGTGGCCTGCGCGGCACCGGCTTTCAGGTGCTGCGCGACTTCGAAGGCCTCAGCGGCCACCTGCACCACTACAAGGTGGACATCGCCAAGGCCATGCTGGAGATGTGCGCGGCGCTCGACTGCAAGGTCTTGCTCGCTTGCTCCAGCACCTCGGCCCACGCCAGCCAAGACCTCGACCACCTCGCGCGCGATCTGCGCAAGCTCGCCATGCTGGCGCTGCCGCTGGGCATCCGAATCGCCTACGAGGGCCTGTCGTGGGGCCGCACCGTCAACGAGTTCACGACCGCCTGGGACGTGGTCTGCCGCGCCGACTGCCCCAACCTTGGCTTGGGGCTGGACTCCTTCCACGTCTTCGCGGCCAAGACCAGCCTGGAAGAGATCGACTACCTCGACCCGAGCAAGATTTTTCTGGTGCAGCTGGCCGACTTCATGTGGCAGGAGACCAAGACTTTTGAAGAGCGCATGAGCACCGCGCGCACCTTCCGCGTGTTCCCTGGTGAAGGTGTGCACAGCGAGCAACTGGTGGACCTGGTGCAGCGCCTGGACCGCCTGGGCTACGACGGCGACTACAGCTTCGAGGTTTTCAACGACGACTACCAGCAGATGCCGCTGCCCATGGTGGCCGAACGCGGCAAGCGCGCTGCGTTGTGGCTGGCCGAGGACGTGCTGCGCCGCTCGGTGCCGCTGCCGAACCAGATGCGCTTGAAATCGGTGGGCTGACCTCAGCCTCTCAGGCCCGGTTCAACGGACAACCCCCGCCAGTGGCACGCTGACGGGGGTTGTTTTTTTCGGGGCGGTGTCGGCCGCTCAGCTTGTCAGCCAGGATGAACGGCCGAAGCGGGTGTTCATGGGACTTTCTGGCAGCCGCCCTTGAGCAGAAAATCGGGAGAGCGGGGGCTGAACACGCTGGCTGGGTGGTCCGTCATGTTCTCTATCTCGTGCCTGAGCGTGTCAATTTCCCGGTCCGTCATCCAGGCCTCCGGTTTGTGGATGGCTTGCACCGACGGATAGTGGGGTTTGGCTTCATCGCCCAGCAACGCCAACAGCGAGGTGGTGCCCTTGGTCAACTGGGCCGCTCGCATGCTGTGGTCAGTGCTCGCGTAGCGGTGCCAGAGGCCCATCTCGACCAGCGTCGGGGTGTCTTCAGGGCGAATGGGCAAACGGCAGAACACGCGTGCGGCGGTTTTGAAGGTCACCTGGAAAGACGGCAGGCCGGGCATCGCGTGACCCGTGCCCGCCCACTGCATCTCCTTTTCCAGCGCCCGGCAGATTACGCGCGCGCGTTCGCTCTTTTCGCTGGCGCATTTCAGGTCCCGCTGCCATAGCGATCCCGCCGCGTGCGCGCCGCCGCTGACCAAGGCCAGGGCCAGCAGGCACAGGGTGGTCGGTGACGTCGAGGTCGTTCGCATGCCCGGCATTGTCGCCCCCGTCCCCGAGGCGGACCTTCCGCCCAGGACGTGTGCTGTGTTGGGCTCAGGCCCGCGCTTCCTCGCCCAGCCGCCCATCGCGGAAGTCGTTCAGCGCCTGGTAGATCTCATCCTTCGTGTTCATCACGAACGGGCCGTATTGCGCGATGGGTTCTTTCAGCGGCCGGCCGGCGATGAGCAGGGCCTTGGCGTCGCTGCTGGCTTCGATCACCACGCCGTCGGCGCTGGCTTCGTTGGCGAGCAGGGCCATGCGCTGGACCGGCACGCTCTGGCCATCGATCTTCACCTCGCCGCGGTACACGTAGACGAAGGCGTTGTGACCGGCGGGCAGGGCCTGCGCAAACGACGCGCCGCGGGGCAGGTGCAGGTCGAGGTACACCGGCGCAGTGGTGTCGCGCGTCACGGCCCCGCCCACGCCATGGCTTTCACCGGCGATCACGGTCACGCTCACCCCCTCGGGCGTGGTGAACTGGGGCAGCTCGGCGTTCTTGAAATCGCGGTACCAGGGCGGATTCATCTTGTCGCGGCCGGGCAGGTTCAGCCAGAGCTGAAAGCCCTCCATCACGCCTTCTTCCTGTTGCGGAATTTCGGAGTGGATCACGCCTTTGCCGGCGGTCATCCACTGCACGCCGCCGTTCTCCAGCAGGCCCTCGTGGCCCGCGCTGTCGCGGTGCAGCATGCGCCCCGCGATCATGTAGGTGATGGTCTCGAAGCCGCGGTGCGGGTGGTCGGGGAAGCCGGCGATGTAGTCGTCGGGGTTGTCGCTGCCGAAGGCGTCGAGCATCAGGAACGGGTCGAGCCTGCGCTGCAGGTCTTGCGTGAGCACGCGGGTGAGCTTCACGCCCGCGCCGTCGGACGTGGGCTGCCCCGCGATCAGCCGCTCCACGCGGCGTGCCTGCTGGACGCTGGGGGTGATGAGGGTCGTGGTCATGGCAGTCTCCTTGTGAAGTGGGGGCGGGACGCGCAGCGCGTGCGGTGGGGTCAGCAACCGCTCCGGCGCGAAATGGGTCCACCCAGAACGCGGTGGAACCGGCTCCGCCGGGCCACTCGCGTTGCCCCCTTGAGGGGGCGCGCGTAGCGCGGCGGGGGTGGGTCAATTCAACGCCGCTTCGATGTCCTGTTCGGCTTGTGCAAAACCCTTGGCGACGGCTTCCGGACCCATGTTCAGGCCTTCGGCGTAGATGAAGCGAACGTCGGTCAGGCCGAGGAAGCCCAGCACGGCCTTGAGGTAAGGCACCTGCGAGTCGTTGGGCGTGTCGCGGTACAGGCCGCCGCGCGCCAGGGCCACGTACACGGTCTTGCCCGTGAGCAGGCCTTCGGGGCCGGTGGCGGTGTAGCGGAAGGTGGTGCCGGCGCGGGCAATCGCGTCGATCCAGGCCTTGAGCTGCACCGGCACGCCGAAGTTGTACATGGGCACGCCCAGCACGAGGGTGTCGTGTGCCTGGATCTCGGCGATCAGCGCGTCGTCCAGCGCCACGCGGGCGGCTTGCTCGGGGCTGCGCTGCTCGGCCGGGGTGAAGAGGGCGCCCAGGGCGGCTTCGTCCAGCACCGGGTGCGGCGTCACGGCCAGGTCACGCAGGGTGAATGTGGCGGTGGGGTTGGCGGCCTTCAGGCGCTCCACCACGCTGTTGGCCACCTTGGTGGAGTTGGCGCCTTCGCGGCGAGCACTGGCGTTGATTTGCAGGATGTTCATGGTGGGTTCCTTGAGAAGGGTGGGTCGATGGGCTGACTGTATGCAGCATCAATCACCCTGGGAATCCGTTGAGATGGATATGATTGTTGCCATGATGGAACAATCAAGCACCGAACAGGGCATCGACCCCAACGACTTGCTGATCTTTGCCCGCGTGGCCGAGCTGGGCAGCTTCAGCCGCGCGGCCGAGCGCCTGGGCCTGCCCAAATCCACCGTGTCGCGCCGGCTGGCCGCCCTGGAACAGCGCATGGGCGAGCGCCTGCTCTTGCGCACCACGCGCCGCCAGACCCTCACCGAATTCGGCCTGCAACTGCTGGAGCATGCGCGCCAGGTGGTGGCCGAGCTGGACGCCGTGGGCCTGCTGCGCGAGCAGCGCCAGGCCGCGCCCAGCGGGCGGCTGCGCGTGTCCATGCCGGGCGACTTCGCCAACATGGTGCTGGTCGAGAGCCTGGCCGCCTTCATGGCGCTGCATCCGGCCATTTCGCTGGAGCTGGACCTCTCGCCCCGCCGGGTGGACCTGCTGGGCGAGGGCTTCGACGTGGCGATGCGCATGGGCGACCTGCCCGACGACGCGATGCTGGTGGCCAGCAAGCTGGCGGTGTTCACCCACGGCCTGTACGCCTCGGCCGACTACCTGGCCGAACACGGCGACCCGCAGACCCCGGACGACCTGGCCGGCCACTCGGCCGTGCGGTTGCTGCGTGGCAATGGCGAGGCCGCCGGCTGGACGCTGATGCAGGGCGAGCAGCGCTGGAGCGGCGTGCCCGCCGGGCGCGTCAGCGCCAACTCGCCCGAGATGCTGATCCGCCTGGCCCGCGCCGGTGCCGGCATCGTCGCCGTGCCCGACCACTATGCGGTGGCCGACGTGCGGGCCGGCGGGCTGCGCCGCGTGCTGCCGGCCTGGGAGCTGCCCACCAGCACCGCCTGGGCGGTGTACCCGGGGCGCAAGCTCATGCCGGCCAAGACGCGCGCGTTCGTCGACATGCTGCAAGTGGCGCTGCGGGGTTGCAGCGGCCGGCCGGTGGTGTGAGCCGGCGTGGGCGGGCGGATGGGGGAAGGTTTTTGGTCTGCCCCGCCGACACCATGGCAGGATGTGCCACACACTGTGAAGTGCCCGCACCCGCGGGCCTTCGATGCCCATCAATGGCCAGCGCCGCTGCCCGCCCTCCGGACGAACAGGACCCGACCATGCCACACAACGTTTCCCTCATCAACACCATCGCCGCCGGCCTGGGCCTGGCGCTGATCTTTGGTTTTTTGGCCACGAAGCTGCGCCTGCCGGCGCTCGTGGGGTACCTGCTCGCGGGCGTGGTGATCGGGCCGTTCACGCCCGGTTTCGTGGCCGACGCGGCGATCGCGGCCCAGCTCGCCGAGATCGGCGTGATGCTGCTGATGTTCGGCGTGGGCCTGCACTTCTCGCTCGACGACCTGCTCTCCGTGCGCAAGATCGCGCTGCCTGGCGCGGTGGTGCAGATGGTGGTGGCCACGCTCATGGGCATGGGCCTGGCGCTCTGGTGGGGCTGGGGCATGGGCCCGGCGCTGGTGTTTGGCATCTCGCTCTCGGTAGCGAGCACGGTGGTGCTGCTGCGCGCGCTGGAAAGCCTGGGCATTCTGGATTCCTTCACCGGGCGCGTGGCGGTGGGCTGGCTGGTGGTCGAAGACCTGGCGATGGTGCTGGTGCTCGTGCTGCTGCCTCCGCTGGCGGGCGTTTTCGGTGGCACGCAGCCGGCCGGCAACGACACGTCGATCTGGCAGACCCTGGGCCTGACGCTGCTGCAGGTGGGCGGCTTCGTGGCGCTGATGCTGGTGGTGGGGCGGCGCCTGTTCCCCTGGGTGCTCTGGCAGGTCACGCGCACCGGCTCGCGCGAGCTGTTCACGCTGTGCGTGGTGGCGGCGGCGGTGAGCATCGCCTTTGCATCGGCCGCGCTGTTCGGCGTGTCGTTCGCGCTCGGGGCTTTCTTTGCCGGCATGGTGCTGCGCGAGTCGGAGTTCAGCCACCGCGCGGCCGAGGAGTCGCTGCCGCTGCGCGACGCGTTCGCGGTGCTGTTCTTCGTGTCGGTGGGCATGCTGTTCGACCCGTCGGTCTTGGTCGAGCGGCCCCTGCAGGTGCTGGCGGTGGTGGCCATCATCCTGCTGGGCAAGTCGCTGGCGGCGGCTTTGCTGGTGATCGCGCTGCGCTACCCGCTCAACACCGCGCTCACGGTCTCGGCCAGCCTGGCCCAGATCGGCGAGTTCTCGTTCATCCTGGTCGGCCTGGGGGCCGCGCTCGGGCTGCTGCCGCCTGAGGGGCAGAGCCTGGTGCTGGCGGGCGCGCTGATCTCGATTGCGGTCAATCCGCTGCTGTTCAAGGCCATCGCGCCCGTTCAGGGCTTCCTGCGCGCGCGCTCGGCGTTTGTGCGCCACCTGGAGGCCCGGGACGACCCGCTGGCCGAGCTGCCCACCGCCACGGAAGAGCGCTTCCTGTCGCGCCAGGTGGTGCTGGTCGGTTACGGCCGCGTCGGCCGCCGCATCGCCCAGGCACTCACCAACGCACAGCAGCCTTTTGTGGTGGCCGAACAGAACCGCGAGATCGTCGAGCGGCTGCGCGAGCAGGGCATTCCGGCGGTCTATGGCGACGCCGCCGACCCGGCGGTGCTGGTGCAGGCGCACGTGGCGCGCGCCCGCATGCTGGTGATCGCCACGCCCGACGCCATGGCGGCGCGGCCCATGATCGACACCGCTCGCACCCTCAACCCCGGGATCGAGGTCGCGGTGCGTTCGCACAACGAAGAAGAAGCACAGCGCCTGCGCGACGACGGGGCCGGCCACGTGTTTCTCGGCGAGGCCGAGCTGGCCGAGGCCATGGTGCGCCATGTGATGGCGCGCGCCGAGCCGGGGCGCTGAGGCCCACGCCCGCGCCCCGGACCCGGCCCGTTCAGGCCACCTTGCGCAAGAAGCCCTGTTGCCCGCCACGCGGGTTGGGTGCGAAGCCGTTGGCGGCCAGGGTCTCTTCTACCGTGTCGTAGAACACGCCGATCTTGAGGATGGCGCGCGCCTCCTGGCCGTTGGCCACCGGGCGGCCCATTTCGCCCGCGATGCGCACCAGCTGGCGGATCTGCTCGACGGTGCCGATCTTTCCCGTGCGGGTCTGGTTCCAGATGTTGTCCTCGATGCCGCAGCGCACGTGCAGGCCCATGGCCATGCCCATCATGTTGATGGGCAGCGTGTTGCGCATGCTGCTCTCGACCGTGAGCATGGAGCCGTCGGGGATGGCGCGCACGAAGTTGGCCAGGTTGTAGATGTTGGGCGCGTCCATGCCGCCGCTGATGGCGACCCAGTTCATCACCAGCGGGCCCTTGTAGACACCGCGGCGGATCAGCCGCTCCACGGTCTCGTAGCTGTTGATGTTGTAGAACTGAAAGGCGCTCTGGATGCCGGCGGCGGACAGGCGGCGGATGTGTTCCTCGAACCAGGCCGGGTTGGACGGCACGATCATCTCGCTGTAGGCGCGCCGGTTCTCGGGCAGCGCCAGCGATGTGCCGGCGATGTCGCGCTCGTCCATGTGCTCCAGCACGTTCATCTGCGTGGTGTTGACGGTGACCGTCACCTGGTCGGGTTTGGGGTCGAGATCGGCCAGCATGTGGCGTGTGTCGTCGCTGAGCCATTTCGCGGCCGCGCCGTCGGACTCGGGCGCGAAGCTGATTGAGCCGCCGACCTGGATCACCATGTCGGGCACGGCCTTGCGCACGCCGGCGATCAGCTCGTTGAATTTCGAGAGGCGCTTGCTGCCCTTGCCATCGAGTTCACGCACATGCAGGTGCAGCACGCTGGCGCCGGCTTCGTAGCAGTCCACGGCCTTCTGCACCTGCGCTTCCATGGTGACCGGGATGTCTTCGGGGAAGTCCGAGGGAATCCACTCGGGGCCGTAGGGCGCGGCGGTGATGACCAGCTTGTCCTGGTTTTCGGGGAAGAGCGAGCCGTCGAGAAAGTTCATGGTGGGTCTCCGGTGTCGGTGGGAAGGTGGGATCAGAACGTGGGCGTGCCGACGATGCCGGCGCGCTCCATCTTTCGGTGGCAGGGCGGGTAGTCCATCACTGCGTAGTGCTGGGTGGCGCGGTTGTCCCAGATGGCGACGCTGTTGGGTTGCCAGCGCCAGCGCACCTGGTATTCGGGGATCGCGGCCTGGCTGATCAGGTACTGCAGCAGGGCCGATGTGCCCTGCGTGAAGTCCTGACCGTAGCGCACGTTCTCGGGCGTGTGGAAGTTGGTGAAGTGCGTGGTGAAACCGTTGACGAACAGGATCTTTTCGCCGGTGTCAGGGTGGGTGCGCACGACGGGGTGCTCGGCGTCGGGGAACTGGGCCTTGAGCGCCAGGCGCCGCTCAATGTGCATGGCCGCGCCGAAGCTGCACTCGATGCTGTGGCGCGCGCGCAGGCCCGCGATCTGCTGTTTGATCTGCTCGGGCAGGCGCTCGTAGGCCAGCGCCATGTTGGCCCACATGGTGTCGCCGCCCACGGGCGGGCATTCCACGCAGCGCAGCACGCAGCCCATGGCGGGCGCCTCGCGCCAGGTGCCGTCGCTGTGCCACGCGTTTTCGTAGCGGTCGTTGGGCGCATCGGGCGTCTTGTAGATGCGCACCAGGCCGGGGTGGTCCGGGTCGCTGCCGGCGACCGGGTGGTCTTCGAGTTCACCGAAGCGGCGTGCGAAGGCCACGTGCTCGGCGCGCGAGATGTCCTGGTTGCGCAGGAACAGCACCTTGTGCTGCAGCAGCGCGGCCTTGATCTCCTCAAACAGCGCGTCGTCGCGCGCCGCGTCGGCCAGGCTCACGCCGGTGAGTTCAGCGCCGATGGCGCAGGTGAGTTGTTCGATCTTCATGGTCTTGTCTCCTCTGTGTGGCTCAGATCACGAAGACCGACGAGCCGGTGGTCTGGCGCGATTCGAGGTCGCGGTGCGCTTGCTGCGCGTCGGCGAGTGCGTAGCGCTGATTCACCTCGATGCGGATGCGCCCGGCCGCGACGTGGCCGAACACCTCGGCCGCCAGTTCGGCCTTCTCGGCCGGGTCGGCGATGTAGTCGGCGAGCGCAGGGCGCGTCAGGTAGAGCGAGCCCTTCATGGCCAGCAGGTTGGGGTTGAAGCCTTCAATGGGGCCGCTGGCCGTGCCCACGCAGACCATCAGGCCGCGGCGCTTGAGCGAGTCCAGCGAGGCCATGAAGGTGCTCTGGCCCACGCTGTCGAACACCACGTCCACGCCCTGGCCGCTGGTGAGTTCTTTCACCCGGGCGGCTACGTCTTCGTGGCTGTAGTTGATGGTGTGGGTGCAGCCGTGGGCGTTGGCCACTTCGGCCTTGGCGTCGGTGGACACGGTGCCGATCACGGTGATGCCCAGCAGCTGTGCCCACTGCGCCACGATCAGGCCCACGCCGCCGGCCGCCGCGTGCAACAGCAGCGTGTCGCCGGCTTTGAAGGGGTGGATGCGGCGCATGAGGTAGGCCGAGGTCAGGCCGCGCATGGTCATGGCGGCCGCTGTCTCGAAGCCGATGCCGTCGGGCAACTGGATCAGCGGCGCGGCGGCGATGAGGCGGGAGGTCGCGTAGGCGCCCAGGGTGTTGAGAAAGCCGGTGTAGGTGACGCGGTCGCCGACGGCGACGTTGGTGACATCGGGTCCGATGGCTGCCACCACCCCCGCGGCCTCAACGCCCATGCCGGCGGGCAGGGGCATGGGGTAGGTGCCGTTGCGGAAATAGGTGTCGGCGTAGTTCAGGCCGACGGCGGCCTGCCGCAAGCGGACTTGGCCCGGGCCGGGCTCGCCGACCTCGACATGTTCGAGTTCCAGCACCTCGGGGCCGCCGGTGCGGTGCATGCGGATGGCTGTGGCCATGGGGGTTGTCTCCTTCGTGTGTTCGAGGCGCCGGGTGTCCGGGCCATGGAGCGCATCGTAGGAGTCACCGCCATTCGATGCTTGTCATATTGGGACAATGGCTTGCGAATGTGGGACAGTCAGGGTTGACCCTGACGCACCGCCGCTTTCGCCTTTTCCTGTGTCCGCCAGGCCGTCACGCTGCAGCCAAACGTGCCGCGGAACCAATGCGAAAAAGCGGCCGGCGCTGCGAACCCCAGCAGCTGCGCCACCTCGGCCAGCGGCAGGTCGCTGTCCTGTACCTGGCGCATCGCCAGCTCCGAGCGCACCGACTGCAGCAGGGTGGCGAAGGTCTCGCCTTCCTTGGCCAGGTGGCGGTGGATGGTGCGGCGGTCCACGCCCAGGTGCTGCGCCACCTGCTGCGAGGTGCAGCGCCCGCCGGGCAGCAGCGCGGCGATCAGTTGTCGCACGGTGGCCTTGGTGCTCTGGTGCTGGCCCGAGAGCGCGCGGTCCAGGTACTCGCGGGCGAAACGCGCCATCTCCGGGTTGTGGCCCGCCATCGGTGCCTGCAGGTCGGCCGTGTGGCAGACGATGCCGTTGAACTCGCTGTTGAAGTCCACGGTGGTGCCGAAGAAGGCACGGTGGGCCTTGGTGTCGCGCGGTGGCCGGTGGTTGAAGCACACGCGCACCGCCTTCCACTGCAGGCCCAGCAGCTCGCGCAGGATGCGGAACATCACGCCCACCGCCAGCTCCATCGATTGGCGCGTGCTGGCCGTCTGTTCGACCAGGATTTCTTCGCGGATCACCAGCCGGTCGCCGTGTTCCTCGATGCGCGTGAGCAGCGAGGCGTTGAGCAGGCGCAGGTAGCGGCACAGGGTGTCCAGCGCGGCGCGCGCGGTCGGCTCTTCCTTGAGCACCAGGCTGATCGGACCGAGGTTGCTGAGCTGCCGGCGCGCCGCCAAGCGCAGCCCAAAATCTTCGACGCCGCTGGCCTGCGCGCTGTGTTCCATCAGCGCGCTCACGGCCGCGGTGCTCAAGGGCGTTTCGGGGTTCTCCAGGCTGCGCGGTGAGAGCCCGGCGCGGCGCAGCATGGCGTGGGCGTCCAGGCCGACGGACTGCGCCAGATCGAGGTAGCCGTTGAGGCTGGCGCTGCGCACCACGGGCACGTAGGGGTAATCCATGAATGTCCCAATATCGAAAATGACTGTCCCAATTAAGCAAGCAGAGTCGAGGGGCGAATCCTAGTATTTGCCCCAGGGTCCGAGCCATGGCCCGAGAACACACTGGAGACAACCATGAAGCGCTTTTCTTTTTCACCCCTTCGCCGCACCGCGTGCGCCGCCGCCCTGGCGCTGGCCCTGCCGGCGGCCCAGGCCTGGACCGACAAACCCGTGCGCATGGTGGTGCCCGCGCCGGCCGGCGGGACCATGGACGTGGTGGCCCGCATCGTGGCCGACCAGCTCTCGGCCGACATCGGCCAGCCGGTGGTGGTGGACAACAAGCCGGGCGCGGGCGGCGCCATCGCGGTGCAGGCCATGATCGCGGCGCCCGCCGATGGCAACACCATCATGATGACGGCGAGCAACATCCTGACCGAAATACCGCACGTGATGAAGACGGCCTTCGACCCGCTGAAAGACGTCAAGCCCGTGACCGCCATCGCCCACGCCAGCATGGTGATGATCGGCGCGCCCAACGTGCCGGCCAAGGACCTCAAGGGTGCCATCGCCTGGGTCAAGGCCCACCCGGGCACGGTCAGCTTCGCCTCGTACAGCGCGGGCACCAGCTCGCACTACGCCGGCATGATCCTCAACCAGAAGGCCGGGCTGGACATGCAGCACGTGCCCTTCGCCGGCTCGCCGCCCGCGTTGGCCCAGGTCATGGGCAGCCAGGTGCCGCTGATGTTCGACGGCATGGCGACGGCCAAGAAGCTGATCGAGGCCGGCAAGGTCCAGGCCTACGGCGTGGCCAGCAAGAAGCGCTCGCCGCACCTGCCCAACGTGCCCACGCTGGCCGAGCAGGGCTACCCCGACCTCGATTTCAGCAACTGGATCGGCATCATCGTCGCCAGCGGCGTGCCGACCGCGCTGGTGGAGAAGATCAACGCCGCCGTGGACAAGACGGCCGCCTCGGCCAAGGTTCGCGACCGCCTGCTGGGCGCGGGGTTCGACGCCGGCGGTGACGAGAGCGCCGAGCAGATGGCCAAGTCGTTGCGCGCCGATTTCGAGCGCAACGCGGCCATCGTCAAGACCTTCGACATCAAGCTCAACCCGTGAACGCCGCCGGGCCAACCGCCATGGCGTCGCGAGTCAACGGCCTCAAGACCCAGGCGGCGCACTGGCTGCCCGGCGTGACGCTCAGCGCCACCGTGGCCATTGCCGCCATGGCGCTGGCCAGCCACTACGGCGCGCCGGTCATGCTGTTCGCGCTGCTGCTGGGCATGGCGCTCAACTTCCTCTCGGCCGAGGGCCGCAGCGCGCCCGGCATCGACTTCACCGCCCGGCAGGTGCTGCGCCTGGGCGTGGCGCTGCTGGGGCTGCGCATCACCACCACCCAGGTGATGGCGCTGGGCTGGGAGCCGGTGGCGATGGTGGTGCTGGCCGTGGCGCTGACCATTGGCGTGGGCATCGTGCTCGCGAAGCTGATGGGCTTCCAGATGTTCTTCGGCCTGCTCACCGGCGGCGCGGTGGCGATCTGCGGCGCCTCGGCGGCGCTGGCGCTGTCGGCCGCGATGCCGGCCCACCCGCAGAAGGAGCGCGCCACGCTGTTCACCGTGATCGGCGTGAGCACGCTCTCCACACTGGCCATGATCCTGTACCCGCCGATCACGCACGCGCTCGGCCTCTCGCCGCTGGACGCGGGCACCTTCATCGGCGGCACCATCCACGACGTGGCCCAGGTGGTGGGCGCGGGCTACAGCCTGTCGCACGAAGCGGGCGACGCGGCCACGCTGGTCAAGCTCTTGCGCGTGGCGATGCTGCTGCCGGTGATCGCGCTGGCGGCCTGGCTGGCACGCCGGCACCAGCGGGCGCAGGGCGGTGGCGACGCCGGTGGCCCGCGCCCGCCGCTGCTGCCGTGGTTCGCCGTGGCCTTCGCGGTGCTGATGCTGGTCAACAGCACCGGCTGGTTGCCGGCGGTGGTGGTGAAGGGCGGCCAGAGCGCTTCGCAGTTTTTCCTGGTCGCGTCCATGGCCGCCATCGGCATGAAGACCCACCTGCGCGAGATCGTCACCGTGGGCTGGAAACCGGTGGCGCTGATGGTGCTGGAGACCGTGTTTCTCGCTGCGCTGTTCTACGGGCTGTTGCGCATCAACGGCTGAGTGGCGCGGCGTTAAACTCGCCAACCTCGACAGCCAGCGCCGGCCTCGCCCGCCTTTACGCGCCAGACACCAACCCTTCACCCCGCGCTGCATTCGACAGACCGAGAATGCAGCGATGAACGCTCCAGCGACAGCCCTGAACCGCTTTGGCCTCGGCGCCCGGCCCGACGAGCCGCCACCAGACAACCCCCAACGGTGGTTGTTGTCCCAGTTTGAACAGCACCAGCCGCTGCCGCCGCCCTGGCGGTCTGCCGAGCGCACGCCGGCGCTCGTCGAGGCCTGGCTGGCGCAGCAGCGCGCGGTGCGCCTGGCGCCGGAAGGGCAACGCAGTGGCATCCGGGAAGCCTATTTGCGCCAGGGGCGGGATGCGTATGTGATGGCGGTGGGCGCCCGGACCGACAGCGCTCTGCAGACGGACACACCGTTCGTTGAGCGGCTGGTGCACTTCTGGTCCAACCACTTCGCGGTGTCGGTCGACAAGCTGCTGGTGGTGGGGCTGGCGGGCGGGTTCGAGGCAGACGCGATCCGTCCGAATGTGCTGGGGCGCTTTGAAGACCTGCTGCTGGCCGCCGTGCGCCATCCGGCGATGCTGCTCTACCTGGACCAGGCCCAGTCGGTGGGCCCGGGCAGTGCCGCCGGCCAGCGCGCAGCGGCCCGGCAGCAGCGGGTTCGAGGGCTGAACGAAAACCTGGCGCGCGAGATTCTGGAGTTGCACACGCTGGGCGTGCGCAGCGGGTACACGCAGGACGACGTGACGGAGTTCGCTCGGGCGCTCACCGGCTGGACACTGCCCGGCGACGAGCCCGGCGACGAGCCCGGCGAGGGCGCCGAAGCCACGTTCCGCTTCGCTCCCGCCCTGCACGAGCCGGGCGCACGCACCGTGCTCGGCGGCCGTTACGCCGACGGCGGCGAACAGCAGGCCCGCGCCATCCTCCACGACTTGGCCACCGCACCCGCGACCGCCCGACACATCGCCACCAAACTCGCGCGCCACTTCGTCGCGGACGACCCGCCGCCCGCGCTGGTGCAGCGCCTGGCCGACAGCTTCCTGCGCACTGGTGGCGACCTGCCCAGCGTGTACCGGGCCCTGGTGGCTTCACCGGAGGCCTGGGCGTCGGCGCAGCCCAAGTTCAAGTCGCCCTGGGAGTGGGGCGTGTCCAGCCTGCGCGCTTTGGGGCGGCGGGAGTTGCCGCCGCGGCAGGCCACGAATCTGATGACCCAGCTCGGCCAGCCGGTGTGGCGGCCCGGGTCGCCAGCGGGCTACGGCGACCTGAGCGCGACCTGGGCGGCCCCCGACGCGCTGATCCGCCGCGTGGAGGCCGCGCAGCGTTTCGCCCAGCAAGCAGGCGACACCCTCGATGCCCGGGCGCTGGCGCCACGGGTCTTGCCGGGCGGTGCACTGACCGAGGCCACCGCTGGCGCGATTGCCCGCGCCGACAGCGGTGGCACCGCCCTGGCCCTGCTGCTGGTGGCGCCCGAATTCCTGAGGAGGTAAGACGATGGATCGACGCCGCTTCCTGGGCTCCGCCGCGCTGCTGGCCGCCCCCCGCATTCTGTTCGCGAAGGCCGCCACCGAGCGGCGCTTTGTCTTCATCATCCAGCGCGGCGCGGCCGACGGCCTGAACACGCTGATTCCCTACGCCGACCCGGCCTATGCGAGCGCGCGGGGCGCTCTGGCCATCGACCCGGCCAGCGCGCTGAAGCTGGACGGTAGCTTCGCACTGCATCCCTCCCTGGGCCATCTGCGCACGCTGTATGCCGCCGGGCAGGCGACCCTGTTTCACGCTGTGGCATCGCCGTACCGCGACCGGTCCCACTTCGACGGACAGAACGTGCTGGAAACCGGCGGCAGCGCGCCATACCAGGTGAAGGACGGCTGGATGAACCGGCTGCTGGGCGTGTTGCCGCGTGAAGGCAAAGAGGCCATCGCGTTCTCGCCCGCCGTCCCGATGGCGTTCCGGGGCGCGGTCCCGGTCACCTCCTACGCGCCCTCGGCGCTGCCTCAGGCCAACGAAGATCTGATGGTGCGCGTGGAACAGCTGTACGCCCAGGACGGCCAGCTGCACGCGCTGTGGTCGTCCGCGCTGGAGGCACGCGGCATGGCGGGTGGCATGGGCGGCGGCGCCAACCGCCAGGACGCGGGCGCGCTGGGGCGCATGGCCGCTGGCTTTCTCGGGCGTGCCGATGGGCCCCGCATCGCGATGATCGAGACCAGCGGCTGGGACACGCACAGCGGTCAGGCGGCGCGGCTGGCCGCGCAGCTCAGGAGCCTGGACCACATGCTTGCCGGCCTTCAGGAGGGACTGGGGCCGGTGTGGGAGCAGACGGTGGTGCTCGTGGCCACCGAGTTCGGGCGGACCGTGGCCGCCAACGGCACGGGCGGTACCGACCACGGCACGGGCGCGATGGCGATGCTGGTCGGGGGTGCCGTGGAAGGTGGACGCACCGTGGCCGACTGGCCGGGCCTCTCCAGCGCCCACCTGCTCGACGGTCGCGACCTGAAGCCCACACTGGCGCTGGACGCGCTGATCACCGCCGCGTGTGCGGAGAGCTTTGCGCTGGAGCCGGAACGGCTGTCGCCGGTGCTGTTTCCGCACGGCGGTAAAAGGCCGTTGGTGCCGCGTCTTCTGCGGTCATAGCGGCGTCATGCCCAGCAGGCTTCACCCCCGCGAATAAGCCAGCCCCGAGGCCACGCCACCAAACAGATCACCCTCGATCAGTGGCACGCTCGGGAACGCCGCGCGCAGCGTCTCTTGAAACGGCCGCAGGGCCGACGAGCCGCCGGTGAGGTAGACCGCGTCGAGCTGGTGATCGCGCAGGCCGGCGCGCTGCACGCACTCGCGCGCGCAGGCCACGGTGCGTTGCAGCAGGTCGTCCAGGTGCTCGTGCAGCGCGGCCGTGCCCAGGGGCGCGGTGAGCGCCGCCTCGACGATGGAAAGGTCCACGGTGGTGTCGGCGTCGGCCATGGAGCAGCGGATCTTGGCCAGCTCGACCTCGTGTGCGATGTGGTGGCCGTGTTTCTCGCGCAGCACGCGCATCAGCCGCTCGTGCAGGCGCGCGTCGCTGTAGTTGACGCGCAGCGCCTGCGCCTGGCTGATGGCGCGCGGCACATAGAGCCACTGGATCAGGTGCCAGGTCGAGAGGTCGAAGAACACCCGGCTGGGCACCTCGCGTCCCTGCGGCCCGAGCTGGCGATAGCCCAGCAGCGGCATCACCTGCTCCAGGCTGAGGCGGTGGTCGAAGTCGGTGCCGCCGATGTGCACGCCGGTGGTGGCGAGCACGTCGCCCGAGCGGTCGGCCAGCGCCATGCGCTGCGGCCCGAGCCGCACCACGGTGAAATCGGAGGTGCCGCCGCCGATGTCGACGATCAGCACCACGGCCTCGCGGTCCAGCCGGCGCTCGTGGTCCAGCGCGGCGGCGATGGGTTCGAGCTGGAAGCTCACCTCGCGAAAGCCGGCGGCCTGCGCGGCTTCCAGCAGCGACGCCTGGGCCATGGCGTCGCGCTCGGCGTCGTCATCGACGAAGTGCACGGGCCGGCCCATGACCACGCGCTCGGGCGCGCTGCCCAGCGTCTGCGCGGCGCGCTCGCGCAGCTCCACCAGGAAGGTGGTCACGATCTCCAGGAAGCTGATCGAGCGGTGGTTGACCTCGGTGTTCTCGTTGATGAGCGGGCTGCCCAGCAGGCTCTTGAGCGAGCGCAGCAGCCGGCCTTCGGTGCCGGCCAGGTACTGCGCCACGGCATCGCGGCCGAAGTGGGTGAGGTGGTCTTCGGCGTTGAAGAACACGGCGGTGGGCATGGAGACCGCGTCGCCTTCGAGCGGGATCAGGCGCGACAGGCCGTGGGGACTGGCCCAGGACATGGCGGAGTTGGACGTGCCGAAGTCAATGCCGAGGGTGCCGGCGAGCGGATATTGCATGGGGGAAAAGAAGCAGAAGGGCGGGCAGTGTGTCCGCGTCCCGGGAGAGCCGGGGGGACCGGCATTCTCCCACCTCCCGGAACCGGCTCAACCCTTGCCGAGTGGCGGGCGCCCGAACAGGCTGCTGGTGTTGCAGATGGGCCCCAGTTCGGCGGCCGCGGCCAGCAGGTCGGGCGCCATCTCGTGTATGCGCGCGGGGGTCAGGCGCTGGCGCGGGCCCGCCACGCTGATCACGCCGATGGCCTCGCGCCGGCGCAGCACCGGCACGGCGATGGCGCTCATGCCAGGCGCGAACAGCTCGTCGATCACGGCGTAGCCGCGCACCCGCGCCGCGTGCAGGAAACCGAGCAGGGCTTTCACGGTGGTGGGGGCCTTGGGGCCGTACTCGGCGGGTTCGCCAAAGCCCTGCTGGGACACCAGCGCCAACGCGCGCTCGTCGCTCATGGACAGCAGCCAGGCGTGGCCCGAGGCGGTGCACGAGAGGCGCGCGTCCTGCCCCATGTCGGGGTCGTAGCGCAGGCCCTTGCGCACGCCCTGCGCCTTGGCGATCCAGGTCAGGCGGTCGCCGTCGACGATGGACAGGCGCACCAGCTCGCCGGTGCGCTGCGCCAGCCGCTCCAGCAGCGGCTCGGCAATGTCCACGATGCCGGCGCCGCTGAGGTAGCCCAGGCCGAGCGAGACGATCTTGGTGGTGAGCAGGTAGTCGCCCTGAGCGCGGGCCTGGCGCACATAGCCGCGCGCCTGCAGCGCGGCCAGCAGGCGGTGGCAGGCGCTGAGCGGCATGTCCAGCTCGGCCGCGAGCGATGCCAGGGGCACGCCGTCGGGGTGGGCGGCGAGGTGTTCGAGCAGGGCAAGACCGCGGTCGAGGGCGAGGCTCATGGGTGATTTTTTCGCATGAAGAAACTGGTTTCCGGTTGGGAAAGACTTTCTTGTCGTGTTCCAAGAATACGCCCCAACGGCCCGCAACACGCGGGCCGCCATCACCCCCACAAGGAGACACCATGCGAACCCTTTTCACCACCGCTTTGCTCACCACGGCCTTGCTGGCCAGCGGCGCCCTGCACGCCCAGGACGTGCAGGAACGCACCATCAAGTTCGGCCACCTCAACAACACCGACCACCCGGTGAGCCTGGGCGTCAAGCGCTTTGCCGAGCTGGTGGCCGCCAAAAGCGGCGGCAAGCTCAAGGTGCAGGAGTTCCCCTCGTCCACGCTGGGCAACGAGTTGCAGCAGCAGGCCGCGCTGCAGGGCGGGGTGCAGGAGATGACGGCGCCGGCCACCACCTCGCTCGCCGGCATCGTCAAGGAGTTCGGCCTGATCGACTTCCCGTTTGCGGTTGGCAGTTTCGCGCAGGCCGATGCGCTGCTCGACGGCCCGTTCGGCCAGGCCCTCATCGCCAAGCTGCCCGAAAAAGGCCTGGTCGCGCTGGGCTACTGGGACCTGGGTTTCCGCAACGTCACCAACAGCAAACGCGCCATCACCAAGCCCGAAGACTTCGAGGGCCTGAAGCTGCGCGTGATCCCCAACCCGGTGTTCCTTGAAACCTTCAAGGCGCTCAAGGCCAACCCCGTGCCCATGGCGTTCGGCGAGCTGTACGGTGCGCTGGAGGCCAAGGCCGTGGACGGGCAGGAGAACCCCTTCTCGGTGATCCTCTCCAACAAGTTCTACGAGGTGCAGAAACACGTGAGCGCCACCAACCACGTGTACGCCGCCAACATCGTGCTGGTGGGCAAACGCTTCTGGGACAAGCTCTCGCCCACCGAGCAGCGCATCCTGAGCGAAGCAGCGCAGGAAGCGCGCGCCTACCAGCGCCAGGCCAGCCGCGCCGCCGCGCAGAAGGCGGTGGGCGAGCTGCAGGCCAAGGGCATGCAGTACAACGAGGTGAGCCCCGCCGAGCAGGGCCGCATCGGCCAGATGGTCAAGCCCGTGACCGACAGGATGGCCGCCAGCTACGACCCCGAACTCGTCAAGCTCTACCAGTCCGAGCTGGCCCGCACCGCGCGCTGAAGGTTGCTCACCATGAACATCCTTGTCCTGCACGGCCCGAACCTCAACCTGTTCGGCCGCCGCGAACCCCACATCTACGGCACCACCACGCTGGCCGAGATCAACCAGACACTGACCGACCTGGCCGCCGAGCTGGGCGTGAGCCTGGAGATCTTGCAGTCCAACCACGAGGGTGTGCTGATCGACAAGCTGCACGAGTGCATCGACACGGCGCAGGGCGCGCTGATCAACCCCGCCGGGCTCACGCAGCACGGCGTGCCGCTGCACGACGCGATCAAGGCCATGCCCTTCCCGGTGATCGAGGTACACCTCTCCAACATCGCGGCGCGCGAGCCCTGGCGCTCGCACTCCATCATCTCGCCGGCCGTGCGCGGCACGGTGCAGGGCTTGGGCTGGCGCTCCTACACCTGCGGGCTGCGTGCGCTGGTGGAGCTGGTGAGCTGACCGGGCGGATGGCCTGAAACGGAGCAACTTGTCCCCACGGTGACGTGGGACAAGGGTTTGCCCACCTGGGGGCCGGGAGAGGGGTCGCTACATTGGCGAACGACCCGGGCGCAGAGAACGCCCGGGCGCACCCCAAAAAACCAGGAGACCACCCCATGCAGAACCTGACCGTCAACGGCCGCGCCGCGTCCATCGACGCCGAGCCCGACATGCCCTTGCTCTGGGCCATCCGCGAAGACCTCAAGCTCACCGGCACCAAGTTCGGTTGCGGCATGGCGCTCTGCGGCGCCTGCACCGTGCACCTGGACGGCGTGCCCATTCGCTCCTGCTCCACGCCGCTCTCGGCCGCCGCCGGCAAGAAGGTGATCACCATCGAAGCCATGGGCGCCAGCAAGGCCGGCAAGGCGGTGCAGGCCGCCTGGGTCAAACACGACGTGCCGCAGTGCGGTTACTGTCAGAGCGGCCAGATCATGAGCGCCACCGCGCTGCTGGCGGCCAAACCCAAGCCCTCAGACAAGGACATCGACGAGGCCATGAGCGGCAACATCTGCCGCTGCGGCACCTACAACCAGATCAAGGCGGCCATCAAGGACGCCGCGGTCGCACTGAGCAAGGCGGCCTGATCATGAACACCCCCCAAACACCCGACATTCACAGCCCCGCCGGTGCCCCCTTCACCGCCACACGCCGGGGTTTCCTGGCCGGCGCGGGCGCTGCGCTCGTGGTCGGCTTCACGCTGCCGCACGCCGGCCGCGCGCTCGCCGCCGAGGCCAGCTTCACGCCCAACGCCTGGCTGCGCATCACGCCCGACAACCGCATCACCGTGGTCTGCGGATCGTCAGAAATGGGGCAGGGCGTGCTGACCGCGATTCCGCAGCTCATGGCCGAAGAACTGGACGCCGACTGGGCCAACGTGCGTGTGGAGCAGGCGCCCGCCAACACCGCCTTCAACAACCCCGCCTTCGGCATGCAGGCCACCGGCGGCTCGACCACGGTGCGCGGCCACTGGGACGTGATGCGCAACGCCGGCGCCACCGCGCGCGCCATGCTGGTGGCGGCCGCCGCCGAGCAATGGAAGGTGCCAGCGGCCGAGTGCCGCACCGAAGCCGGCCAGGTGATCCATGGCAGCAAGAAGCTCAGCTACGGCGCGCTCGCCGAAGCCGCCGCGAAGCAGAAGCCGCCCGAGAAGGTGGCGCTGAAAGACCCGAAAGATTTCAAAATCGTCGGCCAGCGCAAGGCCCGGCTGGACACGGCGGGCAAGACCAATGGCTCGGCGAAATACGGCATCGACGTGGACCTGCCCGGAATGCTGGTCGCGGTGATGGCACGCGCGCCGTTGCCGGGCGCCAAGGTGGCCAAGCTCGACGACAGCAAGGCCAAGGCGGTCAAGGGCGTGAAGCAGGTCATCGCACTGCCCACCGGGGTGGCCGTGCTGGCCACCGGCTACTGGGCGGCGAAGAAGGGGCGCGACGCGCTGGAGTTGTACTGGGACCTCGGCGCCAACACCGGCCTGAATTCGGCCAAGGTCACGGCCATGCTCACCGAGGGCGCGTCGACGGCGAGCGCCGTGGCGCTGCAAACCGGCTCGGCCGACGCCAAGGGCGCGAAGACGGTGGAGGCCACCTACGAGGTGCCCTACCTGGCCCACGCCTGCATGGAGCCGATGAACTGCACCGCCTGGGTCAAGCCCGACGGCGTGGAGATCTGGGCCGGCACGCAGAGCCAGGGCCCGGTGCAGGGCATCCTGAGCCAGGTGGCTTCGGTTGATCCGGGCAAGGTCAAGGTCAACACCATGATGCTGGGCGGGGGCTTCGGCCGCCGCTTCGCGCCCGACTTCGTGATCGACGCCACCCTGCTCTCCAAGATCAGCGGTGCGCCGGTCAAGCTCATCTACACCCGCGAAGACGACATGGCCGCCGGCTTCTACCGGCCCGCGTCGGTGGCGAAATTCAGCGGCGGCCTGAGCGCCGACGGCAAGGCCACCGTGTTGAATGCAGGCGTGGGTTCGCCCTCCATCATGGATGCCTCGGGCTTCATGAAGATCCCTGAAAACGGCGTGGACAGCTTCGCCATGGAAGGCATTGCCGACCACCCCTACAACATCGCCAACCAGCGCCTTGCCTATGGCCGCAAGGAACCCGGGCCCACTGTGTGGTTCTGGCGCTCGGTCGGCCACTCGCAGAACATCTTCTTCATGGAGAGCTTCATCGACGAGATGGCCGCCGCCGCCGGCAAGGACCCCTATCAGTTCCGCCGCGCCCTGCTCGACAAGCAGCCGCGCTACAAGCAGGTGCTCGAAGTGGCGGCGCAGAAGGCCGGCTGGGGCAAGCCGCTGCCGGCGGGCGTGTTCCGCGGCATCGCGGTGGCGCAGAGCTTCGGCAGCTACGTGGCCGAGGTGGTCGAGGTCTCGGTCAACCCCGACGGCTCGCCCAAGGTGCACCGCGTGGTCGCGGCCGTGGACTGCGGCATGACGGTCAACCCCGCGATCATCGAACGCCAGATCGAAGGCGGCATCGTGTTCGGCCTCACCGCCGCGCTCTACGGCAAGATCACCCTCAAAGACGGCCGGGTGGAGCAGGGCAACTTCCACGACTACCCCGTGCTGCGCCACCACGAGATGCCCAAGGTGGAGGTGCACATCGTCAAGAGCACCGAAAAACCCGGCGGCATCGGCGAGCCCGGCACACCGCCCATCGCGCCCGCCGTGGCCAACGCGCTGTTCGCCGCCACCGGCAAACGCCTGCGCAGCCTGCCGTTTGACACGGAGCAACTGAAGAAGGCCTGAAGCCCGCCAACGTCTCTCACAAGCCTCCCGTGCAACCCCCGGCCATTCGCAAGGCCGGGGTTTTTTCTTGATCAGAGGATGGTTGGACAAGTTCTCAGGCGCATCACGATGACGTTGCTTGTTTAGCCAGACCTTGGGCGGACAATGCGGACGGAGTCGGCCTATGGCAACCGTACGAAGAAATCGTACAGTTGGGGTTTCCAGTGTCGGAAAGCAGACTGTGGGCTGCACCTCATCGTCGCCGCTGTATCCCACCTTCCAGCATCAAGAACATGGCCAAGAGCAATCTGTTGAAGACCCAGGACGTGACGTTTCTGGACCTGATCGGCAACGGCAAAAAGTACCGAGTGCCTTCGTTTCAGCGTGACTACGCTTGGGAAGAAGAGCAATGGGAAGACCTTTGGACCGACGTGCAGGAGTTGCTGACCTCTCCGGGCAGCTTTCACTACATGGGGGCGCTGGTGGTCGAGGCGTCTTCAGACCGTGAGTTTCAGATCATTGACGGGCAGCAGCGGGTGGCCACGCTCAGCCTGTTGGCGCTTGCGGTGATCCAGCGGCTTCACAATTTGCCGGGTGACCACGCAAGCCGTGCGGCCAATGCGGACCGGGCCGCCCAGCTGCGCAACCGCTTCATTGGTGAAAAGGATCCAGCTTCGTTGCTGGAGAGCAGCAAGCTGTTTTTGAACGATACCGACGACGGTTTTTTCCAGGACTATCTGGTGCAGTTGCGTCCGCCGTTGAATCCGAGAGGTTTGCCCAAGTCCAACCGCCTGCTGTGGCAGTGTTTTGAATGGTTTGG
The DNA here is from genome assembly GCF_002001205.1 of Hydrogenophaga sp. A37. GTDB lineage: Bacteria > Pseudomonadota > Gammaproteobacteria > Burkholderiales > Burkholderiaceae_C > Hydrogenophaga. The sequence continues at coordinate 39,193 of NZ_MUNZ01000144.1, forward strand.
AAAACGCTTGGCCGAGTCGGGTCTGGAGGGCGAGGCTCTGGCGCGATTGCTGTCTGACACGGTAGCGCGGCAGTTGCTCTTCATCTTGATCACGGTGGAAGATGACATCAGCGCTTACACGGTGTTTGAAACCCTCAATGCGCGGGGCCTGGAACTGTCTTCAACCGACCTGCTCAAGAACTATCTGTTTTCTCGGGTGGCCACTGCTACAGATCTGAAGGCACTTCAGCGGCGCTGGCACCAGATGATCGGCACTGTCAAGCACGAACGGTTTCCGGATTTTCTGCGTTACCACCTGTTGTGTCGTTCTCCGCAGATACGCAAGCAGCGTCTTTTCAAGAAGGTGCGGGAAGATGTGCGCTCATCGGCCGATGTGTTTGCGCTGATGGGTGCCTTGGAGCAGCGCGCCGATGTATTTGCCGCCATGGATGACACGGCCCATGAGTTCTGGATGGACCGCCCGATGGCTCGGCCATATGTGCGTGATTTGATGCTTTTTGGTGTGCGTCAGCACATGCCACTCGTTTTTGCTGCCTGGGAATGCATGAACCCAGACGACTTCACGCGTGTTTTGAAATTGTTGTGCGTGCTCTCTGTTCGTTACACCGTGATCGGTAGCTTGAATACGAATGAACTGGAGCCGGTCTACCACCGCGCAGCCAAAGCTGTGCTCGATGGTGCGGCATCCACTCCAGCTGAGGTCTTCGGGCTTTTGCGAGGTGTCTACGTTGATGACGAAAAGTTCATGCGTGACTTCTCGCACAAGGAGATGGAGACCACGGGTCGCCGAAAGAAGGTGGTGAAGTACATGCTCTGTCAGCTTGAGAGCGATGTCGCTGGAGTCAACAGAGATTGGGAAACCGACCCCGGAACCATCGAGCACATCCTTCCAGAGAATCCGGCAGGTGAATGGGATGAGGCATTCAATCCTGAGCGTCAAAAAGACTTTATCTACCGACTGGGTAACCTGTTGCTGCTGGAGCCCTCCTTGAATCGCAACTGTCGCAATGCCGCCTTTGGCGAAAAGCTGGAGCTGTATCGCGACAGTGCTTACGAGCAGACCAGGCAGTTGAGTGAATCTGGAACCACAGACTGGAGCCCTGCCACATTGATGGCCAGGCAGCGGCGCATGGCTGAGCGGGCAGCGCACATTTGGCGTTCAGACTTTTCCTGATGGACTGGGTAAGAGTCGTTCTCGGTTAAACCCAACGCTCAAATCCGTGAGTAGGGGCGCGTGGATCAGCGCTGCTTCAAGCCATTCCCCAAGACGGAGCTCCACTAAACTCATGGACCCCCGGTCAGCACACAACACAAGGAACTCCCCATGGGCGCGCAGTGGAAAGCGAAACACAAGGATCTGGCGGCCAACGCCAAGGGCAGGCTCTTCGGCAAGCTGGCCAAAGACATCATGATCGCCGCGCGCCACGGCGCCGACCCGGCGGCCAACGCGCGCTTGCGGCTGGTGATGGAGCAGGCGCGCAAGGTGTCCATGCCCAAGGAGACGCTGGACCGCGCGATCAAGAAGGGCGCGGGGCTCACCGGCGAGGCCGTGCATTTCGAACACGTCATCTATGAAGGCTTCGCGCCGCACCGCGTGCCGGTGATGGTCGAGTGCCTGACCGACAACGTGAACCGCGCCGCCTCCGACATGCGCGTGCTGTTCCGCAAGGGCCAACTCGGCAGCAGCGGCACGGTGTCGTGGGACTTCGCCCACGTCGGCATCATTGAGGCCGAGGCCGCAGCCAAGGGCGCCGACGCCGAGATGGCCGCCATCGAGGCCGGCGCGCAAGACTTCGAACCCGCCGACGAAGAGGGTGTGTGTGTCTTCCTCACCGACCCGACCGACCTCGACCTGGTCAGCCGCGCGCTGCCGGCGCAGGGCTTCACCGTGTTGTCCGCCAAGCTCGGCTACCGGCCCAAGAACCCGGTCAACCCGGCGAGCCTGAGCGCCGAGGCGCTGGAAGAGGTGGAGGCCTTTCTCGCCGCCATCGACGAAAACGAAGACGTGCAGAACGTCTTCGCGGGGTTGGCCGGCTGATGGCCTCGCGCTGGAACCCCTGGCGCTTCGTGCGCTGGATCGGCATCGCGCTGCTGGTGCTGGTGATCGGCGTGCCGCTGCTGTTCTACGCCGCGTTCATGGGCATTCAGGAAGCAAGCGAGCGCCAGTGGCTGGGCCAGGCGCCGCAGCACGCGGCCACCGACGTGCGTTCGCGCAAGCCGCACCCCGTGGCGCTGCTCGATGTGGGCTTTGATTCGCTGGCCGTGCGCCTGCGCATGATCGAAGAGGCCCGCGAATCCATCGAGCTCGAGTTCTTCATCTACGAAATCGACGAAGCCAGCCGCCTCATCACGCAGGCGCTGGCCCGCAAGGCCGCACAGGGCGTGAAGGTGCGCATTCTGGTTGATTTCGCCATGCCCATCTTCAAGCTCGCGCCGCACTACGCGCGCACGCTGGAGGCGGCGGGTGTGCAGGTGCGCTACTACAACACCTCGGGTATCGCACGCTTCTTCGCCATGCAACACCGCACCCACCGCAAGCTGCTCGTGGTCGACCGCAAGGAGGCGGTGATCGGCGGGCGCAACATCGGCAACGACTACTTCGACCTCTCGCCCCACTACAACTTTCTTGACAGCGATCTGCTGATCCGGGGCGAGATTGCCTCGGCCATTGTCGACAGCTTCGAGCTCTACTGGGCGTCGGACTGGGTGACCAACCCGAAAGACCTGGCGGTCGACGCGAGCGCGGCCGGCCTCGATCTGCTCGCCCAGCCCACCGCCACCGAAGTCGCGCTGCGCGCCGAGTTGAAGGCGCACCAGCCGCAGCACAGCTTCACCACCTGCAACGACACCCACTTCGTCACCGACTACCCGGGCTCCGGCGTCGAGCGCCGCCGCGTCTACACCGCGATTGCGCAGCTGGTGAGCGAAGCGCGCCAACGCGTGATCGTTGAAAGCCCTTACCTCGTGTTGCGCGGCGACGGCATCGGGCTGCTGCAGAGCGTGTTGAAGCGCGGCGTGAAGCTGCAGTTCCTCACCAACACCCTGCACTCGACCGACGCGTTTTACGCCGTGGCCAGCCTCTCCGACTCGCTGGACCGCCTGAACCTGCCCAACCTCGAAATCTGGGGCTACGACGGCCGGCCGCTGAAGCAGGGCGAGAGAGCACCCGCTTCCGCGCGCTGGGGCGTGCACGGCAAACGCGCCGTGTTCGACGACCGCACCGTGGTGGTTGGCACCTACAACATGGACCCGCGCTCGGCCAACCTCAACTCCGAGCTGATCGTGATCTGCCGCGACAACCCCACGCTGGCCGCGACCATGACCAAGAGCCTGCAGGCGCGCCTGAAGCAATCGCGCCCCATCAGCGGCACGCCCGGGGCGGGCGGCTACAACGCGCTGATCGAAGGCGCCGACGCCGACGCGATCTTTCAGATGCGCATGGTCACGCCGTTCGCGAGCTTCCTGGACTTTCTGCTGTAGCGCGCGTCCCGGCGCTAGCATGGGGCCTGTTTGCCACGAAGGAACCACCATGCCCACCACGCCCCGCCAGAAACCCGTGTCGCCCAACAACCCCTGCCCGTTCCTCAGGACCCTGGTGGCCCAGGGTCTGGTGCCCGACGACGTGGTGCCCATCGGCGAGCTGACGGACGCCATCTTGAAAGTGGCCCGCACCGGCGAGGGCGAGCCCACGCTGCCGGCCGCCGCGATCCGCGCGGTGGCACTGGCGGCGAACGGCCTGGGCCCGCTGCAACTGCTGCGCGCTGGCATGGACGGTGTGGCGTTGAACGCGCTGCGCGGCGGGCCGCTGGACAAACAGGGTGCGGGCTCGGGCATCCTGAGCGCGACGGCGACCGTCGACGCCGAGCAACTGGACCGGCTTGATCAATTCGCCAGCGACCACGTGAACGCCCGGGGCCGCAAGGAGCGCGGCCTTGACCGGGCCGCGCTGGACCGCATGATGGACGCCAACATCGAGCGCGCCGCCAGCCCGCGGCTGCTCGACCGCCAGCTCATGGACGGTGAATGGCCCATCCTGCTGCAGGTCATGGGCAAAGAAGGCAAGGCCGGCCGTTACCTCAGCGTCAAAGAGGTGAGCGACCTGTTCCTCCACCGGCGCTTCCCGCGGCGCATGGCCGCTGCGCTGAAAGATCAGCGCGGCTGATCGCTGTTAACGCGTGGGCGCCGAGAGCGTCACGTCCAGCGGCCCGTACCAGGCGGTCACCGTGGCGCCCGAGTTGTTGGAGTCGGTCATCAGGCCCAGCCCGATCAGCGCACCGGGCGTTTCGCCGAAGGCCTTCTTGAAATCGGCCTCGATGTCGCGGTCAAAGTCCACCCACTGGTTCAGGCGGTCCGGGCCGGACTCCACCACGATCTGGCGGATGCGGTTGGTGTAGGGGTTGGGGATCACGCTGCCCGCGGGGTAGCGGCTGTCCCACACATACATGATCGACGCGTAGGGCAGCGGCTTGCCCGCGATCAGGCTCGACAGCTCGGACACGATGTGGTCACGCGCCGTCCACTGCTTGCTGCGGTCGCCCTCAAAACTCAAGATCAGCCGCGCCACCGCGTCGTCTTCGCCCTTTTCCTTCAGGTCGAACGCCGGGTTGAGCGTCGGGACGAACAGCGAGAACCGGATGCGCTTGGGCAGCGCGCCGGGCGTGGGCGCCAGGGGCAGGCTCAGCGTGCTGTTGGCGCCCTCGGCCTGGGCCATCACCGCCGGGCGGCCTTCGTGCTCGGTGGCGTTGTAGTGCGTGGGCCGGCGGTTCATGTAGACCTGATGCTCCCAGCGCGCCGCGGGCGCCACACCCTCGATGTGGTTGCGGCTTTGCCAGGCCGTGCCGTCCAGCACCACCGGGCGCGACTTGGCGCGGCCACCGTCTTCTTCCGACTCGTCGGCCTCCACCACGTCTGTGGTGTCGGTCTGCGGCCCGGCGCAGGCGGCGAGCACAGCGCACAGCAGCAGCGACGCGAAACGGGTCGTGATGTGCGGCGTGAGAGGGGAGGGGCGGGGAAGAAGCGTCATGGCGAACGGCGGTCAGGGCTGGCCGGGTGCCGGGCCAGCGTGGGCGAAAGAGGGCGAAAAATTGGGACGTATTGTGCCGTTTCCCGCCTTAAGGGAGGCTTGCAGCGCCGCGCTCTTTGCCTTCGGTTACCGGCCTCGCGGCCTGTTACGGCTGGAAGGCGCCGGTGTTCGACCGGTTGGGATCAGGCCCGGGTGTCCAGCAGCGTGCCCAACACGCGGTCTTCCGTCTCGACCGTGCGCAGGTTGGCCGCAAAGCTGTAGACGCTCATGCGCTGCGCGACCATGTCTTCGGCCAGGTGCCCGAAGTCGCCACCAGCCGACGTGCCCGCCGCGTCCTGATTCACCTGCGCGTCCACACCTCCCAGGCCTGGCCGGGCCGTCTGCGTCACCCCCTGCCGCTGGAAACCCGGCGTCTGCGCGTTGGCCACGTTGTGCGCGCTCGTGTCCAGCCGAAGCTGCGCGGCGCGCATGCCACTCAGGCCGATGGCGGCGACGGAGGAGCCAGAGAGGGCGGAGATGGACATGGTGTGTGGCGGCGAGATGTGGGGCGTCTGACAGACTTTTCGGCGGGATGGTTGAAGACTGAAGGGGTTGATCGGTGTGTCCGACGAGTGGCGGTGGATCGGGGGTTTCAGTCGCTTGGGCGGCTATCGGACATGAGCTGACCGCCACGACGGTCAGCTTTCGAGTTCCGCCAGTTTGGTAGTCTTGTCTTTCGATCGAAAGGCAAGAGGGAGGCGACGTGCCAGCTATACAGATGACCACAGAGGATGTACCCAGGATTTACCGGCGCCTAGCGACCGCAATTGGTGCTGAACACTGGCAAGGTGCGGTGGCGCGGCAGGAAGAGGCGATTCGGGCGAATCACTTTCTTGGTGACTACCTGCGTTCGGAGTACGCCATCGCATACCAGTTGGACCGGCTGCGAAGACTGGTGGCGCGGTTTGGCACGGTGCCCCACGACGCCTGTAACGACCCAAGCACCTTTCCTTCGCTGGCCTTTGCTGCCCAGGTGCTCAGAGTCCTGGAGATGAGCCCGGCCAAGCAGGCCAAAGCATTCGTCAGACGGGTTCGAACTGCCCTCAGCAGTTCCACGGAGATGCACGGTCTGCGTTTGGAGTTGCAAGCAGCGACTCACTTCGCCCGTCGGGGGCATCGTGTGGCTTGGCACAGAGTGAAAAACGAGGGATCTTTTGATCTCTTGATTGGTGACCTCGGCCCTAGTGGGCTCGAGATCGAGTGCAAGTCCATTTCGGAAAATAAAGGCCGCCGTATCCATCGACGCGCTTCACTGGATTTCTGGAGCGAGCTGTGGAAAGACTTGGCTAGCGTTGCACAGAACTTGCGCTCGGGGCTTGCGGTTGTGCTGACTGTTCCCTATCGAATACCGGATGACGCGCAGGAACAAGGCGCTCTTGGGAGAGAGGTTGTTACTCGAATCTTGGCAGGTAGTGGAGCGACCTTGGGTGGAGGCGCGGTAGTGCGCATAGAGCCCTTCGATCCGGCCAGGATCGAAGCGGCGAAGGACAGGAGCCGTGACGAGTTGAGGAAGGCAATTGACGATGCGACGGGTACCGCCAATCGAGAGGTAGCCGTTTACGGGACCCCAGCGGGCGGAATGCTTGCCTTTGTGATGCAAAGTGCAGTTGAGGACGATGTGCTGGACCAGGTGTTTGCGACCCTCGACGACTCTGCGGCGCGACAGTTCACACGCAAGCGTGGTGCATTGTTCTGGGTGCAGTTGCAAGGCATCGATGCAGATCAGTTACTGTCAATACACGAACAAGACGGGGGCTCTAAGGAGCAACCAACGGCATTGAGAATCAGAGCTAGCGCCTTCCTCCATCGCGCACCGGACCACATCGTCGGTGTTGTCTTCAGCAGTAGAAGCGGCCTTTCTCCCGTTGTCGATGGCAAAACGGACTCGGCCGGGGCAACGTACTTCTTTCTGAAAGAAGAAAGCCCACTTTGGCATGCCAGCTTTCGCGGACCGCTTCGACCCATAGGGGTCGCGAATTAGAGAAATAGATTGACTCGCCCGGTTGGCCCGGCGGGCAAGCTGGCTGTGCGAAGCTGCACCACTGAGTAGTGGATTCTTAAATGCCCCAGGCAGGCTCACAGGCTGCTTCAGGGCGAAAAGTTAAACGGCGCGGATGCCGCTGGTGGGTCGACCTCCCGACGTCGGCGCCTCGAAGGCCAGTTTCGGGCATGGACCGATCCCATCCGTGCCCACGGTTCCATGGGGGTCTTGATGTTGACCCATCAGGCGGACTGAACGTCAAATAGCTGCCCCACTTCAGGAGCGCTCGAATGAACAGCAAAAACACCATTTGTCTCTGGTACGACGGCACGGCGCTGGAGGCCGCGAAGTTCTATGCCGAGACCTTCCCGGACAGCGCGGTGGGAGCGGTCCTTCGCGCGCCGGGCGACTATCCCTCGGGAAAACAGGGCGATGTCCTGACGGTCGAATTCACGGTGATGGGCGTCGCTTGCCTCGGCCTGAACGGCGGGCCGACGTTCAAGCACAGCGAGGCTTTTTCGTTCCAGGTGGCGACCGACGATCAGGCCGAAACGGATCGTTTATGGAACGCGATCATCGGCAATGGCGGCCAGGCAAGCGCCTGCGGCTGGTGCAAGGACCGGTGGGGGCTGTCGTGGCAAATCACGCCACGGGCCCTGACGGCCGCGATCACCGACCCTGATGCGGCGGCGGCCAAACGCGCGTTCGAAGCCATGATGGAAATGACAAAGATCGACATCGCAGCGATCGAAGCAGCCCGCCGCGGCTGACGCTTCCTTCACCGAACCCGCACCCCCAACCCGCCACACAGCGCTATCAACGCCACCCCCAGCACCGTCCACCCATCGGGCGCATGCCCGAACACCACCCAGCCCCCGAGCGTGGCAAAGGCGATCTGGGCGTACATGTAGGGGGTGATGCGAGAGGCAGGCGCGCGGTGGTAGGCCTGGATCATCAGATAGTGGCCGAGCGAGCCGAACACGCCCATGAGCCCGACCAACGCCCAGAGTTGCCAGGTGGCCATGGGCGCCCAGCTCCAGGGCAGGGCGATGGTGCCGAACACCAGGCCGGTGAGGCCGGTGTAGAAGTGCATGGTGCCCGGGTCTTCGGTCTTCACCATCTTGCTGGTCACGATCTGGAACAGCGCATTGATGAACACAAGCACCAGCGGCAGGAACATGGCGCCGTGCAGGCCGCCCGCGAAATCGGCGGTCTTGGGGCGGATCACGATCAGCGCGCCGATGAAGCCGCCGGCCACGAGAACCCAGGTGAGGGCGGACACGCGCTCGCGCAACAGCGGCGCGGCGAGCACGGTGATGGCCAGCGGCACGAGCATGAGGATGGCGGTGAATTCGCCCACCGGCACGTGCTGCAGCGCCATGTAGGCGAGCGTGCCCGAGCTGACCATGAGTGCACCGCGCAGCAGCTGCCAGCCAGGTGCCTTGGTGATGAAGAGCGACCGGCCCTGGCTGGGGTAGAGCATGGCGGCGGTCATGCCGGTCTGCACCACGAAGCGCAGCCACACGGCCATCATCACGGGCACCACGCCGCCCACGTATTGCGAGGTGGTGTCGAGCAGGGCGAAGCAGGCGGTGGCGGCGACGGCGCGGCCCGACAGCGCGGCGTGCTCAGTAGCTGAGGCGGGCCACCGAGCGCAGCACGTCGGCGGTGGTGGTGGGGAAGCCGAAGTATTCCAGATACGCGGGAATCATTTCGAACAGCATGTCGGTGCCCACTTGCACGGGGCAACCTTTGGCCTTCGCGGCACTGAGGAAGGCGGTCATTTCGGTGCGCATCACGACCTCGCCGACGAAGGTGCGCGCGTCCAGGCGCGAAACGTCCACGGGCAGCGGGTCGCCTTCGTTCATGCCCATGGGCGTGGCGTTGACCACGAGGTCGAAGCCGGCCGGGTGATTGCTGCCGGTGCGGACGGTGATGGCCGGGTAGTTGTCGCGGATGCGCTGGCCCAGGGCTTCGGCCGAGGCGGCGTGCACGTCGTACAGGCTGATGGCGCCAATGCCCGCGCCCGCCAGCGAGGCGGCAATCGCGCAGCCCACGCCGCCGCTGCCCACCACCAGCACGCGCGCGCCGTCGAGCTTCAGGCCCTTGCGCATCACGCCGCGCACGAAACCGGCGCCGTCGAACTGGTCACCGACCAGGCGGCCGTCCGGCAGGCGCTTCACCGCGTTGCAGGCGCCGGCCACCTTGACGGTGGGTGTCACTTCGTCGAGCAGGCCGACGGTGACCACCTTGTGCGGCATGGTGATCAGCGCGCCACGGATGTTGGTGAGCGCGAAGACGCTCTTGAGGAAGGCCGGGTAGTCCTCGGGCTTGCAGCCCATGGGCACGACGATGGCGTTCACCCCGACGTGCTCGAAATAGGGGTTGTAGATCGACGGCGACTTGAAGCTGTGCGTCGGGTAGCCGATGTGGGCGATGAGTTCGGTGTGGCCGTTGATCATGATCTGGACTCGTGCGGATGAGGCGAAGACAGGCTGGGCGGGACTGTAGGAGCGTCGGGCTGAAAGCGGGTTGTCTGACGTGTTTGTGTTGTCTGTTGAACGATCTCTTGTGTGCGTTTATCGCGCACTTTGAGGGTAAACACGCAGGCGTCAGCGACGCTGCGGGTACTCAGCTCAGGGCTTCTGGGTGGCGGCGGAGTTCACGAATTTGCGCACCAGGCCGTCCATGGCGATCAGGTAGCCGTCGACGCCGAAACCGATCACGATGCCGGCCGCGGCGGGCGACACCCAGGAGTGGTGGCGGAAGGCTTCGCGGGCGTGCACGTTGGAGATGTGGCACTCGATGACGGGCAGCGGCTCCACGCCCTTGATGGCGTCGTGCAGCGCGATGGAGGTGTGGGTCAGCGCGCCGGGGTTGATGACCACGCCCAGGGCCTTGCCTTCTTTGAAGAGGCGGCCGTACTCGTGGATCTTGTCGATCAGCGCGCCTTCCCAGTTGCTCTGCAGGCACTCCACTTCGTAGCCGATCTTCTCGCCGTGCGCTTTGCAGAAGGCCTCCACGTCGGGCAGGGTGGTGTAGCCGTACTGCGCGGGCTCGCGCTGGCCGAGCAGGTTGAGGTTGGGGCCGTTCAGGACGAGGATTTTTTTCATGGGTTCTCCAGGGGGGAATGCGGGGTGGGTGGGGTTCAGTGCAAGTCGACCACGCGGCCGCTGGCGGCCGCCTCGGCGATGGCTTCGGTCACGCGGAGATTTTGCAGGCCGTCGCGCGCGCTCACCAGCGGGGTGGTTTCGCCGCGCACCACGGCGCCGAAGTGTTCGATCTGGTGCTTGAGCGGGTCGTCGCGCACCATGCCCACGGTGCCCACCTCAAACGGTTTCCACCACGAGCGGTCTTCGTCGCGCGGATAGGTCTTGAGGCGCATGGTTGGCACCGAGAGGCTGCCGTGGGTGCCGGCGACCACGTAGCAGTCTTCGTCGTCGCAGCTCGCGTAGGCCTTGTTTTCTTGCGAGGTCTGCTCCCAGCTGCGTGGGCAGGCGGCGGTGTCGCTGAGCATGAAGCTGCCCAGCGCGCCGTTGGCAAAGCGCAGGTTGATGGCCACGGTGTCTTCCACCGCGAAGCCGCGTATGGCGCTGGACGCGAACGCCTGCACGGCCACGATCTCGCCGCACAGCATGCGCAGGTTGTGCACCTCGTGGATCATGTTGATCAGGATCGGGCCGCCGCCAGCCTCGCGGCGCCACGGGCCGCCGTCGAAGTAGGCGTCGGGCTTGTAGAAAGTGGCGCTGCCCATGACGGTGACCAGCCGGCCGAGCTGGCCGGACTGCACCACCTGCCGGGCCTTGGCCATGATGGGACTGTGCGCGCGGTGGTGGCCGATCAGCACCCGGGCGCCGCTGCGCTCGACGGCGTCCACCAGCGTCTGGCCTTCGGCCACGGTGGTGGCGATGGGTTTTTCCAGCAGGATGGGCAGGCCTGCGGCAATGCACTGCAGCGCCTGCGGCACATGCAGCGAATTGGGCGTGGCCAGCAACAGGCCATCGGGCCGGCCCTGGGCCAGCAGCTCGTCGATGCTCGCGTACAGCGGCACACCGGCCTCAGAGGCCACAGCGGCGGCCGCAGGAGAAGGGTCCACCACGGCCGACAGCGCGCACGTCGGGCTGGCCAGCAGCACACCGATGTGGGCCTGACCGATCAGGCCAGCACCGGCAACGGCAATGCGGGTCTTGGGCATGGTGGAGAGAGATTCGTGAAAGGTTGTCTGCCAGCTCCGAATGCGGAACCGGCAGACACGAAAGAAGGAAGGCAGGAAGGCGGCGCGAAATGACTTCACCCAGCAGGCGCCGCGGAACCGGCTTAGCCGGGCCGCCAGCGCCGCCCCCTTGAGGGGGTCACGGCCCCTTAGGGCCGTGGCAGGGGTGGGTCAAATCACTTCCGCAGCTTGGCCAGTTCGCCCATGACTTCGTTGACCGTGGCTTCACCCACGGTGGCGGAGTACTTGGCGATCACGGGCTGCATCTTGGTGCGCAGCTTGGCCACTTCGGCCGCCGGGAACTGGCTGATGGTCATGCCGTTTTGCTTGAGCAGGTCCAGGTTCTTGGCCACGGCGCCGCGTGCGGCTTCGCGCTGTGCCTTAGCGGCTTCGTCAGACGACTCGTCGATGATCTTCTTCTCGGCGGGGGTCAGGCTGTCCCAGACCTTCTTGCTGAAGATGACCGATTGCGGGTTGTACTGGTGGTTGGTCAGGGTGATGTGCTTCTGCACTTCCCAGAACTTGTTGGACGCGATCACGGAGACCGGGTTTTCCTGGCCGTCGATGGCTTTCTGTTCCAGCGCGGCGTACACCTCGGGGAAAGGCAGCGGCGTGGGGTTGGCGCCCAGGGCCTTGACCCAGTCCACGTTGATCGGGTTGGGGATCACGCGCAGCTTCAGGCCTTCAATGTCTTCCACCGAGACGATGGCACGCTTGCTGTTGGTGATCTGGCGGTAGCCCAGTTCCCAGTACGACAGGCCGACGATGCCCTTGGCTTCGAGCAGGGCGTGCATCTTTTTGCCCACGGGGCCGTCCACGATGGCGTCGGATTCCTTTTCGTTGGCGAACAGGAAGGGGAAGTCGAAAATCGCCAGTTCCTTGGCTTCGCTGGCCAGGATGCCGCTGTTCATGACGGCCATTTCGATGGTGCCGCCCTTGAGCGCGGAGACCACGGCCTGGTCGCTGCCCAGCGAGCCGTTCAGGAAGATGTTGACCTTCAACTTGCCGCCCGACTTGGCTTCCACGGCGTCCTTGAATTTCTTCATGCCGGCGACCGCGGGGTGACCTTCGGGGCCGTTCAGACCGAACTTCAGGGTGCGTTCCTGGGCTTGCGCCACACCGAAAGCAGCCACGGCCAAGGCGGCCACCAGGGTTTTGAGCATCAGACGTTTCATGTTGTCTCCAGAGGGATGAGAAAAGTACGCAGAAAAAGGGGGCCACCTGCGGCGTACCAGACACGGGTGGCGAAGGAAAAACAGGCGGGTCAGCCCGCGAGCCAGCGCGCCGGGACCGTCACGATCTCGGGGAACAGCACCATCAGGAACATCAGCAGGAACTGCGCGATCATGAAAGGCCACACGCCCTTGGTGACGTCGTCCATGCTGATCTTGCCGACGCCGGCCACGGTGTTGAGCACGGTGCCCACGGGCGGCGTGATCAGGCCGATGGCGTTGTTCATGATGAACAGCACGCCGAAGTAGACGGGGTCGATGCCGGCTGCCTTGACGATGGGCATCAGCACCGGGGTCAGGATCAGGATGGTGGGCGTCATGTCCATCGCGGTGCCCACGATGATCACCAGCAGCATGATGGCGGCCATCAGCACCTTGGGGTTGTCCATCAGGGGGGCCAGCAGCTCCACCAGCTGGGCCGGCAACTGGGCCACGGTGATGAGCCAGGCCGAGACCATGGCGGCCGCCACCAGGAACATGATCACCGAGGTGGTCTTCGCCGCGGCGAGGAACAGGCCGAACAGCTGGCTCCACTTGAGTTCGCGGTACACGAACATGGAGATCACCAGGGCGTACACCGCCGCGACCACGGCCGCTTCGGTGGGCGTGAACACACCGAACTTCAGGCCCACGATCACGATCACCGGCAGGCCCATGGCGTAAGCCGCCTCCTTGAGGGCATGAATCACTTCACCGCTGTTCTTGCGGGCGGGCGGGGTCACCATTTCCTTGCGCGCCACCCACCACCAGGTGAAGCACAGCGCGGCCGCCAGCATGACGCCGGGGGCAATGCCGGCCAGGAACAGCTTGGAGATCGACACGTTGGCCGCGACGCCAAAGATCACGAAGCCGATCGAGGGCGGGATGATGGGCGCAATGATCGAGGCCGAGGCCAGCAGGCCGGCAGAGCGGGCCTTGTTATGGCCAGCGTGCACCATCATCGGCAGCAGCAGGGCCGAGAGTGCCGCGGCGTCGGCCACGGCCGAACCGGAGAGCGCGGCCATGATCACGGCGGCCATGATGGCCACGTAACCCAGGCCGCCGCGCACGTGGCCCACCAGCGACATGGCGAACAGCACGATGCGCTTGGACAGGCCGCCGGCGTTCATGATTTCACCGGCCAGCATGAAGAAGGGCACCGCCAGCAGCGGGAAGCTGTTGGAGCCCTCGATCAGGTTCTGCGCCAGGATCTGCGAGTCGAACATGTCGAGGTGCCACATCAGCGCGGTGCCGCTGATGAGCAGGGAGAACGAGATGGGAATGCCGATCGCCATCGCAGCGATCAGGGCACCCAGGAAGATGGCAATGGTCATGTGGTGTCTCCGTGGGGCTCAGATCAGGGGTGGGGGTCGCCGTGGGGCATGTCGTCCGACTCGCGGATGCCGATCAGTTCGTTGTCGGCCATCTGGCCGGAGAGCAGGCGCCAGAGGTTGAAGACGAGGATGGGCGCGCCCAGGATGGCGAAGACCATGCCGCTGGCGTAGAAGTAGCCCATTGAGGTTTCCATGACGGCGCTGGTGGACTCCCAGTTGACCTTCACCTGTTCCAGCGAGCCTTTGAAGATCATCCCGCAGATGAGCAGCATGGCCACCAGGCTGGCGCCCAGACACAGCTTCTGTCCGGCCCGTGGCAGGCGGGAGATGAGCGAGTCGGTGCCGAGGTGGGCGCGTTCGTTGAGCGCCACCACACCACCCAGAAAGGTCATCCACACGAAGAGCCAGCGTGACAGCTCTTCAGAGAGGGTGATGCCGGAGTTGAAGCCATAGCGCATGACAACGTTGCCAAACACCATGATCACCATCAGCACGAGGCTGACGACCATGAGCACCGACAGTGCCCGGCAGTATTGGTCAAGAATTTTCTGGATCACGGTGTGTCTCCTGGTTGTTCTGAGTCGTAAATGTACGAACTGGTTAGTTTTTATAAATCAGGGATTACCCTAATTTTTACCGCCGTTCATCCGCCTGTTTCTTCGCTGGGTCCCCTTTGGGGCGTCATTTCCTGACGAAGCGCACCACCATGTCCACCACGGCCGCGCGCCGGTGTGTGGCCACGGCCTGGGTCGCAAAATCGCGCTTGAAAATCAGGCCAAAGGTGTGGCGGTTGGAGACGTTGAAAAACGTCAGCGCCGAGATCGAGGCGTGGATGTCGATCGGGTCCAGACCCGGGCGGAACGCGCCGCTGGCCACGCCACGCTCGTACAGCTTGTGGATGGACGAGATGGCCGGCACGTTGAGCTGCTGGATGCTTTTGCTTTGTGCCAGGAACTGGCCGCGGTTCATGTTTTCCGAGACGACCAGGCGGATGTAGGTCTCGTTGCCCGCGTGGTGGTCGAAGGTGAATTCCACCAGGCGGCGCAACGCGGCCTCGGGTTCCAGGTCGTCCAGCTTGAGCTGGCCTTCGATCTCCCGCATGCGGCGGTACGACTCCTCCAGCACGGCCAGGTACAGGCCTTCCTTGCTGCCGAAGTAGTAATAGATCATGCGCTTGCTGGTGTGCGTGGCGGCCGCGATTTCGTCGATGCGCGCACCCGCCAGCCCCTTCTCCGCGAACTCCGCCATCGCCACTTCCATGATGTTGGCCATGGTGCGTTCGGGGTCGTTGGTGCGCGTGGGCTCCTTCACTGCAAGCGGCCTGGCGCGAACCCCTTGTCTCCGGGAATGTACTGGTTCGTTCATTTCGGCAGTATAGGATCAAGGTGCGCACGGCGGGCCCTTTTCTGTGGGTTCGGGTTGCCCGGAATCAGACCAGCGGCACGGTCAGCCGTTCAATCACCGGGCCGGTCTGCGGGCGCACGCCGCGCCACCAGGCGAAGGCCTCGGCGGCCTGTTCCACCAGCATGCCCACGCCGTCGGCGAGCTGGGACACCCCGGCCTGCTGGGCCAGGCGCAGGAAGGGTGTGAGGCCCTTGCCGTAGGCCAGCTCGTAGGCCAGCGCGCCGGGCGCGAACACCGCAGCGGGCACCGGCGGCAGCTCGGCGCGCAGGCTGGCCGAGGTGGCGTTGAACACCACGTCGAACTGCTGGCCCACCAGCTCGGCATATGCGCAGGCGCTCACCGGGCCGTGGGCGGCGGCTTCCTTCGCCAGCGCTTCGGCTTTGTCCAGCGTGCGGTTGGTGATCACCAGACTGGCCGGCTGTTGCTCCAGAAAAGGCAGCAGCGCGCCTCGCGCTGCGCCACCCGCGCCGAGCAGCAGCACCCGCTTGCCCTGGAGCGCACAGCCCAGGTTGTGGGTGACGTCACGGGTCAGGCCGACACCGTCGAAGTTCTCGGCGATCACGCGGTCGCCGTCGAACTTGAGCGCGTTCACCGCGCCGGCCATCTGCGCACGCGGTGAACGCTCGGTGGCGCAGGCGAAGGCGTCGAGCTTGAAGGGCGCGGTGACGTTCATCCCACGGCCGCCCGCCGTGCGAAAGGCGGCCATGTCGGCCGCGAACTGGCCGATCCGGCCTTCGATGCTGCTGTAGACCATGTCTTGTTGCGTCGCCTCGGCAAACAGGCCGTGGATGAGTGGCGACTTGGTGTGACCGATGGGGTTGCCGATCACGGCATAGACGTCTGTCATGGTGGGCTCCAAAACGGGGTGGGTTACTGGGCAAACAGCACGCCGTCGGCCTGCAGGGCGGCGATCTCGCCGGCGCTGTAGCCCAGGGTGGCCGCCACCTCGGCGTTGTGTTCACCCAGGTCGGGCGCGACCCGGTGGATGGTGGTGTCGCAGTCGGAGAAACGGAACGGCAGGTTGGGCAGGCGCAGCTTGCCGTAGCGTGGGTGGTCCTGCTCCTGGACCATGCCGCGCGCCTGGATCTGCGGGTCGTTGATGACGTCGTCGATGCGCTGCACCTTGGCCGATGGCACGTCGATGCCGTCGAGCAGGGCCAGCACCTCGGCCACGCTGCGCGCCGCTACCCAGGCTTTGACCGCTGCGAGGATCTCCACCCGGTGTTCATTGCGGCCGTTCAGGCTGTGGAAGCGTGCGTCGCCACCGAAGCCGACGGGGCCACCGTGTTGTTCCAGCATCGCGGCGAAGCGCTTCCAGGCGTCGTCCACCTGAGCGGCGATCACCAGGTCGCCGTCGCTGGCGCGGAACACGCCGTAGAGCGTGGAGGTGGGCATGTCGTGCCCGGTCTGCTGCGGCAGCACGGTGCCGCCCGAGAGCGTGTAGCACTGCACCGCGTACTCGTGCATGGAGACCAGGGTGTCGTACAGCGCCATGTCGATGTGCTGGCCCCTCCCGCTGGTGACGCGGCCGAGCAGGGCGGCGTTGATGGCGGCCACGGCGTGGATGCCGGTGTACATGTCGCCCAGTGAAATGCGCAGCAGCGGCGGCGCTTCGCCGGGGTTGCCCACCATCTGCATGATGCCGCTCTTGGCCTCGGCGATCAGGCCGAAGCCGGCGCGGTGGGAGTCCGGCCCGGTGTGGCCGTAGGCCGAGATCGAGCAGTACACCAGCTTCGGATTGCGCGCCGAGAGTTCGGCAAAACCCAGGCCCAGTTTGTCGAGCGCGCCGGGGCGGTAGTTCTCGATGAACACGTCCGCGCTGTCGCACAGCTTCTGCATGAAGGCCTTGCCGCGCGGGTCTTTCATGTTGACGCTCACGCCCTGCTTGCCCATGTTGAGCTGCAGGAAGTAGCCGCTGGACTTGTCGTCCAGGACGTGTGCGTGCTGGCGGCCGGCGTCACCGGAGCCGGGACGCTCGACCTTGATGACTTCGGCGCCCAGCGCGGCCAGGCAGCGGCCCACGTAGGGGCCCGCCAGGAAGTGGCTGTAGTCGATGACGCGGATACCGGCGAGGGGAAGGGCTTGGGTCATGGTGGGCTCGCGTTTCGCTCAGAAGGCGCCTGGACGGCGGGGGATCATCAGGCGGTGTTCGCCCTTGTGAACCGTCTGGCCATGTTGGTTGATGAGTTCGGACGGCAGGATCACGATGCCCCAGCCCGGGCGGCTCTTGCTGGCGCGCAGGCCCGTCACGGTGAACTTCACGTGCAGCGTGTCGTTGATCTTGATGGGCAACAGGAAGTCCCAGGTCCAGCCCAGCGACATGCCGGGCAGGAAGCGGTACTCGCTCTGTGTCTTCAGGCCGTCGGCGATGGACAGGCCCAGCAGGCCGTGCGCCACGCGGGTGCCGAAGGGCGTGGTCTTCGCGTAGTCCTCGTCGATGTGCACGGGCGTGTAGTCGCCGGTGAGCACGGCGTAGGCGTTGATGCGCTCCTCAGTCACCTCATAGGTCGGGCTGACGCAGACGTCGCCTTCGGCAGCGTCGTCCCAGTATTTTTCGGGCGTGTTGAAGGAGATGACGAGTGGGGTGAGTTTCATGGTCGGTGCTCGCTGGAGAGGGTTCAGGCGCGGGGTTTGACGGCCAGGGCGGCGGCCACGCTGCCGGGCGCGGCCTGGATCAGCTCCACGGCCAGGCCGTCGGGCAGCTGCAGCCAGTTGTGGCCTTGCGGCAGGGTCTTCACGCCCCAGGGTTCGGCGGCTTTCAGCGCGACCTCCAGGTCGTCCACCATCACACCCAGGTGGGCCAGCCAGCCCGCGTCGTTGCTCGGGGGTGCCTCGAAGCCGGGTGTGGCCATGAGTTGCATGCCGCCCAGCGTCCAGTACTGGCGCGGGTCGTCGGTCGGGCCGTCGATCTCGCGCACGTCCATGCCCAGCACCTCGTAGAAGAATTTGATGTGCCAGTGGATGTCTTTGACGCGCACGGCCACATGTTCGACATACGCGCGGGTAGGGGGTGTGAAAGGTGTTGTCATGGGATGTCTCTCGATGAAGTTATTGGGGCAAGGCTGTTTCGCCGCCGGGCCGCCCCAAGGCGAAACGCGCCCCCTCGGGGGGCAGCGACCCGCGCAGCGGCGGAGCGTGGGGGAGGGCATGTTCGATGCCCTTGATGCAGGCGACGAGGGTCTGGTTGACCGGGGTCGGCACACCGCAGCGCTGGCCCCAGCGCACCACCGCGCCGTTGATGAAATCGATCTCGGTGACCGAGCCTTTTTCCAGGCTCTGCAGCATGGAGGTCTTGAAATCCGCGGGCAGGCCAGCGCTGGCTTTCCG
This sequence comes from Hydrogenophaga sp. A37, assembly GCF_002001205.1. Classification (GTDB taxonomy): domain Bacteria; phylum Pseudomonadota; class Gammaproteobacteria; order Burkholderiales; family Burkholderiaceae_C; genus Hydrogenophaga. The sequence goes on from NZ_MUNZ01000144.1 coordinate 57,725, forward strand.
CCACGCGTCGCGTGGGTCGGTGAAGCTCAGGCGCACGCCGCTCGCGGCGGCCACGTCCATGGCTTCTTGCACCGCAGCCACCGCCGTGGCCTCGATCTCGGGGATCTGGTAGAGCGGGCCGTAGCTCAGGCGGGTGATGCCGCTCACCGCGCCGGTGGACACGTTGATGAGCAGCTTGTCCCACATGGTGCCCATGATGTTGTCGCTCACCGTGGTGGCCAGGCCGGCCGCGTTGAAGGTGGCGGCGATGCGCTGCGCGCGCTCGCTGAGGCTGCCGTCGAGTTCGCCGATCAGCGTTTCTTTGCCTTCGGTGCCGCTGATGATGTGGCCCGGCGCCAGCATGACGCCGCCCACGTAGGTCTTGCCGGCCAGCACGTGATCGCGGCCCACGATCTGCGCCAGCACGTCTTCATGGCCCAGGCCGTTCTGCAGCGAGAGCACGGTGGTGTGTGGGCCCACGAGGTTGGTGGCGGCGCCCATGGCGGCTTCGGTGTGGAAGGACTTGACGAGCACGATCACCAGGTCCACCGGCGCCAGGCCTTGGGCGCTGGTGGCGGCGGTGGTTTTCACCACCTGTTCGCCGGCGGGCGTGCGCATCACCAGGCCGTGGCTGTTGATCGCGTTCACCTGCTCGGCGTTGCGGTTGATCAGCACCACCGTGTTGCCGGCCTGCGCCAGCGTGCCGCCGATGGCACAACCCAGAGCGCCTGCGCCCAATACCGCGATGTTCACTGTCTGTCTCCTGTGGAATGGGGCGGATTCTGGGTGGCCCTCCACATTACGTCTATCGAATGAATTCAATACACTGCATTGCATTCTTCAATACACGAACCCACACATGAGCCAGGACATTCCACTGATCGACATCAGGCTGCTGCGGCTGCTGGACACGCTGCACAGCACCGGCAGCGTCACCCGCACCGCCGAGCTGCTGGGCCAGAGCCAGCCAACCATCAGCATCGGGCTGGGCCGCTTGCGCGAGCTGCTGGGTGACCCGCTGTTCGTGCGCACGCCGCAGGGCATGCAGCCCACGCCGCGCACCGACGCGCTGATGGGCACTGTGCGCGAGGTGCTTGACGGTTTGCGCCGCCTGTCCGAGGCGCAGGCGGGCTTTGACCCCACCACGGCCCGGCGCGGGTTTCGCATCTTCATGACCGACGCGAGCCACATCACCTTGCTGCCGCGCCTGTTCACCCATGTGCGGGCGCTGGCGCCCCACGTGCAGCTGGAGGCGGCCACGATCCACCCGGGCATTGCCCGCGCGCTGGAGTCGGGTGAGGCCGACCTGGCGCTGGGGCTCATCCCCCGCCTGGACGCGGGTTTTTTCCAGCAGGCACTCTTCATTCAGGACTGGGTCTGCCTGGCCAATGCGAGGCATCCGCGCATCCAGGGGCGTCTCACGCTGGCCCAGTACCGGCGCGAGTCTCACGCGGGGATCGTGTCGGGGACGGGTCAGTTGCTGCTGGAAAGGGCCATGGCCGAGCGCGGCGTGGAGCGACAGGTCAGCCTGAAGCTGCCGGGTTTTCTGGGCCTGTCCGCCATCCTGTCCACGACCGACCTGCTGGCGACGCTGCCTCGGCACATCGGCGAAACCCTGGCCCGTTCGGCCGGCCTCCAGGTGCTGCCGTGCCCGGTGCCGATCCCCACCTTTGTGGTCAAACAACACTGGCTCGCCCGGTTTCAGCACGACCCGGCCAACCGCTGGTTGCGCGGGGTGTGCGCCGAGCTGTTCATGGACACCACACGGGTGATGTCGGCACACGACACGGAGGTGTCATCCTGAAACAAGAAGGCGCTCATCGCCAGCGCCGCCGCCCCGTGGCGCAGGTGGCCATTGGGGGCGCCGACCGACCAGCGGATGCCCAGGTTTTGCGGGTTTACCCTGTACGATCCCGCTTTGTCTTCGCCTGGTTGTCCTTCCCGAACAGCCTCTTGCCATGCCCACTGCCACCGCCCACGCTTTTGCGTCGTCCTTCCCCAACAGGCCCGTTGAAAGTCCGCCCGAGCCCTGGAGCGGCCGGATCGATCCCGACGGCCTGAAGCGCCCGGGGGGCTTGCTGATTGCGGCGCTGATGCAATGCGCGGCAGAGCGGGACCTGTCGCTGGGTGAACTGGCCGCTGCCATGGGCGTGAGCTACTGGAGCCTGAGCCAGCTGCGCATCGGCTTTCGGCCCATCGAGTCGCTGGACGACGATGTGGCCCAGGGCAGCGCCGTGTTGCTCGACCTTCCTTCGTTGACTGTTGAGATGCTGGCCGGTCTGGTCGAGCCGGCCGACGCGCTGGCGTCGATGCCGCTGACGGGCGAAGACATCTGGCACGTGCGCCAGTTGCTGGACACCGAGCCGGCCGATCTGGTGCTGCTGCCACCGGCCAACCGCTCGCGGCCCCTGCAGTCGCTGAGCGTGGACGAGCTGGCGGTGTTGCATCAGGGGCACGGCGGGAACGCCTCGGTGAGTGAGGCGGTGCGCGCCGAACTGGCCTGCCGCCCGCTGTCGAAAACCGAGCGCCTGCGGGCCGCGCTGGGTGCGAACGCCGAGGCTGCCGCTGAGCCGTCTCCAGCGGCCCCGCATCAACCGCCCATCCTGCGTTGTGTGTGTTGCCAGAAGCGCCTGCGCATTCCCTTGCTGGACAGCCCGGGCGAGGTGCGTTGCCCGACCTGCCAGACCGAGTACGCGGTGCACTGGCAGGCGTCGGTGTGCTTGGTGCAACGCATTGAGGTGCTTGAGGCCGAGGACCACGCCGACGAAGACGAGGAGGGCGATGAAGCGTTGGCGGACGGCAGCACCGAAGCCACGCCGTGGTCCGTGTTGGGCCTGGAAGAAGACAGTCCCTGGGACGCCGTGGAGCGCGCCCGCCGCGCGTTGCTGCAGCAATACCACCCCGACCGCCTCGGGCATGTGCCGCCGCTGGTGCAGAAGCTCGCCGAGCGCGAGTTCAAGCGCGTGAGCGAGGCCTACGACACGCTGCGTTCGCAGCGTTAGCGAACGGCTGGCGGACGCCGATCAGGCGGCCGTGAAGTGCGCTGCGTCCATGACCTTCAGGTCTTGGGCCACGAGCGGTGCGAAGTCCATCTGATCGAGGATGTCGCGCTGCAGATCGATGCCGGGCGCGATCTCGAACAGCTCGATTCCCTGAGCGGTGAGGCGGAAGCTGCCGCGCTCGGTGAGGTAGAGCACCTGCTGACCGCGCACCAGGCCTTGGGGGCCGCTGAAGGTGATCTGGTCGACCTGCTTCACCAGTTTTTTCACGCCGCCTTGCTGCAGCACGCGCATCTGGCCGTCGCCGGTTTGCAGCTTCACGCCCTTGGCCGCGAGCGTGCCGCAGAACACCAGCTTCTTCGCGTTCTGCGCGATGTCGATGAAGCCGCCGGGGCCGACGGTGACGCCGCCCAGGCGCGAGACGTTGACGCTGCCTTCGGCGTCGAACTCGCCGAAGCCGAGGCAGGCCACGTCCAGCCCGCCACCGCCGTAAAAGTCGAACTGCGTCGCCGCGTCCAGCATGGCCGTGGCGTTGCGCGCGTAACCGAACAGCACGCCGTCCATCAGCGTGCCGCCGTAGGTGCCGTGTTCGATGGTCTGGTAGACGCGGTGCTGCTCGTTGCGCACCGCGATCAGCTTGGCCACGGCGTCGGGCACGCCCACGCCGTAGTTGATGACCGGGCGCGGCTTGCCGGTGTTGAAGAGTTCCACATGCGCACGGCGCGCCACGGCCTGGCGTTCGCTGAAGGCCTCCTGTGACGCCGCGAGTTCGCGTGCGTGGTCTTCCGTTTCGCTCGCGTGGCGCGCGGCGCCGGTGAGTTCACCGCTGAAGGCCGGGTCGAACGGGATGTTGTAGCTGGTCTGCTGCGCCGGGTCGACCACGATGACGTCCACCCAGGCGGCGGGAATGCGAACCTCGCGCGCCTTGAGCGCGCCTTTCGGCAGGCGCTCCTTCACCTGCACGATCACCGTGCCACCGCTGTTGCGCGCGGCCAATGCGAGCGACTGCGCATCGAGGTTGGCGGCTTCGTGTTCGAAGCTGATGCTGCCGTCTTCATCGGCGGCGCTGGCGCGCACGATGGCGACGTGGATGGGGAAGGGCTTGTAGCGCAGCCACTCGCGGCCGTCGATCTGGATCACTTCGGCGAGCTCGTCTTTCGCGGCATCGTTCATGCGGCCGCCGCCAAAGCGCGGGTCGCAGACCGTGCCCAGGCCCACGTGGCTGATCAGGCCGGGGCGTCCCGCGCCGATCTCGCGCATGAGCTGGCTGCTCACGCCGCCGGGCAGGATGTAGGCCTCGATCTGGTTGCTGAGCGCCAGCTGTTGCATGGCCGGCGACCAGACCCAGTGACCGCCGATGACCTTCTTCACCAGGCCCTCGTGCGCGAAGCAGTTCATGCCCTTGGTCTTCTTGTCGCCGATGCCCAGCGCGTGCATGAGCGTGAGCTTGCGCGGAGCCTGTGTGGCGAGAAAGCGCGCCTGCACGGCCTCGAACAGATGTGCCGCCTCCATCAGGCCACCCCCGCCGCCCATCAGGCCCACGGTGTCGTTGTCCTTGATCAGGTTCGCTGCGTCGGCAGCGCTCATGAACTTGCTGTTCATGGCGATCACCGGTTCACGTCGAACAGCACGGCGCCTTTTTTCAGCGCGCTCTTGGCGATCACGCCGCGGTGAATCTCCGATGTGCCGTCGAAGATGCGGTAAATGCGGGCGTCGCGGTAGTAGCGCTCGATCGGCAGCTCCTTGCAGAAGCCCATGCCGCCGAACACCTGCACCGCGCGGTCCACCACGCGGCCCAGCGTTTCGGCCGCGTGCACCTTGACCATGGCGATCTGTTCGCGCGCGTCCAGGCCCTGGTCCAGCATCCAGGCCGCGTGGTAGACCATCCAGCGCGCGGCGTTGATCTCGATCACGCTGTCGGCCAGCATCTGCTGCACCATCTGGAAATCGCCGATGCGGGTGTTGAACTGTTTGCGGTCATTGGCGTAGGTCAGCATCAGCTCGCACACGTGCGTGGCTTTGCCCACGGCGCGCGCGCCCACCTGCGCCAGGCGCACCACGTTGAGCGCACCCATGGCGAGCTTGAAGCCCTGGCCCTGCTCGCCCAGCAGCGTGGCGTCGTCCAGCACCACGTTGTCGAAGAACAGCTCCAGGTGCGGCGTTCCGCGGATGCCCATCATCATCTGGTCCTTGCCGACGGTGAAGCCGGGCAGGCCCTTGTCGACCATGAACATGCTGATCTCTTTTTCGCCCGCTGCACTGTCGGTACGGGCCGAGACGAGGAAGAAGTCGGACCACACGCCGTCGCTGATGAAATGTTTGCTGCCGTTGAGCACCCACTGGCCTTCGCTGTTGCGCTTGGCGTGGGTCTTGATGCCCGCGGCGTCCGAGCCGGCGCCGGATTCCGTGATCGTGATGGCGCAGGTGCGGGTGCCTTCCACGGAAGGCTTGAGCCAGCGTTCAATCTGTTCACCCTTGCAATGCAGCAGCGGCTCGTAGACGTTGCCAAAGGCGCGGCGGATCAGCATGTCGGTGGTGTGGCCGAACTGCTCTTCACAAAGGATGCGGTCCAGGTTCGACAGGCCACCACCGCCGAGTTCGGCCGGCATGTTGAGCGCGTACAGGCCCAGTTCTTTGGCCTTGGCGTGGATGCGCCGGGCATCGGCCTCGGGCAGCGCACCGGTGTTTTCCAGCGCGTCTTCGAGGGGCTTGAGTTCTTCGGCGATGAAGCGACGGATGGTGTCGATCATCATTTTCTGTTCGTCGTTGAGGGCGAAATCCATGGGGTTCTTTCAGTGCGTTTTCAAAGTGGGTGGAGCGAAGCGAGGCTTGCGCTCAAGCACTGCTGAACCAGCGGGCGCCGAAGAAGAAGGGCAGCCGGGAAATGTGATCGAACGGAATCACCATGGATGTCTTTCAGGTCAGTCGCGAGGCTCGACGATCGGGCGGCTCGCGGCCAGACAGATGCCCGCCCATGCGGTGGGGTCGGCGGTTTTCTCGCGCTCGAAGTTCACCACCTCCACACTCACCGGCAGGTCGGCGGGCAGGGCGTCGAACGGGCCCTGCACGTCGATGGTTCCATCGCCCGGCAGCAGGCGTTCACAGCGCGCGGTGTGGATCATTTCTTCGGTGGTGAAGTGCGTGCCGGCCACGGCATCGCAGATCTGCGCGTAGTGCAGCAGGCCGCGCGGGATGGCGCGGATGTCGTCGAGCGTGGTGGTCGAGCGGCCGAAGTGCAGCGCGTCGACCAGGATGCCGGCGTTGGCCTGTGAACCGGCGTTCTGCACGACCCGCAGTGCACTCTTCGCGTCCTTCACCGCCGTCCAGGGCATGAACTCCAGGTCGGCGGTCAGGCCGTAGGGCTGCATCACCTCGCACAGTCGCGCGTAGTTCGCCGTCAGGCGGGCCTCGTTGGTGTCGTCTCCGGCGATGAGGATGGCCTTGGCCTTGAGCGCCGCGCAGGTGTCGTACAGCGCGTCCCAGGTGTGCGGGTCGAAGTTTTCGCCGATGCGGATGATCTCGACATCGAACACGCCCACGCCGGTGTCGGCCATTGCGGCCTGCGTTTCCTTCAACATCTCGGGTTTGCCGAGCAAAAACTGCTGTGGTGCGCCCGGCGCGTTGGGCCACAGGCGCAGGCCGACGTACTGGTAGCCGTTGGCCGCGGCCACGCGGATCGCTTCGGGTGGTGTGCAGCGGTGCGAGCTGAGGTAGGCGAGTGAATAGACGCGGGCCATGTTCAGCTCACTTCAAGGGAGAGGCGGCCGTCGGCAGCGCGATGGTCGAGACCATGTTCGTCGTCAGGTGTACCGGGCCACCCTTGGGTGGCCAGATGCCTTGTGCCACCGCCTCGGCGCGGGCCTTGCTGCGCGCGTCCAGCGAGGGGTAGGCCCAGATGTTGGTGAAGCGCAGGGGCCCGTCGAGCGCGACCATGGCGACCACGCAGGGCGAGAGCTGATCGCGCGCCGGCACGTGCTGTTCCCAGAGGTCGATGGTGGGCAACACGCCGCCCGGCTTGATGCCGTAGGTGCGGATCTCGTACACCGGGCCGCTGATGCCGCTCTCGGCGCTCGGGCGCACCGGCTTCATCCACGGGAAACCCTGGTAGCTGTGCTGCTCCAGCGTCTGGAAGATCTCGCCGTTGCCGAATGGCGAAGCGCTGTTCTGTGTGCGTTCACGCTCGGCTTGCAGGTCGGTCAACGACGCGAAGCCGCGCAGCACGATCATCTGATTGAGCTGGCCGATGTCGGTGAACCAGCAGGCGAGCAACTCGCCCTTCGCTTCGGGTGCGTTGCAGTAGGCCTGCACGTTCTGGGCGGCCGTGCCGGCGGTGCCGAACGGCAGGGTCATGGTGGCGAGTTCGTAGTGCATGTGGGGTGTCCTTGGTTGAATGTTTGTAGAAAGCGGTGTCCTGTTCCCTCTCCCCCCGGGGAGAGGGCTAGGGTGAGGGCTCTCCGCCTGTCATGTGGTGTGCCGCAAGAAAGCCAAACGTCATCGCTGGCCCCAGCGTGATGCCGCCGCTCGGGTAGTGGCCGGCCATCATCGAATTCATGTCGTTGCCGCCGGCGTAGAGGCCGGCGATGGGTTGGCCCTGTGCGTCGAGCACCTGCGCGTGGTCGTTGGTCTTCAGCCCGGCAAAGGTGCCTAGGCTGCCCGCCACCACTTTCACCGCGTAGAACGGGCCGCGTTCCAGCGGTCCCATGCAGGGGTTGGGCCAGCCGCGTTCGGCCGCAAAGGGCGCGTCGCCCTGCATGTGGTTGTAGGGCGTCTCGCCCTTGGCGAAGTCATCGTCTTTGCCGGCGAGCGCCTGCGCGTTGTAGCGTTGCACCGTCTTCCGCAGCGCATCGCCATCGATGCCGCAGACCCTGGCCAGATCGGCCAGCGTGGTGCCACGCTTCACGTAGCCATTGGCGAGCATCGGGCCCAGCGGCATGGGGGCTGGCTTGGCGGCGCCCAGGCCGTAGTGGCGCATGAAGGCATGGTCGCAGACCAGCCAGGCCTGCACCGGTTCGCCCGCGGGCAGCGCGGCCAGCAGGGCCTGCATGAAGTCGTGGTACGAGTCGGCCTCGTTGGTGAAGCGCTGTCCGCGCCGGGTGACGGCGATCAGGCCGGGCTTGCCGCGCTCGATCAGGTGCGGGAAGTGCGCGAACGAGCCATCGGCGCGCGGCACCAGCGGCACCAGCGACACCGGCGCCAGCGCCGCGGCTTGCGCGCCATCGGTGGCCACGCAGCCACCGGCGGTTTCACCCAGGCGCAGGCCGTCGCCGGTGTTGCTGCGCGAAGCGGCGGACCAGTGTTCGCGCCCGGTGGGGGCGTGGGGCAGCAACGCGCGCTTGCGCTGCTCGTCGTGCGGGAAGCCGCCGCAGGCCAGCACCACGCCGCAGCGGGCACGGACTTCGATCACCCCTTCGGGTGTGGCGAGCACGGCGCCGGTCACGCGTTCGCCTCTTTCATCCGAGCCACGCAGCAGACGCCGCGCGGGGCAGTTGATTCGAATCTCGACACCCGCCTCGAAGGCCGAGACCGCGAGCCCCGCGACCAGCGCGTTGCCGTTCACCAGCCGCATGCCGCGGCGGTGCAGCAGCAGGTCTTTCCAATGGGCCAGCACGCGCTTCGTCACGTACCAGAGCGAGGCCGGTTTGCGAAAGGCGTTGAAGAAGTGGCGCAGCTCGGCGCCTGAAGCGATGCCCATGCCCCAGAGCGTGGTCTCGGGCAGCGGTGGCTTGAGGTCGGCAATGCGCTTTCCGAGACGCCGACCATCGAAGGGCGCGGCACACAGCGAGCGGCCGCCGAGCGACGCGTGTGGCGTGCGGCCGTGGAAATCGGGGATGGCGTTGCCGTCGATGAACCGCAGCGCGGTTTTTGAACGGAAGAACTCCACCATGCGCGGTGCGGCTTCCAGGAAGGCGCGGGCGCGGGCTTCGTCAAAACGGTCGCCGAGTTCGTGGCGCAGGTAGGCCAGGGGTTCCTCGATGGGCTCGACGATGCCGGCTTCGACCGCCAGCGGGTTGCGCGGCAGCCACATCCAGCCGCCCGACCAGGCGGTGGTGCCACCGAACTGAGGGTCCTTCTCGGCGACGATCACTTTGAGGCCAAGGTGAGCCGCCGTCACGGCGGCCGACAGGCCGCCCGCGCCGGAGCCGATCACCAACAAGTCGCATTGGAGGTCGCTCACGGCGATGCCCCAACCAAGGGACACCGCGGAACCGGCTTCGCCGGGCCGCTGGTGTCGCCCCCTGGAGGGGGTATGCGGCTGCGCGCAGCGAGCAAGCAACGGGGGGGCGTCATGTTCAGACGGCGTAGATCGGCTTGCGGCCTTTGACGTCGCCAGGCGCGCCGGTCTCGGCCGTGAGCTGGAAGAAGGGCGAGGCCCCGCTGGCGGCGGCCAGTTGCGAGGCGGTGGACAGCAGCTCGGGCGCCAGCGCTTCCATGCGCTCGACGGTGAAACGCACCGTGGGCCCGGCGATGGTGATCACACCCATGGCGGGCTGGCCGGCGAAGCGCACCGGCGCCGACATGGCAGACAGGCCCAGGCTGTAGGTGTCCACCGTCAGGCTGTAGCCGCGTTCGCGCGTGGTGTGCACGGCGTCCAGCACGGCTTGCAGGGTGGTCGGGGCGGCCGGGCCAAACTGCTCGGGCAGGCCCAGGCCCTGTTTCGCCACCAGGGCCATGCCGGCGTTGTCGTCCAGTGTGGACAGCCAGGCCCAGCCGGACGACGAACACGACAGGCGGGCGTCGCTGCCCATGTCGGGGTCGTAGCGCAGGCCTTGCCGCGCGCCTTGTGCGCGGGCCACCCAGGTGAGGCGCTCACCGTCCACCACCGAGAGGCGCACCAGCTCGCCGGACAGCTCGGCCAGGCGGTTGAGCAGCGGCTGCGCGATGTCCACGATGCCGCTGTTGCTGAGGTACGAGAGGCCCATGCTGACCAGCTTGGTGGTGAGCAGGTAGTCGCCGTGGCCGCGCGCCTGGCGCACATAACCCAGCCGCACCAGGTCGGCGAGCAGGCGGTGCACGGCGCTGCGCGGGATGTTGAGCTGGTCGGCCACGGCTGCCAGCTCCATGCCTTCGCCGTGTTGCGAGAGCAGTTCGAGGATGCCGAGGGTTCGTTCGAGGACGCCGTTCATGGGGTGGTCTCTGGTGGTGGGGTGGTGCGGGCTGTGTGCTCAGCTGGATCGGAGTCTAGTCAAAAAAAGAACAACATTCAATAGTTGAACATGATTCCAGTTTTGGATATGATTTGCACCAACAGCCCGGACAACGGGTGTGAACCGACCCGCAGGAGACAAGACCCGTGAACGACACCCTCGACGGCGCCAGCCGCCTCCACTACATCGTCGGCGACCCGATTGCCCAGGTGAAATCGCCGGCCGGCGTGACGCAGGCCTTTGCCGAACACGGCTGCAACGCGATCTGTGTGCCGGCCCACGTGGCGCCTGCCCACCTGGCCGACTGGGTGCGCGGCGTCTCGCTGGCACACAACGTGGACGGCATCATCGTCACCGTGCCGCACAAGTTCGCCTGCACCGATCTCTGCGCCAGCACCTCCGAGCGCGCTGCCTTCCTGCACACGGTGAACACCATGCGCCGCAACGCCGACGGCAGCTGGCACGGCGACATGTTCGATGGGCTGGGCTTCGTCACCGCCATGCAGGACAACGGTGGCCAGCCGGCGGGCAAAAAGGCTCTGCTGGTGGGCGCGGGCGGTGCGGGCTCGGCCATCGCGCACGCGCTGGTAATGGCCGGCGTCCGCGAACTCGCCATCTTCGACCCGGACGAACAGCGCCGCGCCGCGCTGGTGGAGCGCCTGGCTGGTTTGAACCGCTGCCCGGTGGGCCACGGCAGCGCCGACCCGACGGGTTTCGACATCGTGATCAACGCCACGCCGGTGGGCATGAAAGAGAGCGACCCGTACCCGCTGGACGTGACGAAGCTCGACGCCCGCATGTTCTGCGGCTGCGTGATCACCGCGCCGGCCATCACGCCCTTCATCGCGGCGGCGCGGGCCAAGGGCTGCAGCACGATGACCGGTACTGACATGTTTGCGCGGGTGCGCGACTTGATGGTCGACTTCCTCCTGGGCAAGTGAGCATGCAAGTCCTGAACTCGTTGAACCAGCTCCCCGCCGATGCCACCCACGACCTGGTCGTGATCGGCGCCGGTGGCGCGGGCATGGCGACGGCGCTGTTCGCGGCCCTCGAAGGCAGGCAAGTGCTGCTCGTCGAGCGCACCGGGTTCGTGGGCGGTACCACGGCGTGGTCGGCTGGCACCACCTGGGTACCGGGCACGCACCACGCGGCCGCCGTGAACCCGAACGACACACTGGCCGACGCCGCGCGCTACCTGAGCAACGCCATCGGCGAGCGCACGCCGCTAGCATTGCGCCAGGCCTTTCTGGACCACGGCCCCGAGGTGATCCGCCAGATCGAAGACCGCAGCAATGTGAAGTTCCGGCCCTACGCCAAACACCCGGACTACATCTCCGACCTGGGTGGCGCCACGCTGAACGGCCGCGCACTGGAGCCACTGCCGTTTGACGGACGCCTGCTCGGGGACCTCTTCAAGCTCGTGCGCCCGCCCATCCCCGAGTTCACCGTGCTCGGCGGCATGATGGTGGACCGCACCGACATCAACCACCTGCTGGCGCTCACCCAGTCGTGGGCTTCGTTCAAACACTCGCTCAAGATCATCGGGCGCCACGCGGCGGACCGCCTGAGCCACCCGCGCGGCACGCGCCTGGTGATGGGCAACGCGCTGGTGGCGCGGCTGTTGTATTCACTGTCGACACACGCCCATGTGACGCTCGTGCTCAACACCTCGGTCGAGCGCTTCGAACGCGATGCCCACGGTGTGAGCGGCGTGGTGCTCAGGGGGCAGGGCACAGATCAAGACGGGTGGCGCAGCGTGGCCGCCAAGGGCGGCGTGGTGCTCGCCAGCGGCGGCTTCAACCGCCACCCCGATCTGCGTGCCGCGATGCTGCCGGGGGCCGACATCGACTGGTGCCCGGCCGCTCTCGGCCACACCGCCGAGGCGCACGCACTGGCCAAAGACGCGGGCGCGGTGTACGGGCAGGGCGCGCTGAGCAACGCCTTCTGGGCACCGGTCTCGCTGCGCCAGCGGGCCGACGGCAGCACGGCCATGTTCCCGCATTTCGTGATGGACCGTGCCAAGCCCGGCATGCTCACCGTGAACCAGGCGGGCGAGCGCTTCGTCAACGAAAGCACCTCGTACCACCTGTTCGGCCTCGCCATGCAAGCCACCGCCAGCGTGCCGGCTTACCTGGTGTGCGACGCGACCGCCCTTCAGACGTACGGCATCGGCATGGTGCGCCCCGGTGCCAGCGCGAAGGACATGGCGCCGTTTCTGGCCGACGGCTACCTCAACCGCGGCGACACGCTCGACGAGCTGGCGGGCAAGCTCTGCATCAGCGCCGCCGGCCTGAAGGCCAGCGTGCAGAAGATCAACGTCTGTGCGCAGACCGGTGTGGACCCGGACTTCCAGCGCGGGGTGACGGCCTACCAGCAGAACATCGGCGACGCCACCGCGGGCCACAAGAACCCCAACCTCGGTCCGCTGACCACCGCGCCGTTCTACGCCGTGAAGCTCTACCCGGGCGACATCGGTGCCGCCACCGGCTTCGCCACCGATGGCGATGCCCGCGTGCTCGATGCGAACGGCGAGCCCATCGCCGGCCTGTACGCCGTGGGCAACGACATGCACTCCATCATGGGCGGCGTCTACACCGCGCCCGGCATCACCCTTGGCCCCGGCCTGGTGTTCGGTTGCCTCGCGGCCCGCCATGCGGCGGCCCGCAGCCTCGCGGGACGGCACTGAACACGCCTGCACAAAACCGCCCCATTGAGCGCTGAACACGTCGAGCAAGAACGTCGCTGCGCCCAACGGGATTCACCTCACCTCTGGAGACAAGCCCCATGAACCACGCGCCGCCCTGAACCCCGCGCCAGCTTCCCTGACGGCCCCGACAGGCCGTTGTGGGTTCCTAGGGCTAACCCATATTCCGTTCGATAAACGCACGTTCCTGTTCGTTGAATGATCAACGGCACGGGATTCCACTGAAGCTCCCACCGGGGCAATCGCTACATTTGTCTCTCCCTGAAGCGGGCTGTCCGCCGGGGCGGGGCGACGTGCCCCGGTCAGCCTTCAGGCACCCTCCCCAACCCTGTCCAGTTCGGAGATCACCATGAAAAAACGATTCGCCCTGAAATGCCTTGTGGCCGCCAGCCTGGCCGTCAGCTCGGGCCTGACGATGGCTCAGAACACCATCAAGATCGCCAACATCGTCGAGCTCTCCGGTGGCGGTGCCTCGGCTGGCACCAACTTCAAGAACGGCGTGGAAATGGCCGTCAAGGAAATCAACGCGGCCGGCGGCATCTTGGGCAAGAAGATCGAATCGGTCACCAGCGACACCCAGACCAACCCGGGCGTGGCCAAGGGCCTGACGCAGAAGGCTGTGGACGACGACGTGTTCGCCATCTTCGGCCCGGTCTTCTCCGGCTCCATCATGGTCAGCATGGCCGAGTCGCGCCGCGCCGAGGTGCCGAACTGGACCGGTGGCGAAGCCGCTTCCATCACGGCGCAGGGCAACCCCTACGTGTTCCGCACCAGCTTTGGCCAGTCCAGCAGCTTCCCCAAGCTGGCCCGCTACATCGGCGGCAAGGTCAAGACACTGGCCGTGGTGTACGTGAACAACGACTTCGGCAAGGGCGGCCTGGACGCCATCAAGAAAGAACTCGCCAAGACGCCGACCAAGATCGTGGCCGAGATCTCCACCGATTCGGGCCAGGTCGACTTCTCGTCCGCTGTGCTCAAGGCCAAGCAGAGCAACGCCGACGCGATCTTCGTCTACACCAACGAGGAAGAGTCGGCCCGCGCGCTGCGCGAACTGCGCAAGCAGGGTTGGAACAAGCCCGTGATCGGCGAGACCACGCTGACCGGCCAGAAGGTGATCGAGCTGGCCGGTGACGCCGCCAACGGCGCAGTGGCCCACGTGGGCCTGACGGTGGATGCGCCCAAGCCCGAGATGCTGAAGTTCAAGGCCAACTTCTACCAGAACTACAAGTACATCTCCGACCACAACGGCATCAAGGGCTACACCGGCGTGTACGTGCTGAAAGCAGCGATTGAAAAGGCCGGCAAGCTCGACCGCAAGGCTGTTGCCCAAGCCATGAAGGGCCTGCAGATCAGCGCGAAGCAGCACCCCGGCGTGCTCATGGACGTGAGCTTCGACGACAAGGGCGACATCGATCGCGAGAGCTTCCTGGTCGAGGTGAAGGACGGCAAGCAGGTGGTGGTGGAGACCCTGCCGCCGCTGAACCCGATCGTGGCCGCCGCGGCCCCGGCCAAGCCGGTCGCCGCCCCCGCCAAGAAGTAAACCCGTGGCTCCCCACAGGGCCTGCCGTCCGGCAGGTCCGGTGGGGCTGCCCCTCTGGACGGATTGCCCCATGACCGACTTTCTCCAACTCTTTTTCAGTGGCCTGTCCACTGGCGCCATCTACGCGCTGGCGGCGCTGGGCTTCACGCTGCTGTGGCAGGCCAGCGGCACCATCAACTTCGCGCAGGGCGAGTTCGTGATGCTGCCCGCCTTCATGATGCTGGCCTTTTTCAGCTTCGGCATTCCGCTGCTGCCCAGCTTCCTGCTGGCCTGCCTGCTGGCGGTGTTCGTGCTGGGCTGGGTGTTCAAGCGCGGCATCGTGGATCCGCTCTTCAAGTACGGGATGATGCCCATCGTCGTGGCCACCATCGGCCTGTCGATCGCGTTGCGCAACGGCATCCGCGCCGGCTACAGCGCCGAGGCCCATCCCTTCCCCTCGCTGTTCGCCGACAAGATCTACAACATCGCCGGTGTCACCGTGACGCTGCAGGACATCGGCACCTTCGTGCTGGCCATGCTGCTGGTGGTCGCGACCCAGGCGTTCCTCGCCAAGACCGTGACCGGCCGCGCCATGCAGGCCGTGGCGCAGAACACCGAGAGCGCGAGCGTGCTGGGCATCAACGTGCCGCGCATGATCTTCTACACCTTCGCGATCAACGCGGTGCTTGCGGTGGCGGCCGCCATGCTGGTGACGCCCACCTACCTCGCCAAGTTCGACATGGGCGAGTCGCTGGGCACCAAGGCCTTCTTCGCCGCCATCATCGGCGGATTCAACAACTCGCGCGGTGCGCTGCTGGGCGGCCTGATCGTGGGCGTGTGCGAGAACCTCGCTGCGGCCTACATCTCGCCGGCCTACAAGGACGCCGTGGCCCTGATCATCTTCATGGTCGTGATCCTCTTCAAGCCGCAAGGCCTGCTGGGCAAAAAAGTGGAGCGCAAGGTATGAAAAAGCTCACCATTCCTCTGGTCATCGTCAGCGCACTCCTGCTGCTGGTGGTGCCCAACTACCTCAAGAGCTACGGTGTCTACCTGCTGACCTACTGGCTGGTCTACATCGTCGCCGCCATGGGCCTGAACCTCACGGTGGGCTACGCGGGCCAGAAATCGCTCGGTCACGCGGCCTTCTTCGGCATCGGTGCTTACACCGTGGCGATCCTGATGCAGCATGGCATCAGCTTCTGGATCGGCCTGCCGGCGGCGGCCCTGATCTGCTTCGTCACCGGCCTGATCCTGGGCTTCCCCGCGCTGCGTGTGCAGGCCATCTACCTGGCCTTCGCCACGCTGGGCTTCAACACCGCGATCTGGCTGGTGATGCGCAACGAAGAGTGGCTCACCGGCGGCACCTTCGGCATCAACAACATCGCGCGTCCGTCGCTGTTCGGCATCAGTCTCGAGGGCAACGTGCCTTACTACTACTTCGTGCTGGCGGTGGCGGTGCTCATGGGCCTGCTGCTGTGGGGTCTGCTGCGCAGCCCCTGGGGCAAGGCCTTCACGGCGTTGCGCGACAACCCGATCCGCGCCGAGAGCCTGGGCGTGGACATCCGCAACTACACGCTGCTGAGCTTCGCCATCGGCGCGGTGTACGCCGGGGTGGCGGGCGCGCTGTTCGCCTCGCTGGTGCAGTTCATCGAACCCGCGCCGTTCACCGTGGGCGCTTCGATCATGATGTACCTGATGGTTGTGGTCGGTGGCCCGGGCTACTTCCTTGGCCCGGTGGTGGGGGCGGCTGTCGGCGTGATCCTGCCCGAGTGGCTGCGCTTTGCGCAGGCCTGGTACCTGTTCGTCTTCGGCTCCGCCGTGGTGCTGCTGATGATCTGGCTGCCCGACGGTCTGCTGTCCATCCCCGACCGCCTGAAGGCACGCCGCCAGGCCAGGGAGGCCTCGGCCGCACGCAGCGCCGCCGCCCAGGCCGCCACGAAAGGAACACAGGCATGAGCACCACGACCTCGGTGTCCGCCAACGCGCCCATCGCGCATCACACCCACCACCACGACCGCCCGGCCGGCACGCCCGTGCTGCAGGTCACCGGCCTGAAGAAGGCCTACGGTGCGATACAGGCCGTGGGCGGCGTGAGCTTCCAGGTGCAACCCGGTGAAATCTTCGGTGTGATCGGCCCCAACGGGTCGGGCAAGACCACGCTGTTCAACTCCATGCTCGGCCAGATCACGCCCGACGAAGGCAAGATCCAGCTCAACGGCGAAGACGTGACGCAGCTCGGCCCGCTGGAGCTGAACCGCCGCGGTGTTGGCCGCACCTTCCAGACGCTGCAGGTGTTCGGCAAGATGACGGTGCGCGACAACCTGATCGTCGCCGCCCAGGAGCACAAGGGCAGCATGTTCAGCCGCATGTTCGCGCCCGGGGATTCGGGTCTGGGCGACAAGGCCGACGCGCTGATCGACCAGTTCCGCATCCGCCACGTGGCCGACAAGAAAGCCGGTGAACTGTCTTACGGCCAGCAGAAGCTGGTGGACATCGCCATGGCCTTCATGAGTGAGCCCGACCTGGTGCTGCTCGACGAACCCTGCGCGGGCGTGAACCCCAGCCTGGTGGGCGGCATCAGCACGCTGCTGAAAGATCTGAACCGCAACCCGCGCTTCGGCAAGCGGAGCAGCTTCGTGGTGATCGAACACAACATGGACTTCGTGATGGACCTGTGCCACCGCATCATGGTGATGGTCGAGGGCAAGGTCATGGCGATCGGTACGCCTGACGAGATTCGCGGCAACAAGCAGGTGCTCGACGCCTATCTGGGAAGCTGAGGGGAAACACACATGTCCGATACCTGCATTGAATTCGACGACGTGGTGGCGGGGTACAAGGATTTCATGATCCTGAACAACCTCAGCTTCAAGGCGCAGCGGGGTTCGATCACGCTGCTGCTCGGCCCCAACGGAGCGGGCAAATCCACCGCGCTGAAGGCGCTGTTCGGCCTGCTCAAGCCGCGCCAGGGCCGCATCCTGCTCGACGGCAAAGACATCTCCGGTGCCAGCCAGAAGGCGTTGCTCGCCCAGGGCGTGGCCTTTGTGCCGCAGGGGCGCAACCTGTTTGGTCAGCTCTCGGTCTACGAAAACCTGGAGCTGGGCGGCATCACGCTGGGCATGAAGACCACGCACGAGCGCATTCCCGAGGTGCTGGAGTTTTTTCCGCGCGTCAAGGAGCGGCTGCACAGCGCGGCGTCGAGCCTGTCGGGCGGTGAGCAGAAGCAACTGGAGATCGGCCGCGCGCTGCTGCTGCGGCCCAAGGTGATCCTGATCGACGAGCCCAGCATCGGCCTCTCGCCCATCGTGGTGCAGGACGTGTTCAAGCTGCTGCGCAAGCTGGCCGACCAGGGCACCACGGTGCTGATGGTGGAACAGAACGTGAAGAGCGCGCTGAAGGTGTCGGACTACGCCATCGCGCTGGAGTCGGGCCGCCTTGTGCTGCACAAGCCCGCGAGCGAGTTGCTGGCCGACCCGAACATCGAACGCCTGTTCCTCGGCGGCGCACACGCGGCGCCAGCGCCCGCAGCGGTTTGACCTGAGTCCCCCCCGCAGCGCTTCGCGCTACCCCCCAGGGGGCGGCACTGGCCGTCCGGCAAAGCGGGCCCGGCGGTGCCCTGGGCGGGACCATCTCAGGCGCCTGGGGGGCGCTCCGGGGGCATAAAGAAAACTGCCTGCGGCAGCCGCCTTTTTTGGCGTGTGGTTCAGGGTTTGGGGTTGTCGATCTCGGCTCGGCGCAGCGGGTTGAAGCCCGTCACCAGCGCGGTCGCCAGCAGCACCAGCGCGCCCCCGGCGAAGATGCCCGGCGACACCGTTTCGCCCAGGAAGATGTGGCCCCAGGTCACGCCGAACACCGGAATCAGGAACGCCGGGCTGGTGGCGGCGACCGGCGACACGTGGCGGATGATGCGCAGGTTCAGCCAATAGGCCAGGCCCGAGGTGAACACGCCCATGATCAGCAGCGCCACCATGGCCGTGGGCGTGAAGTTGGCTTGCGGCAGCGTCCACAGCGCGCCGGGCAGCAGCAACACCATGGCCACCGCGCTGATGCCCGCCGCAATGGCCAGCGGCTGCATGTGGGTGGTGGCGCGCTTCATCAGCGGCGTCGAGACGCCGTAGCAGGCCGCTGCCACGATGCAGGCCAGCGCCGCGGTGATGGTGGCCGCGTCCGGCTTCACCGGCCCCAGTTGCAGGATCAGCCCCACACCCACGAAACCCAGCGCGCAACCCAGCAGCTTGCGCCCGCTCAACGTGTCCTGCCCCAACCAGGCCGAGGCCAGTGTGCCAAACAGCACCACCGTGGTGTTGAGCAGGGCGCTGTAGCCCGCCGGCAGGCGAAGGGCGGCCCAGGCATAGAGCAGGAACGGAGCGGCCAGCGAGAGCGTGCTCAGGCGCAGCAGCTCGCGCCAGTGGCGCCAGGGCCAGGGTTCGCGCAGCGCCGCCATCAGCACGGCCAGCGTTGCCGTCGCCAGCAGCACGCGGCCAAAGGCCATGACCTGCGGCCCGAGCAGCGGGCTCGCGATGCGCAGGAACAGGAAGGAGGCGCCCCACAGGGCAGACAGGCCCACGAGCTGGGCAAAGTGGCGGGTTTTCACGCGGCCATTGTGCGGGGCTTTGGGACGCTGGCCTGTCCGGTAGGCGCAAGGGCTTCCCTCCATTGGGGCAAGGTGGGGCAGGTCGGTCGCTTGCCTCAGTAAAATCGCCCACCTCACCAGGCGGCCTTCGCGCCAGCCTGCACATCGACATCCACCACTGGACCCACATGCGTTATTCCGTTTCCCATCACAAGCTCAACCAGATCCTCGCCGCCCACGGCCTCAAAAACGGCGACGCCGGCGGCATCGACAAGCTCTTTGGTGGCAACGACGGCTACTACTGGTTCGGCACCGTGCGCGACCTCTGCCCCCCGGGAAAGACCATCAGCTGGGAAGACCAGTACAGCATGGTCAATGCCATTCAGGCACACGAAAACGCCACCGCCGCCGAAGACGAAATGAAGCCGCAAGTGCCCAGCGCCGCCAACATCGCGGCGCTCTCCAAGGTGCTGGGCGACCCGATCTGAGCCAGTTTCATACGGCGTTGCCTTCAAACGTATAACTGCGTTGCTTCGCCTTGCCGTGCTGTAGCACTGTCTGCGGCTTCGCGCCTTGTTCTACGCTTGAATGCAAAACCGTATCAGATCTGCACCCGCGTGCCCAGCTCCACCACCGCGTTGCCGGGCAATCTGAAGAACTCCACCACGCCACCGGCGTTCTGGCTCATGGTGGCAAACAGGCGTTCGCGCCAGTTCGCCATGCCGCCGCCGGGCGTGGGCACCACCGTTTCCCGGCTGAGGAAGTAGGTGGTTTCAAACAGCGGGATCGGCAGGCCCTGGGCCTGCGCGAGCTCCAGCGCCTTGGGCACGTCGGGCGTGTTCATGAACCCGAAATTCACTGTCACGCGCCAGAAGCCGTGGCCCAGCGGCGCGATGTCGAGCCGCTGCGCCACGGGCACCCAGGGCACGTCGCGGAACACCACGGTCAGGATCACGTTGCGCTCGTGCAGCACCTGGTTGTGTTTGAGGTTGTGCAGCAGCGCCTGTGGCACGGTGGTCGGGTCGGCCACGGCGTACACGGCGGTGCGCTGCGCGCGGTTGACGGTGCTTGGGTCCAGCGTGTCAATGAAGTCCTGCAAGACCAGGCCTTCGGCGCGGATGCTCTGCAACACCAGCGTGCGCCCACGCGCCCAGGTGCTCATCGCACCAAAGAGCAGCAGGCCCAGCGCCAGCGGGAACCAGCCGCCGTCGAGGAACTTGATGGCACAGCCGGCCACCAGCAGCGCGTCAATGGCGAGGAAGAAGGCTGTGGCGCCCCAGGCCAGCGACGCCGGCAGGCGCCAGCCATCGCGCACCACGAAGAAGGTGAGCACGGTGGTGATCATCATGGTCAGCGTGACGGCGATGCCGTAGGCGCTGGCCAGCGCCGATGAGCTGCCGAAGAACAGCACCACCGCCACCACGCCGGCCAGCAGCGCCCAGTTGACGGCGGGCATGTAGATCTGCCCGATCTCGCGCGCCGAGGTGTAGCGCACCGTCATGCGCGGCAAGAAGCCGAGCTGGATCGCCTGCTTGGTCATGGAGTAGGCGCCCGAGATCACGGCCTGCGAGGCGATGATGGCCGCCAGCGTGGCGAGCAACAGTGCGGGCAGCACCCAGGGTTCGGGGAAAAGGCGGTAGAAGGGGTTCTGGATGGCGCTCGGGTCGCCGATCAGCAGTGCGCCCTGGCCCAGGTAGTTCAGCGCCAGGCCGGGCAGCACCAGGCCGGTCCAGGCCAGCTGGATGGGCCTGCGGCCGAAGTGGCCCATGTCGGCGTACAGCGCCTCAGCGCCGGTGAGCGCGAGCACGATGGCGCCCACGGCGGCGAACACGTGCCAGCCCCGGTCCATCAGGAAGGTCCAGGCGTGCAGCGGGTTGAGCGCCGCCAGGATGGCCGGCTGCTGCGCGATGTGCATCGCGCCAACGACGCCGAGCACCACGAACCACAACACGATGATGGGCCCGAAAAAGCGGCCCACCACGGCGGTGCCGAAGCGCTGCACGAAGAACAGGCCGACCAGGATGGCCAGCGTGATCGGTACCACATAGGGCTTGAGCGCGGGTGTGACCAGCTCCAGCCCTTCCATGGCGCCCAGCACCGAGATGGCGGGCGTGATCACGCTGTCGCCGTAGAACAGCGTGGCGCCGAACACACCGAGCAGCAGCAGGCCACTGCGCAGGGCCGGGCGCGATTGCACCGCCTTGGCGGCCAGCGCGGTGAGCGCCAGGCCGCCACCCTCGCCGTTGTTGTCGGCGCGCAGGATGAGGATCACGTACTTCAGCGTGACCACCAGCATCAGCGCCCAGAAGATGGTGGACACGGCCCCGATCAGGTGCAGCGCGTCCAGCGGCACGCCGGTGTGGGGCGCAAAGATTTCCTTGACGGTGTAGAGCGGGCTGGTGCCGATGTCGCCGTACACCACGCCGAGCGCGGCCAGGGTGAGGGCGGCTTTGCCCTGGCGGGCGGGCGATGCTTCGCCCGGGGCGGCGGTGGCGTGGGAGGGTGTGGCGCTCTGCGCTGCGGTGTTCATGAAGGCTCCGGTGTTTCCGAGGCCTGCACGATGGCACCGCGCGCATCAGGATCGCATAAGGGCAGAGCAGATACAGCTCAGCGGCGCAGGGGGCTCACGCCTGTTCCGCGATGCGGTAGCCCACGCCCGGCTCGGTCAGCAGGTGCTGCGGCTCGGCGCTGTCCACCTCCAGCTTGGCGCGCAGCTGACCCATGTAGAGCCGCAGGTACTGCGTCTGCTCGGTGTGTTCGGCGCCCCACACGTCGGCCAGCAGCTGGCGGTGCGTGACCACCTGGCCGGTCTGGCGCACCAGCCGGGCCAGCAGCTTGAACTCGGTTGGGGTGAGGTGCACCTCCTGCCCGTCGCGGCGCACCTTCCGGGTGGTGAGGTCGATGTCCAGCGCGCCCTGGCGGTAGCTCAGCACCGCCGGCTGGCTGCGCCGGCCCCGGTGGCGCAGCGCCACGCGCATGCGCGCGAGCAGCTCGCCGATGCCAAAGGGTTTGACGAGGTAGTCGTCGGCACCGCTGTCGAGCAGGCGGATCTTCTGGCCCTCGGCCTCGCGGGCCGAGATCACGATCACCGGTGTGCCGCGCTGGCCGCGCAACTCGGCCAGAAAATCTTCGCCGTCGCCGTCGGGCAGGCCCAGGTCGAGCAGCACCAGCTCGGGCGCGGTGTCCGGATTGGCGTGCTGCATCAGTGCACGTGCGTCGGCCAGGCTGGCCGAGGTCTGCACCGCGTAGCCCTCCACCGAGAGCGCTTCTTTCAGCGTTGCGCGCAGCTCACGGTCGTCCTCGATCAGCAGGATGCGCTGGCTCATGGCGGGCCTTCTTCGGGCGGTGTGGGCTGCAGTTCACGCAAAGGCAGGGCGCATTCAAAACAGCTGCCACCGTGCGCGCGGGCCTGCAGGCGCAGTTCCCCGCCGTGGGCCCGGGCGATGGCGCGGCACACCGCCAGGCCCACGCCGGCACCCTCGCGGCGGGCCTCCACCGAGGGGGAGCGGCGGGTCTCGTCGCCGCGCTGGAACACCTCGAACACCCGCTCGCGCCACGCCGGCGCGATGCCCGGGCCGTGGTCGCACACGCTGAGCAGCGCCTCGCCACCCTGGCGGCGCACTTGCAGCTCCACCGGTGATCCGTTCGGGCTGTACTTGAGCGCGTTGTCCAGCAGGTTGTCCAGCAGCTGCGACACCAGCATCGGATCGCACCACAGCAGCGGCATGTCGGGCTCAACCCAAGCCTTCACCCGCGCGCCGTCGGGGCGGCGTCGCGCGCGGCGCAGCACGGCCCCCACGATCTCTTCGGCCGATTCCCAGTCGCACCGCAGTTGCACCGAGGGCGCGTCCAGCCGCGCCAGCTGCAGCGTGTTGTCGGTCAGGCGGCTCAGGCGTTCCGCTTCCTCCACGATGCCACCGGCCAGGCGGCGGCGTTGGTCAGCGTCGAGCTTGTCGGCCTGGTCGTGCAGGGCTGAGGCCGCTCCCATGATGGTGGCCAGCGGCGTGCGGTAGTCGTGCGAGATGGCGGCCAACAGCGCGTTGCGCGTGGCCTGCAGTTGCGCCTGTTCGCGGGAGCGTTGCGCCTGCGCCGTGATCAGCGAGCGGTGCAGGGCGCTGCCCATCTGGTCGCACAGGGCTTGCAGGTGAGGCCGCAGTTCCGGGCCGTGGCGCAGCGTGGCCATGTCGCACACCAGCGCCGCACCCAGCGTCACACCGCGCCCGCGCAATGGCAGGTAGCCGTCGGGCAGCTCGTCGTAGCGGCCGGTGCCTGAACCCATGGCTCGGCCGTCGCGGATGCACAGGGCGAGCCCCGCGCGCTGCTCGTCGTTGGCGTTGCCCACGTGCAGGGTGGAGTCGTCTTCGGGCTGGGCGCCCAGGCCCCGCAGCACCGACACCGCGACCGGCGCCTGCGTGGCCTCGGCCAGCGCGGCGTGCAGGGCGCTGGCGTGGGCAGCGGGATCGGCCGCGTCGCGCAGCGTGTCGCCCCAGCTGCGCAAGCGAGCCTCGCGCTCGGCCACCTGGCGCGCAGCGTCGGCCAGCTGGCGTTGGCGGATCATCAAACCTGAAATGATCCAGTTCGCCACCAGCATCGCCAGCAGCAACAGGGTGTGCTGGTGCAGCTCCACCGTGAAGGTGAAGCGCGGTGGCACAAAGGCCCAGTTGAAGACCATCACCCCGGCCGCGCTGGCCGCTGCGCTGATGCCCCCGGGCAGCCAGAGCGACGCCACGACCGAGGTCAGCATCAGCAGCATGGCCAGGTTGGCCAGATCGAGGTGGCGGTCGAGCGCCAGCATCAGCGCCCAGCCGACCAGCCACGTGAGCCAGGGCCAAGGGCTGTGCCATCGCGGAGCGGGTGGGTTCAGGTTGTTTTGCATGGTGGGGCAGCCTGGTGGCAAGACCTCCGGGAAAGCATAAGGCCAGGTGCGTGGTTCCGGGTTGGTCCTGTAGAGTTCCAAGGTTCTCAGATGACCATCGACTTGAATCACGAGGTTCCACCATGTCGCTTGCGCTCTACGGCCACCCCTTCTCTTCCTACACCCAGAAGGCGCTCATCGCGCTGTACGAAAACGGCACGCCCTTCGAGTTCCGTTGCATCGGGCCCGACACGCCGGAGCACGCGACCGAGTGGTTGCGACGCTGGCCCATCGCCAGATTTCCGATGCTGCTGGACGGCGAGCGCCAGATCGTCGAGACCAGCCTCGTCATTGAGTATTTGCAACTCGCGCACCCCGGGCCGGTGCGCCTGCTGCCCGCCGACCCGTTGGCTGCGCTGGATGTGCGCTTCCTCGACCGCTACTTCGATCTGTACGTGATGAGCGCGATGCAACTGGCCGTGGACTGCGCGCTCAAGCGCTATCCGATGACCATCGAAGAAGGGCGGGCCATGGCCGCTGAGCGTTTGGAGCGCGCCTACGCCTGGCTCGACGGCCACCTCGCTGGCAAGACCTGGGCCAACGGTGCCGACTTCACACTGGCCGACTGCGCCGCCGCGCCCTCGCTCTTTTACGCGGACTGGGTGCATCAGATCCCTGAGACCTACCCAGCGCTGCGTGCCTACCGGGCGCGTTTGTTGAGCCGCCCGTCCTTTGCCCGCGCGGTGGAAGAGGCGCGGCCGTTCCGCTCGTTCTTTCCGCTGGGGGCGCCGGACCGGGACTGACGCGCTGCGGCGCAGGGCCGGGTGATGTAGCCGAGTTCAAGCGGCTGTTGCAGGCCGCGGTTGTGCCGGCTACACGGTCTGGATCCGTCGAGCAATTCCCTGACTGATCGCAGAACGGCGGTCCGGCGCTGTCTGTGAACAGGCCATTAGGCAACGCTGAATAAGTCCCTCGTGGCGCGGGCATCTTGCTCTCGGGCGGTCTGCGGCGTAGCAAAGCCTCGCCGGGCCGCCCGGCCCGTCTGCATTTTGCGCCTTGCAGCCCATCCCGACAGCAGGCGCCTGCATCCACGGGGACTTATCAGCGTCGCCTTAGCGCAAGCCAAAGAACGACAGGGCGGCGAGAACAATGACCACCAGGCCGACGATGTAGATGATGCTGTTCATGGGTGGCCTCTTGGGCTGATGTTGAAGGACGTTCAAACGCGAATCCCATGTACAAGCCATCGGGTTCGTTTCATCATTTCACCGCTCAAAAGAGGCGCTGTCGGTGTGCCAGCGCACCAACGCACGATCCTGAACAGCTCTGTATGGCGGCGCACAGACAGGTGAACTCAGACCGGGCCTCATGTTCTTCCCACCTTCCACTGAAGCAGAAGCAGGAGACGCACATGAGCCCATCGACCACCCCGCCAAACAACGCCGCCCCCGTGGATGAAGACATGGCCCAGCAGGCCAACCCCGGGCACGGTATTCCGTCGCAGGACCCGAACCCGGCCGCACAGACGCCCCTGGAACCCCATGAAGCCGAACGTGAGAGCCAATCGGTGCTGGTGGGCGGTGGCATGGTGGCCGGGGCGGCCACGGGCGCCGCCATCGGCGTGGCGATGGCCGGCCCCGTGGGGATCGTGGCCGGGGCCACGCTGGGTGCCGTTGCCGGCGCGCTCGGCGGAGCCGCCGCGGGCGCCACGGTCGACCTGGAGGCTGTGGACGGCGCCGACGCTGCGCTGGCCGAGCCGGTTCGCCTGCACATCGAAGACAGCGGTGGCGACGGCCGCCCGGTGGTGCTGATCCATGGCTGGCCCTTGTCCGCAGAGGCCTGGGCGTTGCAGGTGCCGGTGCTCCAAGCTGCCGGCTTGCGCGTGGTGGCCTACGACCGACGCGGCTTCGGGCGGTCGGACAAGCCGGCATCGGGCTACAGCTACGACGTGCTGGCCGACGACCTGGAGCGCGTGATGGACCAGTGCGGACTGCAGGACGTGACGCTGGTGGGGTTCTCCATGGGCGGGGGCGAGGTGGCCCGCTACATCGCGCGGCACGGTGAGGCGCGCCTGCACAGCGTGGTGTTTGCCGCGGCCGTTCCGCCGTACCTGATGAACACCGCCGACAACCCCGAGGGGCCGCTCGCCCCCGAAGCGGCGCAAAAGATGAAGACGGCACTGGAGCATGACCGCGATGCCTTCTTCGATGATTTCACCGAAGAGTTTTTCTCGGCCAACGGCGTGCTTCAGGTCACCGAATCGCAGCGAAAAGAGGCGGTCGCCCTGTGCCTCCAGTCGGCGCAGCACGCCGCGCTGGCCTGCATGGACTCGTTTGGCACGACCGACTTCCGCGAAGACCTGGAGAAGGTGAGGGTGCCCACACTGGTGATTCACGGCGATGCGGATGCGATCGTGCCGATCGAAGGCTCGGGCCAGCGCACCCACCGCGCCGTGCCGCACAGCCAGCTGGTGACCTTGCCCGGCGCACCACACGGCCTGAACGTGTCCCACGCGCAGGCGTTCAACGATGCGCTGCTGGCTTTCCTGCGGTCGGACACGCAAAAGCAGTCGGCCCTGGATGACTCGCCCGCATGACTCGATCGCATGGGTCTAGGTACTTGTACGTATGGGGTTATCACCGGTGAATCTCTAGCATCAAAGCCATTCGAGAGGCGCTCAAGGGCACCTGAAACTGCGACGACAGGCCATGTCGCCTTGTTCGTTCCATCTTGTTCGTTCCATTCTCCCAACGCCCATGACCGCCATGCCATACCCTGCCCTGAATGTGATGCACCCACCGGACAGGACGAGCCTACCGACGGCATGCACGGGCCGGTCCAACGGCTCTGGTGGTGTGTCGCTGGCGGTGCAGCGATCCCGGCGCTTGCCCTGAGCCTGCCGCTCGCCGTCAGCTGATGACGTTGGTGCTCCCCGACCCCGACCGCCAGGCGCGCATCGCGGCGCTCACCGAGACCCTGCACGAGGTGAAGCAGGAGCTGGAGGCATTGACGGGGGGCCGGGTGGACGTCAGCGACCGCGCACAGACCGAACAGGCCACCCTGCGCAGCGCGGAACTGCTGCAGGCCGTGGCGGACGGCACGCCCGACCTCGTCTTCGTCAAGGACCTTGAAGGCCGCTACCTGCTGTGCAACAACGCTCTGGCCCGTTTCACGGGGCGCACGGTCGAGCAGGTGCTCGGCTGCGATGACCGGGACCTGTACGTTGCCGCAGAGGCCTCGCAGACCATCGAGAACGACCGCCAGCTGTTCGCCTCGGGCGGGGCGCGCACCTCCGAAGAGTGGCTCACGGGCCCCGGCGGTCGGCGCATCTTCAACTCGACGCGTGCCGCCTTCCGCAACGCCCGGGGCGAGGTGATCGGTGTCATTGGCATCGCCCGGGACACCACCGATCAGAAACTGGCCGAGCAGGCGCTGCGTGACAGCCAGGCGATGCTGGACATGGCGGGCCGGGTGGCCAAGGTGGGTGGCTGGCGGATGGACATGGTCAACCACCACCTGTACTGGTCCGACATCGTGGCCAGTCTGCACGACGAACCGGCGGGCTACTCGCCCTCGCTGGAGGAGGGCATTGCCTCTTTCGTGCCCGAATACCGCGCCGGGGTTCGTGAAGCGGTCGAGCGCTGTGCCAGGTTCGGCGTGCCCTACGACGTGGAGGCCGAAAAAATATCGGCCACCGGCCGCCGCTTCTGGGTGCGCACCATGGGCGAGGCGGTCCGGGATGACGCGGGCCGCATCGTGTACATCCAGGGCGCGTTGCAGGACATCACCGAGCGCAAGCTCGCCGCGCAGGACACGCAGAAGCTGGCCGCGCGGCTGACGAACACGCTGGAGAGCATCACCGACGGCTTCTACACCCTCGACAGGGACTGGCGGTTCACCTATGTCAACCGCGAAGCCGAGCGCTTGTTGGGAAAGTCTCGCGACACGCTGCTCGGACAGGTGGTGTGGCACATCTTTCCCGATTCGGTGGGTTCGGTCTTCGACCGCTGTTACCAGCGTGCCATGGGCGGGGAAACGGGCATCACCTTCGAGGCCTATTACCCGCCGGTGCGGGCCTGGTTCGGCGTCGACTGCCACCCGTCAGAGGACGGGCTCACGGTGTACTTCCGCGACGTCACCGCCGCGCGCGCGGCGCGCCAGCAGCTGAATCTGCTCGAGGCCAGCGTGGCGCAGTTGAACGACGTCGTCCTCATCACCGAGCCGGCACCCGAACTGCAGCACGGCCGGCGCATCGTGTTCGTCAACGATGCCTTCGTGCGCCTGACCGGCTACTCGCGGGAGGAGGTGATCGGCCGTTCGCCCGGCATGCTCGATGGCCCCTCGACGGACCCGGCCGAGCTGGCGCGCATCCGCGACGCGGTCGACCGTTTCGCGCCGGTGCACGTCGAGCTGATGCGGTCCACCAAGGATGGGCGGGAGTACCCCGTGGAGATCGACATCACACCGGTGGCCACGGGCGGCGAGGGCTTCACGCACTTCGTCTCCGTCATCCGCGACATCGGCGAACGCCGCCGCAGCGAACAGGCGCTGCGCGAGCTCAACGCCAGCCTGGAAGACCGGGTGCGCCACCGCACCCTGGAACTGGAGCGGGCGCGCGAACTGGCCGAACAGGCCAACCGCGCCAAGTCGTCGTTCCTGGCCATGATGAGCCATGAGATCCGCACGCCGATGAACGGGGTGGTGGGCATGATCGACGTGCTGGAAGAAAGCCGGCTCCGCCCTGAGCAGCGTGAGCTGGTGAACACCGTGCGCGAGTCGGCCTATGCCTTGATGGCCATCGTCGACGACGTGCTGGACTTTTCGAAGATCGAAGCCGGTCAGTTCGACATCGATCACAGGCCGATGGACGTGACCACGGTCGTCGAAGGTGTCAGCGATGCCTTGCACCCGCTGGCCGTGAACAAGGGGGTGGGCCTTCACCTGTACACCGACCCGCGCCTGCCGCAGGGCATGCTGGGCGACGCCGCGCGCCTGCGCCAGGTGCTGATCAACCTGCTCGGCAACGCCATCAAGTTCAGCCAGGGGCGGTCGCGCCGCGGTGCCGTGTCCTTGCGCGCGCTGCGCGACACGGGACCTGCCGGCAACGACACGCTGGTGCTGGAGGTATCGGACAACGGCATCGGCATGGACACCGCCACCCAGGCGCGCCTGTTTTCGCCGTTCACCCAGGCCGACGCCAGCACCACCCGGCGCTTCGGGGGCACTGGCCTGGGGCTCAGCATTTCGCGCCGCCTGCTGTCGCTGATGGGGGGTGAGGTGGCGGTGCGCAGTGCGCCAGGCGCCGGATCGACCTTCACGGTGCGCCTGCCCATCGCGGTGGCGCCTGCCGGCGAACAACCAGAACCGGCATCGGTGGCGCGGCCGCTGGCGGGGCTGCCCTGCCTGGTGGTGGGCGATGCGGCCGGCACCGCCCGCGACCTGGGCGACTACCTGGGTCACGCGGGCGCCGCCGTGGCCCACGGGCAGACCCCGGCGCAGACCCAGGCATGGTTGCGCGGCGTTGGCCCGGGCCCCTGTGTCGTCGTCATCGCCGACGCTCCCGACACCAGCGACGGCAGCGACCCGGTGCTCTCGGCCTGCCGCGCCGTGGCGGCGGAGCGCCCCGAGCTGGCGCTGGGCTTCGTGCTCTTCGAGAGCGGTCGCCGGCAGCCGCCGCGCCGGCCGGCGCCAGATCAGGTGTGGCTGGAGGGCGAAAGCCTGCACCGGGCCCGGTTCCTGCACGGCGTGGCCCTGGCGGCACGCCGCCAACTGCCGGAAGACGCCGCCGAGCCGCCCGCCGAGCAGGACTCCGCGCCGATGCCGCTCCTGGCGCTGCCGGGCGAGGGGAAGCGCCCTGCCGTGAAACCGCTGATCCTGGTGGCAGAGGACAACGAGATCAACCAGAAGGTGTTGAACCAGCAGCTCTCGCTGCTCGGCTACCGGGCCGAGATGGCGTCCAACGGCGTCGAGGCCCTGGACTGCTGGCGCCGGGGAGGCCATGCCCTGCTGCTGACCGACCTCCACATGCCGTTCATGGACGGCTACACGCTGGCCACCGAGGTGCGGGCAGGGGAGGTGGGCGGCGCCGCGCGCCTGCCCATCCTGGCGCTGACCGCGAACGCCCTGCGCGAGGAGGAACTGCGCTGCCACCAGGCCGGCATGGACGGCTACCTGAGCAAGCCGATCCGCCTGGCCCAGCTGAAGCTGGCCATCGAAACCTACCTGCGGCCCGCGTCAGCGCCCACACCAGAGCGCGCAGCCGTGCGCGGACCCACGGCCGCGCTCTCATCGCCACCGGTCGACATCAGCGTGCTCTCGGGTCTGCTTGGCGACGACCCGCTGGTGGTTCAGGAAGTGCTGGCAACCTTTCGCGCGAGCACGACGGGCGCGGCGCTGGCCATGGCCCAGGCACACGCTGGCGGTGAGGGGTCGACCCTGTTCCAGGCCGCCCACAAGTTGAAGTCGGCCGCGCGGGCCGTCGGTGCGGTGCGCCTCTCTCAGATCTGCGCCGACATCGAAGCGGTCGCCGCCACACGCCAGACGCCACCGACCGCGACGCTCGACCCGCTGATGGCCGATTTCCAGGTCGAGCTGCGGGCGGTGCACTCGTTTCTCGACCAGCGATAGGGCCACGGCCGCCAGCGCTGCGCTCAAAGTGCCAGGGCGCCGGCCTCGCGTGCGGGGTGGCGGTGCTTGCCGAGCGCGGTGATGAAGGCCGCCACCGCGCGCTCCGCTTTGGCAGCGGTGCCCACCACGATGCCCGGATCGGCCTCGCCGCTCGCCAGTGTCGGCACAACGCCAGCCTGCTTGAGCAGCGCTTTCGAGGCCCCCAGGGCCAGGATGGTCTTGCCGTGCCGGTATTGGTTCGAGATGAAGTCCATCACCTCGACGAGCGCCCCCAGCGCTTCCACGGCGCTGGCGCCGTCGGGCAATACGACCCCGTCGAACAGCACCGGTGGCGCGTTCTCCAGCGTTCTGGTGGCTTCGAACGGGTCGCCGCTGCCGGCTTGCACAGGCCCCAGGCGCGGAGCGATCAGGTGCACCTGGGCGCCGGCGGCCAGCAGCGCCGCGCCTGCGGCGGCCACCGACGGGCCGTCCACCCCATCGGCCACGAGGATGGCCACGCTGCGCGAACGGATGCCGCCGCTGCCTGGCCGGGCCGTCAGTGACAGCGCGGCCGAGGTGGTGACCTCGGGCGCGGCGGGGTTCACCAGCGCCTTCGGCATGGCCGGGGGCACGGCGATGCCCAGCCCGGCGGCGACGGTGGCGGCGAGTGCCTCGGACACATTGACCAGCGAAGACAGCATGCGCTCGCGGATCGCTGGCACGGTGACTTTGCTCAGCTCGAAGCGGAAGCCGCCCGCAATGTGCGCCTGCTCGACGGCGGTCTGGCTCTCGTAGAACAGGGTGGCCTGGGTGTAGTGGTCAGCGAACTTTTCGGGGTTGCCGCGCAGCTTGTCGCCCTGGCCTTCGTCCACCGGTTGCGGAAACGACACGAAGCCCGCGGCACCGGCCTGGAACGGGCAACCGCCGCCGAGCGAGTTGGGCTCGTAGGCGACACGGCCGCGCGGGATGGCCTGGCGGTGCAGGCCGTCGCGCTGGTTGTTGTGGGGCGCGGCGAGCGGGGCGTTGATCGGGATCTCGTGGAAGTTGGCACCGCCCAGCCGCGTGATCTGGGTGTCGACGTAGGAGTGGATGCGCCCGGCCAGCAGGGGGTCGTTGCTGAAGTCGATGCCCGGCACCACGTGGGCGGTGCAGAACGCCACCTGCTCGGTCTCGGCGAAGAAGTTGTCCGGGTTGCGGTTGAGCACCATGCGACCGACCGGCGTCACCGGCACCAGCTCTTCGGGGATCAGCTTGGTGGCGTCGAGCACGTCGAAGCTGAAGCCTGACGCCTGCGCCTCGGTGAAGATCTGCATGCCCAGCTCCCACTCGGGGTATTCGCCCGCTTCGATGGCTTCCCAGAGATCGCGGCGGTGGAAGTCCGGGTCGGCGCCCGAGATCTTGACGGCCTCGTCCCACACCAGCGAGTGGGTGCCGAGCTTGGGTGACCAGTGGAACTTGACGAAGTGCGACTCACCCGCCGCGTTGACCAGCCGGTAGGTGTGCACGCCGAAGCCCTGCATCATGCGAAAGCTGCGCGGAATGCCGCGGTCGGACATGACCCACATCAGCATGTGCGTGGTCTCCGGGCTGAGCGAGGCGAAGTCCCAGAAGGTGTCGTGCGCCGAGGCGGCCTGCGGCATGCCGTGATGCGGCTCGGGCTTCACGGCGTGCACGAGGTCGGGGAACTTCATCGCGTCCTGGATGAAGAACACCGGGATGTTGTTGCCCACCAGGTCCCAGTTGCCCTCGTGGGTGTAGAACTTGACGGCGAAGCCCCGGACGTCGCGCGCGGTGTCGGTGGAGCCGCGTTCACCGGCGACCGTGGAGAAGCGAACGAACACCGGCGTGATCTTGCCGGCGGTCTGGAACGGCGCGGCGCGTGTGTACGCCGTCAGCGGTTCGTAGGCCTCGAAAAAGCCATGGGCCGCTGAGCCGCGCGCGTGCACGATGCGCTCGGGGATGCGCTCGTGATCGAAATGCGTGATCTTCTCGCGCAGCACGAAGTCTTCGAGCAGTGTCGGGCCGCGCAACCCTGCCTTGAGCGAGTGCTGGTTGTCGCTGATCGAGACGCCCTGGTTCGTCGTCATCGCCTGGCCCGACGCGTCTGAGCGCACGCGGTCGAGGTCGCTGGTCTTGGCCGAGATGTTGACCTCGCTCAGGGTGCTGGCGGTGGCGACGGGCGACGGGCTGGGCGTGCTGGCGCCAGGCGGCGGTGTGACGGCGTTCTCGCGGCCGAACTCCAGCGCCTTGTTGGCGTTGTGCGGCATCGCCGCTGCGAGGGCCTGCGCGGCGGCAGCTTGCTCCGCCAGCCCCATGGGGTTGCGCGGCGGGTCGTCGGTGGGCTCGGTGGTGGTGGGTGTCTTCATGGTGAACCTTGTGGTGGGGGCGTTGAAGGAAGGTCAGCCGCCAGACGGTGGTTTGCCGCCGGGGCCTGGCACCTGGCGGGCGCGACGCTTCGCGTCCAGGCCAGGGGTCGCGCGCATGTCGGTGTCCACCAGGCCGGCGTCGAGGTCGCGTTTGGCCTGGACCATCTTGGGATCGGGTTCCTCGGCCGTGTCGTTGACGGTCTCATCGCGTTCATGAGGCAACGGCAATCCGGGCGCCGACAGCGGCGCTTTCGCGCCACGCGGTGGCGTGGCCACCTGGCGTCCAATGGAACGCTTGTTTTTGGGGTTCAGGGACATACCGCGTCCTTGGCCAGGGATGGGCCGGGCCGGGCCTTCATGTCGGGTGTTTCATCGGGGTTGACGATCCGGTCGTGCTCGGGGTCGTCCGGGATGGCCGGGGGCACCGGCCCTTCGTCGGGTTCGACGGGCGGCGCGCCCGGTTCGAACTCCTCAGGCACGTCGTTGTCGGGGAGACGGGGTTTGTGAGCGTGGGCAAGGGACATGGTGTTCCTCCTAGGCATGGGGGTGTTGGCTGGCGTGGCGGCCGGCGGCTCACTTGGCCGGGCTGAGCGGTGCCGAGTGATCGTTGTTCTGCCCGGGCAACAGCGCCTCGTCGGATGTTGTCTTCGGCTTCCTGGTGCCGTCCGTTTCGCCCAGTGCCGGATCGGCCTTGGCTGCGGTCCCGGGTGGAAAGACCGACCCGGCCGATGGCAGCGACGGGTCGGTCGCAGGCCCGGTGGCCGCGCCAGACCCGCCCGGCATCGGCGAGGAGAGCGTGGGCTGCGGAAGGTCGCTGGGTTTCTTGTCGCAGGCACTCAGACCCATCGCACAAGCACAGAGAGCGATCCAGATGGAATGTGTGTTCATGAAGGGGTCCTTGTGGTGGCGCGGTTCACGGAAACGCCATGCTCTTTGCCTGTGTCGGCGGTGTCTGTGCGGCATCGAACCCATCGCGGCAGTGGTCCCGGCCAAACAGGTGCGATCAGTCCCCTATCGCACAGACCCAGGGGTGGAGGCCGTGCGCCAATGCAGGCTTGGAACCGGTGCTGTTCAAAGTCGGCGCATCAACACAGGACCGCCACAGGTTCGGCGCACTTCACAGGAGGCAGTCATGCAGAAGATGTCCATGCTCCGGGCCGCCCCGTTCGTCGACGCCGGTGGTAGCCCGAACACGAGCCAGAACGAACAATTCCTGAACATGCTGGACGGCTTTCGGCTCAGCGGCGGGTTGGCTCAGGGGCACGATCTGATGCCCCTCCTGGCCAGCCGGTCCGGTTTGAACATCGGCACCCTGGCGAGGTGGATCGTCGAAGGTGAGGTGGTCCACTTCGAGTGGCAACACGAGACCTGGTTGCCCCTGTTTCAGTTCAGTGGCCCCGACATGGCGCTTCGCGCGGGCGTCCGGCAGGTGCTGAAGGAATTCCGTGGTGTGCTGGACCCCTGGGAAACCGCACAGTGGTTTGCCTGCCCGTCCGAGGCCCTCGGCGGTCGAACGCCCGCCGACGAGGTGGCACTGCATCCCGAGGAGGTGCTGCACGCAGCGCGTTGCGAACGGTATGTCGTTGACGCGTAGCGCAAGAGACGGAAAATGAACGGGCCAGGGCCGCCGATGCGCCCCTCCACCGTTCAAAGGATTCGTCATTTCAACGCACCCACTTCCCGATGCTGAACGGAGCCCGGCCACGCCGCATGTGGTGATCATCGGTGGCGGCTTTGCCGGCCTCTGGTGCACACGCGCATTGGCGTCGGCACCGGTTCGCATCACGCTGGTCGACAAGGCCAACCACCACCTCTTTCAGCCCTTGCTGTACCAGGTCGCCACGGCGGGCCTCTCTGCGCCTGACATCGCCGCGCCGCTGCGGCACATCCTGCGCCGCCAGCGCAATGTGCGGGTTCTGATGGCCGAGGTGACCGGCATCGACGTCTCGGCAAAGACGGTTCAACTGGGCGAACCCGTGGCACCGCAGACCCTGCACTACGACCGGCTGCTGGTGGCCAGCGGCGCGGCCCACGCCTACTTCGGCCACGACGAATGGGCCGCCCATGCGCCGGGCCTCAAGACGCTGGACGATGCACTCGCCATTCGCCGCCGCTTGCTGCTGGCCTTCGAGCAGGCAGAGGCCGCCACCAGCGAGGACGAACGGCAGGCATGGCTGCATTTCGCCATCGTGGGCGGCGGGCCCACGGGCGTGGAACTGGCCGGCACGCTGGCCGAGCTGGCGCGCCACACGCTGCGCGAAGAGTTCCGCCAGTTCGACCCGCGGCAGGCCCTGGTGCGCCTCATTGAGGCCGGCCCGGCGCCGTTGGCCAGCTTCCCGCCGGCCTTGCAGCAGCGCACGAAAGCCCAGCTGGAGTCGCTGGGTGTGGAGGTCTGCTGCGGCACACCCGTGGCCGACATCACCGACCAGGGTTACCGCCTGGGCGACCACTTCGTGCCCTGTCGCACGGTGCTGTGGGCCGCGGGCGTGGCCGCGTCGCCGCTGGGCGCGATGCTGGGCGCGCCGCTGGACCGGGCCGGCCGCGTGAAGGTCAACCCCGACCTCACGCTGCCCGGTCACCCGGAGGTGTTTGTCGCCGGCGATCTGGCTGCCTTGTCGCGGGCCGACGGCCGCCCTGTGCCCGGCGTGGCGCCTGCGGCCAAGCAGATGGGCGCCCATGTGGCCCGCAGCATCCGCGCGGGGCTCTCTGGCAGCAGCGCGCGGCCGTTCGAGTACGCGGACCAGGGCAACCTGGCCACCATCGGCCGCATGGCGGCGGTGGTGGACCTGCGCGGCCTCCAGTTCTCGGGCCTGCTGGCCTGGTGGTTCTGGCTGGCCGCGCACGTGTTCTTCCTGATCGGCTTTCGCAACCGCATCAGCGTGCTGCTGAACTGGGCGCTGGCCTACTGGACCTACCAACGCGGCGCGCGCATCGTGCTGGGCGAAGAACGTTCCACAGAACCGCCGCCCTGACCCGCCCCTTCGCCGGGAGCATCAAGCCCGCCGTCGGGTCTTGCCCGCGGCCTTCTTCGTGGGGCCGGCGGCTGTGCCGTCGGCGGGGCCTCCGGGCTGGCGTTTGCTCAGGCTTTTGGCCAGCAGCTCGGTCAGATCCACCACGTTGCTCGCCACCGCCTCAGAGGGCGCGTCTTCCAGCTTCGTCACCGTTTCGGTCTCGCCGGCTTCGACCTTCTTCCTCACCAGCGCCTCGATGGCATCGCTGAACTGCTCTGCATAGGCGTCCGACTTCCAAGGGCCGGTCATGTCGGCGATGAGTTGTGCGGCCATCTTCAGTTCAGCCGGTTTCAGGCCTGCAGCGGTCTTGCCTTCGGCCGGCAGCTTCAGGTCCTCCATGGGGCGGATTTCGTTGGCCCAGCGGATGGTGTTGAGCACCAAGGCCGCACCGGAAGGAATCAGCGCCGCCAGGCGCTCCTTGGTGTGCATCACCACCCGAGCGATGCCGATCACGCCGGCCTCGAACATCGCCTCCCGGAGCAGGGCATAGACCTTCTCGCCCTTGCCCAAGGGCTCAAGGTAGTAGGGCGTCTCCAGCAGCGTGAACGGAATCTCGCTGGCCTTGACGAAGGCTTCGATTTCGATGGTTTGTGTCGACTTCGGGTAGGCCGCCTTGATCTGGTCTTCGCTCAGGATCACGTAGTCGCCATCGTCCTGTTTGATGCCCTTGACGATGTTGTCGGCCTGGATGTCTTTGCCCGTGCGCTTGTTCACGCGCTTGTAGCCCACCGGGTCCATCGATCGTTTGTCGAGCCAGTCGAAGTCGATGCCGACATCTTGCGAGGCCGGGTACAGGGCCACGGGCACATGCACGAGGCCGAAGGTGATGGCGCCTTTCCAGATCACACGGGGCATGGGAACTCCTTGTTCGGCACAGGACCGACAGTGGGTGAATGAAGAGCGGAGGGTTCAAGAGCGACTCAGCCTCTCAGGCCGCAGGCGGCGTGTGGCCCAGGGTTGACATCGCCGCCTTGAGACCGCGTGCGGACCTGGCATAGCCGGCCCAGGGTTTATTCCCCACGGCCAGGCGTTCTTGAACCGTTTTGACCGACCAGTGGTCGCCGCCGCGCAGCGAGGGCAGTTCTTCCCAGGTCACGGGGACGGAGATGCCCAGTCCCGGCCGCGCGCGCGCCGACCAGGCGCAGACCGTGGTGGCGCCTTGCCCGTTGCGCAGGTAGTCGATGAAGATCTTGCCGACGCGGTTCTTCGGGCCGCTGCGGGCCACGAAGCGCTGCGGAATCGTGTTCGCCATGTGCGCCACGACGGCCTGAGAAAACCCCTTGACGGTGGCCCAGTCGTGCAGGCGCTTAAGGGGCACCACGACGTGAAGCCCCTTGCCGCCACTGGTCTTCAGGAACGACGAGAGGCGCAGCTGGGTCAGGAACGCATGCATCAGTTCCGCGGCTTCCTGCACCTGGGACCAGGCCACGCCTTCACCGGGGTCCAGGTCGAACACCATGCGGTCCGGGTGCTCGTAGAACGCGGCGCTGCCGTTCACCGTGTGGAACTCGATCACGTTCCATTGCGCGGCCGACAGCAGGCCCCGATGGCTGGCCACCTCGATCAACGGCGGGTGGTCGGGGTCGAGCTCGGGACTCAGTTGCTTGATGCCGGCCAGCTTCCCGGTGTCCGCATGTTTCTGGAAGAACAGCTGGCCACCCACACCGTCGGGCGCGCGCAGCAGCGACACCGGTCGACCCTTCAGGTGTTTCATCATCAGGTCGGCGATCAGGTCGTAGTAGCGGACCAGTTCGAACTTTCTCGTGCCCGTGCTGGCGTCGATCACCCGTCTCGGGTTCGTCACCTGAACCTGGCTGGACATGGCAGGCGCCTTGCGCGCAGGCGCAGGGTTCGGCGCCGGGGCGGACGACAGGCGCAGCGCCTTCTCGCGCACGATGGTGCGGGCGTCCTTGTCGTCCCGAAGGCCCCGGAACACGGCATGCCGGATGCGGCCGGTGTGTGTCCACTCCCCGAAACTCACCTCGGCGACCAGGGTCGGTTCGACCCACTGTGGCTGGCCGTCGATCTTCGAGTCGGCGGCGACGAAAGGGCTCGTGCTTCGCGCCCTCGCATCCAGGGCCTTCTTGAGATCTTTCAAGGCCTTTTCGCTGAAGCCCGTGCCGACATTGCCGACGTATTGCAGCGCGCCCTCTGCATCGTGCACACCGAGCAGCAGCGCGCCGAAGCCGCTGCGAGCACCTTGGGGAGCGGTGTGGCCACCGATCACGAACTCCTGCCGCTGGCTGCACTTCAGCTTGACCCAGTCTGCCGAGCGCGAAGAGCGGTAGGGGCTGCTGAGGCGTTTGGCCATCACGCCCTCCAGGCCCAGCTTGCAGGCCGATGCGACCACGGTCTGAGGCGTGGCATCAAACGCCTCGCTGAAGCGGACGAGGTCCGTGTTCGACGCCGCAAGCAGCGCCTTCAGGAACTGACGCCGTGCTTGCAGGGGGGCGTGGCGAAGGTCGTGCCCCGCGGCGTAGGGCACATCAAACAGGTACAGCACCACAGGGACCGTCTGCTGGGTGTCGAACGCCTGCTGCAGCGCGCCGAAGTCGGGAATGCCCGCTTCGTTGGGCGCCACGATCTCGCCGTCGTACCAGCCCGGCGGGAGCTGGAGGCCTTCGAAGGCGCTTTGAAGCGGCTGCAGCCTGTCGGTCCAGTCATGCCCGTTGCGGGTCAGGAAACGCGCGCCCCCGGCGTCGTTGCGCACCAGCATGCGATAGCCATCGAATTTGATTTCGTAGAGCCACTCGGCCGCGTCCGGTGGCGGGGCGGTCACCAGCGTGGCGAGCTGGGGCGCCAGCGTGCGGGGCAGAACCGATGGCGTGGCCTCGGCGGGCAAGCCGGGGAGGGAAGGGGATCCGAGGGACTTCACGCTGTCCGGCAGCTCGTCGACCACGCTGAATTCCGCGGAGGCCCGGGCGTGGGGGTCTTTCTCTTTGATCAGCAACCAGGCCGGCCGCTTCTCGTCTTTGCCCTTCATGCGTACCAGCGCCCATCGCCCGTGCAGTTTGTGGCCCCGCAACTCGAACTTCAGGCTGCCCTCGAGCAGCCCTTGTTGCGGGTCCTCCAGAGGGTGCCAGGTGCCCGCGTCCCACACGATGACCTTGCCCGCGCCGTATTGTCCGGTCGGTATGGTGCCTTCAAAGCTCGCATAGGCCAGCGGGTGGTCTTCCACCTGCACGGCCATGCGTTTGACGCTCGGGTCGACACTGGGCCCCTTGGGCACGGCCCAACTCTTCAATGTGCCGTCGAGCTCCAGCCTGAAGTCGTAGTGCAGGCTGCTGGCCCAGTGTTTTTGCACCACGAAGCTCAACCCAGCGGCCACGGACGGGCCAGTGGTGGGGCCGCCTTCCGCGGGCTCCGGCGTCAGCGCGAAGTTGCGCTTGGCCTGGTAGGCGCCCAGTGGGCCTTTCGCAGGCTCAGCCGGCTCAATCGGCTTTGGCCGAGGCTGCATGTTTTGCCACCGGTGCGGCCGAAGCCCCCGCCGACAGGCCGGTGAGCGAGCCATGTTCCCCCATCGCGATGGGCTTGCCCGCCACCATCGACGCGATCACGCCGAAAGTGCGGACCATCTTGCTGTTGGGCGAATCCCAGTAGTCCGCTGCGTCGGGAACGAACTTCAGCAGTGCCAGGTTCGGCGAGTCGGGACCGTCCGGGAACCAGGGTTTGGCGTAGGCCGTCCACAGGCTGTTGATGCGGCTGCGGTCGGTGTCGATCGTGCCGCGGCCCGACAACGACACGTAGGTGCCGTTCGATGCGTCGGAGAAGCTGAGATTGACCACGCTCAGGTGGTCAACCTTTGGCGAGCGCAGGTCGGTGAAAAACCACAACGCGCCGTTGGTGTCCATCTTCAGTGGCGCCATCGGCCGGCTGGCCAGGCTGCCGTCGATCTCCACCGTGGTGAGCATGGCGGCCGGAATGTCTTCTATCAGCTCGGCGATGTGGGAGAGCGCCGCGTTGGTCTGTGGGTCTGTTTTCATGGGATGAACCTCGGGTTGAGAGGGGGATGAGCGATCAGCGGGCGGCGCGGGGCCGTGCCACGGAAAGGGGTCCAGCGAGCGCCGCGCCGGGCCGTTTTCACACCCGCTCGCCACGCCGTTCGCGGAACCAAAATACGCCTGTGAGCGCGCAGGGTCTGTGCGCTTTCGCACATGCATCACATGGCTGCCGTGGACGTTCCACGCCATGCAGAATGACCCACATGAAACGACGACCACGCACGTCCACCTGGGCCAAAAGTTTCGAGCGCAGCCTCAACGCGATGACGCGGCTGGCGACCGCGTCCGGCACCCGGGCGCTCAACAAGGCCTTGAAGCCCGCTGTGGCCAGGCGCACACCGCCACCCGGTGCCGGGGCCTGGATTCCCGGCGTCTCCATGGGCGCGGCCGGTGCCCGGCGCTTTCGGCTGTACCGCCCGCCGGAGGTTCAGTTCGGCGAGCGCCTGCCGCTGATGGTGATGCTGCACGGCTGCGGTCAGGACGCCAACAGCTTCGCGGCGAGCACGCGCATGAACCGCATCGCGATGCGCGAACGTTTCATGGTGCTCTACCCGGAGCAGGACCGTCTCGCCAATGCGCAGGGCTGCTGGAACTGGTTCGACACGGGCAGCGGCCGTGCCTATGGCGAAGCCGCGCTGATCATGAAGGCGGTGGACCAGGTCTGCCTGCTGTACCCGGTGGACAAGGCGCGCGTGGCCATCGCCGGCCTGTCGGCCGGTGCCAGCATGGCCGCCCTGGTGGTCACCCGGCACCCGGGGCGCTTCAAGGCGGTGATCATGCATTCGGGCATTCCGCCGGGCACCGCGCACTCCTCGCTGTCGGCGCTGGGTGCTATGCACGGCCATCGCGCCACGATGCCGCTGGCGGCCACGCCGAGCCTGATGGAGGCCCACTGGCCGCCCTTGCTGGTGATCCACGGCGACGGCGACGGCGTGGTCTCGCCCAAAAACGGCCTGGCCGCGGCCCAGGTCTGGGCCGACGCGGCCGGGGCGAAGGCGGGCCAGGCGCGCAGCGTGCAGCGGGGCAAGCGCTACCCGATGTCGGTCACCGACTTCAAGCGCCGGGGCAGCACCGTGGCCACGCTGGTTGCCGTGAACGGCCTGGCCCACGCGTGGAGCGGCGGCGCCGCGAGCCAGGCGTTCAGCGACCGGCAGGGGCCGGACGCGTCGCGCATGGTCTGGGGTTTTGCGGCGAAGCAGTTTCGGGTGGAGGGCTGATGGGCCCACGTCACCTTCGGATCGGAGTTGGTGGCGAAGGCGAAGGCGAAGGCGGTGGCGGTGGCGGTGGCGGTGGCGGTGCACCCGCTGCGCCCGGCGGGTTGCACGGGTCCTTGGCGCCGGGGCTGCCGGTTTCGATCAGCGGCAGCACGGCGGCCGCAGGGCCTGCCACCGCCCCCAGGGCCAGCGCGCCGAGCACGCGCCCTGCGAGCCGCTTGGGTTCGATGCCCACGGCCGGGTCGGCCAGCGTGCCGGTCACGGTAACGGGCGTTCTCAGCGACAGCGGTGACCAGTCTTTGGACCGAGTGACCACGTGCAGATTCAGCGACTCGTCGCGAAGGCTGACCTGGCCGGTGACCCACACCGTGCTGTCCTTGTTGTCGATCACGGCCTGGGTGGGTTGGACGACGCCGTCGCGCGCCACCAGATCAAACCGGGCACAGCGCAGGGGCAAGGGGCGGTCCCCTGTGATCATCACCCCCAGTGCCTCAGCGACATCAATGCCCATGGCTTCGGTGATCAGGTGAGAGAGGCTGCCTTCGCGCAGCGCGAGGTACAACGGGCCGTCGGCTGAGCCCAGAATGGCGGCGGTCGAGTTGCCGGCCCCGCGCAGATGCAAGTTGCCCACCAGCTCGCCCGTGAGGTAGGACTGCACGGGCTGCTCTCCGCCCTGGCGCGCCTCCTTGCGCTCGCGTTTGAGCGCAGTGGTTGCGGTGGCAGGCGGGGCCTTGCCTTCTGCCGAATCGGGGCGCAGACCGCGGATCCAACCCGCCATGTCGATGCCTTCGAACGCCAGGCGGGCTTCCCATTTCGCGGGGCTGGCGTTGCTGTCCAGCGCCGTCATGCCCTTGAACTGTCCGCCCGACACCACCGCCTGCAGCGACTCCAGCCGCAGCACCCCTTCATCCAGGAGCAGGTGAGTCTTCAGCTGCCGCATGGGCGCCATCGCCTCGGTACCGAAATCCAGCTCCTGAATCGCCACCTGGACGTCGGCATCCATGGCTTTCAGCGAGGGCAAGTCGAAGCGGCGTTGCGGCAGGGCGCGGTTGCCCTGGTCGCCGCCAGCCGTCGAGGTGTCCTCCTTGCCGTCCCCGCCAATGGCGGGGCCCAGATCGGCCAGGGCGAGCCTGGGGCCGGTGAGCGTGCCTGAGAGGCGCGGCGGCTGGGTGTGCTGTTGGTATTGCAGATCGCCCTGGAGGCGGCTGCTGCCGATGTGGGCACGCGACGTCTTGAAATGCCAGACACCGGCGTCCTGCTGCAGTTCACCGCGCAAATCGTATGCCGGTGTGCGTGGCAAGGTCAGGCCCAAAGGCTTGGCCGCGTCCGCCAGCGAGGGGCCGGCCACTTCCACCTGGCCCTGCATTCGCGGCGTGCCCAGCAGCGAAGCGGCCTGGCCGTCGAACAGCACGCGCGTGGCCGCGACCGTGCCCTCAATCCGGACCGGCACCCAGGTGGCGTCGGCAGCGGTGTCCGGGTCCTGCAACAAGGGCAGTGTGCTGCCGGCGCGCACCGCCAGTTTGAGCGGCAAGGCGCGGTAGCGCCCCGTGAGGGAGGCCTCGTAGCCCGTGTCCGGGCCGCTGGCCGCGCTGCCTTCGCGGCCCCGCACCTTCACGGCCACGTCAGCGTCCTGCACGGCATCAACCCAGGCGATCTGCCCTTGGCCCACGGTCAGGTTGCCGAAACTCGGCAGCGCCGCCAGGGCAGAAGCCTCGGTCTCTGGCGAGGGCGTCTTTTCTGCACCCATCGGCCAGTTGGCCTTGCCGTCGGCGGTGCGGATCAGATGCGCATCGAGCAGGTCGGCACGCAGGGCTTGTATGTGCAGGCTGTCGCCCCGCTGCCAGCGCCACACATCGCCCCAGCGCCAGGCCAGCGCGATGCGCTGCGCATCCAGCAGGTGCGGGGCCTTGAAGCGGGGGTCGGATGCCACGTGCAGGTGGCCGACTTCCAGCCGCGGTCGCCAGATGAGGTGCAGCTTCACCGCACCCTGCAAGCTCACGGGTACCTTGGCGGCGCCCGTCATGGCGCGCTCCATCGGCTGTCGCAAAAAAGGCCAACCGGCCATTTCGCCCCACGCGATGCCCGCCACCAGCAGACCGACCACACCCGCCGATGCCCACAAGGCAGGCCGACGGGCCCACGGCGACCGATCCCGCTGGGGAGCGGATGGCGGAGGTGGCGTGGTCGGCGAGGTGTTCACTGGAATAGGGCTGTGCTTACAGAGCACAGCCCTATTTCCATCATAAAAGTCGGTTCTTCAAATGTGCGTGCGCCAACGCACAGAGCTTCACCGACGTCACATGGGCGCTAATGAACGCAGGCCCATAAAACC